>NZ_JANZYP010000076.1 GCF_025506355.1 Sphaerisporangium corydalis
TGGGGGTGGTCGAGGGGCGGGCCGGGGTGGTCGGATTCGGCGTCGGGGTGCGGGCGGGGACGGTCGGGGTCGGGGGATGGGTCGTAGGGGGCGGTGGCGAGGGTGGTGGGGTGATGGTGGCTGAGGTGTTCCAGGTCGGTCAGCCAGTCGCGCGGGACCGTGAGTCCTTCGGGTCTGAGCCGGTAGAGCCGTTGCCTGCCGTCGGGACGGACCTCCACGAGCCCGGCGTCCCGCAGCACCTTCAGGTGTTGTGAGACCGCCGCCTGGGTGACCTTTAGGTCGGCCATGAGCTCCGTCACCGAGCGTTCGCCGGCCGTCAGCCGCTCCAGCAGGTGCCGCCGCGTCGGGTCGGCGAGGGCGGTGAAGGCGTCGGGACGGGCGTGCCTCAGCCGGGGCCTCCCGGTCTTCCCGGTCTTCCCGCTCATGCCGCGAACCTCCGAGACGCCGCCGGCTCCAGGCCCGCGCCGGGCGCCGTACCGCATCATATTAGTTCTTTCTAAAGTATCAATCCTCAGTACGGCCTGCCCGTACACTAGGAACATGCGCACTCCCGATTGATCGGCGCACTCATGGAAGCGGGCCGAGCCGCACGGCTGCCCTGCGACACTCCGGTCTCTTCCGACAGCACGTCCTTCGACCTCGTTCCCCTCTGGGAGTGTTCCCTCGCCATGATCACTGCGTCTGACATCGAACTGCGCGCCGGTTCCCGCCTGCTCATCGAGGGGGCGTCCTTCCGGGTCAACCCGGGCGACCGCATCGGCCTCGTGGGCCGCAACGGCGCGGGCAAGACCACGCTCACCCGCGTCCTGGCCGGCGAGGGCCTTCCCGCCGCCGGCACGGTGACCGTCAGTGGTGAGGTCGGCTACCTGCCCCAGGACCCCCGCACCGGCGACCTGTCGGTGCTCGCGAGCGACCGCATCCTCTCGGCCCGCGGCCTGGACGAGGTGCTGAGCGAGCTGCGCCAGGCCGAGCACGGCATGGCCTCCGACGTCGACCGCGTCCGCGACCGCGCGGTGCGCGCGTACGGCCGCCTGGAGGACCGCCTGCACGTCCTCGGGGGGTACGCGGCCGAGGCCGAGGCCGCCTCGATCGCCTCCAGCCTCGGGCTGCCCGACCGGGTGCTCAAGCAGCCGCTCCAGACCCTCTCCGGCGGGCAGCGCCGCCGCGTGGAATTGGCCCGGATTTTGTTCAGCGGAGCGGAGACTCTCCTGCTTGACGAGCCGACAAACCACCTCGATGCAGACTCAATCGGGTGGCTTCGTGATTTTTTACGATCTCACCAGGGCGGCTTGATCATTATTAGCCACGATGTGGGCCTTCTTGAAGCGACGGTCAACAAGGTCCTGCACCTGGACGCCAACCGCTGCGTCATCGACACCTACAACGTCGGCTGGACCACGTATCTGGCCCAGCGGGAGACCGACGAGCGGCGCAGGAAGCGGGAGCGCGCCAACGCCGAACGCCAGGCCTCGCAGCTGATGTCGCAGGCCGACCGCATGCGCGCCAAGGCCACCAAGGCCAAGGCCGCCCAGGACATGGAACGGCGCGCGAAGCGCCTGCTGGCCGGGGTCGAGGAGGAGCGGCGCAGCGACAAGGTGGCCAAGCTCCGCTTCCCCGATCCGGCGCCCTGCGGCCGCACCCCGCTCACCGCCACCGCCCTGTCGAAGTCCTACGGCTCGCTGGAGGTGTTCACCGACGTGGACGCCGCCGTCGACCGGGGCAGCCGCGTCGTGGTCCTCGGCCTCAACGGCGCGGGCAAGACCACGCTGCTGCGCATGCTCGGCGGGATAGAAAAGCCCGACTCCGGCGAGGTTCGCCCAGGTCACGGCCTCAAGCTCGGCTACTACGCCCAGGAGCACGAGACCCTGGACGCCGGGCGCAGCGTGCTGGAGAACATGCGCTCGGCCGGCCCCGACGTCCCCGACGTCAGTTTGCGTAAAGTTCTGGGCTCGTTTCTGTTCTCCGGAGACGATGCCGACAAGCCCGCCTCCGTGCTCTCCGGAGGGGAGAAGACCCGCCTGGCCCTGGCCACACTGGTGCTTTCGAGCGCCAACGTCCTCCTGCTCGACGAGCCGACGAACAACCTCGACCCGATCAGCCGCGATCAGGTACTTTCCGCGTTGAGGTCCTATTCTGGGGCAATTGTCCTCGTTACACACGATGAGGGGGCCGTAGCGGCTCTGCGACCGGATAGGGTGATCTTGCTACCAGACGGAGTGGAAGACGCTTGGAGCGATGAATTTTCCGATCTTGTGGCACTCGCCTGATCTTAATTTGAGCGGGTACGGATCTTTTCCCATGGAGTAGGTAGCCGATCCGGCTGAAATGACTGATCATGGCGTGAGTAACGCTGCGGAAGTCTGGCACTACAGGAGGTACTCGTGGCCGAGACTCTGAAGAAGGGCACCCGGGTGACCGGGGCCGACCGTGAAAAACTGGCCGCCGACCTTAAGAAGCGCTATGCCGCGGGTGAGAGCATCCGCGCGCTTGCCGCTTCGACCGGCAGGTCATACGGGTTCATCCACCGCATTCTCAGCGAGTCCGGAGTGACTCTGCGGGGGCGCGGGGGAGCCACCCGAGGCAAGTCGAAGCGCTAGAAAAGGCCGCCTCGGATACGCGCGACCGCAGCCGCTCGTCCCGTTCAGTCGAAACCCGTCCCGCCCGCGCCGGTAGAATCTGATTCTGGAACCTCACCGGGTTCGGGCGTGACGGGACAGCGACATGACGGACGGAGCGGGCGATGCCGGAAGCGACGCTTGGGGGGAGTGCGGCGGCGATCTCGGTGGGCGAGGGTGTCGAGCCGGGCACGGAAGGAGCGCTCACGCGCCCCGGAGGGGTGCGCGGCGAAACCGAGAGAACCCTTACGAGCGAGGAGCTCGCGGAGATCGGTCTGCGCTTCGAGGTGGACGGCGAGATCGCGACGATCACATTGGACCGGCCGGACAAGCGCAACGCGCAGACGTTCGCCACCTGGTCGGCTCTGGCTCGGATCGGCAGAACGCTGCCTGAGCAGGTGCGCGTCGTCGTGGTCAGAGGCGAGGGGCCGTCCTTCTCCGCAGGGATCGACCTGCGAACATTCACTCCGGAAGGGGTGCCGGGGCAGGGCTCGTTCGCGTCCGCGGCCGCGCTCGACGACGGCACGTTCGAAAAGCGGATCACCGAGGCCCAGCAGGGCTTCCTGTGGTTGCGCCGCCCGGACATCGTGTCGATCGCGGTGGTACAAGGACATGCGATCGGGGCCGGATTCCAACTGGCCCTGTCCTGTGACCTGCGGATCCTCGCCGACGACGCGAGGTTCTGCATGAAGGAGCCCGCGCTCGGCCTGGTCCCCGACCTGACGGGCACCAAGCCGCTGGTCGACCTCGTCGGGGTGGCCAGAGCGGTGGAGATCTGCCTGACCGCCCGGACCATCGAGGCCGGGGAGGCGCTGCGGCTCGGCCTGGCCGAGCAGGTGGTCCCGAGAGAGGAGCTGCCCGAGGCCACGCGAACGCTGGCGACGGCACTGCTGTCGACGAACAGGGACGCGGCGACGGCGACCAAGAGGCTGCTCCACGGCGCCGTGGGCCGGACGCTGGAGGAGCAGTGCGCGGCCGAGCGGGCCGAGCAGGCCGTCCGCATCCGGGCGTTGTTCGGGGGCACCGGCTCGTAGGTGATCGTTCGCCCTGAGCTGACCCGGGAATCACGCGACCGTTTCCCGTGCTTCGCCGAAGGAGCAATTGGGGGCGCACGCCCTCGTAGCGGTACACGCGGGGAGAGGACCGGCGAAGGACCACGATGGCGATGTTGGGCGGGGGATACGGGCCGCAGGTGATGCGGTCCCTGCGGCGGGACAGTTCGGTGACCAAGGAGCGGCTCACGCCGGGCACGGTGCCGCGCATCGCCCGGTACGCCAGGCCGTACCGCCGGCAGATCGCCGGCTTCCTGGCGCTGGTGGTGCTGGACGCGGTCATCGTGATCGCCAACCCGCTGCTGCTCAAGTCGATCATCGACCAGGGCATCGTGCCGCACCGCAGCGACGTGGTCGTCCGGCTCGCGCTGGTGATCGCCGGGCTGGCCGTGCTGGACGCCGGGCTCGGGCTCGCCCAGCGCTGGTTCTCCTCGCGCATCGGCGAGGGCCTGATCTACGACCTGCGCACCGAGGTCTTCGACCACGTGCAGCGCATGCCCGTGGCGTTCTTCATGCGCGCCCAGACGGGCGCCCTGGTGTCCCGGCTGAACGGTGACGTCATCGGCGCCCAGCGCGCGATCACCAGCACACTGTCGGCCGTGGTCTCCAACGTCGTGAGCCTGGTGATGGTGCTCGGCGCGATGCTGATCCTGTCGTGGCAGGTCACGCTGGTCGCCCTCATCCTGCTGCCGATCTTCATCTTCCCGGCCCGGTGGGTCGGGCGCCGCATGTCGGGGCTGACCCGCGAGCAGATGCAGCTCGACGCCGAGATGAGCTCGGTGATGACCGAGCGCTTCAACGTGGCGGGCGCCATGGTCGCCAAGCTGTACGGGCGGCCGGACGACGAGGCGGTCCACTTCGGCGGGCGCGCCGGCCGGGTGCGCGACCTCGGCATCACCGTCGGCATGTACGGCACGGTGTTCCGGGTGGCGCTCGGCCTGGTCGCGGCGCTGGCCACCGCCCTGGTCTACGGCGTGGGCGGCGTGCTGGTCGTCGAGGGCACGTTCGCGATCGGCACCCTGGTCGCGCTCGCGGCGATGCTCATGCGGCTCTACGGCCCGCTGACCAGCCTGTCCAACGTCCACGTGGACGTGATGACCGCCCTGGTGAGCTTCGACCGGGTCTTCGAGGTGCTCGACCTCAAGCCGATGGTCGCGGACGCCCCGGACGCGCGGCCGCTGCCGGGCGGGCCCGTCACCATCGAGTTCGACGACGTCTGGTTCCGCTACCCGGCGGCCGAGGAGGTGTCGCTCGCGTCCCTGGAGTCGGTGGCGCGGCCCGACACCGGGCCGAGCCAGGAGGTGCTGACGGGGGTGAGCTTCACCGCGCGGCCCGGCGAGCTGATCGCGCTCGTCGGCCATTCCGGCGCGGGCAAGACCACCATCACCGCGCTGGTCTCCCGGCTGTACGACGTGACCCGCGGCGCGGTGCGCATCAACGGCGCCGACGTGCGAGACCTCACCATGTCCTCCCTGCGCGAGGCCGTCGGCGTCGTGATGCAGGACGCCCACCTGTTCCACGACACGATCGGCGCCAACCTGCGGTACGCCCGGCCCGGCGCGACCGACGAGGAGATCTGGGAGGCGCTGCGCGCCGCGCAGATCGGCGAGCTGATCGAGGCCATGCCGGACGGCCTGGACACCGTCGTCGGCGACCGGGGCTACCGGCTGTCGGGCGGCGAGAAGCAGCGGGTGGCGCTGGCCCGGCTGCTGCTCAAGGCGCCGAGGGTGGTCGTACTCGACGAGGCCACGGCGCACCTCGACTCCGAGTCCGAGGCCGCGGTCCAGCGGGCACTGAAGGCGGCGCTGGCGGGACGGACCTCGCTGGTGATCGCCCACCGCCTCTCGACGATCCGCGAGGCCGACACGATCCTGGTCGTCCAGGACGGCCGGGTGGTGGAGCGCGGCCGCCACGACGAGCTGCTGGAGGCCAACGGCGCCTACGCCGAGCTGTACCGCACCCAGTTCGAACACCAGAGCTGACCACGCCGGGCGCCGGTCCGACGAGCCGGAGCGCGGGACCCGCCCCCGCGGCGGGGTCCGATGGAGCCGACCCGGGGTACGGGGCCGGGGTCAGAGGTAGCCGAGCCGGGCCATCTCCTCCTTGGCCACCTTCTCCACCAGCGAGGCGTCGTCCGGCCGAAGGCGGGCGCGCCAGGAGCCGACCTTGGGCGCCGCCGCCCCGTACAGGGCCACCTTGGAGACCCGGGTCTCCAGGAAGCCGGAGATCGCCGCGATGGTCTCGCCAGGAGAGCCGGCCATGTCCTCGTAGCGGACCGTCAGGAGCTGGTCGCGCGGGACCTCCTGGCGCAGCGCGGCGCTCAGGCGGACGGCGCTGCGCCAGCGCAGCGCGCACTTGCCCGCGAGCTCCATCGCCGACCACTTCTCGCGGTGCTCGCTGGCGTTGACGCCGAGGAACGGGTTCGGGAACTCGGTCTCGTCGCTGAGCATGCTCGGCCGGAACCAGCGCATGGAGGCCCGGTCGGCGAGCATGTCGGCGGTGACGTCCCTGGCGTCCCGGATGAGCTGGACGAACCGGGCGTCGGGGAAGGCCTGGAGCAGCACCGGGGCGCTGTACAGCAGGTCGGGGTTGGCGTCGCCGAACCGGACGATGGTGCCGGGCGAGACGCACGGGCCCGGGCCGGTGACCGCGCCGGCCTCGCGGCAGGACGCCGGGCATTCGGCGCAGGCGCCGGGGACGATCTGCCAGGCCTCGGCGAGCGCGTCGCGCAGCACCCGGACGGCGCCGCCGCCTGTCCTGCGCATGATCGACGGCCGCCGCGCGAACGCGTAGACGACGTGCGCGACCGCCGCCCTGCCCATGGTCACGTGGAAGCCGGGGGAGCGTTTCAGGGCGCGCGCGAGCAGGTCCGCGCCGGAGTGCGGGGCGCCGAGCACGAACACCGGCCTACGGACCTTGATGCCGTTGACCACGAGAATGTGGGTCGGGGGTCGCATAAGTGAGGACAGTCTGACACCCTTTGCGAGGTGAACGAACCGGCCACGCCCCGCCCATCGGTGGCACATGGCCTCACCTGGGTAAGACTACTCACTGTGGCGGGCATTTCCGCCGTTTTAGGCATTTCTGTCATCGGTGAACCGGGACAGACCGACGTCCACGGAGCGTCTCGATGACCAGCCACCGGCTCTGGATCCCGGCCCGGCTCCGCTCCGGCGACCGGGTCGCCGTCGTCGCGCCCTCCGGCCCCGTCGACCCGGTCCTGCTCGCGGGCGGCCGCCAGATCCTCACCGAGATCGGCCTGGACGTGGTCGTCATGCCGAGGGTGCTCAACCGCCGAGGCTACCTCGCCGGATCGGACGCCGGCCGGGCGGCGGACCTGCAGGACGCGTGGTGCGACCCGGACGTGCGCGCGGTGATCTGCGCCAGGGGCGGCTACGGCGCCACCCGCCTGCTCGACCTGCTCGACTGGGCCGCCATGGAGGCCGCCCGTCCCAAGATCCTGCTCGGGTCGAGCGACATCACCGCCCTGCACCGGGCCTTCGCCGTGCGGCTGGGCGTGGCGAGCTGCTTCGGGCCGATGCCCGCGTGCAGCACCCTGGGCGCCGCCGGCGGGCCCGAGCGCGACTCGCTGGAACACCTGTGCACGTCGCTGTTCGAGATGGAGACGCCCACGCCGGTGGCCGGTGACCAGGTGATCGTGCCCGGCCACGCCGAGGGCCCGCTCACCGGCGGCAACCTGACGCTGCTCGCGTCCCTGTGCGGCACCCCGCACGCCATGCGCGCCCAGGGGCACATCGTGCTGCTGGAGGACGTCGGCGAGGAGCCGTACCGCGTCGACCGCATGATCACCCAGTTGCTCCAGGCCGGCTGCCTGAACGGCGCCATCGGCATCGTCCTCGGCTCGTGGGTGGACTGCGGGGAGCCGATGGGGGTGCTGATCGAGCGGCTGGCCCCGCTCGGCGTGCCGATGATCGCCGGGCTGCCGATCGGGCATGGATCACCACAGTTCACGGCATGGATGGGAGCCGATGCGGTCATTGATACCGAATCGTGCTCTTTGACTTGCCTGTTCCGCGATCCTGCTACGGCACTGTAACGCTGGTCGGGGGTAGACGGCCGTAGTTGGGAGCCTGCGTGGGCTGGTTCAGGCGGTACCGAGATCGGCGGGCGGGCGCACCGCGCCGCCCGATCGAGGACGTCGACCTGGACTCCCTGGTCGCGCTGGTCGCCGACACCCTCGGGTACTCCTGCGCCTTCGACGCCGACGGGTCCTCGGTCACGCTGACGGGGCCGAGGAGCGTCACCGTGCGGCTCACCGGCCTGCGCCGTGAGGCCGGGCGCCGGTCCCGCGAGGACTGGCCGGTCCTGGTGTCGGGCCACCTGTCCCGTGCCCTGGCCCGCGCCGGCGACCTGCCCGACGTCTGCGACCTCACCCAGATCCGCCCGCTGCTACGCACCCGGCTCGTCCTGGCCGACACCGTCGAGGACGCCTCCCGGCTGATCGGCAGGCACGTCGGCTCCGACCTGATCGAGATCCTCACCGTCTCCGGCCGCCCCGTACGGCCCGAGGAGGCCTTCTGCTGGCCCATCCCGCCGGCCCAGGCCCTGGACCTGGCCGCGGAGAACGTGCTGGCCGACGAGCGGCTGTCGGCCGAGCGCGCCGACCTCGACGGGATCCCCGCCTGGGTCATGTCGGGGACGACGGTCAGCGCCGCGGTCCACCTGCGCCGCATCGAGGAGTACCTGCTGGTCTCCCCCGACGGGCTGATGGTGGCCCTGCCGCATCCAGGCGAGATGGTCGTCCACCCCATCGACGGCCTGTCGGTGATGCGGGCCATCGAGCGGTTGTGGCTGTTCGCCCGCCGGGAGTACCGCTCGCGCGAGGACGGCCTCAGCCCGCACGTCTACTGGTGGAACCACGGCCGGCTGACCCGCATCCAGGCCGACCTGGTCATGCAGAACGGCCAGCGCCGCCTGGTCGTCGCCCCGCCCCCCGAGTTCGCCCGCCTGCTCGCCGACCTCGCCCAGGACCGCTGACCACCGGGGAGACCGGCCCAGTCTCCGGGGACAGGGCCGGCCCGCGGGCGGCTAGTCGAGCATCTCGGAGTAGCGGGGCTTGCACGTGTCGCGCGACAGGGTGTGGGCGGTGTGGATCAGGGGCACGTGGCTGAAGGCCTGCGGGAAGTTACCCACCAGGCGGCCGTAGCGCGGGTCGTACTCCTCCGACAGCAGGCCGACGTCGTTGCGCAGGGACAGCAGCTTCTCGAACAGCTCCACCGCCTCGTCCCGCCTGCCGATCATGGCCCGGGCCTCGGCCAGCCAGAAGCTGCACGCCAGGAACGCCCCCTCGCCGCCGGCCAGGCCGTCGACGGAGTTCTGCTGGGCGATCGGGTAGCGCAGCACGAAGTCGTCGGACATCAGCTCGCGCTCGACGGCGTCGATGGTGCCGACCACGCGCGGGTCCTCGGCGGGCAGGAACCCCGTCTGCGGGATCAGCAGCAGCGCCGCGTCCAGCTCGCGTGAGCCGTAGGACTGGGTGAAGGTGTTGCGGGCCGGGTCGAAGCCCTTCTGCATCACCTCGGCGTGGATGCGGTCGCGCAGCACCCGCCAGCGCTCGATCGGCCCGGTCTGCCCGAACCGCTCGATCTGGCGGATCGACCGGTCGACGGCGACCCAGGCCATCACCTTGGAGTGCACGAAGTGCCGGCGCGGCCCCCGCACCTCCCACAGCCCCTCGTCGGGCTCGTCCCAGTGGGACTCCAGGAAGTCCATCAGCGAGCGCTGGATCGCCCACGTGCGCGACGTGGCCGTCAGGCCAGAGACCCGCGACAGGTAGAGGCAGTTCATCACCTCGCCGTAGACGTCGAGCTGGAGCTGGTCGACGGCGGCGTTGCCGATGCGCACCGGGCGGGAGTCCTCGTAGCCGTCCAGCCACGGGAGCTCCATCTCTGGCAGGCGGCGCTCGCCCGCCACCCCGTACATGATCTGCAGGTCCTGCGGGCGGCCGGCGATCGCGCGCAGCAGCCACTCGCGCCAGTCGCGCGCCTCCTCGACGTACCCGGCGCCGATGAGCGCGTCGAGCGTCATCGTGGCGTCGCGCAGCCAGCAGTAGCGGTAGTCCCAGTTGCGGCCGCCGCCGAGGTCCTCGGGCACCGAGGTGGTGGCGGCGGCCACGATGCCGCCGGTGGGGGCGTAGGTCAGCGCCTTGAGGGTGACCAGCGAGCGGATGACCGCCTCGCGCCACTGCTCGGCGGCCTGGGGCTTGCACTGGCCGACCCACTCGCGCCACATGGCGTCGGTCTCCTCGAGCTCCTTGATCGGGTCGATCTGCTCGGGCTTGGGGGAGTGGGAGGGGTGCCAGGTGAACACGAAGGACAGCCGGTCGCCCGCCGACATGCGGAACGACGCGCGGTGGGCGTAGTCGCCGCCCTGCAACGGCACGGGGGAGTGCAGCCAGACCGAGTCGGGCCCGCCGATGGCCTGCAGCAACCCGTCGTTGCGGCGGACCCACGGGACGATGCGGCCGTAGTCGAAGCGGATGCGGATCTGCGTGGCCATGTCGACGCTGCCGGCGAGGCACTCGACGACGCGGACCAGGTCGGGGTTGGCGTGCCGGGGCGGCATGAAGTCGGTGACCCGCACCGTGCCGTCCTCGGTGTCCCACTCGGTCTCCAGGACCAGGGTGTTCTCCCGGTAGCGGCGCCGGGTGCTGAGCCGGCGGTCCGGGCCCGCCGGGCCGATCCACCAGTGGCCGTTGCGCTCCCCCCCGAGCAGGGCGCCGAAGCAGGAGGGAGAGTCGAAACGGGGCAGGCAGAGCCAGTCGATCGAACCGTCGCGCCCGACGAGGGCCGCCGATTGCATGTCGCCGATGATGGCGTAGTCCTCGATCCGCATGCCGGTCACGCTAGTACGGTTCGGCCACCCGGATGAACACTACGGTCCGGCCACCTGGAGGGACGCCGCCCGCGGGCGCGGGGTCTCAGCCGCGGGGGCGCATCAGCGGCATGAAGTACTGGGTGAGCGGCCCGATCGCGAGCGCGAACACGACGGTGCCGACGCCGACGGTGCCGCCGAGCAGCCAGCCGGTGGCGAGCACGGTCAGCTCGATCAGGGTGCGGGCCACGCGGATCGACAACCCGAGCCGGTGCAGGCCGGTCATCAGCCCGTCCCGGGGCCCGGGGCCCATGCCGGCGCCGATGTACAGCCCGGTCGCGGCGGCGACGAACACCACGGCGGCCAGCAGGTAGACCCAGCGCGCCACCAGGTTCTCCGGGGTGGGCGCCAGCCAGATCGTCAGGTCGGCGAACAGCCCGAGGAACACGATGTTGCTGATCGTCCCGATGCCGGGCCGCTGCCGCAGCGGGATCCAGAAGACCATCACGATGGCGCCGACCAGGATGATCCAGGTGCCGATCGACCACCCGGTGCGGACCGCCAGGCCCTGGTGGAAGACGTCCCAGGGGTCGTTGCCGAGCCGGGACTCGATCTGCAGCCCGATGCCGGCGCCGTACAACGCCAGCCCGGCGTACAGGCGGAGCAGGCGGTTGGGGAAGGACGCGACGTGGGGGAGGGAGAGTTCGCTCATAGTGGTTTCAATGGTCGGCCGCATTGGCTTGCGACTAAAGGGCCAATCGGAGAAAGTGGCTTTATGGAGCGCTATCTCAGCGGGCCACAGCTCGCCCGGCTCGTCGACATCCCGAGGGACGCCCGCCCCTACTACCGGGCGCTGGCGGGCACGGTGCGCACGCTGATCCTGGACGGGCGGTTGCCCACACGGGTGCGGATGCCCGCCGAACGCCACCTCGCCGAGGCGCTCGGCGTCAGCCGCACCACCGTCACCACCGCCTACGACCGGCTGCGCGAGCAGGGCTACCTCGACAGCCGCCAGGGCGCGGGAAGCTGGACGGCCCTGCCCGAGCCCGGGGCGGTCGGCGCCGAGAACCCGTGGCTCGCCCCCGACGACGACGGCCTGTTCCCGCTGCACTGCTCGGCCCCGGCCGCGACCGGGCTGCTGCCGGACGCGATCGCCGCCGCGACCGAGGCCTACCCGCGCTACACGCTCGGCCCGGGGTACGACCCGGTGGGCCTGCCGTCCCTGCGCGAGGCCATCGCCGCACGCTACGGCGCGCGCGGCCTGGCCACCCGGCCGGAGCAGATCCTGGTCACCCAGGGCGCGCAGCACGCCATCCACCTGGTGATGACGCTGCTGGCGGGCCAGGGCGACCCGGTGGTGGTGGAGTCGCCGACCTACCCGCACGCCCTGGACGCCGCCCGCCTGCGCGGCGCCCGCCTCGTGCCGGTGGGCATCCAGGACGACGGCTGGCACCTGGACCTGATGACCTCCGCCATGCGCCAGTCGGCCGCCAGGCTCGCCTACGTCATCCCCGACTTCCAGAACCCGACCGGCCACCTCATGACCGACGCCGGCCGGGCGGAGCTGGCCTGCGCCGCGCGGCGCCACTGCACGACCCTGGTGGCCGACGAGAGCTGGGCCGAGCTGGCCATCGACGAGGTGCCGGCCACCCTCCCGCTCGCGGCCTTCGACACCGACGCCCGGGTCATCAGCATCGGGTCGGCCTCCAAGCTGTGGTGGGGCGGCCTGCGCATCGGCTGGGTCCGCGGCACGGCGGCGCTGGTCACCCGGCTGGCCGCGCTGCGCGCCTCCGTCGACATCGCCGCGCCGCTGTTCGAACAGCTCGTGGTGGCCCACCTGTTCGGGCGCATCGAGGAGACCAGGGCCGAGCGGCGCCGCACCCTCGGGGCGTCCAGGTCCGCGCTGGTGGAGGTGCTCCGCGCGGAGCTGCCCGAGTGGCGGTTCACCGTGCCGCCCGGCGGCGGCTCGCTGTGGGTGCGGCTGGACTCCCCGGTCGCCACGCCGCTCGCCGACGCCGCGGCGGCGCACGGCGTGCGGCTCGCGCCGGGGCCGTGGTTCGGCGTGGACGGCACCCTGGAGCGCTACCTCCGCCTGCCGTTCAGCATGCCGCCGCGCCCGCTGGCCGAAGCGGCCCGCCGACTGGCCGCGGTGCGGGCCATGGGCTCCTCCCTCGGCCCGCGCGCGCCGCGCGCCCGGGCACCGGTCACCCCGACGCTGTGAACCTCACTCCCGGCCCCGCCCCGCGCGCGGGGGCGGGCGCTCCTCGCCCATCAGCACGCGCAGCCGGTGGGCGAACGCGAGCAGGACGGCGGACGCGGCCACGGCGATGACGGCCAGGGTGAGGAAGTACGCGGGCTGCGACATGTACCTCAGCAGCCGCGCGGTCTGCCCGCCGACCGCGTCGCCGACCGCGAACGACAGGTACCACACGCCGAGCATCTGGCTCCTGAACGCGCGCGGCGCCAGCTCGACGGTGACCGACAGGCCGACCGGGCTCAGCGACAGCTCGCCGAACACCTGGACCAGGTAGACCAGGAACAGCCACCACACCGAGATCCGGTGCGTCTCGGCCATCTGGGCCGCGAGCGCCATGACCACGAAGCTCACGCCGATCATGAACAGGCCGAAGGCGAACTTCTGGGCCGCGCCGACCCGGGCGCCGAGCCTGACCCACAGCATGGCGAAGACCGGTACGAAGATCATGATGAGCAGCGGGTTGAACGACTGCGTGGTGGCGGCGGTGATCGGATGCCCGAAGACGCGCAGGTCGGTCCGCTCCGCCGCGAAGTCGTTCAGCACGGTCGGCGCCAGGTCGTAGATCATCCAGAAGATCGCTGCGGCGGCGAACAGCCAGATGTAGGCCTTCATCCGCGACCGTTCCTCGGGGGTCAGGTTGTGGCTGCCGAGCAGGATGTAGGCGAAGTAGCCGACCGGGACCAGGATCGTCAGCACGGTCAGCGCGACGGTGAAGCGGTCGATGTTCAGCGTGCCGGTGACCGCCCACACCGCGATCGCCGCCACCGCGACACCGAGGCCGGCCAGCACGACCCGCCCGAAGTGCCGCCGCTCCTCGGAGGTGAGCCGGTGCCCGGGGATCTCCCCGACGCCTCGCAGGTGACGCCCGCCGAGGACGTACTGGGTCAGGCCGATCGCCATGCCGACCGCGGCGGCGCCGAAGCCGAGGTGCCAGCGGCCGTCCTTGGCGAGGTTGCTGACCACGTAGGGGGCGGCGAAGGCGCCGAGGTTGATGCCCAGGTAGAAGATGGAGAACCCCGCGTCGCGCCGGGCGTTCTCGCCCTCGGGGTACAACTGGCCGACCATCGTGGAGATGTTCGGCTTCAGCAGCCCGGTCCCGGCCACGATCAGGGCGAGCCCGAGCCAGATCAGCCCGGCGCCCCTGAGCGGGACGGCCATGCAGATGTGGCCGAGCATGATGACCGAGCCGCCGGCCAGCACGGCCCTGCGCGCCCCGAGCAGCCGGTCGGCGACCCAGCCGCCCGGCAGCGCCAGCAGGTAGACCAGCGCCCCGTAGACGCCGACGACGGCGGTGGCGGTCGGCTTGGGCAGCCCGATCCCGCCGCCCGCGGCGGTGGCGGCGAGGAAGAAGAACAGGATGGCGCGCAGCCCGTAGAAGCTGAACCGCTCCCACATCTCGGTGAGGAAGAGCGTGACGATGCCGCGCGGGTGCCCGAAGACCGTCCCGTCCCCCACGCGCGAGCCGACCCGTCCGGCCATGCCGGTGCGCCCCCGTTCCCCGATGCCCGTCCCGCCCCGATGCGTGTCCCGTCCACGGGGAAACCGTGCCCCCGTACCGGATCCGTGCCGGAACGATCACGTTCCGTGGTTGGTTGCATGCCCACCGCCTCCCCGGGGCAAGCGCGGCCGGTGTTCTCACTTCTGAGGGGTTGTCTCCGGTGATCCGCCTGTGGTGCGATGCATGCCCACTCGTGCAAGTGGTCACTTTCTGGAGGCGTGATATGGCCGACCCCCGGGTCCTCGCCGAACGGTCCGAGATCGAGCGGGAGATCGCCGGTCAGACCATCTGCGGACAGCTCAAGCTCACGGCGGAGCGCTTCCCCGACTCACCCGCCTACTCCGACCCCGACGAGGACGGCTGGACCACCATCACCTACGGCGAGGCCCGCCGGCGGGTGCTCGCCATCGCCGCCGGGTACGCGGCCCTCGGCCTGGAGCCGGGCGAGGCCGTCGCCCTGATGATGGTCAACCGCAGCGAGCACGTGCTCGCCGACCTCGGCGCCGTCCACGCCGGCGGCGTGGCGTGCTCGGTGTACGCCACCTTCGCCCCCGACCAGGTCGCCTTCGTCGCCAAGGACGTCAAAGCCCGCGTCGTGGTGCTCGGGAGCGCCGCCGACCTCGCGCGCTGGGAGCCGATCCTCGGCGAGCTGCCCGACCTGCGCAAGGTGATCCTGCTCTCCGACGCGCCCGACGACGACCTGTTCATGAGCTGGGACGACTTCCTGGCCCTCGGCGAGAGCGCGCTGGCCGCCGACCCCGCCGCCGTGGAGGCGCGCGCCGCCGCCGTCGACGCCGACGACGTGCTGACGGTGCTGTACACCTCCGGGACCACCGGCAACCCCAAGGGCGTGCCGCTGACCCACACCAACATCTTCTTCGAGGTCGTCGCCACCGACCGCATGACCGACGTCCCGACGCACGGCGCGCAGATCTCCTACCTCACCTACGCCCACGTCGCCGAGCGCGTGCTGAGCATGTACCTGCCGGTGTTCAAGGTCTCCCACATCCACTTCTGCACCGACCTCGCCCAGCTCGGCACCGTGCTCGGCCAGGTCAAGCCGATGCTGTTCTTCGGCGTGCCGAGGGTGTACGAGAAGATGATGGCCCGCCTGCAGGCCCTGCTCAGCACCCAGCCGGAGGAGCAGCAGGAGAACGTCCGCGCCTGCATGGCCGCCGGGCTCGCCTACGTCGAGGGCTCGCAGTACGGGCAGGAGCCCTCCCCCGAGGTCGTCGCCGCCTACGAGCGCGCCGACGCCGCCCTGCTGTCGGTCATCCGGTCGCTGATCGGCCTGGAGAACGCGCGCTGGCTGGCCACCGCCGCCGCGCCGATGCCCATCGAGGTGCAGCGCTTCTTCGCCGGGTTCGGGCTGAAGGTGCTGGACGTGTACGGGATGACCGAGACGAGCGGGGCGTTCACCGCCAACAGCACCGAGGTGTACAAGCTCGGCACGGTCGGCCGCCCGGGCCCGGGCGTCGAGGTGCGCATCGCCGACGACGGCGAGATCATCACGCGCAGCCCGGCGAACACCTCCGGCTACCTGAACCGTCCCGAGGCCACCGCCGAGCTCCTCGACGAGGACGGCTGGCTGCACACCGGCGACGTCGGCTCCCTGGACGAGGACGGCTTCGTTCGCATCGTCGACCGCAAGAAGGAGCTCATCATCACCGCCGGGGGAGAGAACATCTCACCCGCCAACACCGAGAACTTCCTCAAGGAGCACCCCCTCATCGGCCAGGCGCTCGTCTACGGCGACCGCCGGCCCTACATCGTGGCGATCCTCACCCTCGACGGCGAGGTGGCGCCGGTGTGGGCGCTCGGCCGGGGCATCGACTTCACCTCCCTGGCCGACCTGACCGGCCACCCTGACGTGGTCAAGGAGATCGAGGCGGCCGTGGCCGCCGCCAACGAGAAGCTCGCCCGCGTGCAGCAGGTCAAGAAGTGGCGGCTGCTCCCGGTCGAGTGGACCGCCGAGAGCGCGGAGCTCACCCCGAGCCTCAAGCTCAAGCGGCGCGTCATCCACGCCAGGTACGCCGGGGAGATCGACGAGATGTACCAGGGCTGATCCGCGCGGTGCTTTGCCGGGGCCGGAGCGTGTCGGCCCCGGGTCGTTTACCCCTGGGTGCCTAGCCTCCAGGCCATGACCATCAGAGGTTCGCTCGCGTCGTCGGCGGCGGTGCTGGCCGCGTTCGCGGTCCTGGCGCCGTCGCCCTGGTCCGCCGCCGGGTACGCGGAGTCCGGTCCGGTACCGGACCGGCCCGCGATCCGGTCGGTGAAGGTCAGGCCCGGGGCCCCGGTGGCCGGGCCCAAGGGCGCGGTACGGCTGGTGGTCGAGGTGGTCGCCCGGGGGGCGTCGGGCCCCCGGGGCGTCACGCTGCGGGTGGAGCCCGGCGGGCGCCGCCGCATGCGCGCGCCCGGCGGCGCGGCGGGCGGATCCGGGCCGGACTGGGAGATCTGGCGGTTCAACCCTCCCGTGGGACTCACCCGGTGGTACCCGGCGGGCCGGTGGCGGGCCGTCGCGACCGCCAGGAACGCCCGGGGCGCCCGCGCGACGGCGACCGCCACGTTCCTGTTCAGGAAGGCGACCACGTTCAGCCGGGTCCGGGTGACCCGCGCGAAACGGCGCGCCCACGCCGTGCGGGTGACCGGGACGCTCATGCGGGTGGACCCGACCGGCAGGTTCGACTATTGGACGTTCCCCCGGCAACGCGTCACCTTGCAGTTCAGAAAGCACGCCAAAGGGCGGTGGAAGAAGGTGGCCACGACCAGGACCAATGGGGACGGCGACTTCGCCCGGCGGGTGAGGCGGGCGCGCGGCACATGGCGCGTCGTCTATCCCGGCACCCGCCATTACGCCGACGTATCCACCTCAGCTCGACATATAACTAGAAACTAGGACAAATGGATATAAATCCCGGCGAAGTGCCGGGCGAAGTGTCCAATTTGTAATTATTTTCTGGGTGTTTGCTGGCAACTTTTGCGGCCATCAAAGCGTCTACGACGTAGGCACACCCTCAACCTGGGATGCCTTTCTCTACGGGGAGAGGAAGTCCGCATGATGAAACGCATCGCTACCGCCCTGGTAGCGGCCGCCATGGGCGCTTCGGCGCTCTCCATGGCGGCGCCGGCGCTGGCCGATACGGCGCCGGGTACCGCGGTCAGCATCGAGTCCGTGAAGGTGACCCCGAACTCCGTGGTCATCCGCGGAGGCGATCACGTCGCGGTCACGGCCACGGTCGGTACCGTCAACGCCAAGGACGTGAAGTTCGACTTCGAGCCGACCGGACAGGGTGGGCAGCCCGACTGCAACCCCTGCCCGGGAGCCGCGAAGTCGTCCAGCGGCGACGAGTACAAGACCTGGGACAAGACGATCGTTCTCGACCGGCACGATCCGGCCGGGAAGTGGCTCGTCTTCGTCGAGGCCACCGGTGAGGACGGCACGGTCGTCAAGGCCAAGTCCTCCTTCTTCGTGAAGGTCGTTCAGGACCGTCACCGCGGCCCGCGCGCGACGCGGCTCGCCTTCGACGCCGGCCCTGAGCCCGTCAAGAAGAACCACAAGCTCACGCTCCGAGGCGACCTTGACGTGGCGCGCTGCTACGGCGACTGGTGGTGGAACGGCGACGCCTACGTGGTGGGCGGCAGCCGGTGCCATGACGACTCCCGCTGGCACAGCTGGCACAACCTCGGCTGGCAGAAGCTGAAGGTGTACTTCCACCCGGCCCACGGCGGCAAGTGGCAGTACGTCGACTCCATCGAGACCAACCCGGACGGGAGCTTCTACACGAAGATCCCGGCGTACTGGTCCGGCACCTGGAAGGTCGTCTTCGAGGGCTCGCGCGGCCTGTCAGGGTCGTCGGCAACCGACTATGTGAAGGTTGTCCGCTAAGTCCTTGGCGTGACCGAACCTGAGCGCCTGGCCCCCGGGGACCTCCCGGGGGCCAGGCGTTCCGCCGTTCCAGGGGCCCGCGGGCCTAGTCTTCCGGGGTGGTCGGGCCCGTCTCGCGCGCGAGTTCCAGGGCCGTCAGGTCGAGGGCGCTCAGCGTGAAGATGTTCGCGATCTGCTCCAGCGGCATTCCCGCGTCGCCCAGCTGGGTCATGGTCACAGCGGTGCGCAGGAAGACCCGCCCGATGACCACCTCGTCCACGTCGGGCATGTCCTTGCGGAAGAAGTCGGCCAGTTGCTGGCCGACCTCGCGGTCGGCGTGTACTCGGGGATCGTTGAGCTCGGGGCTGGCCAGGATGTCCGCCAGGTCCCTGCGCTCGTCTTCCGTGAGCTTGCTCAAAGGTCGCCTCCCGCAGCGATGTCGTTATTGGGAGACTATGCGTTCGCGACCCCGGGGAAAACGGCTCGGGTCCTCCGATGATCGGCTGGCGGCGGGACGACCCCGTCCATCCTGCCCGCCGCCGTGCCGACGCCCGGAGGGCGGCCTCAGGGGGAGACGGCGTCGACGAGCTTGCGACGCTGCTGCACGCCCAGGCCGCCGATGCGCCGCTTGTCGTCGACGCCCGCGCGCTCCATCAGCGCGGCGGCCTTGGTCGGGCCGATGCCGGACAGGGCGCGCAGGGCCTGCGAGACCTTGATCTTCTTGGCGGTGTCGTCCTCACGCTTCAGCAGCTCGGCCAGCGTGAGCTCTCCGGTCTTCAGCCGGGCGAGGAGGGCGGCGCGCGCCTGGCGGGCCTCGGTGGCCTTGACCAGTGCCGCCTGGCGCTGCTCGGCGGTGAGTACGGGGAGGGCCATGGGGGTTCTCCTTGGGAGGTCGATGTCGCGGGGGAGTGGTTCCGGCCGCCGGATGCGGTCGGCAAGTGAGTTACCCCCAGTACGGACATTAATCATCCTTATCCCTTCAGTGCCCGATCTACGCCCAGAAGTCGCGTGTCGTACAAGTCAGGAAATTTGGGCCTTCTAAGTTCGGACCATGGACCTGACTCTCAGGGGAGGCGCGCGACATTCCACGAGCGCGCGCCCGAGGGAGGAACAGGTGAGAGCTCGTCTGCTCGTCGTGTTCGCGATCCTCGCGCTGCTGTGCGCGAGCGGGATCCCCGGGGTCGGTGCCTCGGCGGAGCCGCCCCCGAACAACCAGTACCGCGTCGAAGGCCCGGCCACCGCGCAGCAGCGGACCGCCGTCGCGGCCACCGGCGCCGCGATCGACGAGGTGGCCGCCGCGTCGGTGGTGGTGACGGCCTCCGACGCCGAGGTCGCCGAGATCAAACGGCTCGGCTACACGGTCACGCGCATCCCCCGCCCGCTGTCCCCGACACTGCCCCGGCCGCAGGACTTCCCCTCGGCCGACTCCGCGTACCACAACTACGCGGAGCTGACCACGCTGGTGAACCAGGTGGCCGCCACCTACCCGTCCATCGCCAGGAAGTACAGCTACGGCACCTCCTACGGCGGGCGCGACCTCATCGCCGTCAAGATCAGCGACAACGTCGCGACCGACGAGAACGAGCCCGAGGTGCTGTTCACCGCCCACCAGCACGCCCGCGAGCACCTGACCGTCGAGATGGCGATCTACCTGCTCAACCTGCTCACCACCGGCTACGCCTCCGACAGCAGGATCGCCGCCCTGGTGAACTCGCGGGAGATCTGGATCATGCCGGACCTCAACCCCGACGGCGGCGAGTACGACATCGCCACCGGCTCCTACCGCTCCTGGCGCAAGAACCGGCAGCCCAACTCCGGGTCCACCGCCGTGGGCACCGACCTCAACCGCAACTGGGCCTACCGCTGGGGCTGCTGCGGCGGCTCCTCGGGCACCAGGTCCAGTGAGACCTACCGAGGCGCGTCCGCCGAGTCCGCGCCCGAGGTGCGGGCGGTCGCCGACTTCGTGCGCGGCAGGGTCGTCGGCGGCAGGCAGCAGATCAAGTCCAACATCGACTTCCACACCTACGGCGAGCTGATCCTGTGGCCCTACGGCTACACCTACGACGACATCGCGACCGGCCTCACCCAGGACGACCACGACGCCTTCGCCGCGCTGGGCCGGAACATGGCGGGCACCAACAGCTACACCGCCCAGCAGGCCAGCGACCTGTACATCACCGACGGTTCCATCGACGACTGGATGTGGGCCACCTACAAGATCTTCAGCTACACCTTCGAGATGTACCCGAGGAACGGGTCACCGGGCTTCTACCCGCCCGACGAGCAGATCGTGACCCAGACCACGCGCAACAAGGAGGCGGTCCTTCGCTTCCTGGAGTACTCCGACTGCGTCTATCGCATCATCGGAAAGGCCGCGCAGTACTGCTAGCGGGCACTTGAGCATCAGACAGGTCCGCGAGCCCCCGCGGCGCGCGTCCGACCACCGGCGTCCACACAGGGTACGGCCGCCGCCTTGGCACAGGCGGCGGCCGTACCTCCCTTCCGCGCGTCCCGGCAGGGCGATCCTCCCGCGCGCGCCTCGCCGGCGGGTCCCATTTGGCGGGCCCTTTGGCGGTCGTTTGGGCGGGCGGGCGCAGCGGTGATGGCGCGAAGGCGGGTGAGACGCGAAGATCGTGATCAAGACGGACCAAGCGGTCGTCACCCGCCGCACGGCAACGACCGTCGACATATCTACATAGGGAGTTCAGCAATGCGACAGCGCAGGCTGGGCGGCCAGGGACTTCAGGTCTCCACCGAAGGACTCGGCTGCATGGGCATGAGCTCGGCCTACGGTCCCGCGGACGAGACGGAGGCGATCGCCACCGTCCACCGCGCGCTCGACCTCGGGATCACCTTCCTCGACACCTCCGACATGTACGGCCCCTGGACCAACGAGGAACTGGTCGGACGCGCGATCTCCGGCCGGCGCGACGAGGTCGTGCTGGCCACCAAGTTCGGCAACGAGGTGGAGAACGGACGCCTCACCGGCCGGGTCAACGGCCGCCCCGACTACCTTCGCGAGGCGCTCGACGGCTCGCTCAAGCGTCTCGGCGTCGAGCACGTCGACCTGTACTACCAGCACCGCGTGGACACCGAAGTCCCCGTGGAGGAGACCTTCGGCGCGCTCGCCGACCTGGTCGCCGAAGGCAAGATCCGCTATGTCGGCATCTCGGAGGCGGCCCCCGAGAGCATCCGCCGCGCGCACGCCGTCCATCCCCTGACGGCCCTGCAGACCGAGTACTCCTTGTTCACCCGGGACGTCGAGGGGAACGACGTCCTGGCCACCACCCGCGAACTCGGCATCGGCTTCGTCGCCTACAGCCCGCTCGGCCGGGGTTTTCTCACCGGCACCATCCGCAGCGCCGGCGACCTGTCGGAGGAGGACCGGCGGCGCACCACCCACCCGCGTTTCCAGGAGGAGAACTTCGCACGCAATCTCGCCGTGGTCGACCGCATCCGCGTGCTGGCCGACGCCAAGGGCGTGACGTCCTCGCAGCTCGCGCTGGCCTGGGTCCTCGCCAGAGGTGAGGACATCGTGGTCATCCCGGGCACCAAGCGCCGCTCCTACCTGGAGGCCAACGCGGCCGCCGCCGAGATCACCCTCACCCCCGGCGACCTGGCCGCCATCGACGCCGTGGCACCGCCAGGCGTCGCCCACGGCGACCGCTACCCGCCCGGCCACATGGAGGCCGTCCACCGCTGACGGCCGTCCACCGACACCGCCCGCCGCGTCCCCGGCGCGGGGTTCCGCACCGGGGACGCGCGGGCACACGGCCCGGCGGGGGGCACCACGCCCGCCGCCGGGCCGCCTCCCGCCTAGGGCAGGGTCCACTTCTGGCCGGCGCCGGTGCCGCAGTCCCGGATGGCGACCGGGGTGGCGTCGGCGGTGCTTGCTCCGGTCACGTCCAGGCATCTGCCGGACTGGGGGTTGCGCAGGGTGCCGTCGCTTTGCGCGGCCCAGTTCTGGGCGGCGGAGCCGTTACACGTCCAGATCTGGACCTTGGTGCCGTTGGCGGTGGCGCCTCCGGCGACGTCCAGGCATTTGCCTAGGGCTTTGAGCACCTGGCCGGTGACGGTCCAGGTCTGGGCGCCGGTGCCGTTGCAGCCGTAGAGCTGGACCTGGGTGCCGTCGGTGGTGGCGGCGCCCGCGACGTCCAGGCACTTGCCCGCCAGCCCCTTCACCGGACCGGTGCGCGACGCCGGCGGGGTGCCCTTCACCAGGGTGAAGTCGTCCAGGTCGAACAGGCCGGTCCCGGTGCCGGTGTAGGTCAGGAACAGCGTCTGGGCGCCCGTGGGGACGCCCGTCAGGGAGCCCTGCACGTCGGCGTAGGTCTCCCAGCTCCCGGTGTTCGGCACGTTCACCGTCCCGAGCACCGTGCCGGTGGCCGAGCCCGTCCTGACCTGGATCGCGCCGCCGGCCCCGCCGGAGACGACCCGCGCCCTGAGCGCGGTCACCCCGGTCAGGTCGGTGCCCGCGTACGACGACCAGTCACCCGGGTCGATGAACCCGAGCGTCCTGCCGCCGTGCGCGCCGGGCTTGTCGAACGGCGAGGCGCCACTGGCCGTGGTGTACGACTCCGCCTCGACGGTCCGGTCACCCGTCGCGCCGAGCTCCTTGATCCGGATGTGCCGGAACGCGGCGTCGTCGCCGTCGCCGTGGTTCTGGATGCCGATGTACCCCTGCTGGAGGCTGCGCGCCGGCACGGTGTTGGTGAAGTCGTTGATCTTCACCCCGTTGAGCAGGATCTGGACGCGCTCCCCCTCGACCAGCAGCTCGTAGGTGTTCCACTCCCCGGGCGGGTTCAGCGCCGCGTCACGGGCGGCCAGGTCGGCCGACTTGAACCCGTACACCGACCCGGTGGTGTGGTCGGGGGTGTCGGTGGCGTCGATCTGGATCTCGTAGCCGTTGTCGACCGCCGACCAGGGGTCGTCGCTCGCGGGGAACCCGATGAACACCCCCGAGTTGTCGTCGCCGGCCAGCTTCCAGTCCAGCTTCAGCGAGTAGGAGCGGAACTCCTTGGCCGAGTACCACAGCATGCCGAGGCCGCCGGAGGAGGTCAGGGTGGCGTCCGCGGAGGCGAACCCGCCCGGGCCCGCGTGCGACCAGCCGGTCGTCGAACCGTCGTACAGGTTGGTGTACCCGGTCTCCGGCCGGCAGTCGGCCCTGGTCTTGCCCGCCGCGTACCGGATGCCGCCGAGGAGCTGCGCGCGGAAGCCGCTCTCCGCGTACGACTCGATGGTGTGGCCGCCGCCGGTGTAGAACGACCGCCCGCCGCCGTAGGCCTTGCACCAGGTGGTGGGGTGGTCGCCGCTCATCGTGCCGCCGGAGTACGACGACTCGTCGAGGGTGGCGAGCACGTGCGCGGTGGTGCGCGGGTTGGTCCGGTAGTTGTACCACTCGTCGGTGCGCGTCAGGCTCTGGCCGAGGTGCGCGGTCCCGGCGTGCGCCCGGTCCTCCACCTTGACGGTGGCCGGCTGGATCGCCGGATGCGAGGAGAACCACGCTCCGACGAGCTGGCCGTAGAACGGCCAGTCGTACTCGGTGTCGGCCGCCGCGTGGACGCCGACGAAGCCCTTGCCCGAGGCGACGTAGGACTCGAACGCGGTCTGCTGCGCGGCGTTGAGCACGTCGCCGGTGGTGCTGAGGAAGACCACCGCCGCGTACTGGCCGAGGTTGGCGGTGGTGAACGCGTTGCCGTCCTCGGTCGCGTCGACGGTGAAGTTGGCGGACGCGCCCAGGTCACGGATGGCCTGGATCCCCGCCGGTATCGAGTCGTGCCGGAACGCCGCCGTCTTGGAGAACACGAGCACCTTGTAGGCGGTGTCGGCCGCCGTGGCCTGACCGGCTCCGGTTCCGGCTCCTGCGATCATCGCCAGGGCCGCCGCGGCCAGGGTCAGTCCCCGGCGCAGTAGGTTTCGCACCTTGCGTTCCCTCCTTGGGTGGTGATGGACGCCAGAGGGTCTCCGGTGCGCGGGGGCCGCGCACCGGAGACACCGGGGTCAGGGCAGGGTCCACTTCTGGCCGGCGCCGGTGCCGCAGTCCCGGATGGCGATCGGGGTGGCGTCGGCGGTGCTCGCTCCGGTCACGTCCAGGCATCTGGCGGACTGGGGGTTGCGCAGGGTGCCGTCGCTTTGGGCGGCCCAGTTCTGGGCGGCGGAGCCGTTGCAGGTCCAGATCTGGACCTTGGTGCCGTTGGCGGTGGCGCCTCCGGCGACGTCCAGGCATTTGCCGAGGGCCTTGAGCACTTGGCCGGTGACGGTCCAGGTCTGGGCGGCGGTGCCGTTGCAGCCGTACAGCTGGACCTGGGTGCCGTCGGTGGTGGCGGCGCCCGCGACGTCCAGGCACTTGCCCGCCAGCCCCTTCACCGGACCGGTGCGCGACGCCGCGGCGGCCAGGGTGAAGGCGTCGAGGTCGTACAGCGCCCCGGCACCGCCCTTGAACACCAGGTACAGCGTCGTGGTGGCGGCCGGACCGTTCGACAGGTTCGCGGTGACGTTCTGGAACGTCTCCCAGCCGCCCGTCACCGGCACCGCCACCGAGCCGAGCAGGGTGCCCGTGGCGGACCCGGCCCGCACCTCCAGCGTGCCGCCCACGCCCGCGGACGAGACCCGCGCGGTGAGGGAGGTGGCGCCTTCCAGCAGGTAGGGCTGGAACGCGATCCAGTCACCGTTCTCGATGTTGCCGACGGTCTTGCCGCCCTCGGCGCCCGCGTGGGTGATCTGGTCCACCCCGGAGGAGGAACCGTAGTGCTCGGCCTGGCGGTGGCGCGGCTGCAGGGTCGCCTGCGCCGTCCCCTTCAGGCCGCCCGCGTCGGTGTAGTCGGCGGCCAGGACGCCGAAGGTGTTGGCGTCGGTGGAGTGCTCGCCGTCGACCTGCGTCGTGATCGTGCCCGAGCAGCCGGTCTTGGAGGTCATCGCGTGGGCGTGCTGGTCATGGCCCAGCAGGTACGTCACCGTGACCTTCGAGCAGTCGACGGCACCGTCCTCGGGGTCGGTGACCGTCACCGCGTACGAGACCGTGTCGCCGAAGGTGAACAGCTGGCCGTTCTTCGGCGAGGTGAACGTGACGGACGGCGCGGTGTTGCCCACCGTCACGATCACGCTCGCCGTGCCGGTCGCGCCCTGGTTGTCGGTGACCGTCAGCGTGGCGGTGCGGGAGCCGGCGGTCGTGTAGGCGTGCGAGGGGTTGGCCGCGGTCGAGGTGCCGCCGTCGCCGAAGGCCCACGCGTAGGTCAGCGGGCCGCCCTCGGGGTCGGAGGAGCCGGCCGAGGAGAAGTTCACCGTCAGCGGCGGCTGGCCCGAGGTGCGGTCGGCCGCGGCCTTCGCGGTCGGCGCCCGGTTGCCGCCGGCGATGTACTCGATGCGGTACAGGGCCGAGTTGGCGTCGCCGCCGAAGTAGCCGGTGCCGTAGTCCAGGACGTACAGCGCGCCGTCGGGGCCGAACGCCATGTCCATGACCTGCTTGCCGCTGAACGGGAACGCGCCGATCGCGCCGCGCGACCCGTTCGACCCGACCTCGACCGTCTTGATCCATCCCCTGCCGAACTCGCCGGCGAAGAACACCCCGTCCAGCGCCTGGGGGAACTTCACGGGGGAGTTCAGCGCGGCGTCGTAGTGGTAGACCGGCCCGCCCATGGGCGACTCGGAGCCGCCGCCGAACTCCGGCGGTGAACCGGAGTCGCCGCCGTACTTGATCCAGGCCGCCTTCGGCGCCGGCAGCGTGGGCCTGCCGGTGTTGCGGAACGAGTTGTTCGCCGGCCCCGCCGCGCAGTTGTACTTGGCCCCGGAGGTACCGGTGGCGAAGTCGTACTCGTTGTAGGTCTCGGCGGTGGTGTTGTCACCGGTGCAGTACGGCCAGCCGTAGAAGCCCGGACCGGTGATCCGGTTGAACTCCACCTGGCCGCCCGGGCCCCGGGTGGCGCTGGCGGCGCCCGCGTCAGGGCCGTAGTCGCCGAGGTAGACGACGCCGGTGGCCTTGTCCACGCTCAACCTGAACGGGTTGCGGAAGCCCATCGCGTAGATCTCGGGCCGGGTGGCCGCCGTGCCGGGCGCGAACATGTTCCCCGAGGGGATCGAGTAGGTCCCGTTGTCGTTCACCTTGACGCGCAGCACCTTGCCGCGCAGGTCGTTGGTGTTGGCCGAGGTGCGCTGCGCGTCGTAGGCGGGGTTGCGGTTGGCGCGCTCGTCGATCGGGTCGTACCCGTCGGAGTCGAACGGGTTGGAGTCGTCACCCGTGCTCAGGTACAGGTTGCCGGCCGCGTCGAAGTCGATGTCGCCGCCGACGTGGCAGCAGATGCCCCGGTCGGCCGCCACGTCCAGGATCTTCACCTCGCTGCCCGACTGGATCTTCCAGTCCGCGGTGAGGGTGAAGCGGGACAGCCGGTTGACGCCCTGCCACGCCGACCAGTCGGAACCGGTGGCGGGGGCGTCGCCGGCCGGGGTGGTCAGCGGGGGCGCGTAGTACAGGTAGATGCGCCGGTTGGTGGCGAAGGCGGGGTCCACGCCGACGCCCTGCAGCCCCTCCTCGTCGTGGTTGTACACCGCCAGCTTGCCGACCACGGCGGTGGTGCCCGCCGCGTCGGTGCGCCGGAGCGTGCCGTCGCGCGCGGTGTGGACGACAGAGCGGTCCGGCAGCACGGCGAGCGACATCGGCTCGCCGGCCTCCTCGACGCCCTTGGCCAGGGTCACCTGCTGGTAGTCGGCCGGGTTCACGACGACGGCGTTCGCGGCCGGGGCGCCGGCGGCGAGGACGAACGCCGTCCCGCCGGTCGCCAGGAGGGCGGACAGTGCCACCCTGAGTGTTCGTCTGCTTCTGTCGTGCACGTGGAAGCCCTTCCGGTGCCTGGGGGGTGGCGCCCAGGCGGGCCGGCCTGGGCGTGGCTGACCGACCCGGCGCGCGTTTGGGGGGTTACGCGCGCCGGGGCGGTGATCAGGGGGGCCGTCAGGCCGGCGGACACCCGGCCGGGACGGCGCTCAGGTCAGGGATGGGGGGAGCGGGCGAGGCCGGCGCCGGGCGCCGGGCGGGGCGCGGGGCGGGCACCCGCGTCCTTCCTTCGGAAGGACGGCGGCGCCGCACGGGCCCGCGGACACTCGTGACCAGGACCATCGCGCAACACCTCCGCGCTGTTTCCGGAAAATTACGGCTCTGTATCCTCCGGAGCTCTTTCGCCGTGACTCTAAGTTCTTTCGTCACTATCGTCTAGTCTTTAGCTCGACTTTTCGGGACTTTAGTTGCGAAAAGCGTAAGTCCCGTTTTGTGAGGATCGTCCCGCCTGCGGTTTCATGCGCGTGGCCTATACCAGCGGCCTTCCGGGGGCGGTCCGCTCCGGGCGCGGGTCCGTCCGGGCGCGGCCCGGCCGGACGGCGGGAGCCGCCGCGGAGCCGGTCTCCGCGGGACCACAGGAGTAGAGCGAGGTCATCCGGATAGGGGTGAGGACGGCGTGTGGTCGGCGGGTCGGCGGTCTGAAGTAAACTTTCCTCTCCCGCAAGCGTGAAACGACCACTCCCGAACCCGGGAGTGATCCTCGTGCGCCCAAAGGCACCGGGCCGGGGCGGGAAACGCGCCGGCCGGGGGCCCCGGCGGACGGGAGACACGCCGCGGCAGTGGAACATGGTGTCGACAGCGATCCATGTCCGTCCGTCAACGAGGAGCTCGATAATGACCCCCAACGCCACCGAAGACACTTCAGGCTTCGCTGACCTGGGCCTGCGTCCCGAGCTCCTTCGCGCCCTGTCCGGTCTCGGGTACGAAGAGCCGACGCCGATCCAGCGCGAGGCGATCCCGCCCCTGGTGGAGGGCCGCGACCTGCTCGGGCAGGCCGCGACCGGCACCGGCAAGACGGCCGCCTTCGCCCTCCCCATCCTGCAGGCCATGCCGGCGGGCGGCGGCCCCGGGTCGCCGATGGCCCTCGTCCTCGTGCCCACGCGCGAGCTCGCCGTCCAGGTCTCCGAGGCCATCCACCGCTACGGCCGCGAACTCGGCGCCCGCGTCCTGCCCATCTACGGCGGGCAGCCGATCGGGCGCCAGCTCAGGGAGCTGCAACGCGGGGTCGACGTCGTCGTCGCCACACCGGGCCGTGCCCTGGACCACATCGGCCGCAAGACCCTCCAGCTCGACGCCCTGCGCATCGTCGTCCTCGACGAGGCCGACGAGATGCTCGACATGGGGTTCGCCGACGACATCGAGGCCATCCTCCAGGAGACCCCCGAGAAGCGGCAGACCGTCCTGTTCTCCGCCACGATGCCGCCGCGCATCAACTCCATCGCCCGCCAGCACCTCAACGACCCCGTGCGCATCCAGATCGAGCGCGAGACCGACGCCCCCGGCGAGTCCCCGCGCGTGCGCCAGAGCGCATACGTGGTGCCCCGGGCGTACAAGCCGACGGCGCTCGGGCGGGTGCTGGACGTCGAGGCCCCCGAGGCGGCCATCGTGTTCTGCCGCACCCGCGAAGAGGTCGACCAGCTCACCGAGACCATGAACGGGCGCGGCTACCGCGCCGAGGCGCTGCACGGCGGCATGGGCCAGGAACAGCGCGACCGCGTCATGGCGCGGCTGCGCAGCGGCACGGCCGACCTGCTGGTGGCCACCGACGTGGCCGCGCGGGGGCTCGACATCGAGCAGCTCACCCACGTCGTCAACTACAACGTCCCCTCCGCCCCCGAGTCCTACGTCCACCGCATCGGCAGGGTCGGGCGGGCCGGGCGCGAAGGCGTCGCCATCACCCTGGCCGAGCCCAGGGAACACCGCATGCTCAAGACCATCGAGCGGGTCACCAAGAGCAGGATCACCGTCGAGAAGGTCCCGACCGTCGCCGACCTGCGGGCCCGCCGGCTGGAGCTGACCCGCTCCGCGCTGGAGGAGAGCATCCTGGAGGACGACCTGGAGCACTTCCGGGTCGTCGTCGACACCCTCGCCGACGAGTTCGACCTCGTCGAGATCGCGATGGCGGCCGTGAAGCTCGCCCACGAGGCCAGCGGGGCCGCCGCCGACGAGGAGGAGATCCCCGAGGTGCCGCTGCGCACCGAGCGCGAGGGCCGCGACGGGCGCGCGCGCCGCGAGCCCCCGGCGCGCGACGACCGGCGCGGGCGCGGGCCCTCCGGCGGGATGACCCGCATCTTCATCGGCGCGGGCCGCAGCGCCGGTGTCCGGCCGCAGGACCTGGTCGGCGCCATCGCCAACGAGTCACGGCTCAGCGGGCGCGACATCGGCGCCATCGAGATCGCCGACCGCTTCTCCCTGGTCGAGGTCCCCGACAACGCGACCGACGAGGTCATCACCGCCCTCCGCCAGACCACCGTCAAGGGCAGAAAGGTCACCGTCCGCCGCGAACGCTTCGACTCCCGCTGACCCACCCCCACCAACCACCCCCCACCCCGCCAGGTGACCGCTTTCATCTGTCCTGGCGCCTCCGTGAAAAGGTCCTCGCCTTCGGCTCGGGCAGTTTTTCCAAGGGCCTACCGGCCCGTCCGCTCCGGCCGCGTTCTCCCTCGCCCCGGCCTTGGGTCGCCTACCGGTCCCCGGGCTGGTCTGGATCGGCGCCGACGCGGTGGGAGGGGGTGCGGCGAATTCGGCGCCTTGTGCGGCGGCTGACCAGGCCGAATCCGGTACCTCGCCAGGTGGTCGCTTTCGTCGGGCCCGGCGCCTCCGTGAAAAGGTCCTCGCCTTCGGCTCGGGCAGTTTTTCCAAGGGCCTACCGGCCCGTCCGCTCCGGCCGCGTTCTCCCTCGGCATCGCCTTGTGCGGCGGTCGGCACGTCGAACGCACGCTCGGGGCAGAGGTGGGCGCTAGGCCCAAGTAGCCGTCAGGCGGAGAAAATCGCCCGAGCCGAAGGCGAGGACCGTTCAGGACAGGGCGTTGACGGTGGTGGTGAAGAGGGCGGGGAGGTGGTGGGCGGCGGGGACGATGAGGCGGGCGGGGGCGGGATGGCGGCGGGCGGCAAGGAGGGCGCCGGTCAGCAGGCGGTGGCGGAACGACAGGCGGCGCCACGCCCCCTCGTACGCCTCAGGACGCCCGGCGCGCAGGCAGCCGACCAGCGCCCGCGCCGACAGCAGGCCGAGCGACACCCCCTCGCCGGTGAGCGCGTCCATGTACCCGGCGGCGTCGCCGACCAGCAGCACCCTGCCCGCGACGCGGCCGCGGACCCGCTGCCGCAGCGGCCCGGCGCCGCGCACCGAGGTCGCGACCGGCGCCTCCAGGCGGGCCAGCAGGCCAGGGAACCCCGCGAGATGCTCGTCGTAGCCCTGGCGTTCGGAGCTCAGCACCGCGACCCCGACGAGGTCACCGCCCACCGGGGTCACGTACGCCTCGCCGCGCGCCGCCCAGTGCACCTCGACGAAGTCCGTCCAGGGGGCGACCCGGTAGTGCCGGCGCAGCCCGTACCGGCGCGGGGCGCGGCTCGGCAGCTCCAGCCCGAGCAGGGCGCGCAGCGGGGAGTGCAGCCCGTCGGCGGCGACCAGCCACCGGGCACGCATCCCGGCCGCCTCGACCGAGTCCGTGTGCTGCCGTACGTCGCCGACCCGCCCGTGGACGACCTTCACCCCCACCTCGGACGCGCGTTCGGCCAGGGCGGCGTGCAGGGTCGTACGGCGCACGCCGAGGCCGGTCCCCTCGCGGAACAGCGCCTGGGCGTGGTGCCGCTCGTCCAGATAGCTGATCCCGCGCAGCGGCCACCCCTCCACCCGCGCGCCGAGCGACCGCAGGGCGGCCACGCCGCTGGGCATCAGGCCCTCGCCGCACGCCTTGTCGACCGGGCCGGTCCGGGGCTCGACCACCACCGCCTCCATGCCGGCCATCGCGGCGTACACGGCGGTCGCCAGCCCGGCGGGCCCGCCCCCCGCGACCAGCACGTCGATCACGCCCGCGCCCCGTTCACGCGGTCGTTCCGGTCATGGTCGTACCGGGGGCCGGACGACGGACGGTTCTCGGTGGGTCATGCCTTCGCCTCGCTCGCGGGGACGGTTCCTGGGTCGTCGGACAGGGAGGCCAGTGCCGTCTCCTCGCAGCGGATGCGGACCACCATCAGCGCGGCGTTGAGCACCGTGAAGGTCAGCGCCGTCACCCACGCGCTGTGGACCAGCGGCAGGGCCGCCCCCTCCACCGCCACCGCGACGTAGTTCGGATGGCGCAGCCACCGCAGCCGGTACGGCCCGCGCCTGACCAGGGTGAGGCCCGGCACCACGATGACCTCAGTGTTCCACTGCGGGCCGAGTGAGGTGATGCACCACCAGCGCAGGGCCTGGGCCGCGACGACCAGGCCGAGCATCGGCCAGCCCAGGGCCGCGACGAAGGGGCGGTCCGCAAGCACGGGCTCCAGCAGGCAGGCGGCGAGCAGGCCGGTGTGCAGGGCGACCATCCAGGGATAGTGGCCGCGCCCGAACACCTGGCCTCCCCGATCGAGGCTCCAGCGTGCGTTCCGGCGCGCGACCACCAGTTCGGCGAGACGTTCCACGCCGACGAGCAGGACGAGTATCAGGTACCAGGACGACATGCCCTGAGACGATACGGGTCCGCCGATGAGAGCGACAGCCGAGGACGGCGACGGCATGTCGCCGCTACCAGCGCAGCAGGACGAGCTCGGAGCAGAAGCCGGGGCCCATCGCGATGAGCACGCCCGGGGTGCCCGGCGGCGGCGGGCGCAGGGCCAGCGTGTCGCGCAGGACGTGCAGCACCGAGGACGAGGACAGGTTGCCGATGTCCGCCAGCGACCGCCACGTGAGGTCCAGCGCGCCGTCCGGCAGGTCGAGCGCCTCGGCGACCGCGTGCAGGACCTTCGGGCCGCCCGGGTGGCACACCCATGCGGTCACGTCCTTGGAGGTCAGCCCGTGGTCGGCGAGGAACCCGTTCACGTCGTCGGCCAGGTAGGTACGCACGACGTCGGGGACGCTGGTGTCGAGCACGACGCGGAACCCCTTGTCGGAGACGTCCCAGCCCATCACCGCCTCGGAGTCGGGGTAGAGGTGCCCGCGGGTGGCGACCACGGTCGGCCCGGTGCCCGCCGCGCCGCCGGCCGCCGCCCGTCCGGCCCCGACCGCCACCACGGCCGCGGCGCCGTCGCCGAACAGCCCGCTGGCCACCAGGTTGACGGGGGAGGCGTCGCCGCGCTGCAACGTCAGGGAGCACAGCTCGACCGACAGCAGGACCGCGACGTGCTCCGGCCATCCGCGCAGGTAGTCGTGGAGGCGGGCGATCCCCGCCGCGCCGGCGACGCAGCCGAGCCCGAACACCGGCACCCGCTTGACGTCCGGGCGCAGCCCGAGCCGGCCGGCCAGCCTGGCGTCCACCGAAGGCGCGGCGATGCCCGTCACCGACGTGAACATGATCAGGTCCACGTCGGCGGGGGTCAGCCCGGCCGCCTCCAGGGCGGTCCCCACCGCCTCGGTGCCCAGCTCGATGGCCGCGTCGATGAAGATCTCGTTGGACATCCCGAACCCGTCCAGTTTGGCGTACTGGTCGAGCGGTAGTACCAGGCTGCGGTGTTCGACGCGGGCGGAGGTGTGCAGCCGATCGAGCAGCCGCCGGTCGGCGCCGGGGGGAAGGCAAATGCGCGCGAACGCGTCCGTGATCTCGGCTTGCGGGTAGCGGTTCGGAGGAAGGGCACCGCGGACAGCGGCAATTCGGGTCATATGGAATTCCCGGTTCGCTGACAGTGGGGACACCTCTGTCTTGCCCAGCGGGCCGTTTCGCATACCTCGCCGTCACACCCGGCGCACTCGCCCCGCGCGGCGACGACCGGCCACCTGGCACGACACGGCTTCCGGGTCACCCGGCGCCGGGCGCGTGCACGGCCGTCATCCCGCGTCCGCCTCCGTCACCCCGCGCCCTCTCCGTCACCCCGAGTCCGCTTCCGTCACCCCGCGTCCGGGACGCGTACGGCGGCGAGCTGGCTCGCCTGGGCGACGAGGCGGCCCTTGGCGTCCCACGCGTTCGCGACCTCGTCCATGCGGCCACCGCTGACGTCCAGCGACCGCATGCGCACGCGGACCGGGCCGGGCACGGGAAGCCTGCGGACGTACGCGGTGAACTGCACGGTCGGTGCCCAGCCCGAGATGCCCAGGTCGTAGGAGACCGGCGGGACCGGGTCGAGGGCGACCAGCAGGGAGAGCGGGTCCCAGTCGGTGCCGTCCGCGAGCCGCTGGTAGCCCGAGATGACGCCCTGGCGCGACGGGGCGCCCGCCGTGAAGGCGAGATGGCCCGGGTCGAGCCGCTGCTCGACGACCTCCATCAGCGGCACCTCGAAGTCGCCGCCGGGGGACACCGGAGGGGTGCGGACGCACTCCTGCTCGTCGGGCAGGTCCACGGGCTCCGTGCCCGACCACCAGGGGCCGGACTCGTCGAGCAGGCCGAGCGCGATCAGCGCCTCCACGCACGGCCGCCCGTCCTGGGCCAGCCGTGCCCGGACCTGCGTCACGCTCTTCCCCGCGCGCAGCGTCTCCACGAGCACCTCGGCGGGGCCGGGGCCGGGCGGCGCGAGGAAGGAACCGCTCACGGCGGTCACGTGCGGATGCGCCGCGCCGGAGGCCTCGCCCGCGGCCCGGCCGAGTACGGCGAGGAGGTACCCGCCGTGCAACTTGCCGCCGACACTCCACTGCCGGTCCAGCGTCGCCGCGAACTCACCGCCGCCCGGCGTCACGCGCCGTACGGCGGTCGCCTCCTGGAAGATCCCCATATGCGCCCCTTTCGTCCCAGGTCAGGGTGACACCCTGGAGCGCCGACCTCAACGCCGACCTGGACGCGCCGGCCTGAACGGGCACATGAGGCCCGGCGGGCGCCGGCGGGGAGGGCCGGCGGTGGGGGATCAGGCCTCGGGGACGACCTTGATGGCGGAGATGTCGAACTCCAGGGTGATCTTGTCAGAGACCATGACGCCGCCGGCCTCCAGCACCGCGTGGAAGTTGATGCCGAAGTCCTTGCGGTTGACGACGGTGCTGCCCTCGAAGCCGGTGCGCTCGTTGCCGTACGCGTCCTTGGCCGAGCCGGTGTACTCGAAGTCGATGCTGACCGGCCGGGTGACGTCCTTGATCGTCAGGTCGCCGGTCACGCGGAAGCTCGCCGCGCCGAGCTGCTCGACGGCGGTGCTGTTGAAGGTGATCTTCGGGTAGGTGGGCGCGTCGAAGAAGTCGTTGGTGCGCAGGTGGCCGTCCCGCTGCTCGTTGCGCGTGTCGACGCTGGCGACCTCGATCACCACTTCGGCGTGCGACTTGGAGGGGTCGGCGGCGTCGAGGTAGGCGTTGCCCTCGAACTCGTTGAAGGCGCCGTACACCTTGGTGACCATCGCGTGCCGGGCGACGAACCCGAGGCGGGTGTGCGCGGTGTCGAACCGGTACTGGCCGGTGATCTCGGGGCTGAGGGTGGTGGTGGACATGGGGCACTCCTTGGATGTTCGGGCGGATGCGGTCGGCCGTGCGCCGAGGACGGGTGGCACCGAGATGGCTGACGCATCAACAAATTAATGGAAAGATGCTGACGCGTCAACATTCGGTAGGATGGGCGGTATGACGGAGACGCGATGGCTGGATGAGCGCGAGCAGCTCATGTGGCGCGCCTTCGAGGAGATGCGGCGCCGGCTCGACAGCGCGATCGAAACGCAGCTCAACGAGCACGGCCTCTCGGTCGCCGAATACCATCTCCTGGTCCCGCTGTCCGAGGCCCCCGGCGGGCTGCTGCGCGCGCGTGAACTCCGCCTGACGATCGACTGGGACCGCAGCCGGCTCTCCCACCAGCTCCGCCGCATGGAGCGGCGCGGGCTCGTCGCCCGCGAGGATTGCCCGACCGACGCGCGCGGCATCGTCATCAGGCTGACCTCCGAGGGGCGTGCCGCGATCGAGGCCGCCGCCCCCGGTCACGCCGAGACCGTGCGCCGCCTCTTCGTCGACGTCCTCACCTCCGGGGAGATCGACCTCTACACCTCGATCGCCCGCCGTGTCATCGGCGTCCTGGTCCAGGACGCCTCCGAACCCTCCCGGCCTCCCACCGCGGGCCCGGTCCCGGACGACGACTGCGGGGCCCTGGACGACGCGTGCCCGGAGGAGCCGGCCGGGTCGTCTTCGGACGGGCCCTGCCTCGGGGGGACCGCTCCCTGCGAAAGCGACCTGGACGAACCGGGCGACGCCTGCTCCGGTGCCTCCGTCGAGCCGCCCGCGACCGCCGTCCCCGGCCCTCGCTAGCTCGTCCCTGATCCCCGCCCGGGGCTCATTCGTTCTTTCGCGTCCTCCCGGTTCGCGGCACTTCGCCATGCTTCGGCGCCTGGTCCTCTGCGCGCCCGGCCGTCTGGCGGCGCCTGGTCACGCTTCGGGGCGCCGACGGCTTGTTTAAACGGACCACGGTCCGTATCATCGTAAGCGAATCCGGACTGCGGTCCGGAAAGACTTCTAGGAGGATGGCCATGAGCCGGCTGCTGCACATCTCCGCCTCGCCCCGGGGCACCGCTTCGATCTCGCTGGACATCGCCGAGACGTTCCTCGACGCCTACCGCCGGGCGCACCCCGCGGACACGGTCGACCACTTCGACCTGTGGGACGGCTCGCTCCCCGAGTTCGGCCCGGCCGCCGCCTCGGCCAAGATGACCGTGTTCGGCGGCGGCACGCCCGTGGGGGAGCAGGCCGAGGCCTGGGACGCCGCCGTCGCGACCTTCCGGCGCTTCGACGCCTACGACCGCTACCTCTTCAGCGTCCCCATGTGGAACTCGGGCGTGCCCTACAAGCTCAAGCAGTTCGTCGACGTCGTCAGCCAGCCCGGACTGATCTTCGACGTGCACCCCGAGACCGGCTACGAGTCCCTGCTCACCGGCAAGCGGGCGGCGGTGATCTACACCAGCGCGGTGTGGGGGCCGGGTCTCGCGCCCGCCTTCGGCGCCGACCACCAGTCCACGTTCTTCGGCGGCTGGCTGCGCTGGGCGGGCGTCTCCGACATCCAGGAGATCCACCACCACCCGACCCTGACCGGCGACCACGACCTGGCCCGCAAGCGCTCCGCCGAGCGCGCCCAGGACGTCGCCACGTCCTTCTGAGACACGGCCGGGGCCGGAAGCGCTAGAAGGGCCGTCCGGTGCGGTCCCGTATGTGGGTGGGGAGGGGGCGGCGGGCCTGCGGGTCGGTCACCGGGGGCCGCCACGAGCGGGTCAGCGGCAGCACGCCCGCCCACACGTCGTGCGGGTCGTCGGCGTCGTCCGGCATGCCCTCCCGCACCTTGACCGACGCCTCCTTCAGGGAGACCGCGAGGATCGTCGTGGCGGCCAGTTCCTTGCGGTCCGGCCGCCTGGCGTAGTCCCACTGGCCGGGGGCGGCGTGCTCGGTGAGGCATCGGAGCGCCGCCAGCTTCTCGTCCCCCTCCAGCGGGCGCGGGACACCGTAGATCATCGCGCTGCGGTAGTTGACGCCGTGCTCGAACACCGACCTGGCCAGGACGAGCCCGTCCACGTGCGTGATCGTCACGCACACGGTGGACCCCTCGGTCAGGGTGCGGCTCGCGACGGACCCGTGGACGTAGATGTGGTCCGCGTCGAAGCCGTAGACCGTGGGCACGACCATCGGGGCCCCGTCCACGATCACGCCCAGATGGCAGACGAACCCCTCGCGAAGCACCTCGAAAAGGGCCTCGCGATCACTCCGCCCCTGCTCCCGAAGCCGCCTGTGCTGAGTCCGCTCGGTCGCGGAGAGGTCGTTCACCCGCCCAGTCTGCCCCTGATCGGCACCGTTTGTCGTGGTCGGCCGGCGGCGAGGGGGCCGGGTGGCGCCTGGGACCGCCGGTCGCCGCGCCGGTCCGTCACGGGTCAGCGAGGGGGAGTTCGCCGGAGCCCCGGGCGATCAGGCGGGTGGGGACGGTGACGACCTGGGCCCTGGAGCGGTCTCCGTTGAGGCGGGCGATGAGCAGCTCGGCCGCCGCCCGCCCGATCGCGGCCGGGTCCTGCGCGATCACGGTCAGGGGAGGGTCGAGCACCTCGGCGAGGGGGAGGTCGTCGAACCCGACGAGGGCCACGTCGCGGCGGCGCAGGCTCGCCAGGCCGAGGACGACCCCGGTCGAGGCGAAGTTGTTGGCCGCGAAGACGGCGGTGGCCGGGTCACGCCCGGCGAGCACACGGGCCACCGCCGCCGCCGCGGCCTCGTGGTCGTGCCCGACCTCCACCAGGGACCGGTCGTAGGGGATGCCCGCCTCGGCCAGCGCGTCCCGGTAGCCCTGGAAACGTTCCCGCCGGGTGTACAGCGCGGGCACGTCGCCGACGAAGGCGACCCGCCGGTGCCCGTGCGCGACCAGGTGGGCGACGCCGGCCCGCGCGCCGCCCCGGTTGGAGCTGACCACCGCGTCGGCGGTGAGGCCGTTCGCGGGCCGGTCCAGGAAGACCAGCGGCAGGCCCGCCGACCGTTCCGTGCGCATCGGACGGTGGTCGCCGCCGGCCGAGGGCACCACCAGCAGCGCGGTCACCCGCCTGGCCAGGAAGGTGGAGATCAGGGAGCGTTCCCGCTCCGGGGTCTCCTCGGAGGACCCGACGATCAGTGTGAGGCCCCGGGGCCGTACGGCGGCCTCGACGGCGCTCGCGACGGTGCCGAAGAACGGGTTGCCCATGTCGGGGATGACCAGCCCGATCGTGGAGTCGCGCGCGCCGACCCGCATGTTGCGGGCCATCAGGTTGGGCTGGAACCCGAGCCGGGTCATGGCCGCGAGGACGCGCGCGCGGGTCTCCTCCGACACCGGGCCCTCGTCGTTGACGACCCTGGAGACGGTCTTCGCCGTCACGCCGACTTCCCTGGCCACGTCGGTCATGGTCGCGCGGCGCGCCTTGGACATGGATCACCGGTCCGCTCGTTGGATACTTCGCGTCGAAGACAGGCTAGAGGCGGCCCACCGGCCCCCGGCGCGCGGTCACCCGCCTGCGGCCTGCGCACTCACCGGACGACCGGCCCGCGCACGCCCGGCCCGTGTACGCCCGGCCCGCGCACGACCGGCGGACGGGCGACCGTCCCGCGCGGACGGGCGTACCGTACGAGGCGCCGGCGCGGACGAGGTGCAGGCGTGGGGGACGGTGGTCCGGGCGTGTTCAGGAGAGGCCGATGGCGCGGGCGGCGTCCTGGTCGGTGATGACCGCGTCCTTGCCGGACTCCACCCGCAGCGCGCCCGTCATGATCGCGACGACCTCGGCCATGTCGTGGTCGCCAGGCCTGATCTGCGCGACCCTGCGCCCGAGCCGCTGCACGTGGATCCGGTCGGCGATCTCGAAGACGTGCGGCATGTTGTGGCTGATCAGGATCACCGGGAGACCCCGGTCGCGCACCCGGCGGATCATGTCGAGCACCTGCCCGGACTCCTTGACGCCGAGCGCCGCGGTGGGCTCGTCCATCACCACGACGTGCTCGGCCCAGGCCACGGCCCTGGCCACCGCCACGCCCTGGCGCTGCCCGCCCGACAGCGTCTCCACCGCCTGGGTCAGCGACGGGAGACCGATCTTGAGCTCGGCCATGTGCCTGGCCGACTCCTTCCGCATCCGCTTGTGGTCGAGCATCCGGAACACCGTGCCCAGCAGGCCGCGGCGGCGGAGCTCGCGGCCGAGGAACATGTTGCTGGCGATGTCGAGCGAGGCCGCGACGGCCAGGTCCTGGTACACCGTCTCGATGCCGTGCCTGCGGGCGTCGAGGGGGTCGCGGAACCGGACCGGCGCCCCCTCCAGGATGATCTCGCCCTCGTCCGGCTGGACCGCGCCGGTCAGCGCCTTGATCAGGGTCGTCTTGCCCGCGCCGTTGTCGCCGATGACGGCCAGCACCTCGCCGGGCATCAGGTCGAAGTCGGCCCCGTCGAGCGCGGTCACCTGGCCGTACCGCTTGACCAGGCCGCGGGCCTGGAGCACCGGGACCACGGGGGTGTCGGTCATCGGTTCCTCCTGCGGGAGAGCTGGTCCACGGTGACCGCCAGGATGACCAGCACACCGGTGATCAGGGTCTGGTAGATCGAGGGAACGCCCATGAGCTGCAACCCGTTGCGGAAGACGCCCACGATCAGGGCGCCGAGCAGGGTGCCGATGACCAGGCCCCTGCCGCCGAACAGGCTGGTGCCGCCGAGCACCACGGCGGTGATGCTGTCGAGGTTGTCGGTCTGCCCGGCCTGGGGGTCGCCGACGCCGGTGCGGGAGACCAGCAGCAGCGCCGCGATGCCGTACACCAGTCCGGCCACGGTGTAGACGCCGAGCGTCAGGCGGCCGGTGCGGATGCCGGTGAGGCGGGCCACCTCCGGGCTGTTGCCCAGCGCGTACACGTGCCTGCCCCAGGCGGTCTGGCTCAGCAGGTACGCGAACAGCAGGAACAACAGGATGGTCAGCAGCGACCCGTAGGTCACCGTGGTCCCGCCGATGGCGAACGTGTCGCCCAGCGCGGTGAGCGGCGCCGGCAGGTTCACCACGGTCTGGTCGGCCGAGTACACGTGGGTGAGCGCGAAGACGACGTTGAGCATGCCCAGCGTGACGATGAACGGCGGCAGCGGGATCGCGGTCACCAGCAGCCCGTTGACCGCGCCGAACGCCGCGCACACCAGCAGGCCGATCGCGATCGCGACCAGCGGCGGCACGACCCCGTCGGCGGCGAGCTTGGCCATGACGATGCCGCCGAACGCCATGATCGCGCCGTTGGACAGGTCGATGCCGGCCGTGAGGATGATCAGCGTCTGGCCGATGGCCAGGGTGCCGACGACCATGACCTGCTGGATGACCAGCGAGAAGTTGCCGCCGCTGAGGAAACGGTCGCTGTTGAGGGAGAAGAAGACGCAGGCCAGCAGCAGGGCGGCCAGCGGGCCGAGGGTCGGTGTGCCGAGTGCCCTGCGCAGCCGCGACGGCCCGGCCGCCAGCGAGGGCCCCGGGGGTGTCGTCGTCGTGGTCATCTCCGTCTAGCCCCAGCAGTTCTGCAGGCCGAACGCGGTGTCCTTGGACTCGACGCCGGCGGCGGGCTTGTCGCTGATCAGGGTCACGCCGGTGTCGGTGTACCCGGAGGCCTTGGCGCCGCCCTTGCCGAACGCGACGACGGCCTTGACGCCCTGGTCGGCCATCTTCAGCGGGTACTGCTGGGACGTCGCGGCGATCTGACCGCTCTGTACCGCCTTGGTGCCGGTGCAGCCGCCGTCCACCGAGACGATGACGACGTTCTTCTCCCGGCCCTTGGCCTTCAGCGCGGTGTACGCGCCCAGCGCCGCGGGCTCGTTGATGGTGTAGACGAGGTTGACGTCGGGGGCCTTCTGCAGGCAGTTCTCCATCGCGGTCTGGCCCTTGGCCTGGTCGCCGCCGGTGTCCTGGGAGCAGACGATCGACGGGTCGCCCTCCGCGATGCCGAACCCCTTCAGGAAGCCGTCGTGGCGGAGCCGCCCGACCGCGATGCCGGGCGCCAGGTCGAGCGTCGCGATCTTGGCGGGCTCGCCGGCCATCAGGGACTTGGCGTACTCGCCGATGAGCTGCCCGGCCTTGAGGTTGTCGGTGGCGAACAGCGCGTCGGTCGCGTTCTGCGGCTCGACCGGGCTGTCCAGCGCGATCACCATGACCCCGGCCGCGCGGGCCTTCTGGATGGCGGGCACGATCGCCTTGGAGTCGCTCGCCGTGATCAGGATGCCCTTGACGCCGGCGGCGACCATGTTCTCGATCGCGGTGATCTGGCTGGCGTTGTCGCCGTCGAACTTGCCCGCGGCGGTCATCAGCTCGGCGCCCTCGGCCTTCGCGGCGGCCTCGGCGCCCTCCTTCATCTTGACGAAGAAGGGATTGGTCTCGGTCTTGGTGATGAGGCCCACCTTCACCGGGGCGGCGGCCCCCGCCGAGGTGGCCGCGCCGCCGGTGGCGCCGGTGCCGTCCCCGCCGCATCCGGTCAGGGCGATCGTGGCGGCGATGCTACAGGCGGCGAGCGCACCGGCGGTACGAGTGCTGCGAGACATGGGCGACTCCCTGCTTCCATGAGGGGCTCACGATGTCAGCGTTGTCATATGTCAACGTTGACATCCGCTGCGAGCCGATGATGAACTCCGCAGGACGAAACGTCAATGCCCTTGACCCGTAACGAGTCGGCAACGTCGTCCCGTGCTCCCCACCTCCCGGCGGAAAGGCCAGGCCATGCCCCTCTCCCAGGTCGCCGTGCTCGGCGAGTGCGTCGCGGACGCCTTCGTCGCCGAGAACCCGGGGCACGGTGAGCTGACCCTGCGCGTGCTGCCCGGCGGCGGGCCCGCGAACACGGCGGTGGGGCTCGCCCGGCTCGGCACCCCCACCCGGTTCCTCGGCCGGATCTCCGGCGACGCCTTCGGCGCCCTGTCCCGCCGCCGGCTCGACGACTCGGGGGCCGACCTGACCGGGTGCGTCGCCGCCGCCGAGACCAGCACGCTCGCCGTCGCCACCGTCGGCGACGACGGGCGGGCCGCCTACTCCTTCCACTCCGAGGGCGCCGCCGACTGGCAGTGGAGCGCGGACGAGCTGACCCTCGGACGGCTCGGCGAGGCGGCCTGCCTGCACTCCGGCTCCCTCGCCCTGGTCCGCGCGCCCGGCGCCGCGCACATCGAGGACCTGCTCGCCGCCGCCGCGCCGCGCCTCACCGTCTCCATCGACCCCAACGTGCGCGCGGCGCTGGTCGACCCCGCCGTCTACCGGGCGCGGATGCCCCGCTGGTGCGCGCTGGCCGACGTGGTGAGGCTCAGCGACGACGACCTCGCGCACATCCACCCCGGCGAGGGCATCGGCCAGGTGTGCGACACCTGGCACGCCGCCGGCGTACGCCTGGTCGTGGTGACGCGCGGGCCGGAGGGCGCGGTCGTCTCGGTGGACGGCGAACGGGCCGAAGTGCCCGCGCCGCGCGCGCGAGTCGTGGACACCGTCGGCGCGGGCGACTCGTTCACGGCCGGGCTGCTGCACCGCCTGCATGCCGAGGGGGCGCTCGGCGGGCGGCTCGACGCCCTCGATCTCGCCCAGGCCGTGCGGGCCGCGACGTTCGCCGCCCGGGTCGCCGCGCTGACCTGCTCGGTCGCCGGAGCCGACCCTCCCTGGGCCGCGGACCTCACCGAGGACGACCTGCCCGCCCGCGGGCCGGAGTCGCCCGCGCGGAGCTGACGGCGCCCCGGATCGGAGGCGCCCGCGCGGAGCTGACGGCGCTCCGGACAGGACCGGCCTCCGGGGAAACCCCGCCGGCTCAGCGGCCGGGGTCGTCCGCGCGGGGGAGGTGGCGGGTGAGCCGCTGGATCTCGCCGGACCCCCGTGCGAGGTACCGGGTCGGCAGCACGACATGGCGCCCCGGGCCGTCGTAGCCGTCCAACCGGGACACCAGCAGCTCCGAGGCGCGGCGCCCGAGGGCCGCGGGGTCCTGCGCGATCACCGACAGCGGCGGGGTCAGCAGATTGGCCAGCTCCACGTCGTCGAAGCCGACGTGGGCGATGGCGTGATGCAGCCCGAGGTCCTGAAGCGCGGCCCGGGCGCCGATCGTCAGCAGGTTCTGGCTGGTCACAAGCGCGGTGGGCAGCGTCTCGCCGGTGAGGATCTCCCGGGCCGCCTCCTCCCCGGCCGCCTCGCCGTGCAGGTCGCGGCGTACCCAGCCGTCCTTGAGCGGGCAGCCCAGCGCGGCCATCGCCGCCACGAACCCCTCCCACCGCCGCCGCGCGGTCCACAGCGACGCCTGGTCCCCGAGGAAGGCGATCTTGCGGTGGCCGAGCGCGTGCAGGCGGCGCACCGCGTCGGCGACGCCCTCGGCGTTGTCCACCGTGACGGAGTCGACGCCCTCCAGGTCGGCGGCGCGGTCCACGCACACGATCGGCATGCCCTGGCGCGCGACCGCGCGCAGCTCGTCGCCGACCCGGCCGGTCGGCACGACGATGAGCCCGTCGACCCGCCTCGCGTGGAAGGCGCCGAGCAGGCTGCGCTCCCGCTCGGGGTCCTCGTCGCTGCTGCCCGCGAGCAGGAGCAGCCCGAGCTCGCGCGTCACGTCCTCGACCGCGCGGTGCAGCACCGAGGAGAACGGGTTGGCCACGTCCTCCAGGATCAGGCCGATGGTGCGGGTCCTGCGGTCCGAGCGGCGCAGGCTGCTCGCCGTCGGGTCGTGCCGGTATCCGAGCCGCCTCGCGGCCTCGGTCACCTGGGCCGCGAGGACGGGGTCGACGGGCGTGCCGTTGATGACACGGGACACGGTCGCCAGGCCGACGCCCGCCAGCGCGGCGACGTCCTTCATCGTCGGAGCACGCTCCGCCGGGCGCGAGCGCTGTGCGGCCACTGGTCGTCTCCCTTGGTACGGGCAGGATCGGCCGTGACACCCCGCTGGTACGGGCCGGTCGGCCGTGACACCCGCGGTCATCTTGCGGTGCCCCTGCGGGCGGTGTCCAGTACGCCCCCGATCGCGGGGGGCCTATGGACTTTCCCCGGTACCCGATCGATACTGGCCAGCGAATCGAGGAAACGTTTCCTCAACCTGCGCGTAACGCCCCACGCGGGCGCTTCCGGCCTCGCCGTCTTTCGCGGGCCGGGAGGCGCCCGTCAGGCCGCCGGCCCTCCCGCCTTCACCCAGAAGGGAAGATCGATGCGTCGGACCTCACCCCCCTGGTTCGTCCTCGCGCTCCTCACCACGCTGGCCCTCCTCCGGCCGGACGTCTCCGCCGCCCACGCGGGGGACCCCGCCGACTACCCCGAGTACCCGTACCCGACGACCAGCGAAGGCGCCTACGACGAGCCCTATCGTGGCCAGTTCCACTTCAGCTCGCGCGGCGGCTGGATGAACGACGTCAACGCCCCGCTGTACTACCGGGGCACGTACCACCTCTTCTACCAGCACAACCCGCACGGGCTGAACTGGGACACCATGCACTGGGGGCACGCCACCAGCCCCGACCTCGTGCACTGGACCCAGCTCCCCATCGCCCTGGAGCCCGGCGTCCACCCCGGGGACCTGTGGTCGGGGGCCGGCGTGGTGGACACGGCCAACACCTCCGGCCTCAAGACCGGGACCGACGACCCGATCGTGGTGTTCACCGGCACCAACGGGGTCAGTGTCGCCTACAGCACCGACGGCGCGCGCACCTTCACGTCCTTCGACGGCGGGCGCAAGGTGGCGACCCCCGGCGGGGAGAGCCGCGACCCGAAGGTCTTCTGGCACGCGGCCACCCGCAGGTGGGTGATGGCCGTGTGGTCCAACGAGGGCGGCAACGGCGTCTCCATCTACACCTCTCCCGACCTGCTGCGCTGGACGTACGCCAGCCGCTTCACCGCCCCCTGGCTGTTCGAGTGCCCCGACATGTTCCCCCTGCCGCTGGACGGCGGCGGCACCGTCAAATGGGTGCTCAGCGACGCCGGCCTGGAATACGTGGTCGGCGCCTTCGACGGCACCACGTTCACCACCACCTGGGCCGGGCCGCAGCGCATGGACTACGGGGCCAACAACCCCGGCGGCACCATGTACGCCGCCCTGACCTTCGGCAACATGCCGGGCGGCCGGATCGTCCAGATGGCGTGGCAACCCGGCAACCGCGGTGCCACCTGGACCGGGAACGCCAGCTTCGCCGCCGAACTGGGGCTCCGCACCTACCCCGAAGGCATGCGCGTCGTGCGCAACCCCGTCGCCGAGATCGCCACCATCCGCGCCGACCACCGCACCTGGGCCGGCCGCACGATCACCGCCGCCCCGGCCTCCAACCCGCTCGCCGGGATCGCCGGCGACACCTACGAGGTCACCGCCGTGTTCGACACGGCCACCGCGACCGCGTCCGAATTCGGCCTGCGGCTGCACACCCGCGCCGACGGCACCTACGAACGGCAGGTGGCCTACGACCGCGCCGCCCAGACGCTGTACGGCGCGCCGCTCGCGCCCAGCGGCGGGCGCGTCAAGGTGCGGGCGCTCGTCGACCGGGGCCAGCTGGAGATCTTCGGCAACGACGGCAGGCTGTCGTACAGCGACAACGTCAACTTCAGGGGCTCCCCGGCCGCCCAGGGCATCTCGGTCTACGCCACCGGCGGCAGCGTGCGGCTGGTCTCGCTCGAGTACAACCGGCTCCAGCGGATCTGGCCGCCGTCCACCCCCGGCGTCAACCCCGGCAGCAACATCGCGGGGCCGTGGCACCCGGTCGGCGGCACCTGGACCAGCGTCGCGGACGGCAAGACGGGCACGGCGTCCGGCGACGCGTTCTACCTGAGCGGCCAGACCGGTTCGGACTTCACCTACGAGGCGGACCTGCGCCCCGACACGGCGGGCTCCGCCGCGGCCCTCACCTTCCGGGCCAGCGCCGACCTGGCCACCCACTACACCGCCAACGTCGACACCCACGGCCTGGTCCGCCTGTGGCGCCCCGGCGCCATCCTCGGCGACCACCCCACCACCATCACCCCCGGCACCACCTACCACCTCAAAGTGGTCACCCAAGGCCCCCGCATCCGCGTCTACCTCGGCACCACCCCCACCCCCGTCCTAGACGTCACCGACACCACCACCCTCTCCGGCTACTTCGCCCTCAACACCTTCAACGGCACCACCACCATCCGCCACACCACCGTCTCCTGACCGGAGACGGCCCATTCAGAAACGCCCAGCCACAATCAGGAAACGACGGATATCCCTATGTAGGAAAACGCCATCTGAAGGCGTCTCCGAACATCGAGGTCACCGCCGATCGGGTCTGTCTCGCTAAAGGCTCTGGCCCACTTTCGGTGGTGACGGATCGTGGTTAGCCGAGCAGGATGCGATGGCGGAGGAGTGCGAAGCCGGCTCGGCCGTACATCTGCCTTTTGATCATTTTCGTTTTGGTGTTGACGCCTTCGGTGCCTCCGTTGTGGAAGGGGAGGGTGAGGGCGGCGTTGACGGCGTCCCGGTCGTAGTCCAGCCCGCGGGTGAAGGCGTGCAGGTGGGGCAGGTCGACTTGACGCGTTTGGTCGATACAGGCGGTCAGTAGCTGGTCGTTGCCCGGTTTGGGGTCGAGAAGAGCGGCGAAGTCCCGGACGAGTCCGGCGAGCATGGCCATCTCGTGGCAGGCGGTGATGGCGGCATCCAGTCGCTCGGTGTGGTGGCCGGTGAGCTTGCTCGGTTCGGTGAGGAGAAGACCGGCCAGACGCTTGGGGGAGATCGCGGGCCGGTCGCATTCGACGCGGCCTTGGTTGATGTAGCGGTAGAGCAGGTTCTGGCTGCCGGTGTAGCCGAGGTTCTTGATCTCGGCGAGGAGGTGCTGGATCGGGACGGCGGGATCTTCGGCTCGGCGCCGGCGCAGATGGTCGCGGAACGGGTCGACGAGCGTGGGCCGGTACTTCGGCACGCGCACCAGCCGCTCGGGTTCGCCGACCCGGGCGTAGCGCTTGACGGTGTTGAGCGCCAGGCCCAGGCGGCGGGCGCATTCCAGCAGCCCGACACCCTGGTCGAGCAGGGCACGGACCTGCTGCCAGCGCTCGCGCGTGCTGGCGGCCCGCACTCCTTCTTTCGGCGGCGGGCCGCTCTTGCCCCAGCAGACCGAGTGCGCGGCCACCTCCTTCACCACGGCCTCGGCAAGGTTGTGCCAGATATGCCAGCGATCACCGACCTGCACCGCCTCAGGCAGGGCCCGGCGAATCGCCTCGGCGTAGGCGCCGCTGCTGTCGCGGCACACCACCCGCGCACCGCGATGAGCGCGCAGCCACGCCTCCAGGGTGTCGGCCTGACGATCGGCGAGCACGTCGACCCGCTCCCGCGTGATCGCGTCGATGATCACGGTGGCGTAGCGGTGCCGTTTGCGCAGCGCGAAGTCATCCACCCCGATCACCGCCGGCACCGGACGAACCGGCAAAGACAGGCCCAGCAACGACCGGATCGCGCTCTGCCGCGACAGCCCGACTCCCAGCACGGCCAGCAGCCGAGACCCCGCTCGACCCGCCAGCTCCCGCACCACCGCCCCCACCTGCCTGGCCAAGGCGATCGTGCGGCGCTGATACGGCTCGGCCAGCCCGGGCAGCGGCTCCCGGAACGTCTGCCGCTCGCACCCCAGCGTCGCGCACCTCAGCCGCCGAAACCGCAGCCGCACCAGCACCCGCTGCCCGGCTAACGGCAGGTCCGCCAGTTGCCGATCGACATAGCCGTGCACCCGCCCGACTGCTCCGCAGCCGGGACACGCCACCGGCGCGCCCGTGGAGGCGACATGCACCACGATCCCCCTGGCCTCGGATCGAACGCTGCCAATGACCAGGTCGGCCAGATGCGGGAACACAAACCCTGCAAGATCCTTTACGTCACACCGGCATCACGCTGACACAGGACCTCGAGATAACCATGGACCGACACGAACTATGACGTTCCGTCACCACCGAGAGTGGGCCAGAGCCTCGCTAAAGGTGTTTCCAGCGTCTTCGGGTTAGTAGGTCTCGGCGGCCGGGAACCGGTCGCCGAAGGTGATGGAGAACGCGTTGAGGGCCGGCTTCCATCGCACGGCCCATCGTGCCCGGCCTTGA
>NZ_JANZYP010000077.1:0-325 GCF_025506355.1 Sphaerisporangium corydalis
GTAGATCACTGGGTTGATAGGCCGGAGGTGGAAGCATCGTAAGGTGTGGAGCTGACCGGTACTAATAGGCCGAGGACTTGACCACAAAGCATTCTTATCGAGTGTTGTGGTGGTCGGTGTTGGTGTGTGGGTGTGGTGTGCTGCGGTTCCTGGTTCTCTTCGCCGGGTCCCGGGAGCAAGCGCCACCAGACCACATGCACCGGTTCGATTGCGCAAGACGAGATGAGTGTTGCTCGCGTCCACTATGTGACTCAGAGACAGCAACCAGGGGTTTTCGCCTGTGGTTGTGTGTTTCATGGGGTTACGGCGGTCATGGCGGAAGGGA
>NZ_JANZYP010000077.1:335-44750 GCF_025506355.1 Sphaerisporangium corydalis
TCTTGCTCGCGTCCACTATGTGACTCAGAGACAGCAACCAGGGGTTTTCGCCTGTGGTTGTGTGTTTCATGGGGTTACGGCGGTCATGGCGGAAGGGAAACACCCGGTTACATTCCGAACCCGGAAGTTAAGCCTTCCAGCGCCGATGGTACTGCACCGGGGACGGTGTGGGAGAGTAGGACGCCGCCGGACAAAACTTGATATATGTGTTTGTTGTTCGTTGGTAGGGGCCGTCCACGGTGTGGGCGGCCCTTCCTGCGTTCATCGGGCCATCCACGATGTGGGTGGCTTTTTCGCGTTCACGGGGCGATTCGCCGTGGGAGAAGGGGCTCATGGCGAGGGGTCGAGGGGTGTGGGGGGTGCGTAACGTGGGTGATATGCAGGGGGTGGGGCGTGACTGGGATGGGCGGGATGAGCTGTGGGGATGCTGGGTTTGACAACCGAGTCCGGTCCGTTATTCAAGCGCTTGGTTAAATCGCGCGTCGGTACTGGTGTGACGCGCTACTCTTCCCGATACTCAGGGGCAGATCTCCGCTAAGTGTGGCTGACTGGCGCTAAGGGTGTGGTGTCGTTGTCCGGCAGGCATCGTAATCCGGATCCCCTCGGTTATGACGCCTGGGGAGATGACCCCTCCTCCAGACGGGAACGTATCAAGCGTTCCGTCCGGCTGAGGAGCCGCTCGGTCAGGGCCATGGGCGTGGTCGCGAACGCTCGCAGGCGCGCCGTGACGGCCGTCGCGCTGGGCGCGGTCCTGCTGGTCGCGCTCGCCGGCGCGTCGTACGCGCTGATCACCAGGTCGGCCTGCGCCGAACGCCCGGAGCTCCGGGTGATGGCCTCACCGGATCTCGGCCCGGCGCTGGTACGGATCGCCCGCCAGTACACCCAGGACGGTGGTTGCGCCGCGGTCCAGGTGAGCACCAGGAGCTCCGCGGAGGCGGCGGACGAACTCGGCGTGCGCAAGGACGTCGCGGACGTGTGGATCCCCGAAGCGTCGGTTTGGACCGATCTCGCGCGGGTGGAGGGCGCGGACAGGACGTCGCTGCCGCCGGGCACCTCCATCGCCCGCTCCCCCGTCATCATGGCCGTGACCCAGGAGACGGCCACCAAACTCGACGCCCACGAGCCGTCCTGGACACTCCTGGTCCCGACAGCGAAGACCAAGAAGCGGCTGCCCAAGGCGTTCACCACGTTGCTCTCGCCGGGCAGGTTCGCCTCGGGCCTGGCGGCGCTCAACGTGCTGAACACCGTCGTCGCGGACCGCCCGGACATGCTGAAGATCGTGCAGGGCATCACGGTGAACCTGAGACGGTCGGTCGTCCCCACAGAGGACGCGCTGTTCGCCCTGGTCGACAAGGCGAGCGGTGGCGGGGACCCCGTCATCGTGGCCAGCGAGCAGTCCATCTGGCGGTACAACGCCGCGCACGTCGACCGCCGGGCGGTCGGGCTCTACCCCACCGAGGGGACGATCGCCCTCGACTACCCGTACGTGTCGATGTCGAAGGACCCGGCCAAGCGCAGGGCGGCGGAGGCGTTCCGCAGGTCGGTGACCTCCGCGCCGGGCCGCGCGCTCCTCCAGGCCGCGGGCTTCCGCGATCCGTCCGGGGCCGCGGGGCCCGCGATGGACTCCAAGCACGGGGTGCGGATGCAGCCCCCGAAGGACATCCCCTCGCCGGACACCCGGACGACGCTGCGCGGCCTGCTGTCGATGAGGCTGCTCCTCGCCGACACCCGTGCCCTGCTCCTGCTGGACGTCAGCGGGTCCATGGCCGAGAAGGTCCCGGGGTCGAAGGACACCCGCATGCGGGCGACGGCGGAGTTCGCCGAGGAGGGCGTCCGTACGCTGCCCAAGGGAAGCGACGTCGGCCTGTGGGTCTTCTCGACCGAGCTGGACGGGGACAAGGACTACAAGGAGGTCGTGCCGGTCGGCCCGATGGACGAGCGCGGCCCTGAGGTCATCAAGGAGCTCGGCAAGCTGCCCGGTCACACCAAGGGCGACACGGGGCTGTACGACTCGGTGCTGGCGGCGTTCCGGTCGGCGTCGCAGCACCAGGTCAAGGGCATGCTCAGCTCGGTGGTCGTGTTCACCGACGGCGGGAACGACGACCCGCACGGCATATCCCTGAGCAACCTCCTCGCCACGCTGCAGAAGGAGTTCGACCCCGCCCGGCCGGTCACGATCACGCTGATCGGGTACGGGCAGGGCGCCGACGCCAAGGAGCTCCGGCAGATCGCCGGGGTCACCAACGGGGTGGCCATGGTCGCCCAGACGTTCGACCAGGCCCGGCAGATCTTCATGCAGGTCATCGCCAACCGCGTCTGCGTCGTCCGCGAGAGGTGCGCGTCCCAGCAGGGCTGACCTCCCTCGGGACCGGTCGCGAGCGCGGCGGGTCAGGGTGCCGGTCGGGAGGCCGCGCGGATCAGGGGTTCGATGCGGTAGGGGACCTGGGTGGACAGGGCGATGGTCGTGTCGGTCCGCTGGACCGCCGGCGACGCCAGCACCCTGGCGATGATCTCCTGAAGGTCCGCGGTGCTGCGCGCGACGACCCGGCACAGCAGGTCGGCCTGGCCGCTCGTGCCGTACACCTCGATGATCTCCGGGACCGACTCCAGCGCCCGCACGGCCTCGGTCAGCCTGCCCTGGGAGATCTGCAGGGACACGAAGGCGAGGATCGGGTACCCCATCTCGGCCGGGACGATCGTCGGCCCGAAGTCGTCGATCACACCGCGCGCGATGAGCTTGTCGACGCGCGCCTGGACGGTGCCCCGGGCGACGCCGAGCATCCGTGCCAGTTCGGTGAGGCCGATGCGCGGGTGGGCCCGCATGGTGACCAGGAGCCGGCTGTCCAAGGGGTCGACGGGACCGTGGGCCGTAGGCATGGCCGAAGACTACGGGTGCGCCGCCGTCCGGCGCAGGGAACCCCGGCGCCCACAGGGGTCATGGTCACGCGGCATTGCCGGGTGCGGCAGGGGGTCGCCCGGTGGCATAGGGGTGGCGGGACTGTACGGAACGACCAGCGCGTCAACGGAAGGGATGGGGGTATTTGGCAGTTCCGTCCACGAAAACTGGTCGCTCTTGCCAGGAGAGGCCGGTATTGCTGATAGTTCTGTCATGTTCGAGGAAGCTCAGTACTTCGCTCCGGTGGCGACCCGGGGAGACGGTTCCATCGTGGTCGAGCTGGCCGCGAACCACCCCGGGGTGGCCGACCGCGTCTACCGCGAGCGCCGCAACGCGATCGCGGCCCTGGCACTGAACCACACCGCCGGTGAGCCGGTCCCCGAGGCCGCCTACACCGAGCAGGAACACCAGGTGTGGGCTCTGGTGACGCGTGAGCTGACGGCCAAGCACCGCCGGTACGCGGCGAGTGAGTACCTCGCGGGAACCGAGCGACTGGGCCTGCCCGCCGACCGCGTCCCGCAGCTCCAGGAGGTCGGTGACCTGCTGGAGCCGCTGACCAGGTTCCGCTACCTCCCGGCCGCCGGTCTGGTGCCCCTGCGTGAGTTCTACGGCGTTCTGGCGGACGGCCTGTTCCACTCGACGCAGTACATCCGCCACCATTCCGTGCCGTTCTACACGCCGGAGCCCGACGTGATCCACGAGGTCATCGGGCACGCCAACGCGCTGGCGTCCGACCGGTTCGCCCGGCTGTACCGGCTGGCCGGCGCCGCCGCCCGGCGGGTGGAGACCAGCGAGGCGCTGGAGTTCATCTCCAAGGTCTTCTGGTTCACCATGGAGTTCGGCGTGCTCGTGGAGGACGGCGAGGACCGCGCGTACGGCGCGGGCATCCTGTCGTCCTACGGGGAGATCGAGGAGTTCCGCGGGATGCGCATCCTCCCGCTGGACCTGGCCGTGATGGGCACCACCAAGTACGACATCACCCGCTACCAGGACGTGCTCTTCCGCGCGGAGTCGTTCGCCCACCTGGAGGACGTCGTCGGCGGCTTCTGGGCGACCTGCGACGACGAGTCCATCTCCCGGATCGTCACCGGCGGCGCGAGGACGAAGACCGCGGTCTGAACACGCGGCTCCTGCCGGGAGTCCGCAGAGGGCTCGTGGAGTCGACGGCGGCGTCAGCTCGGGGTGACGAGGCGGTAGCCGACGCCGCGTACGGTCTGGATCAGCCGGTCGTCGACGTCGCCGAGCCGGGCGCGCAGGCGTTTGACGTGGACGGCGATGGTGTTGGTCGACATGCCCTGCGCGGCGTGCCACACGTGCCGCATGATCTGCTCGCGCGTCACCGTGCGGTCGGCGTTGCGCATCAGGTAGTGCAGCAGCTCGAACTCGCGGAGCGGCAGGTGGACGGGTGCCCCCGCGACCCGCACCTGGTACGCCCCCGCGTCGAGTTCGACGCCGCCCACGGCGAGCACGCCGCGCGAGCCCGCCGACCCCGGGAACGCCGCCTGGACGAGCGGCAGCAGCTCCGGTACGCGGTACGGCCTGGCCACGCACGCCGTGGCCCCGGCGGCCAGCGCCTGCACGGCCTGCTCGGCGTGTCCGTCGCCGACGCCGAGCAGCACCGGTACGGCGCGCGCCAGGCGGAGCGCGCGGATGAAGTCCACCGGCCCGATGACGGGCAGGGACGCGCTGACGAGGACGACGTCGGGCCGCAGGGCGCCGGCCTGGAGGAGCGCCTGCGCGCCGTCGGAGACGCCCGCGACGAAGACGCCTTCGCGCTCCAGCGCCGCCGACAGCTCCCGGACCATGTCGGCGTCTGGATCGGCGACCAGCAGCATGGGCGCCGGCCGAGTGTCCCCGTCCACTTCAGGTGCCGTCTGCTGCTGGGTCACACCATCTCCTTAGAAACCGGATAGGCCGGGAATCGTCGGCACCGATCAGGAGCCGATCATCCGAAGCGCCCGGTGATGTAGTCCTCGGTCGCCTTCTGCGTGGGGTTGGTGAAGATCTTGGGCGTGTCGTCCATCTCGACGAGCTTGCCCGGCTGGCCCTGCCCGGCCAGGTTGAAGAAGGCCGTACGGTCGCTGACCCGCGCGGCCTGCTGCATGTTGTGGGTCACGATCACGATCGTGTAGTCGTTCTTCAGCTTGGAGATCAGGTCCTCGATGGCCAGCGTCGAGATCGGGTCGAGGGCCGAGCAGGGCTCGTCCATGAGCAGGACCGCGGGGCTGACGGCGATGGCCCTGGCGATGCACAGGCGCTGCTGCTGCCCGCCGGACAGGCCCGCGCCCGGCTTGGTCAGCCGGTCCTTGACCTCGTTCCAGAGGTTGGCGTCCTTGAGCGAGCTCTCGACGACGCCCTCGGCCTCGGACTTGGAGATCCGGCCGTTGAGACGCAGCCCGGCGGCGACGTTGTCGAAGATCGACATCGTCGGGAACGGGTTCGGCCGCTGGAAGACCATGCCGACGGTGCGGCGTACCGACACCGGGTCGACGTCGGACCCGTAGAGGTCCTGGTCCTCCAGCATGATCTTGCCCTCGACGCGGGCGCCGGGGATGACCTCGTGCATGCGGTTCAGCGTGCGCAGGAACGTCGACTTGCCGCATCCGGACGGACCGATGAAGGCGGTGACCGAGCGGGGCTCGATCGTCATCGTGATGCCTTCGATCGCCTTGTGCGATCCGTAGTACGCGTCGAGGTCGGCGATCTCGATCTGCTTGGCCATTGTCGAAAACCCCTTATCGGCCCTTGGCGGGCGAACGCCACCACGAGATGAGGCGTGCCACCAGGTTGAGCAGCATGACGATCAGGATGAGGGTGAGCGCTCCGGCCCACGCCCGGTCGACCGCGGTCACGTTCGGCCGCTGCGCCTGGTCGAAGACGTACAGCGGCAGGCCCATCTGCGGTCCCTTGAACGGGTCCGTGTTGATGGAGTCGGTGATGAACACCGTCAGCAGCAGCGGGGCAGTCTCACCGGCCACGCGGGCGATGGCCAGCATGACGCCGGTGACGATGCCGGTGAGCGCCGTCGGGAGCACGATGCGGGTGATCGTCTTCCACTTCGGCACGCCGAGCGCGTACGAGGCCTCGCGGAGCTCGTTCGGCACCAGGCGGAGCATCTCCTCGGCGGACCGCACCACGGTGGGCATCATCAGGATCGAGAGCGCCAGGGCGCCCGCGATGCCGGAGTAGCCGAGGCCGAGCACGAGCACCCAGAACGCGAGCACGAACAGGCCGGCGACCACCGAGGGGATGCCGGTCATGACGTCCACGAAGAAGCTGATGGAGCGGGAGAGCCGGCGGCCCTGGCCGTACTCGACCAGGTAGATCGCGGTGAGCAGGCCGACGGGCACCGAGATGAGCGTGGCCACCCCGACCTGCTCCAGCGTGCCGAGGATGGCGTGGTACGCGCCGCCGCCGGCGTCGCGGGCGCCGATGTTGCGCATGGAGTGCGTCAGGAACTCGGTGTCGAAGCGGGCGGCGCCGTTCTTCACCACCAGCCACAGCACCGAGATCAGCGGTACGACGGCGACGGCGAAGGCGAGCCAGACCAGGCCCTGGACGACGCGGTTCTTCAGGCGCCGGTTGAAGGAGACCGGCACAATGACGCTGGGGGACAAGGTCATGCGGCGGCCCTCGAGTACTCCTTGCGGCGGGAGATGATCAGCCGGGCCGCCATGTTGACGACCAGCGTGATCACGAACAGCACGAGGCCGGACGCGATCAGCGCGCCCTGCCCGATCGGGGTCGCCTCACCGAACCCGTTGGCGATGTTCGCCGCGATGCTGTTGCCGTTGGCCGACAGCACCTGGAACGTGATCGTGAAGGTCGCGGGGAAGATGAGCGCGACCGCGATCGTCTCGCCCATGGCCCGCCCGAGGCCGAGCATGGCCGCGCTGATGACCCCGGGACGCCCGAACGGGAGCACCGCCATCCGGATCATCTCCCAGCGCGTGGCGCCGAGGGCGAGCGAGGCCTCTTCCAGCATCGTGGGGGCCTGGAGGAACACCTCACGGGAGATCGCCGCGATGATCGGGAGGATCATGATGGCGAGGACGATCGAGCCGGTGAGGATCGACTTCCCGTACACCGCGTCGCCCGCGAACAGCGGGATCCACCCGAAGTAGGTGTTGAGGAACGTCGAGGGGCCCTTCATGAACGGGATGAGGAAGATCACACCCCACAGGCCGTACACGACGCTGGGGACGGCCGCCAGCAGGTCGATGACGTAGCCGAGGACGCCGGCGAGCCGGCGCGGCGCGTAGTGCGAGATGAAGAGCGCGACCCCGATGGCCACCGGCAGCGCCATGATCAGCGCCAGGAAGGAGCTGATCACCGTGCCGAACGCCAGCGCGGCGATGCCGAAGACCGGCTTCGTCGCGTTCGGGGTCCAGATCTTCTCGGTGAGGAAGTGTGAGGTGTTGGCCTGGAGGGCGGGAACGGCCTTCACGATGAGGAAGACCGCGATTGCCGCCATGATCGCGAGCAGCAGGATGCCGGCGCCGGTCGTCGCGAAGCGGAAGGGGCCCTCACCGCGGCTGCGCCGGAAGGCGGACCGGCCCATGGCCGGCCCGCCCTCGCGTGTACGAAGTGGCGTGGCCATTGAGTTAGGCGATCGCCTCGACGGCCGTGCGCACCTTGGCGACCAGCGAGGCCGGCAGGGGCGCGTAGCCGAGCTGGGTCAGCGCCGACTGGCCGGCGTCGCTGGCGGTGTAGGTGAGGAAGGACTTCACGAGCTTGGAGTCCTCGGCGGAGAGCCCCTTCTCACAGGTGATCTCGTAGGTGACCAGGACGATCGGGTACGCGCCCGCCGCCTTGGTGGTGTAATCGATCGACAGCTTCAGGTCGTTGCCGGTGCCCTTGACCTCGGCGGCCTCGACGGTCTTGCCGGCGCTCTCGGGCGTCAGCTCGACGAACTCGCCGGCGCCGTTGGCGACCTTGGCCTTGCTCAGGCCCGAGTTCTCGGCGAAGGAGAGCTCGACGTAGCTGATGCCGCCCTCAGCGCCCTTGACGGCCTGCGCGATGCCGTCGGAGCCCTTGGCGCCCTGGCCCTTGGCCTCGGCGGGGAACGCCTTGGCGGGCTCGTACGGCCAGCCGGCCGTGGCCTTGAGGAACTTGGTGAAGTTGTCACTGGTGCCCGACTCGTCCGAGCGGTGGAACGCCTGGATGGGGGTCGAGGGCAGCTTGGCGTCAGGGTTGTCCTTCTTGATGGCCGCGTCGTCCCACTTGGTGATCTTGCTGCTGAAGATGTCACCGATGGTCTGCGGGGAGAGCTGCAGGTTGTCCACGCCCGCGAGGTTGTAGACGACCGCGACAGGACCGATCACCATGGGGAGGTTGATGGCCTTGCCGGTCTTGCAACGCGCGTCGGCCTTGGCCGGCTCGCCGGCGTCGTCCTTGAGCGCGGAGTCGGATCCGGCGAACGCGATGGTGCCCTGGATGAACGACTGGACACCCGCTCCGGAACCGCTGGGCTGGTAGTTGATGCTCACACCAGGGTTCGACGTCTGGAACGACTTCTTCCACTCGGCGATCGCGTTGGCCTGGGCCGAGGAGCCGGCGGCGTTGATCGTGCCGCTGAGGCCGCCGTCACCCGCGTTGCTCGCGGCGGGAGCCGACGCGGTGTCGGTGCCGCCGTTGTTGTTATCAGTGCCGCACGCTGCGAGCGAAAGCACGCCGGCGATAGCGGCCGCGGCAAGCCGGCCTGCATACTTCACGGTTCTTGTCCTCCCACGTTGGTCTCTCAACGGTTGAGACGCTAGGCAGCCAAGGTGACCGAATCCCCGGTTAAAGGTGAACGAGGAATGAACGGCCTCGGTCGCTCTCGTTTTGAACGGTCCAAGTGACTTTGCGCGCTCATGGGCCGGCGTCCGGGCGGAACGTGACTGTGCCCTCGCGGGGAGTCACGCGGGCCGGGATGTGCCGTAGCGTCGATGCCACCACGGGCGAGGAGGATCGGCGTGCTTCCAGGATGCGGTAACTGCAGTTGCTACCTCGATGACCGGGTCATCTCCCGGCCGCCGGACGAGCGTTGACGTCCGGAGCCGCGAGGCACTGAAGGGCGCCGGGCCGACGGCCCGGCGCCCTTCGCACCGCTCGGGGCTCCGGCACGGCCCCGCGCTTTTCGCATGTCCCGCGGCGGTGGGTCAGTCGCCGAGGCGCTTGAGCACCTCGGGGTGCAGCAGGGGGTTGGCGCAGACGATGCTGCCGCCGTCCACGTCCGGCGTCCCCGACAGGTCGCTCCATACCCCGCCCGCTTCCTCGACGATGACGGTGAGCGCGGCCATGTCCCAGGCGGAGAGCTCGGGTTCCGCGGAGATGTCGACCGCGCCCTCGGCCACCATCACGTGCGACCAGAAGTCGCCGTACGCGCGGGTGCGCCAGACGGTACGGGTCAGGTCGATGAACGCGTCCAGGCGGCCGCGCTCCTCCCAGCCGCCGAAGCTGGAGTAGGAGAACGAGGCGTCCCGCAGCCGGCTGACCGAGGAGACGTTGCAGCGGGTGGCCTTCGTCAGGCTGCGCCCGGTCCACGCGCCGCCGTCGCGGGCCGCCCACCAGCGGCGGCCGAGCGCGGGGGCAGAGACCACGCCGACCACGACCCGGTCGTGCTCCATGAGCGCGATGAGCGTGGCCCACACGGGGACGCCCCGCACGTAGTTCTTGGTGCCGTCGATCGGGTCGACGACCCAGCAGCGCGAGCCGTACCCGCTGGTCCTGCCGGTCTCCTCGCCCACGACCGCGTCGCGGGGCCGGGCGCGCCGCAGCGTGCCGCGGATCGCGTCCTCGACCGCGCGGTCGGCGTCGCTCACCGGCGTGAGGTCAGGTTTGGTGTCGACCCGCAGGTCGACGGCCTTGAACCGGCGCATGGTCAGGTCGTCGGCGCTGTCGGCCATCATGTGCGCCAGGCGCAGGTCGTCGCTATAGCCCGTCACAGGCACAGACGCTACCGTGCCGGCGCCGTTTTCAGCATGCCCTGGATCATGCCCGTTCAGTCGTCGTCGGGGGCGCCGTCGCGGCTGGCGAGCAGGCGGCGCAGGGACGCCAGGCTCAGCGGGTCGGCGTGCCCCTCGGCAACCCATTTGTCGAGCGAGCACTCCTCGCCGCGGTGGCTGCACCCCTTCGGGCAGTGGACGGTGCCCTCGGACAGCGCGGGGAAGGCGGCCAGCACGTTGTCGATCGAGACGTGCCCGAGCCCGAAGCTGCGCACCCCCGGCGTGTCGATGATCCAGCCGCCGCCGGGCAGCTCAAGGGCCACCGCCGAGCTGGAGGTGTGCCGGCCACGGCCGGTCACGGCGTTCACGTGGGAGACCGCGCGCCCGGCGTCCGGCACCAGCGCGTTGACGAGCGTGGACTTGCCGACCCCTGAATGGCCGACGAGCACGCTCAGCCGGTCGGTCAGCCTCGACCGCACCTCGTCCAGCTCGCCGCCCTTGCGCACCACCAGGTAGGGCACGCCGAGCGGTTCGTAGCGGGCGACCAGGTCGTCGGGGGCGGCGAGGTCGGCCTTGGTGAGGCACAGCAGCGGCTCGATGTCGGCGTCGAAGGCGGCGACCAGCATGCGGTCGATCATCCTCGGCCTCGGCGGCGGGTCGGCGAGCGCGGTGACGATCACGAGCTGGTCGGCGTTGGCGACGATGGGGCGCTCCACCTCGTCGGTGTCGTCGGCGCTGCGCCGCAGCATCGAGATGCGCGGTTCCAGGCGCACGATGCGCGACAGCGTGTCGGTGCGGCCCGAGGTGTCGCCGACCAGGCTGACCCGGTCGCCCACCACGATGCCCTTGCGGCCGAGCTCGCGGGCCCGCATCGCCATCACCGGCCGCGCCTCCTCCTGGCGCTGCCTGCGCTCCTTGCGCTCGCGGGCGCTCAGGCCGTCCTCCCCGTCCTCGCCCGGCACCTCGGCGATCGGGTCGCCCACCAGGCAGGTGTACCGGCCGCGGTCGACCGCCACGACGAACGCCGCGACGGCGTCGTCGTGCGCGGGGCGGCGCCGCGTCCTCGGCCGGGAACCCTTCCCCGGCCTGACGCGTACGTCCTCCTCGTCGTACTCGCGCTTTCTCAGCTGCCCTCTCCCAGCATCCGCGCCCACATGCGGGCGAACTCGGGAAGGGTCTTGGCGGTGGTCGAGATGTCCTCCACCTGGATCCCCGGGACGACCAGGCCGATCACCGCGCCGGCCGTGGCCATCCGGTGGTCGGCGTAGCTGTGCCAGGTGCCGGCGCCGAGCGGGCGCGGCCTGATCACCAGGCCGTCGGCGGTCTCGGTCACGTCCCCGCCGAGCCGGTTGATCTCGGTGGCCAGCGCGGCGAGCCGGTCGGTCTCGTGCCCCCGGAGGTGCGCGACGCCGCGCAGCGTGCTCGGCGAGCGCGCGAGGGCCGCGAGCGCGGCGATGGTCGGCGTCAGCTCGCCCACGTCGTGCAGGTCGGCGTCGACGCCCTCGATGTGCCCGCCGCCGGTGACCCGCAGGTCGCCGGAGACGCGCGTGACGCCGGCGCCCATGCGCGGCAGCAGCTCGCGCAGCGCGTCGCCGCCCTGGGTGGTCTCCTCCGGCCAGCCGGGGATCGTGACGGTGCCCCCGGTCACCAGGGCGGCCGCCAGGAACGGGGCGGCGTTGGACAGGTCGGGCTCGACGGTGAGGTCGCCGGCCGCGATCGGGCCGGGCTCGACCCGCCAGACGTCCGGCTCGGAGTCGTCGACGCGGACCCCGGCGGCGCGGAGCATGCGGACGGTCATCTCGATGTGCGGCATGGACGGCACCGACGGCCCGCTGTGGCGCACGGTCACGCCCTTGTCGTAGCGCGGCGCGGCCAGCAGCAGCCCGGAGACGAGCTGGGAGGAGGCGGAGGCGTCCAGGGTGACCTCGCCGCCCGACAGCGGCCCCCGGATCGTGAACGGCAGCGCGTCGCCGGTGACCTCGGCGCCGAGGGCGCGCAGCGCCGCGAGGATCGGACCCATCGGGCGCGTGCGGGCGTGCGGGTCGCCGTCGAAGGCGACCTCGCGGGTGGCGAGCGCGGCCATCGGGGGGACGAACCGCATGACCGTGCCGGCCAGGCCGACGTCGATCGACACGCCCCCGCGCACCGGCCCTGGCACGATGTGCCAGTCGTGGCCGGACACGGTCTCCTCCGAGGAGGTCAGCGTGGCCCCGAGCGACCTCAGGGCGGCGGCCATCAGGTCGGTGTCCCGGCTGCGCAGCGCCAGCCGTACCGTGCCGGGGCCGTCGGCGAGCGCGGCGAGCAGGAGGGCGCGGTTGGTCACCGACTTGGACCCGGGAAGGCGGACGGCCGCCTCGACGGGCGCGGTCGCCTCGGGCGCGGGCCACAGGGGAACGGGCATGGGTCCGAGCCTACCGGGAGCCTCACCCGCGCAGGAGGTGACGCTCGCGCGTGATCCGGAAGGCGGGGAAGGCCGTCCGCCCGGTGGGCCGGGTGCCTTGTCCGGAGCGATGCCGGGCGCTTGTTTCCGGGGCCGGGCCGCGTGCCTTGTCCGGAGCGGTGCCGGGGACTTGTTCCCGGGGCCGGGCCGCATGCTTCGCGGGTGTGGGGCAGGCTATGGGCATGTGCGGGAGATACGCGTCGACGCGGAAGCGCCAGGAGTTGCTGGAGGAGTTCCAGGTCGGGCTGGACGAGACGCCTGAGGAGCTCCCCGCGGACTACAACGTCGCGCCCACGAAGCTCGTCTACGCCGTGCTGACCCGTCCGGGGGAGACGGAGAAGGGCGCGGGCAAGGCGGATCCGGTCAGGCGGCTCAGGGTGCTCAAGTGGGGGCTGGTGCCGAGCTGGGCCAAGGACCCCTCCATCGGCTCCAGGATGATCAACGCCCGGATGGAGACGCTGGGCGAGAAGCCGGCGTTCCGCAGGGCCTTCGCGCACCGCAGGTGCCTGCTTCCCGCCGACGGCTACTACGAGTGGCAGAAGACCGAGGGCAAGAACAAGCAGCCCTATTTCATTCACCCCTCCGACGGCGGGGTGATGGCGATGGCGGGGCTCTACGAATACTGGAAGGACCCCTCGCGCGGGGATGACGACCCGCTCAAGTGGCTGGTCACCTGCACGGTCATCACGACCACGGCCGAGGACGATCTAGGGCGCGTCCATGACCGGATGCCGGTGATCATCGAACGCGACAGGTGGGCCGACTGGCTCGACCCGGGGCGCACTGATCCGGACGCGGTGCGCGAGCTGTTCTCCACCACCAGGCCGGGCGGGCTGGCCCTCTATCCGGTGTCGAGCGAGGTCAACAGCGTACGGAACAACGGGCCCCGGCTCGTCGAGCCGGAGGAGCCGGAGTCGGCCCTCTTCTGAGAATCCGAGGAATGCTCGCCTTTATTGGTTCTTCGCGGGGTTCCCGGACTGGGAGTCGGCGAAATTGGATAAATGCCATGAATCGGTCAGGATTGTCAAAAGGCCGAGCCATGGCGGTGTAAAGTCCCGGCCGAATGGGCATCCGGTGAGGAAAGCGATGCCTCCCCAGGGAGAGCCACCGCCAAAAGGTTTCTGAGAGCCAGGCGGGATTTCCGGGGGATCCCGGCCCAGGCCGTGCCCGATTTCTTCCCGGAGGTGCGGATCCGTGGACGACGCGACCGCTCGGGTCCAACTGGAGAGCATGCTGGCCGAACTCGATCGGTCGATCACGGTGCTGCGGGGTGATCCCGTCGCCGTGGGCGACAGGTCCGCGGCCGACGCGGGATCCGACCTCACCGACGCCGACCGCGCGCAGGCGATGATCGAGGTGGCCACGCGCCAGCGCACGGCCGTCGTGGACGCGCTCAAGCGGCTCGACGCCGGCGAGTACGGCAGGTGCGTGGACTGCGGGAAGCCGGTTCCCGAGGGCCGCCTCGTGGCGCGGCCCGAGGCCTCACGCTGCGTCCACTGCCAGGGCGTGCGCGAGCGCCGCCGCTGAGGGGACGGCGACCCGCCGCCGCTGACGGACGGCGAGCGCCACCGCTGACGGGACGGCCGCCCGCCCCGGTCAGTCCGGCCTGCGGGCGCTGGCGACCAGGTGGATGCCCACGGTGTCGTCGTCGTCAGGGTGCGCGTCCAGCTCGGTGCGGACCAGCCAGTTCAGCGCCCGAGTGTCGGCGGCCAGGACGTGGTCCACGGTCGAGGGGGACAGCACCGTGCGCGGCCGTACCCACTCCACCTCCAGACCGGCGTCGGTCAGCAGCTCGCGGAGCTGCACGCTGGTGAAACAGCGGGTGATGCTGCCGTCAGGCCACGGCACCAGCATCACCTCGCCGGTCCCGGTCTGGCACAGGTGGGCCCAGTAGTTCTGCTCGGCCATGATCGCCATGCCGAGCACCAGAGAGTCGACGCAGGCGAGCACGCGCCCGCCGGGCTTCAGTACGCGGACGACGTCCTCCATCGTCGACTCGGCCATCAGCTCCAGCGACAGCACGCGCTCCTCGGCCACCACGGCGTCGACGGAGGCGTCGGGCAGGAAGCCGAGATCGTCGGCGCGCACCCTGCGGATCCTGTTGGAGGCGTCACGCAGCCAGGGATCGGCCGGGCGCCGGAAGTCGATCACCTCGATGATGTGGTGCCCGGCGCCGGCCGCCTGGACCGGCCAGCGCCCGCGCCCGCCCGACAGATCGAGCAGCAGGCAGGGCCGCTCAGGGAGCCAACGGCGAAGCTGCTCGGCCACGACGGCGTGGTAGAAGGTCCAGTACGGCCCGAGTGCGCCTGAGCCGTTCAGTTCGTTGGCTGGGATGGGCAGCACGAGTGGCTCCTGGACGGTCGGGGCTCCGGGGAATCGCTACCAGCCGGTACGTATCTTTTTCCCCGTACCGGGTCGTTCGTCACCTTCTAGTTACCGGGAACAGATGCTATGCCTCGCGTGTTGCAGACGCGTGTAAACACGCGAGGAGGTTCCGTCCCATGCTCATGACCGAGGTCGGTGATCGGGCGGTCGTACACAAGCCGGTATTCTCGGCGGTGTACGGCGCGTATAAGGGGGTGGGTCCGGTCTCCAAGACAGCAGAGGAGACTCTGGAGCAACGCAGCGAGCGGTTCGAACGGGACGCCATGCCGTACCTCGACCAGCTCTATTCAGCCGCGCTCCGGATGACCAGGAACCCCGCGGACGCGGAGGACCTGCTCCAGGACACCTTCGCCAAGGCCTTCGGCTCGTTCCACCAGTTCCAGGAGGGGACGAACCTTAAGGCCTGGCTCTACCGCATCCTGACCAACACCTTCATCAACAGCTATCGCAAGAAGCAGCGTGAGCCCAAGCAGTCCGGCACCGAGGAGATCGAGGACTGGCAGCTCGCGCGCGCCGAGTCCCACACCTCGGCCGGTCTGAAGTCGGCGGAGGTCGAGGCGCTCGAACATCTGCCCGACAGCGATATCAAGGACGCGCTGGCCGCGCTGCCGGAGGATTTCCGGATGGCGGTCTATCTGGCCGATGTCGAGGGGTTCCCTTACAAGGAGATCGCCGACATCATGGGCACCCCGATAGGGACCGTGATGTCCCGCCTGCACCGGGGGCGCCGCCAACTGCGGACGCAACTGGAGGACTACGCACGCGGACGCGGGCTTGTGCGATCGGAGGACCCGTCGTGATCGAGCGCGACGAGATTGATCGATCATCGATGGTCGCGGGTGAGCGCGGGCTCGGCGCCGGCGCCCTGGTGAGGTGTTGGGCATGAGCTGTGGGAAGCCGCACGACACCGACTGCGGGGAAGTGCTGGACAAGGTCTACACCTTCCTCGACGGCGAGCTGGACGAGCGCTGGCGCTCCGACATCAGGCAGCACCTCGACGAGTGCGGGCCCTGCCTTGAGGAGTACGGCCTGGAGAAGGTCGTCAAGCAGCTCGTCGCCAAGCACTGCGGGTGCGACACCGTGCCCGAGGACCTGCGGTCCAAGGTCCTGCTGCGCATCGAGGCCGTCCGCGCCGAGATCGCGGCCGAACGCCCCACCGGATGATCGTCCTGCGCCGGCCGGATGAGCGGTGTTTCTCGGACTAGGATGCCGGGATGCGGCTACTTGTGACCGGCGGTGCCGGGTTCATCGGATCGACCCTCGTGGACCGGCTGCTCTCCGACGGGCACGAGGTCGCCGTGGTGGACGACATGTCATCGGGCGAGCGCGGCAACCTCGCCGCCGCCCTCGCGAACCCGCTGTTCCGGCTGTGCGAGATGGACATCAGGGATCCCGCGCTGAGCGGCCTGATGGCCGAGTGGCGGCCCGAGGTCGTCTGCCATCTCGCGGCCCAGATCAGCGTGCGCGCCAGCGTGGCCGACCCGGTGTTCGACGCCCGGCTCAACGTCGAGGGCACGGTCAACGTGCTGGAGGCAGCGCGGGTGGCCGGCGCGCGCAAGGTCCTGTACGCCTCGTCCGTCGCGGTGTACGGCCGGCCGGCCACGATCCCGGTCCCCGGCGACGCGGCGACCGACGCCCGCTCGCCGTACGCCGCCTCCAAGCTCAGCGGTGAGACCTACCTGTCGATGTTCCGGGCGCTGCACGGCCTTGACTACACCACCCTGGTCCTGTCGAACGTCTACGGCCCGCGCCAGTCGCCGGTCGGCGAGGCGGGGGTCGTCTCGATCTTCACCGACGCGTTGCTGCGCGGGGCGCCGACCGTCGTCTACGGCGACGGCTCCCAGACCCGCGACTACATCTTCGTGGACGACGTCGTGGACGGGTTCGTCCGCGCCTGCGGGCCGAGGGGCGGCGGCGGCCGGTTCAACCTCGGCACCGGCGTGCAGACCACCGACCGTGAGCTGCACACCCTGATCGCCGGCGCCGCCGGGGCGGCCGACGAGCCGAGGTCGGAACCGGCCCGGCTGGGCGACCTGCCCGCCATGGCGGTCGACCCCGTCCCGGCGCTCGACGGCCTCGGCTGGCACCCCAGGACCGACCTTCTGACCGGTCTCAAGGCCACGGTCGAATGGGCGAGAACGCGTTAGCTGCGGGTAGTGGTTTGATTACGCTTTGGATGCGATTCTTCGACTTCCCTCACGGGTCACCTCGGTTTCTGTAGCCTGAATCCGGATTCGATGGGGAGGCGACGCATGGTGAAGGCAATGGCCACACGCACGGTGGCGGCCATGAGGGCCAATGGTCCGATCTGGGCCGTCGGCCTGCTCGCACTGGCGGCTCTCCTGGGGGCCATGGTCGACGTGCCCTCGGGGATCACCTGGACCTGAGCGTGAGCCCGTGACTGCCCGAGGCGGCGCCAGTGCGTGAACTCCCCTGGCCGGCGAAGGCCTATCTCATTGTGATCATCGGGGTGGCCGCGGCACTGATCGGGAGGGGCCTGATCGCCCCCGAGCACCTCAGCGAGCGCGAGTGGCCGACCCTGCTCGTCCTGGCGCTGCTGTTCCTGGTCTGCGAGTCGGTGCCCACGCTGCTCAACGTGGAGCAGGCGGCGATGTCGGTCAGCTTCTCCGCCGCCCTCGCCGCGGTGGTGCTGGTGGGCGACGTGGGCGCGGCCATGGTCGGCGCGACCGCCGTGCTGAGCGTGCGGCCCGGCCTGGCGCTGCACAAACGGCTGTTCAACGGCGCCCAGTTCGCCATCTGCGGTTACGCGGCCGGGTGGGCGTTCGAGCGGCTCGGCGGCCACCAGGACGTGCCCAGTGTGGAGCGTTTCACCGACCTGATCGGCCCCTTCATGGGCGCCGCCGCGGTGTTCGTGCCGCTCAACTTCGTGCTGTTCGCCGTCATGCTGTCGCTGGCCGGGCAACTGCGCGCCGACGAGGTCCCGCTGCGCGGGCTCGTCCAGTTCTTCGTGTCCTACCTCGGGTACGCCACGTTCGGGCTGCTGATCGCCGGGCTGTGGGCCACGGTGCAGTCGATCTCGGCGGTGCTGGTGCTGCTGCCGCTGTTCATCGCGCGATGGGCGTTCGGGCAGTACCTGGCCCAGCAGCGCTCCTACGACGCGACCATCGCGGCCCTGTGCCAGGCGGTGGAGACCAAGGACTACTACACCCGGGGGCACTGCACCCGTGTCTCCAGCGCCTCGACGATGATCGCCCAGGAGATCGGCATGGGTCCCGAGCGCATGCGCGCCATCGGGTACGCGGGGATGCTCCACGACGTCGGCAAGCTCGGCGTCCCCACCAAGGTCCTGCAGAAGGAGGGCCGGCTGACCGAGGAGGAGCTCGCCGCGATCCAGCTCCACCCGATGCGCGGGCTGGAGATCGTGCGGGGCATCGACTTCCTCGACGAGGCCTTCGCCGGCATCATGCACCACCACGAGCGCCAGGACGGCAAGGGCTACCCCATGGGGCTGGCCGGCGCCGAGATCCCCGAGTTCGCCCGCATCATCGCGGTGGCCGACGCCTTCGACTCCATGACCTCCGACCGCGCCTACCGCAAGGCCAAGTCGATCGAGGAGGCCGTGGCCGAGCTGCGCAAGCAGTCCGGCACGCAGTTCGACCCCGTCATGGTCGGCGCCTTCATCCGTGCCGTCGACCGGCGGGGCTGGGATCCCCCCGGCAAGGTCTCCGCCCCCGAAGCCGACGAGGTCGTAGAGACCATGGCCAAGGACCACGACGACCCCACCACGCCGATCGAAGTGGTGTCCGAGCGGTGACCATCGCCACGCGCCCCCTGCAGGGACTCGACTCCGGCCAGCTCCTGCTCATCTGCGCGGCCGGCATGGTGACCGTCGCCGGGGTCGCCCACACCGCCGCCGTCGGGCTGTCGGACCCCGAGATCGCCATCGCCTTCGGCGTGCTCGTCGCGGCCGGCGAGCTGGCCCGGCTCACCATGCCGGGCAACCGTGAGGTCGCCCCCATCGGCGCCGCCGCCGCGCTCGGGTACACCCTGCTGCTCGACGTCGGAGGCGTGCCGACGCGGCACTCCGCGCTCCAGGTGGTCGCCGTGATGTCGGCCGGCATGACCATCGGCGCGCTGCCGCACCTCGCCGTCGGCAGGCCGCCGCAACTCGACGGCCTCGCGCGGCGGCTGCTGTCCGGAGCCCTGCTCGCCTTCGCCTACCGGCCGCTGGCCCCGGCGCTGTACGCCACCACCAGCCGGCCCGGCGGCACCTGGTGGGTGGTGCTGGGCGTGATGGCCGTGCTCATCCTCGCCATGCTGACCGCCGACGTGATCATCGCCGCCGTGCTCAGGGCCGAACAGATGCGCTCGGCCTTCCGGGTGACCCTCCGCGACGAGCTGCGCATGGCCGCGCCGCTCGGCGCCGCCGTCGCCGCCTCCGGCACCCTGCTGGCCCTGGCCTCCCACAGCATGCACCTCACCGCCCTGGTGGTGTTCGCGGCCCCGCTGCTCGTCACCCAGGTCGCGTTCCGCAAGTACGCGGGGATCCGCGCCACCTACCTCCAGACCGTACGGGCGCTCGCCCGGGTGACCGAGGTCGGCGGGTACGTCGAACCCGGGCACTCCCGCAGGGTTAGCCGCCTGTCCCTGGCGGTCGGCAGGGAGCTCGGCATGGCCGAGCCCGAGCTGCTGGAGCTGGAGTACGCCGCGCTGATGCACGACATCGGCCAGCTGTCCCTGCGCGACCCGATCCCCGGCGGCGCCACCGTGCTCACCGACCCCGAGCAGGCGCGCAGCATCGCCGAGCTCGGGGCGGAGGTCATCAAGAAGACGGGCGTGCTGGACCGGGTGGCCGAGATCGTGCGCAGGCAGGGCGACGGGTTCACCGGGCCCGACATGCCACCGCTGGCCAGCCGCATCATCAAGGCCGCCAACGCCTACGACGACCTGGTGGGCAGCTCGACCGACCGCGACCGGCAGGCGGCGGCCCTGGAGCGGCTGCGGCTCGACGGCGGAGACGAGTACGACCCGGCCGTGGTGGAGTCGATGTCCAAGGTCATCGACCGGACCCCGCCGGCCCACCGTCTCTGAATCGCCTTCCGTCCCGCGTGACCGGCCGTCCCGCGAGCTTGTCGTGCCCGCGCGGGTGCGTGGCGCGGCGACCGGGGAACGCTTTCCCTGTGGCGCCCGGTTGTGGACTTCCTACATACGGGACACAGGCGTTCGGTGGTTTCGCGAGAAGGGTGCGGCCCCGGGCCGGGCCATAAGGTGGTGAACCGTCGAAGGGAGTCTGGCCGGTGTTCGAGAGTGTTCTGGTGGCCAACCGCGGGGAGATAGCGCGGCGGATCGTCCGCACGGTGAGGTCCATGGGCCTGCGTGCGATCGTGGTGCATTCCGAGGCCGACAGCGACCTCCCCTTCGTCCGGGAGGCCGACGAGGCGTTCCTGCTCGGTGGCTCGGCCCCGGCGCACAGCTATCTCGACACCGCGAGGGTGCTCGAGGCGTGCCGCCTCACCGGGGCGCAGGCCGTTCACCCCGGTTACGGGTTCCTCGCGGAGAACGCCGTCTTCGCCCAGGCCGTCATGGACGCGGGCCTGGTGTGGATCGGTCCCTCGCCCAGCGCGATCGAGCGCCTTGGCGACAAGATCAACGCCCGCAACCTCATGGAACGGGCCGGGGTGCCGGTGGCCGCGGGCACGCGTGAGCCGGTCACCGTCCTGGCGCAGGCACTGGAGGCGGCGGCCGGCATCGGGTACCCCGTCATGGTCAAGGCGGCGGCCGGCGGCGGGGGCATCGGCATGGGCGTGGCCCGCGACGAGGCCGGGCTCGCCAAGGCGTTCGAGACGGCGTCACGGGCGGCCGAGCGCTTCGGCGGCGGTGGCGGGCCCGCGATCCTGCTGGAGCGTTACATCGAGCGTGCGCGGCACGTCGAGGTGCAGATCCTCGGGCTGGCGGACGGCACCGTCCTCGCGCTGGGCGAGCGGGACTGCTCGGTCCAGCGGCGCCACCAGAAGGTCGTGGAGGAGACGCCGTCCCCGGGCATCACGCCCGAGCTGCGCGAGCGCATGCTGGCCGCGGCCGTGCGGGCCGGGGAGGCCGTCGGCTACCGCGGCGCCGGCACCGTGGAGTGCCTGGTGGACGCCGCCGCGCAGGACTTCGTGTTCCTCGAGATGAACACGCGGCTCCAGGTGGAGCATCCGGTGACCGAGCTCGTCACGGGCATCGACCTGGTCGAGCAGCAGTTGCTGATCGCGGCGGGGGAGCCGGTGTCGTTCCCGGTGGCCCCGGGCGGTCAGGCGGTCGCGCCGGTCGGGCACGCCATCGAGCTGCGGGTGTACGCCGAGGACCCCAAGCGGTTTTTCCCCGGCCCCGGGAAGATCGACGTCTGGGAGGAACCGGCTGGTCCCGGTATTCGCCTCGATTCCGGATATGTCGTAGGAAACACCGTCACGCCGTTCTACGATCCGCTGATGGCGAAGTTGTGCGTTCACGGTGCCGATCGGGCCGAGGCGCTGTCCAGGGCCCGCGCGGCCGTGGCCGCCTTCCGCGTCGAAGGACCCAAGAACAACCTGCCGTTCTGCGCCGAGCTGCTGGACGACGCCGAGTTCGTCAGCGGCGACTACGACACGGGATTGGTCACCCGCATGCGTTCGTGACGCCGAGGAGGCCGCGCACCCGTCGCCGCCGGGCATCGGCCCTGGTGCGACGATGTGCACAGCCCTCTGACACAGTCGGATCAATGATGAAGGGGAGTTCCGGTGGCAGAAGTACGCGCCGAGATGGTGGCGAACGTGTGGAAGATCGTCGCGGCCGAGGGGGACAGCGTCAACGAGGGCGACACGCTGGTCATCCTTGAGTCCATGAAGATGGAGATCCCGGTACTCGCCGAGGACGCCGGCGTCCTCAGCTCGATCAAGGTCTCCGAAGGCGACGTCATCCAGGAAGGCGACCTGATCGCCATCATCGAGTGACACCCTGACGCCCGGTGGTGTCCTCGTCGTGAGGGGATGACGCCTTGGCCGCCGCGTGCCGGTCAGGATCGGGCGAGAGGCCCGTGGCGGGTCAGCGGGCGAGGCCCGCGAGGAAGCGCTCGCGGTCGACGACGACGCGCTCGATGGTGGCGGTCGCCACGATCCGGTGCCGGTCCCTGGCGATCACCTCGAACACCAGGCGCCGCCCGTCCACCTCGACCAGCTCGGCGACCACCTCGACGTGCGACCCGACCGGGCTCGCGGCGCGGTGTTCCAAGGTGACCTTCGTGCCGACGGACGTCTGCCCGGGCGCCAGGTGGTCGCGGACCGCCTGGACGGTGGCCGCCTCGGCGATGGCCAGGAGGCGGGGCGTGCCGAGCACGGGGACGTCGCCGCTGCCCATCTTGATCGCGGTGTCCGACCGCTCGACCATGATGAGCATCTCGGCACGCAGCCCGGCATCGACCGTCATGCGCCTCACCCTATTGCGCCCCCGGCGCAGCCTTCGGGGGCGGGTTCGGTGGTTGTCGGGAATGGTGGGGAACGATGGATTACGCTCTTGGCGTGAGCCCCAACTTCGACCACCGCGGGCGTCTCGCGGGAGACGTGGACCACTCCGCGTGTCAGGCCGCCGGCTCATGGAACCGCCCCGCCACCGCACGGCTGGTGGTACAGGTGATGCTCCGGAGGTGGTCCTCCGGTGCGTCGAACACGGTGTGACGGATCGCTGACAGCCTGACGCTGATCGTACGACCACAGGGTTTTGTGACGTCGGCGTGACCTTGTCGCGATACAAATCCGCTTTGTTAAAGAGTTCTGGGGCACGTCGGGTTGGATGGATTGGGGTTAGCGGGGGAAAAATGGTGGCCCAAGGGACCACGCTGGCGGGACGTTACCGGTTGGACGTCCGCCTCGGCGCCGGTGGTATGGGCGAGGTGTGGCGAGGTGAGGACACCGTCCTGGCCCGCACCGTCGCCGTGAAAGTGCTGTTACCAGGCCGGATGGACGACCCGGGCTTCGCCGCGCGCTTCCAGGGGGAGGCCCGCGCGATGGCCACGATCAACCACCCGGGTGTCGTCGACGTCTACGACTACGGCGTCAGCGACGTGCCGGGAGACGGCCCGACCGCCTACCTCGTCATGCGCTTCGTCGACGGCGAACCGCTGGACCGGTTGCTCACCCGCCTCACCCGCATCTCGCCCGAGCCCGCCATGGAGCTCATCGCCCAGGCGGCCTCGGCCCTCCAGGCGGTGCACGACCGGGGAATCGTGCACCGCGACGTCAAGCCGGGCAACCTGCTGGTCCGTCCCGACGGCACGCTCGTGCTCACCGACTTCGGCATCGCCCGCGCCGACATGGGCCACCGCCTGACCGACGCGGGGATGGTGCTCGGCACCGCCGCGTACTGCGCGCCCGAGCAGGCCGAGGGCCAGCCGGTGACCCCCGCCGTCGACCTGTACGCCCTCGGCGTGGTCGCCTACGAGTGCCTGGCCGGGTACCGGCCGTTCGACGGCGACACCCCCGTCACCATCGCGCTGAAGCACATCCGCGAGGATCCGCCCCCGCTGCCCCCGGACGTGCCGCCGGCCGTGCGGCACCTTGTGGAGCGTGCCCTGGTGAAGGATCCGGCGCGGCGGTGGCGCAGCGCCGCCGAGATGAGCGCTGCCGCGCGCCAGACGATGCGGGACGACACCGGCGCGTCGCTCGCGGTGTCCGGCATGGCGGGCCTGACCGGTCTGACCGGCATGGTGTCGTCCGCGCGGACGACGTCGGGCGGCGGTCACCACCAGCTCGCCTCCCCCGAGACCGGGACGCACACCGCTCAGCCCTCGTGGTACGAGGGGGACGCCGTACGGCCCTCAACGCCGACGCCCCCGCCGTACATCCTGGCCACCTCCCCTTCCCAGGGGACCGGCCCTCCGCCGCTCACAGGGGCCACTCAGAGCCCGCCAGTGCCCCTCGGGCAGCGCGTGACCATGTCTCCGGGGCAGCACGCCGGGTCAAGGGGAAGCCGCAGGGCCGCCGCCAGGCGCGGCAAGACCGGCCTGATCGTCGGAGTCATCGCCGCGGGAGCCCTGCTGGGCGGTGGCGGGGCGGTGGCCTTCAACCAGATGGCCGGCAGCGGTGCCTCGGCCGAGGTCACCGAGGCGCCCCCGGTCACCCCCTCCGCCAGCCAGCCGACGCGCTCCCGTTCCACGCCGCGCACCCCCCGCTCGACCGCCCCCGCTCCGCACGCCACGACGGGCGGCTCCCGGCAGACCGCCGAGCCGTCCCCCTCGCCGACCCCGACGGACAGGACCCGGTCCCCGAGCCCGTCCCCCACGCCCACCCCGTCGCCCACGCCCACGAAGAAGCCGGCGATCAAGAAGACGGTGCCGGCGGTCATCAACCTGCCGCAGGCCCAGGCGGTGGCGCGGCTCCGGGCCGCGGGCTTCAAGACCGACGTGAACCTCAGCGGGGACCCGAGCGACGAGGGCTGCACCCGCGTGCTCGACCAGGACCCGCAGCCCAGCACGTCGTGGCCGGTCGACCACCACGTGACCATCGTGGTGGAGCAGGGCATCCCCTGCGACGATCCCGGCGACGACCCGGAATCCACCCCGACCCCGACGCAGAGCTGAACCCGGGCCCGGACCCGGCGCCGGTCAGGGCGCCGGGGCGGTGGCGGCCCCGGCGGGCCGAGGCGCCGCCGGGGCGGGCAGGTCAGATGCCCGTGGTGGTGCGGGGGTAGGCGATCTCCGGGTCGGTGGCGATGTTGACCATGTACGGCACGCCCGAGTCGAACGCGCGGCGCAGCGCGGGCCCGATCTCCTTGGGCGAGGTCACCAGCTCGCCGCCGCCGCCGAGCGCGGTCACGACCTGGTCGTACCTGCACTGCGGCTGCAGCTCGGCGGCCACGTCGTACCCGTAGAGCATCTGCATGGGGTGCTTCTCCAGGCCCCACATGCCGTTGTTGCCGCAGATCATCACGACCGGCAGCTTGTGGCGGACCAGGGTGTCCACGTCCATCAGCGAGAAGCCGGCGGCGCCGTCGCCCAGAAGGAGCGCGACCTGCGAGGAGGGCCGGGCGATGCGAGCGGCGATGGCGTACCCGAGGCCGGTGCCGAGGCAGCCGTAGGGCCCGGGGTCGAGCCAGCCGCCGGGCCTGCGCGGCTCGACGTACTTGCCGGCGTACGACACGAAGTCGCCGCCGTCGCCGATGATCACGGCGTCGTCGTCCAGGACGCGGTTGAGCTCGCCGTAGATGCGCATCGGGTGGATCGGGTCGGCGTCGGACTCCAGCAGCTCGGCGTCGTCGGCGACGGCCGCCGCGGACGCCTCCGCCAGCCGGGTGACCCAGGCGTCGTGCCCGGCGGGCGACACCCCGGCCTCGGCGCAGGCGGACCTGAGCCCCCAGAACAGCAGGGAGAGGTCTCCCGCGGTCGCGGCGGCGGTCTCGACGTGGGTGGCGAGCTGGGACGGCGCGTCGGCGAGGTGCACGACCTTGGCCAGCGGGGCGCCGTCCCTGCCGCCGAAGAAGCCGTAGCCGAGGCGGAAGTCGAGCGGGGTGCCGGCGACGATGACCAGGTCGGCCTGGGAGAACGCGATGCCCCGCGCCCGGGTGGCGAGCAGTTCGTGCCCGGCCGGCAGGATGCCGCGCCCCTGCCCGTTCGGGATGACCGGCAGCCGGTAGGCCTCGGCGAAGTCGCGGGCCACCTCCTCGGCGCGGTCCATCCACACGTCCGAGCCCAGCACCAGCACCGGGCGCTCCGCCTCGGAGATCAGCCGGGCGATCGAGGCCAGCGTCTCGGCGTCCGGCTCAAGGGGGGACGGCGTCAGCGTCTCGGCCTGGTGCGCGGGGGAGGGCGAGAAGAGATGGTCCATGTAGAAGTCGAGGAACACCGGGCCGCGGTGCGGGGCGATCGCCGTGCGGAACGCCATCTCGACATCCTGGCCGATCGAGTCGGCGCCGCCGGCGGTGAAGGCCAGCTTGGTGATCGTCTCGAACAGCGGGGGGTGGTCCATCTCCTGGAGCGCGCCCGACCCCCAGCGGGACGCCGGGGCGCGCCCGCCCATCACCACCACGGGCGACCCGTTGAAGTGGGCGGTCGCGACACCGCTGACACCGTTGGTGATGCCGGGGCCGGCGGTGAGCACCGCGAGGCCCGGTTGTCGCGTCAGCCGAGCCGTGGCCTCCGCGGCGAAGACCGCGCTTTGCTCGTGCCGCACATCGACGATGCGCATGCCCTCGTGGACGGCCCCGTCGTAGAGGGGGAAGACGTGCCCGCCCGACAAGGTGAACATGACTTCGGCACCATAGGCTCGTGAGACGGCGACCGCGATGTCACCGGCGTGCTTTGCAGACTCCATGACGTGAACTTACCTTTTCTGTCCCCGGTCAATCCTTGAGCGGGCATATGCGCTGCTCAAAGGGCGACTCTAGGGTCACAGCACCGGCTGGAGAGCCTTGATGGCCATCTTCGGGCCGTCCGGGAGCTCCAATTCGGGCCCGGTCCGGTCGGTTCACAGGCTGAGGGTCGTCCGGAACCGGGCCGGGTCGAACTCGCCGCCGAGCAGGGGCCCCAGCCCGCACCGGGCCACCTCGGCGAAGGCGGTGCGGCCGAGCGCTCCGGCGCCCTCGGGGAGCGCTCCGGCCAGCGGCCGGGCGGCCAGCGTCTCCAGGCCGGTCACCTCGCTCCGCTCGGCGGGACCGGGCCGGGCCGGCCAGGAGCCGAGCACCACGCCCGCGAGCTCAAGGCCCCGCCCGGCGAGCGCCTCCAGCGTGAGCGCGGCGTGGTTCAGCGTGCCGGGCCCGGACCCGGCCACGACCAGGACGGGGGCGCCGAGCGCGCGGGCCAGGCCGGCGATGGTGGCCCCGTCCTCGTCGTAGCGGACCAGCAGCCCTCCTGCGCCCTCGACGAGCACCAGGCGGTGGGTCTCGGCGAGCGCGCCCACGCGCTCGGCCACGGCGGTCATGGACACGGGAGGCAGGCCGCAGGCGCGGGCCGCGGCGGCCGGGGAGAGCGGGCCGGGGAAGCGCGCGCACTCGAAGGTGGTGGTCACCCCCGACAGCCGGATGATCTCGTCGAGGTCGCCGGGATCGGTCGCCGTCACGCCGGTCTGCGCGGGTTTCACCACCGCGACGGGCGCCTCGCGCCCGCGTGCCAGAGCGGCCACGGCGGCCGTGACCACGGTCGTGCCCACACCGGTGTCGGTGCCGGTGACCACCAGGATGCTCACCGGCACCACCCTAGAGGCGGGGATGCCCCTGGTCGCCGGTCTCCGGCGGTCTGCGCAGGCGCGTGACGAACTTGTACCGGTCGCCCCGGTAGAGGGACTGGGCCCACTCCACCGGGTTGCCCTCGGCGTCGAAGGCGTGCCGGGTGAGCAGCAGCATCGGCAGGCCGACGTCCACGCCGAGCACCTGGGCGTCGTACGGCGTGGCCAGCACGGTCTCGATGATCTCTTCGGCGTCGGTGAGCTGGACGTTGTAGGCGTTGTGCAGGGTCTCGTACAGCGAGGAGTGCACCTCCAGCTCCCGCCGCAGCCGTGAGAAGCGGCGGGCGGACAGGTGGGTGGTGTCGATCGACATCGGTTCGCCGTTGGCCAGGCGCAGCCGGTGGATGCGCAGCACGCGCCCGCCCGGGTTGATGCACAGGCGGCGGGCCAGGGTCTCGTCGGCGGTGATGTAGTTGATGTCGAGGATCTTGGTGTCGGGCTCCAGCCCGACGGTGCGCAGATCCCCGGTGTAGGACGTGAGCTGCAGCACCTGGGCGACCTTGGGCTGGGCGACGAACGTGCCCTTGCCCTGGATGCGCAGCAGGCGTCCCTCGACGACCAGCTCGGTGAGCGCCTGCCGCACCGTCGTGCGTGAGGTCTCGAAGCGCACGGCGAGGGCACGCTCGGGCGGCAGGGCCGCTCCGGCGGGCAGAGACTTGGTGAGTTCCAGCAGGTTCCGTTTGACGTCGTAGTACTTGGGAATGCGGGGAGAGTCTTCTGTCACACGTTCACCTTCATCTCGGCCACGGCGGTGAGCGCGCGTCCGATCACCGCGAGATCATCCGAACTCAGATTGACCTGTGCGGTCAATCTCCGACAAGACCGGCCAGATAGTGCGTACGGCGGGCGAAAGTACCCGCAGGCAGGGTTCCGGGCCTGTCCTGGCAGGTCAGGATGGTCGCTCACGATATCAAGAGCGGAAGGCGCCGCCACCCCGGCCGGCGAGGCGCCGACGATCAGGGGGTCCGCCACTTCGGACGCGCCCGGATCGGCCCCGCCTCGCGATCCGCCCTTATGCTCCATTTCAGGAATCTTCCCAGGCCGGGTGCCGTCGATTCGCCTTCGGCGGGGGTTAGCACGCATGATGCACTGGTGCCGACTCTCAGCGACCTGGTAGCCCGTCACACCACGCTCGATCCCGCCGACCTGGAGTGGATGCATTCCCTGGTCACCGACTGGCAGTTGCTCGCCGACCTGTCCTTCGCCGACCTGATCCTGTGGATCCCCCTGCGCGACGAGTCCGGCTGGGTCGCCGTGGCGCAGATGCGCCCGACGACCGGCCCCACGGTCTACCACGACGACGTCGTCGGCTCGATCGTCGCGGCCGGGGAGCGCCCGCTGATCGACACGGCCTGGAACGAGCACCGCATCTGCCGGGAGGGCGACCCCGACTGGTCCAGCGGTGTCCCGGTACGCGAGGAGACCATCCCGGTCAGGCGCGACGACCACTTCGTGGCGGTCATCCAGCGGTCGACGAACCTGTCGTCGGCGCGCACGCCGTCCCGGCTGGAGCTCACCTACCTCCAGAGCGCGTCCGACCTGGCGCAGATGGTCGCCGAGGGCCGCTTCCCCTTCCCGGAGGAGGCGCCGATCCTGGTCCGCTCGCCGAGGGTCGGCGACGGCCTGCTGCGGCTCGACCGCGCGGGACGGGTGACCTACGCCTCGCCCAACGCGCTGTCGGCCTACCGCAGGCTCGGGCTCAACGCCGACCTGGTGGGCTCGGAGCTGGGCAAGACCACCGCCGCGCTCTGCTACTCCGACGAGCCCATCAACGAGGACCTCATGCTGGTGGCGAGCGGGCGCGCGCCGAGGGAGACCGAGGTGGAGGCGGGCGCCAACGTGGTGCAGCTCCGGGCGATCCCCCTGATCGTGGGCGGCGGCCGCATCGGCGCGCTCGTCCTCATCAGGGACGTCACCGAGCTGCGTCGCCGCGAACGCGAGCTGCTGACCAAGGACGCGACCATCCGCGAGATCCACCACCGGGTGAAGAACAACCTGCAGACGGTCGCCGCGCTGCTGCGGCTCCAGGCGCGGCGGCTGCAGGTGCCCGAGGGCCGCGAGGCGCTGGAGGAGGCCGTACGCCGGGTGGGGTCGATAGCGATCGTGCACGAGACGCTGTCCCACACGCCCGAGGAGATCGTCGACTTCGACGACATCGCCGACCGCGTCATCCTGATGACGGGGGAGGTGTCGGCGGCGATGGTGATGCCGCGCCGGGTGGGGAGCTTCGGCATGCTCCCGGCGATGATCGCCACTCCGGTGGCCATGGTGCTGACCGAGCTGCTGCAGAACGCCGTCCAGCACGGGTTCGCGTACGGCAACGGGACGATACTGGTGAACGTGGCGCGCACCGAGGAGCGGCTCGACCTCATCGTGGCCGACGACGGCGGGGGGTTGCCCGAGGGGTTCGACCTGGAGGCGTCGACCAGCCTGGGCCTGCAGATCGTCCGCACGCTCGTCGTGGGGGAGCTGTCCGGCAGGCTGGCCGTCCGGCCACGTCAGGGCGGGGGGACGGAGGTCTCCATCACCATCCCGGTGCAGCCCGCCTAGCGGGCCGGACTAAGGTCGGCGGGCCTGGGAACTGCGACGCCCGGCCATCGCGCGGGGCGATGCCGGGCGTGTTCCGTACGCCGCGACGCTGGGGCGGTGCGGAAAGTGGTGGGGTTTCGGGGCTGCCGCTCGGAAACGTGTTTCCGCGCGGAGACGGGAGGCGGATCGGGGGACGCGTGCGGGGTCAGACACTCGCGCGGGCTCGGGCGCGGGCCGTGCGGCGCTTGAGTGCGCGGCGCTCGTCCTCGCTCAGACCGCCCCACACACCGGCGTCCTGACCGGACTCGATCGCCCATTTCAGGCACGGCTCACTCACGGGGCAGGCGCGGCAGACCTGCCTGGCCTCCTCGATCTGCATGAGTGCCGGTCCGGTGTTGCCGATCGGGAAGAACAGCTCGGGGTCCACGTCACGGCAGGCAGCGCGGTGGCGCCAGTCCATGCGTTCCACTCCTTCGTAGGTGGAGCCTGCGGCTCCGTCCGGTGACGGATGTTTGTGAACACTTTCACTAACCAGGGCGAACTTTTGCCCGGGGCCATTGGTTCGGGGGGCAGGAAAGCTCGCGTGATCGCCGCCGACCTTCGAGGAATCAGGGTGGGATCCTCAAACGTCCTACGTTCCGACGTCGTGTCGAGCTTTTCAGGCATGCCCAGGTCACGCAAGAGGTTTGGGAGAACGTTTTGCCGGATATGGCTGTCGGATGCATCACACTATGACGGGATGTGATGGATTAGACCAGAACTTGTAACGCGGCGGAGACCGACCGGAAAGTCACCCGCTCACGCTCACCAAGATAGTCGCCGTCGAGCTGGAAGGCCGTGGGCCGGCGGGCCCTGAGGGTGAACTCCTCCTCGTCGTGCGCATGGACGAGATGGCCCCCGCGCGGCAGGCCGACGCGCTCTCCCACGATCTGCTTGATCAGCCCGAGCATCGCGGGCAGTCCCATGCGCCGCAGGCCGAGCAGATCGAGACCGGTGTCGAACCCCGCCCACGGCGTGGGGTTGAGCGGCCGGTCGCCCGCGTAGGTCCACGGCGCGGTGTTGGAGATGATCGTCATGAAGATGCCGTCCACGGGCGGGCTGTGCGGCCGTTCGAGGCGCAGCGCCGGGCGGCGGCGGTCGGTCATGAAGTAGTGCCGCACCGCGGTGTGGATGTAGCGGCCCGGCGAGGCCTTGTATCCGGCGCCCCGCAGGCCCTCCACGGCCCGGACCACCTCGGCGTCGTACCCCAGACCCGCGCAGAAGGTGAAATATCTGCTGTTGGAGGGCCCCGACGCGCCGGGCACCCGCTCGGGCCCCTCGCCGCCGGCCATCGGATCGTCCCAGATGGCCTGCCCCAGGTTGACCGGGCGGCTCCGGCCCTCCCGGAGCGCCTCCAGCACCGCGCCGGTCGCCTCCACCGGATCGTTCGGCAGCCCGAGCGACCGGGCGAAGACGTTGGCGCTCCCACCGGGGATCACGATCAGCGCGGGCCTCGGGCCCTCGCCGCCGATCATGCCGTTGACGGCCTCGTTGATGGTGCCGTCACCGCCGAGGACGGCGATGATGTCGAAGCCCGCGTCCCGCGCGGCCCCCGCGAGCACCGTGGCGTGCCCTCGGTACCCGGTCTCCTCCACCGTCAGGTCGACGGCCGCGCCGAGAGCGCGGATCAGGACGTTCCTCGTACGGCGGTTGGTCGACGTCGCCGTGGGATTGATCAGGAGGAGTGCGCGCATGCCGCCCAGCGTATCCACCGGTCAAGCACCCGCGACGGGGGTCAAGTAGGGTGACCCGGTATGTCGAACCGTCCGGCGACCCTGACCGCCGGCGCCGCCGTTCTCACGCTCGAGGGCCTCGTCGCCGTCGTGCTCGGCGGCTACGCAGGGGTGCAGACCGTGGTCGGCTCGCCGGCCGACCTCAGCAGTTCCATCGCCGTCTCGGCGTTCGGCGTCCTGATGGGCGCCGCCCTGGTCGGGGTGGCCTGGGGAGTGCTGCGGGCGGCCCGGTGGAGCCGGGCCCCCGGCGTGGTCACGCAGATCTTCGCGCTGCCGGTCGCCGTCTCGCTGGTCCAGTCGGGCCAGACGGTGCCGGGTGTCCTGCTGGTCGCCGCCGCGCTCGCCGGTCTGGCCGCGCTGCTGGCGCCGCCGACGACGCGCGCCATGATCGAGAAGTAGCCCGGCGAGCCGGGCCCTCCCGTGAGACGTGGTCAGTCCTCCGCGGTGAGGCCCTCGCGGAGCTGGGCCAGGGTGCGGGCGAGCAGGCGCGAGACGTGCATCTGGGAGATGCCCAGCTCGGTGGCGATCTGCGACTGCGTCATGTTGCCGAAGAACCGCAGCAGCAGGATGCGCTTCTCGCGCGGCGGCAGCCGTTCGAGCAGCGGCTTCAGCGACTCGCGGTACTCGACGCCCTCCAGGGACTCGTCCACGATGCCGAGCGAGTCCGACACGGCCGGCGCGTCGTCGTCACCGGAGTCCGGGGCGTCCAGGGAGACCGTGGAATAGGCGTTGGCGGACTCCAGGCCCTCCAGCACCTCCTCCTCGGTCATCTGCAGGTGGGTCGCCAGCTCCGCGACGGTGGGGGCACGGCCCTGCCGCTGCGACAACTCGCTGATCGCCTTGGTCAGCGAGAGCTTGAGCTCCTGCAGGCGGCGCGGCACCCTGACCGCCCAGCCCTTGTCGCGGAAGTGCCGCTTGATCTCGCCCACGATGGTCGGGGTGGCGTACGTGGAGAACTCCACGCCACGCGCCAGGTCGAACCGGTCGATCGACTTGATCAGCCCGATGGTGGCGACCTGGGTGAGGTCGTCGAGCCACTCGCCTCGGTTGCGGAAGCGCCGCGCCAGGTATTCGACCAGGGGCAGGTGGAGCTCGACCAGTTCGTCGCGGATGCGCTGGCGGCGCGGGTCGTCGGCAGGAAGATCGGCCAGTTCACCGAAAAGCCCGCGGGCCCGTACCCTGTCGGGGACGGTGCTGTCACTGCCGGCCACGGCCCGGGTCCTCTCCGTCACGACAGCCTCGCAGCGCCTCGGCGCTTGTGCAGCACGATTGCCATGCGGTCGGGTGTGTCGGTCTCGGCGTCAACCTCGTCGGCCAGCGCGGTGAGCACCATCCAGGCGAAGTCGTCGCGCTTGGGCTCGGCCTGGCCGACCGTGCTGACCTCGACCCGGACGATCATCTCCTGGCCGGTCAGCTCGAACTCGGCGAGCAGGTCGGTGCCCGGCACGGCGTGGCCCAGCAGCATGGCGCACGCCTCGTCGACCGCGATGCGCAGGTCCTCGATCTCGTCCAGCGTGAAGTCCAGGCGGGCGGCCAGCCCGGCGGTGGCGGTACGGAGCACGGACAGGTAGGCACTCGCGGCGGGCAGGCGCACGCTCACCGCGTCACGAATGGCCGCGAGGCCTCCAGGAATGCCCTCAGCACGCGTCGCTGTCTCGTCGGTCACGTTCCTCCTCGCACAGAGCTGCTGATTAGCAACTTACCGCCCCGTGCCCCTTGTTGCAGGACTGGGACGCGCCGATAGTCGTGATCTTGTTGAATTGCGGCTGGTTTCCCTGACGTCCGGCGGGCCCTCCGCCGGGCGCCCCGGCCGCCATGTCACCTCCGTGGCCTGGGACAAGCCTCTGGCCTCGCGCGAGGTGCACCGCACGAGGCCAGAAAGGGGCGTCAAGGCTCAGGCGGCCTTGGTCTCCCAGAAGATCTTCGAGATCTCGTCGATCTTCCCGAGGAGGTCGTCGGCCTTCGCGACATCGACGGTGCCCTTGCCGCCGGCGGCGCCGGCGAGCTTGGTGGCGTCCCAGAAGAGCTGGTGGAGCTGGGGGTACGTCTCAAGGTGCGGGGGCTTGAAGTAGTCGGTCCACAGCACCCAGAGGTGGTGCTTGACCAGCTCGGACCGCTCCTCCTTGATGGAAAGGGCGCGTGCGCGGAACACGGGGTCGTCGTTGTCCGCGTACTTCTGCATGATCGCCTTCACGGACTCGGCCTCGATGCGAGCCTGCGCGGGGTCGTACACCCCGCAAGGGAGGTCACAGTGCGCGGAGGCGACAAGAGCCGGCCGCAACAGTCGTGCGAGCATCGGTTTCCTTCCTTGATGCTGATGACAGACAGACAGCAGTGTCCAGTGCCCAACTTACTCGCCTTGATTCGCGGAAGAGGAAGGGGATGTGGTTCATGAGGGTCCGCGTCGAGGGGGAGTCGATGCTGCCCGTCCTGCGCCCAGGGGACCGGCTCGTCGTACGCCGTGGCGCGGCGGTCCGGCCCGGTCATCTGGTGGTCGCGCGGCTGCCCGGCGAACCGGACCGGATGATCGTCAAGCGGGTGGCGTGGCGGGACGGGGACGGCTGGTGGCTGGAGAGCGAGAACCAGCGGGCGTCCGGGCGCAAGGACAGCTGGGACTTCGGCGCGCTGCCGCCCTCGCTCCTGGTGGGCCGTGTCGTCCTGCGTTACTGGCCGCTCAGGCGCGGCGTGCTGCCCCGCTGAGATCGCGGCGGCGGGCGCGGTAGGCCGCCACGTTGGCCCGGCTGGCGCACCGCTCCGAGCAGTAGCGGCGCGACCGGTTGGAGGAGGTGTCGAGGTAGCCCCGCTCGCACCGGTCCGCCTGGCAGAGCCCGAGGCGGTCGACGCCCAGCTCGGTGACCAGGGCGGTCAGCCCCATGATCGCGCCCGCGGCGTACTCGTCCGAGAGCCGGCCGCCCTCGGTGAGGTGGAGGTGCCAGCGCTGCCCGTCGTGCCGGGAGATCTGCGGGTGGACCGGGTGCCGGATCAGCAGGGCGTTGAGCCGGTCGACGGCGGACTGCTCGTCGTGGCGCGCCGCCGCCGCGAAGACGGCGATCAGCTCGTGGCGCAGGTCGCGCAGCGTCTGGAGGTCGGCGCGGGTGAGGCGCTCCGCCTGGTCCGCGCGCCCCGCCTCGACGAGGAGCCGCCGGGCGCCGTCGGGGGAGTCGAGCGCGTCGCCGCTGTTGACCAGCAGGACCGCTAGCTCGGCGTATGAGGTCAGGTCCACGTTGGGTTCCATCGCTGTAAGAGACGGATCGGGATATCGAGTATTACACGAACGGCCGGTACGGGTCGGGTGTGCACCGTCTCGGGTGGAAGTGGGGGTATCAGGGTCAGACACTTCGGGTAAGAGGTATTAAGGGGGGAGAAGTGCAGATATGTCCGGTTGAACCCTTCTGATACCCGGCCCTGGCCCACGAATCCGTGGCACCGGCGGCATCGGCAGGCGTCTCGACATGTGGCACAATCAAGCAACGGGTGACCCCCGTACCCCCCTCAAGAGACGACCGTCAACGACGACGGCCGCCGGGCGGCTACCGAAGCCTTCGGCCCTCGTTCGGCTGCGGCGTCTACCGAAGGAAGCCGTCCTTAGACACAGGGGTCGCTGTGGCAGTCACGCCGTTCACCACTTCTCTGGAAACCCTCGATCTCGATCCCGTCTTCGCGATGCACCGCGGCGGCAAACTCGAGGTCCGATCCACCGTCCCGGTCCGCGACGCCGATGACCTGTCCCTCGCCTACACGCCGGGCGTCGCCAGGGTCTGCACCGCCATCGCCGACCAGCCCGACCTCGTCAACGAGTACACCTGGGTCGCCAACCTCGTCGCGGTCGTGTCCGACGGCACCGCCGTCCTCGGCCTCGGCGACATCGGCCCGGCCGCCGCGATGCCGGTCATGGAGGGCAAGGCGCTGCTGTTCAAGCAGTTCGCCAACGTCGACGCCGTGCCCGTGTGCCTCGACTGCACCGACGTGGACGCCCTGGTCGAGACCGTCGTGCGGCTCGCGCCGTCCTTCGGCGGCATCAACCTGGAGGACATCAGCGCCCCCCGCTGCTTCGAGGTCGAGGACCGGCTGCGCGGCCTGCTCAGCATCCCGGTCTTCCACGACGACCAGCACGGCACCGCCATCGTCGTCCTCGCCGCCCTGCGGAACGCCGCGCGCCTCACCGGGCGCACCCTCGGCGACCTGCGCGCCGTGGTCGCCGGCGCGGGCGCCTCGGGCGTGGCCGTGACCAGGATCCTGGTCAACGCCGGTATCGGCGACATCGCGGTCTCCGACTCCAAGGGCATGATCTACGAGGGCCGCGAAGGGCTCAACCCCTACAAGGAGGCGCTGGCCAGGGACACCAACCGCGGCGGCTTCACCGGGTCGACCGAGGAGGCGCTGGCCGGGGCCGACGTGTTCATCGGGCTGTCCGGCTCGACCCTGTCGGAGGCGGCGGTCGCCTCCATGGCGCGCGACTCGATCGTGTTCGCCCTGTCCAACCCGACGCCCGAGATCCACCCCGAGATCGCCCGCCGGCACGCCAGGGTCGTGGCCACCGGCCGGTCCGACTTCCCGAACCAGATCAACAACGTGCTGGCCTTCCCCGGGGTGTTCCGGGGCGCCCTGGACGTCCGGGCCTCGACGATCACCGAGAACATGAAGGTCGCCGCCGCCGAGGCGCTCGCCGCCGTCGTGGGCGACGAGATCTCCGAGGACTACGTGATCCCGAGCCCGTTCAACGAGCGGGTCGCCCCCGCCGTGGTGGCCGCCGTGTCCGCCCAGGCCCGCCTGGACGGAGTGGCCCGCAGGTAGCCGGCCGCGAGTCGTGCCCGCGGGCGGGATCCGTCCGGCCCGCGGTTCCTCCCGCCGGTGGGCGCCTTCGCGCCCCGGCGGATCTCGGTGCGCGCCGATCCGCCTGAGGCTTCGGCGCGGGTCGATCCACCGGCCTCCGGCGCGCGTTCAACTGTCGTCAGGGACCGGACCGCCGAAGGGGTACGGCGCGCCCGCGGGGTCGGCCGCGGCCCGGTAACCGTCCAGAAGCTCCGGTGTGACCGGGCGCCTGCGCGGGGCCGGGCGCCGCAGAGCGGTCAGGCACCATCGGGGGAGCGACCAGACGACGCCGCCGTCCCACAGCCGCACCGCCACCCGCCGCCCCTCCGGTAGTCGCTCGCGAGGCGACAGGTGAGCCGGATCGAGGCGCACCCGCGTGATCTCCGCCCACGCGCACGTCCCGTGCGGAATGGCCGCGAACGTCGTCCGCACCCGCTCGACGGCCGACTTCTCCGAGGCCGTCACCCCGCAGGCCGTCCAGCCCGCCGGCTCGTGCCCGGTGTACACATCCCAGTCGAAAAGGCTTGCCTTTGTCATGAGGTACCGCTCCTGGGGTCAAGTCTGGAGGAATTCCCGTCCACAGTTAACTCATCGTGCTATAACAAAAACCCTCCGTTACGTGTCGGGGCAAGGGTGTGCACGAAGGGCGTATGTGTGCACAGGGGGCTTGCGGCGTGCGGACCGCCGATGACCGTCCGCGTAGTCCTCCTGAGGATAGAGCGATGCAACGCGAGCCCAACCTTCTTCTGCGGCACCTCATCGCCGAGGCCGCCTTCTCCCACAAGGGGCTGGCCCGCAGGCTCAACGAGCTCGGCGCCACGCGCGGCCTCACCGCTCTGCGGTACGACCACAGCTCGGTGCTTCGGTGGACGGCCGGGCAGCGCCCGCGCGACCCGGTGCCGGTGCTGCTGGCCGAGATCTTCGCGCTGCGGCTCGGCCGGCCGGTCACCACCGAGGACCTCGGGATGGCGGGGGGAACCACGCCGCTCGACCTCGGACAGGAGTTCACACATTCATGGCAGGAGGGTGTCGAGACCGTGACAGCACTATGGAGGGCGGACATGGAGAGACGCAGGTTCCTGCTCGACTCCGCCTTCGCCGTCGGGGCGGGCTCGGCCGGAGCCCTGCGCTGGCTGACCCTCCCCATGGAGGGCAGGCCCGAGACCAGTGGCCCGCACCGGGTCGGCGGCGCCGACATCGCCGCCATCCGCGAGGTCACCCGCTCATTCGGCGAGCTGGACAATCGATTCGGCGGGGGCCGGGTGCGGTCGGCCGTCGTGAAATATCTCGACTCGGCGGTCGCCCCGCTGCTGAAGGACGGCCTGTACGGCGAGGCCACCGGCCGCGCGCTGGCCTCGGCGGCGGCGGAGGCCACCCGCCTGGCCGGCTGGATGGCCTACGACCTGGAGCAGCACGGCCTGGCGCAACGCCACCTCATCCAGGCGCTCGGCCTGGCCCGGGAGGCGGGCGACCACGGCTTCGGCGGCGAGATCCTGGCCGGCATGGCCCACCAAGCCATATATATAGGACAACCACGGCATGCCCTTGACCTCGCCAGGGCCGCCCAGCTCTCCGCGCGTGGCGCGGAGGTCCCGTCCCTGCTGGCCGAGGCGTACGTGCTGGAGGCCCACGCGCACGCGGCGCTGTCCGACGGCGCGGCGTGCGCCCTCGCGCTCCACGAGGCCGACCTCGCCTTCGACCGCCGCCGCCCGCAGGAGGAGCCGGAGTGGATCCGCTACTTCGACGAGGCCTACCTGGCGGCCAAGTACGCGCAGTGCTTCCGCGACCTCGGCGACGGGGGGCAGGCCGTGCGGTACGCGCGCCGGTCACTCGACATGGACGGGCGCTTCGTGCGCGGCCGGATGTTCAACCTGTCCCTGCTGGCCTCGGCGCACGCGTTGTGCGGGGACGTGGAGGAGGCCTGCGAGGTGGGCACCTCGGCGCTGGACCTGGCGACGGGCCTGCAGTCGGTGCGGACCAGGTCGTACGTCGCCGACCTGCGTAAACGGCTGGAGCCGCTGAGCGGGGAACCGGCGGTGGCCGAGCTGGTGCGGCGCACCAGGGAGCTGGCCCCCGCGGCGTAGGCCTTCCAGGCGTCGGGGTAGAGGGCCGGACATGGCGCGGGGCCCGGCCGAAGCCGGGCCCCGCGATGGTGCTGGTGTGCCGGTCCTCGCGGAACGGCGTGCGATCGACTAGCGGATCGAGCCGGACCACAGGTTGGCGGCCGACTTGTAGACCGCGTAGGTCTCGCTGTCGAAGTACGCGGAGGTGCTGAAGTCGTAGCGGCCGTTGCCGTCGGAGTCGCCGATCAGGCTGGTGACACCGTTGACGTAGCCGAGACGCTTCGTGCTGCTGTACTTCGCGATCCAGGGGCCGCCGGCGGAGCCCGCGGTCATGGAGCACTTCAGGGCGATCTGCGCCTCGGCCTTGTAGGCGGCGGAGACGCCGGCGGGCTTGGTCTTGCCGTAGCACCACTTCGGCGTGACACCCGTGAACGGCTTGTCGCCGTCGGGGTGCGGGCCGGCCGGGTAGCCGAAGGCGTAGACCGGCTCGCCGATCTTCTGGTTCCACGCGAAGCCCTGGCCGCCGACGTTGTCACCGAGGCGACCGGCGTCCTTCCAGGTCCGCACGTTGATGCCGTTGTAGACCGTGACGAACGCGTAGTCGCTGTCGTAGTCCTCGTACACCGAGAAGTCGTAGTGCGTGTACGCCGACTTGCCGACGTAGATGCCCCACGGCGCCTTGCCCTGGTAGTAGCCGGGGACGAAGACCCAGTGGTCGAGGGTCTCGCGGTTGGCGTCGGTGTCGTAGACACAGTGCCCGGCGGTTGCCACCAGGTTGTGGTACTTCGACTGGACCGACGACGCCGAACACCAGTACGGCTTGCCGTGGACGCGGAAGAACACCTTGCCGATGGTCTTGGGCAGGTTGACGTTCTTCACCTTGGTGGGGGTGATCTTCTCCTGCCCGATGGGCGGGACGGTGCCGGTCTTGCCGGTGGGGGCGGCGTCGCTGCCACCGAACTTGACCTTGCCCTTCACCGAGGAGTCGTTGGTGTAGCGGGTGGCGGCCCTGAACTGCTTGCCGCCGCTCGCACTCCAGAACTTCGCGGTGTCGTTCGCCTTCGCCTTGCTGGAGGCGAGGGAGACGTTCGTCGGCTTCGGCTTGGCCGTGGCCGTGGCCGACGAGGTGAGGGCGGCGCCGATCATGCCGGTGGCGGTGATGGCGGCGCCCAGAGGGAGGATGATGCGCTTTGCTCGGGAACTCATATAACTCCTCTTGTTCTGACATGGAAACATCACTTATGTCCCATGCGTCCCAAAGGGGATGTCTTCGAGCCTATGCGATTTCTTTACTATCCCCATATGAACAGGTGGGCAAAACGGATATTTGGGCACTTGTAGGGATTTTTAGCAAGGGGAACCTCACTGTGAGGTGAGGTTGAAAAACGCGAAAAGGGCCCGGCCGAAGCCGGGCCCCTCGTCACAACGCGCTCAGACGGCGGTCATGAGGTGTTCACTTGCCGATCTTGCCGGACCACAGGTTCGAGGCCGACTTGTAGATCGCGTAGGTCTCGCCGTCGAAGTACGGCGAGGTGGCGAAGTCGAAGCGGCCGTTGGCGTCCGTGTCGCCCACCAGGCTGGTCACACCGTTGATGTAACCGAGGCGCTTGGTGCTGCTGTACTGCGCGATCCACGGTCCGCCCGAGGCGCCCGCGGTCATGGAGCACTTCAGCGCGATCTGGGCCTCGGCCTTGAACCCGGAGACCGGGCCGGCGGCCGAGGTCTTGCCGTAGCAGTACTTCGGCGTCTGGCCGGTGAAGGGGTGGTCGCCGTCGGGGTGCGGGCCGGCCGGGTAGCCGAACGCGTAGACCGTCTGGCCGATCTTCTGGTTCCAGGAGAAGCCCTGGCCGCCGACGTTGTCGCCCAGGCGGCCGACGTCCTTCCAGGTCCTGGCCTCGACACCGTTGTAGACGGTGACGAAGGCGTAGTCGCTGTCGAAGTCCTCGTAGTTGGCGAAGTCGAAGTGCGTGTACGCCGACTTGCCGACGTAGATGCCCCACGGAGCCTTGCCCTGGTAGTAGCCAGGGACGAAGACCCAGCGGTCGAGGGTGTCACGGTTGGCGTCGGTGTCGTAGACACAGTGCCCGGCCGTCGCCACCAGGTTGTGGTACTTGCCCTGGATCGAGGACCCGGAGCACCAGTAGGTCTTGCCGTCGAGACGGAAGAAGACCTTGCCGATGGTCCTGGGCAGGTTGACGTTCTTCACCTTGGTGGGGGTGATCTTCTCCTGCCCGATGGGCGGGACGGTGCCGGTCTTGCCGTCGGGGGCGGCGTCGCCGCCGCCGAGCCGGATCCTGCCCTTGACGGCGGCGTCCTCGGTGAACTTGGTGGCGGCCTTGAGGGCCTTGCCGTCACTGGCCGTCCAGAACTTCACGGTCTCCTGGGCGGCGGCCTTGGTCGTGGACAGGCCGTCCGCTGCCGGGGCAGCGGCGGCGGAAGCGGCCGCGGAGGCCGTGAGGGATGCCGCGATCATGCCGGTGGCGACGGCGACGCCACCGAGAGGGAGCATGAGGCGCTTGACTCGGGTGTTCAATGAGACTCCTTGTTCTGCCGCAGGAGGTGACTCCTGCCCCGCTCGTCCCAAAAGGGACGAGGGAAACCTATCGGGCTGATCATGAGAAATGGGCCGCAAAGCTCGACGGTGCGCCGGGCCTGTGGCCCATCTGGACGTCTCGGAGGGCGCCCAAGAAGGGGGCTGCCATCCGGCCAGGCACAGGTGGAATCGGTCCAACGGACCTCTGGCACACCAGGTGGGAGGCGTGCCGGACCTGTGCTGTGTGACGCATATCACTGTCAGCGCGAACGAGGCGGTCCTCAGCAAACAGGACCCGGCACGGATGCCGGGTCCTGCTGAGTGCTTGTGCGACTTCCTAGCGAGCTAGAACGTCAGACCGAGAACGTCAGGCCTTGGAGACCAGGTCGCCATCGGAGGTGACGATCTTGCCGGACCACAGGTTCGAGGCCGACTTGTAGATCGCGTAGGTCTCGCTGTCGAAGTACGGCGAGGTGCTGAAGTCGATACGGCCATTGGCGTCAGCGTCACCGATGAGGCTGGTCACACCGTTGATGTAGCCGAGACGCTTCGTGCTGCTGTACTTCAGGAGCCACGGGGCGCCAGAGGAGCCGGCGGTCATGGAGCACTTCAGGCCGATCTGGGCCTCCGCCTTGAACGCGGCGGCGGGCTTGGCGGCGAAGGTCTTGCCGTAGCACCACTTCGGCGTGACACCGGTGAACGGCTTGTCACCGTCGGGGTGCGGGGCCGCGGGGTAGCCGAAGATGTAGACCGGCTGGCCGACCTTCTGGTTCCAGGTGAAGCCCTGGCCGCCGACGTTGTCGCCCAGGCGACCCGCGTCCTTGTAGTACTCGATGTAGTACACGGTCTTGAAGTACTTGGTGGCCGAGGTCACTTCGACCTTGTAGGCCAGGAAGTACTTGGTGATCGTGAACGCGTGGTCCACGATCTTCTTGTAGCCAGGACCGGTGTACGCGTTGTACTCCTCCTCGCTGACGATGATGGTCTGCGTCAGCTCGGGGGCCTGCTGGAAGTTGACGCCCGAGTCGTTCTTCGGGGCCTTGTCGAACTCGTCCTTGGAGACTTCCTTGGTCGCGAGGGCCGCGTCCTTGGTGTTCCAGGGGACGATCTTCTGGGTGTCGGCCGGCTTGGTGAAGACGGGAGCCTTGGGGCCGAACTCGTCGAGGAGCTTGTTGTACTCCTCCTTGGAGATCTCGACGTCCTTGCCGTACTTGTAGCCCTGCCACTTGTCGAAGGTGTCCTTGGAGACAGCCTTCTCACCGGCGTACGAGATGCCGTTGTAGACCGTGACGAACGCGTAGTCGCTGTCGTAGTCCTCGTACACCGCGAAGTCGTAGTGGGTGTAGGCGGCCTTGCCGACGTAGATGCCCCAGGGAGCCTTGCCCTGGTAGTAGCCCGGGATGAACACCCAGTTGTCGAGCGCACCGTTCTGGATGCCCTCATCGAACACGCAGTGTCCGGCGGTGGCGACCAGGTTGTGGTACTTGCTCTGCACCGAGGACGCGGAGCACCAGTACTCCTTGTCGCCCACCGTGAAGAAGACCTTGCCGATGGTCTTCGGCAGGTTGACGTTCTTCACCTTGGTGGGGGTGATCTTCTCCTGGCCGATCGGCGGGACGGTGCCGGCCTTGCCCGACGGAGCGGCGTCGCCGCCACCGAGCTTGACCTTGCCCGAGACCGAGCTGTCGTCGGTGAGCTGCGCGGCGGCCTTCAGGTTGGCACCCGAGTTGGCCGTCCAATAGTCCGTGATCTTCTGCGCGCTGGTCGCGGAAGCCAGGGAGACGACCTTCTTGGTGGGGGCGGTCGCGGCGGAAGCCGACGAGACCAGAGTCGCACCGATCATGCTGGTGGCGGCGATTGCTCCGCCGAGGGGGAGAACGAGGCGCTTGGCACGGGTGTTCAAGGAAACTCCTTGGGCTGTCGTGGAACGCATCTTGCGGCCCATGCGTCAGTAAAGGGATAACCAGAAGATAGCGAGAAGATCTTGGTCTGTGGGGACGATTCCGGGGGAATTTTGACCTTCGCCCGGGCGTGACCCTTTCGTAACCCCCGCGCTAGGCGGACAGACCCTGTCAGATACGCGCAACCCATGGCCTTACTCGCAGATCAGGCCGGGTGCCAACCTTCTGGGTCCGATGTGGTCGAAGTGAACCGCCACGGTTCCACGAACGGCCCAGTGTGACGCAGATCACATGGAACCAATGGAGCCGATTCGGGGTGTGGCTACGTCTAAGCGCCCCGCATCGCCCGGAATCCGGGTGAACCGGTTGTCGCACCCTCTCCCTCATGATCCAGAGAGTCGCGGTGCCCTCACTCCCAGTGGACGAGCGGCGGCGAAATTTCCGCGCGATGCTCGAATTTTCTGTGCGGTCGGCACCCGAGGCGCGCGGAGAGCGGTGCCTCCTGGAGCCGCCGGCCCGGGTTCCCGTGTCCGCGCTCTCCACGGCCCGTCAGGGGCGGGCGCCTCCCGTACGCCGGGACGGCGGGAGCGTGTCGTCCGGGAGCGTGTCAGTACCCGGGAACGCGAGCAGGGCCCGGCACGAATGCCGGGCCCTGCCTTGATGCTGGGACTGCTGTGCTCTAGCTGGCTAGAACGTCAGGCCTTGGAGACGAGGTCGCCGTCCTTGGTGACGATCGAGCCGGACCAGAGGTTGGCGGCCGACTTGTAGATCGCGTAGGTCTCGGCGTCGAAGTACGGCGAGGTGCTGAAGTCGATACGGCCATTGGCGTCAGCGTCACCGATGAGGCTGGTGACACCGTTGATGTAGCCGAGACGCTTCGTGCTGCTGTACTTGAGGATCCAGGGGCCACCGGAAGAACCGGCGGTCATGGAGCACTTGAGGCCGATCTGGGCCTCCGCCTTGAACTTCGCGGCCGCGGCGGCGGCGAAGGTCTTGCCGTAGCACCACTTCGGCGTGACACCGGTGAACGGCTTGTCACCGTCGGGGTGCGGGGCCGCGGGGTAGCCGAACGCGTAGACCGGCTGGCCGACCTTCTGGTTCCAGGTGAAGCCCTGGCCACCGACGTTGTCGCCCAGGCGACCCGCGTCCTTGTAGTACTCGATGACGTAGACGAGCTTGAAGTACTTGGTCGTCGAGGACTTCTTCACCCAGTACGAAAGGTAGTAGTGGGTGATGGTGTACGCGTGGTCTTCGATCTTCTTGTAGCCGGGGCCGGTGTACGCGTTGTAGTCGGCCTCGCTGACGACGACCTTCTCGACGCGACGCGACTGGTGGAAGTTCGCGTTCCGCGGGACCGAGGCGGCCTTGTCGTACTCGTCCTTGGTGACTTCCTTGCGGGCGCGCTCGCCGTCCTTGGCACCCCAGGGCAGGATGACCTCGGTGCCGGTGGTCTCCGTGGTGACCGGGGCGTTCTCGATGCCGAACTCGTCAACCAGCTTGTCGTAAGCGGGCTTGTCGATTTCCTGCTTGTCGATGAACTTGTAGCCCTGCCACCCGTCGTAGGTCGCCTTGGAGACGGCCTTCTCGCCGGCGAAGGCGATGCCGTTGTAGACGGTGACGAACGCGTAGTCGCTGTCGTAGTCCTCGTACACCGCGAAGTCGTAGTGGGTGTAAGCGGCCTTGCCGACGTAGATGCCCCAGGGAGCCTTGCCCTGGTAGTAGCCCGGGATGAACACCCAGTTGTCGAGCGCACCGTTCTGGACACCCTCATCGAACACGCAGTGTCCGGCGGTGGCGACCAGGTTGTGGTACTTGCTCTGCACCGAGGACGCGGAGCACCAGTACTCCTTGTCGCCCACCGTGAAGAAGACCTTGCCGATGGTCTTCGGCAGGTTGACGTTCTTCACCTTGGTGGGGGTGATCTTCTCCTGGCCGATCGGCGGGACGGTGCCGGCCTTGCCCGA
>NZ_JANZYP010000078.1:0-29842 GCF_025506355.1 Sphaerisporangium corydalis
GGGGGTTATTTGGGGGGTGGGGGGGTCGCCGGAGTCCATGTCGGGTTCGGGTTCGCGGCCCGGGGTGAGGATGTTGAGTCTTTTGATCAGGAAGCTGAACACGACGTAGTACACCACCGCGTAGATCACGCCGAGGAACATGATCTGCCAGAACTTGTCGGTGTTGGACTTGGTGGCGTTGAGGGTCGCGTCGATGGCCCCCGCAGAGAAGCTGAAGCCGAGGTGCCCGTCCAGGGCGGCGACCAGCGCCATCGACAGCCCGGTGAGCAGGGCGTGGATCACGAAGAGCAGCGGCGCGACGAAGATGAACGCGAACTCGATCGGCTCGGTGATCCCGGTGACGAACGCCACGAGCGCCGCGGAGATCATGATGCTGCCGACGGCGGTGCGGCGGTGGGGCGGCGCGGCGCGCCAGATGGCGATGGCGGCGGCGGGCAGGCCGAACATGATGACGGGGAAGAACCCGGCCATGAACTCGCCGGACCCGGGGGCGCCCTGCAGGTAGCAGGTGAGATCGCCCGCGAACTGCTTGCCCGCCACCGTGCAGTCGGGGACCTGGAACCACACGATGGAGTTCAGGAAGTGGTGCAGTCCGAAGGGGATGAGCAGCCGGTTGAAGACCCCGTAGATCCCGGCGCCGGCCGTGGAGTGGTCGGCGAGCCACCGCCCGAAACCGGTCATCCACTCGCCGACCGGCTGCCACAGCAGCCCGAACACGACGCCGAGCAGGAGGGCGACGAACGCCGTGACGATGGGCACGAACCGCCGCCCGCCGAAGAACGCCAGCCAGGTGGGCAGTTTGATGCGGTGGTAGCGCTGGTAGAGCAGGGCGGCGGTGATCCCGATCACGATGCCGCCGAGCACGCCGGTCGGGTTGCCCGCCGCCAGGTTGATCACTTCGGTGGGTTTGCCGTCGGCTCCGACGATCGTCTGCGCGACCCGCTTGTGCACGGCGTACCCGGTGGCGGCGTCGAAGAACAGCAGCTTGGACACGCGGTCGAAGACCAGGTACCCGATGAGCGCGGCCAGCGCGGTGGACCCGTCGGAGCGGCGGGCGAACCCGACGGCGACGCCGATGGCGAACAGGAGGGGGAGGTTGTCGAAGAGCACTCCACCCGCGCCACCGACGATCTCGGCGATCTTGTCGAGGGCGGCGTTCTGGGTGCGGCCGAGGAGGTCGTCCTGGCCCAGCCGGAGCAGCAGGCCCGCCGCGGGCAGGGCGGCGATCGGCAGCATCAGCGAGCGCCCGATGCGGGACATGATCGCCATGAGGGCGGAGGCGGACGAGGGGGGCGCGGGCGGGCCCGCGTCTGCCGAGATGGAGCTCATCGGCTTTCCTCCAGAGTTGGAATGGGAGGACTAGCTGCGCCGGTTCGGTATCTCCAGCACCGTGCGGAGCTGGTACCGGTCGGCACGATAGGTCGAGACCCCGAACTCGACGCAGACGCCGCCCGTGAACGACCGGCGCTGGAGCAGCAGCACGGCACCTCCCCGGGGCAGCTTGAGCAGGTCGGCGTCGCCGGGGTCGGCGATGCCGCCGTCGATGGTCAGTTCTCCGGCGTCCAGGACGACGCCGTGGCGGGTCTCGAGCAGCGCGTAGAGGGACCGGCCTGACAGGTCGAAGGACTCCAGGTCGGGCGCGAAGGAGACCGGGATGTGGGCGCGTTCGATGCACAGCGGCTCGCCGTCCGCCGTGCGGAGCCGCTCGATGAAGTGCACCGCCTCGCCCGGCTGGATGCCGAGTTCCCGCGCGAGGTGCGCGCTGGCCCGGACCACCCGGCGGTCCAGGTCGCGGGAGCCGGGTTCCATGCCCCGGGCCCGCATGTCGTCGCTGAACGAGGTGAGCCGGAGCGCCATCTCGATCTTCGGGCGGGCCACGAAGGTGCCCTTGCCCGCCACCCGGTGCAGCCGGCCCTCGGAGACCAGGTGGTCGACGGCCTGGCGTACGGTCATCCGTGACAGGCCGAAACGCTGGCAGAGCTCGCGTTCCGAGGGGATCGCCGCCCCGATGGACAGCTCGTTGTTCTCGATGAGGTCGAGAAGGATCTCGCGAAGCTGGAAGTACTTCGGGATGGGACTGTCGGGGTCGATCTGGGCCAATGATCCTCTCCTCTCGAACTCGATGTGGGTATAAGTTAGGGTTTGTACTGGTCTAGTCCGGACTAGACCACAAGCCAGAAATAAGTGTCAACGTACGGACCGGCGACGGATCGATAACGGCCCGATCTCGCCCTCCGAAGCTGAAGGACGGGCACGGATGACGACCAAGATGCGCAGCGAGATAGCCGAGCAGCCGGCCGCACTGCGGGCCACGCTCGACGCCCTGCTCCCGAGGATCGGCGAGGTCAAGAGCCTCGCCGGCCGCACGCGGCAGCTCGTTTTCATCGCCCGGGGCACCTCCGACAACGCCGCCGTCTACGGCCGCTACCTGATCGAGGCGCACGCGGGCAGGATGTCCTCGCTGGCCGCCCCCTCGATCGCCACCACCTACAAGCGCAGGCTCGACCTCACCGGCGTGCTCGCGGTCGCGCTGTCCCAGTCGGGCAGGACCGAGGAGATCGTCGAGACCCTGGCCTGGGCCAAGGACTGCGGCGCCGTGACGGTCGCGATCACCAACGGCGGCGAGCGGTCGCCGCTCGCCGAGACCGCCCACCTGGCCCTGTGCACCGAGGCGGGCGAGGAGAAGGCCGTACCGGCCACCAAGACCTACACCACCCAGCTCGCGGCCCTCGCGGTGCTGGCCATCGGCCTCGGCGCCGACGTGAACGCCGACGACCTCGCCCGCGTCCCGGACGCCGTCGAGGAGCTGATCGCCGACCCGGGCGACCTCGAAGCCGTCGTCGAGGGCCTGGCGCACGTCTCCGGCGTGGTCGTCTCCGGCCGGGGCATGGCCTTCTCCACGGCCCTGGAGACCGCCCTGAAGCTCAAGGAGGCGTGCTACCTGCACGCCATGGGCCTGTCGTACGCCGACCTGCTGCACGGCCCGATCGCGGTCGTGGACGAGAGCACCCCCGCCCTGCTGGTCGCGGCCGGCGAGGGGCCGACGCTGCCCGGCACCATCGCGCTGGCCCGCCGGGTGACCGGCGCCGGCGCGTACTCCTACGGCGTGGGCGGCGGCGCCGAGCTGGCGGCGGCCTCCACGGCGGCGCTGAACGGCCCCGCGCTGCCCGAGTGGGTGGCGCCCCTCGGCCTCATCGTGCCCGGCCAGCTGCTGACCGAGGCGCTCGCCCGGCGGCGGGGCATCGACCCCGACTCCCCGCGCGGGCTCAACAAGGTGACGCAGACCGAATAACCTCACTACCTTGGCCGCGGGCGTGATGCGGGTGCGACGCGGGTGTGATGAGGAGGACGGACATGGCGGCAGACGCCAGCGCGATCATCGCCGGACTGGGTGGCGCCGACAACATCATCGACATCGAGCCGTGCATCACCCGCCTCCGCACCGAGGTCCGTGACGCGTCCAAGGTCGACCACGCCGCCCTGCGGGCCGCCGGCGCCCACGGCGTCATGGCGGCGGGCAACGTCGTCCAGGTGGTCGTGGGGCCGGACGCCGACACGATCGCCTCCGACATCGACGACATCATCGCTTGATCCACGCGCCGGGACGCCAAGGTGGGAGGACCGTGACCACTGTTCTGGCCCCGGTGGCGGGGTCGGTCGTGGGGCTGGCGGCGGTGCCCGACCCGGTGTTCTCCGAAGGCCTGGTGGGCCCGGGGACGGCCATCGACCCGGTCAGGGAGCCGGGCACGGTCCTGGCGCCCATCGACGGCACGATACTCAAGCTGCACCCGCACGCGTACGTGATCGTGGGCGGGGACGGCAGGGGGGTGCTGGTCCATCTGGGCATCGACACGGTGGAGCTCAGGGGAGAGGGGTTCCGCCTGCTGGCCGGCGAGGGGGAGCGGGTGCGCGCCGGGCAGCCGGTCGTCGCCTGGAACCCGGCCGCGATAGAGGCGGGCGGCAGGTCCCCGATCTGCCCGGTGGTGGCGCTGGAGGCCCGGCCCGGTACTGTGAGCCCGGTCGTCACGGCCGGGGCCGTACGGGCCGGGGACGAGCTGTTCCGGTGGGACTGAGGCGGGGGTGGACGGGTGGAGGCGGCAGCCGCGCTCTTCGATCTCGACGGCACCCTGGTGGACAGCGAGCGGCGCGGCCGTGCGCTGTGGAGCGCGCTGCTGGTCAGGCACGGCGTCGACCACGACGAGACCCTGCTCAGGGAGTTCATGGGGCGGCGCGGGCCCGACGTGCTCGCCGAGAAGGCCGCCCTGTTCCCCGGCAGGCGCGTCGAGGACCTGATGGACGAGCTGCGGTCCTACTACGACCGGCCGGGGCTGCCCCTGGTCACCCCGATCCCGGGCGCGGTCGAGCTGATCCGGCGCATCGACGGGCTCGGCCTGCCGGTGGTGCTGGTGACCTCGGCGCGGCGGCATTGGGCAGAAAGCTGCCTTGAGCTGCTCGGCGTCGGCGACGCGGTCCATACCATCGTGTCGGGGGAGGACGTCGAGGTCGGGAAGCCGGATCCGGCGGGGTTCCTCGCCGGTGCCGCGGCGGTGGGGGTGCCGCCGGGGGACTGCGTGGCGTTCGAGGACTCGCTGGCGGGGATCGCGGCGGCCAAGGCCGCGGGTATGACCTGTGTGGGGGTGGCGACGACGCACCACGCGAGCGAACTGTTCGCCGCCGATCTGGTGGTATCCGATCTATCCGGTGTTGACTGGCCGTTGCCGCTGTGAGGGATCTTCCAGGAATAACGCGCTAGCCGTACTGATTTCACAGGGTGGTCTGGACCACCCTGAGGTAGTTGAGGAGGAACCGTGCCAGAGCGCAAGGTCATCGTGGAGTCGCCGGTCGGCCTGCATGCCCGGCCCGCGGCGACGTTCGTGCAGACGGCCGCCAAGGCGCCCATCGACGTCACCGTCGCCAAGCCGGGCGGCGCGCCGGTCAGCGCGAAGAGCATCCTGTCCATCCTCGCGCTGGACGTGAAGAACGGCGAGGCGATCGTCATCCATGCCGAGGGCGACGGCGCCGACCAGTTGCTGGACGAGCTCGCCGCGATCGTGACCCACCCGTGAGGGCGTGTTGGAACGGCTGACGGGGGCCGGGGTCAGTCCCGGTGCCGGGTACGGTCCGGCGTACCTGCTGGGCGGCACGGTGCCCGAGCCGCCCGCCGGGGGACGGCACGACGGTGACCCCGTGGGGGAGATCGCGCGGGCCGAGGCGGCGGCCGAACGCGTCGCGGCCGAGCTGTCGGAGCGGGGCGAGATGGCCGGCGGCGACGCGCGGGAGGTGCTGGCGGCGCAGGCGCTGATCGCCAGGGACCCCGTGCTGTCGGCGGAGGTCGCCGAGCTGATCGACGCGGGGACGTCCGCCGAGCGGGCCGTTTACGAAGCTTTCATGAGATATCACGACATGCTGGCTGAGATCGGGGGGTACCTCGGCCAGCGCGTCACCGACCTGGACGACATCCGCGACCGGGTGATCGCCGCGCTCTCGGGCATCCCCATGCCCGGCCTGCCCGACAAGGGCGAACGGCCGTACGTGCTGGTCGCCAGGGACCTCGCGCCCGCCGACACCGTGCTGATCTCCAAGGAGTCCGTGGCCGCCTTCGTCACCGAGCAGGGCGGCCCCACCAGCCACACCGCCATCCTCGCCCGCGCCCTCGGGGTGCCTGCCGTCGTCGCCTGCGCCGGCGCGTCCTCGATCATCAACGGCACCGACGTGCTGGTCGACGGCACCACCGGCCTGGTCGGGCTGGAGCCCACCGAGGAGGAGGTCGCCCGGACGATGGAGGAGGCGGCCACCCGCGGCGGCGTCCTGGCCACGGCCACCGGCCCCGGCATGACCTCGGACGGTCACGCCGTGGCACTGCTGGCCAACGTCGGCGGGCCGCGCGACCTCGCGGCGGCGGTCGAGTTCGGCGCCGAGGGCGTCGGGCTGTACCGCACGGAGTTCCTCTTCCTCGACCGCGAGACGGCGCCCACCGAAGAGGAGCAGGAGGCCGCCTACCGCGAGGTCATGTCCGCGTTCCCCGACCGGCCGGTGGTGGTGCGCGTGCTCGACGCGGGCGCCGACAAGCCGCTGGCCTTCCTGCCGCCCACCGGGACCGAGCCGAACCCGGCGCTGGGCGAGCGCGGCATTCGGATCCTGCGCATATTTCCGGACGTGATGCTCGGGCAGCTCCACGCGCTCGCCCGCGCCGCCGAGGCCACCTCGGCCCGCCTGCAGGTCATGGCCCCGATGGTCGCGAGCGCCGAGGAGGCCACCTGGTTCGCGGGCGCCTGCCGCGCGGCCGGCATCCCGTCCGCCGGGATCATGATCGAGATCCCCGCCGCCGCGCTGCGCGCCGCCGACCTGGCCCCCGCCGTGGACTTCTTCTCCGTGGGGACCAACGACCTCGCGCAGTACGCGTTCGCCGCCGACCGCGAGGTGGCCGCGCTCAGCGACTACCAGGACCCCTGGCAGCCCGTCATGCTCGACCTGGTGGCCTCGGCCGCCTCGGCGGGCGTCCCCTGCGGGGTGTGCGGCGAGGCGGGTTCCGACCCGGCGCTCGCCTGCGTGCTGGCCGGTCTCGGCGTGACGTCGCTGTCGATGGGCGCGCCCGCCATCCCGTGGGTCCGCGCCGCGCTGGCCCGCCACACCCTGGCCCAGTGCCGGGCCGCCGCGGCGGACGCGCGGGCGGCCACGACCGCCGAGGCGGCCCGCGCCGCCGCGCGCGCCCACCTCCCCGGACTCGCCGAGCTGTCTCTCTGAGCCGGTGGCCCCACTACCGTGGGGGCATGGTCGTACCCGCCCGCGTGGCCGCGTCACTGGTGATCGCGATGCTGACAGCCGGGTGCGCCGGCGCGTCGTCCCAGGCCAGGGAGGTACGCCCGGCCACGAGCGCGCCGCCCGCGCCCAGTCCCACCGTCGCGTCCGCCTCCACCACCCAAGGCCCGGCCGCCCCGCCGTCGCTCGCGGCGATGAGCGTGGAGGAGAAGGTCGGGCAACTGTTCATGCCCGTCCTGTACGGCCCGCGCGCGGACGGCGCCCACGGCGACAACCAGGCGAGGTTCGGCGTGGCCACCCCGGCTGCGGTGATCCGCAAGTACCACCCGGGCGGGGTCATCCTGTTCCCGTGGGCGGGCAACATCGGCGACGCCGGGCAACTGGCCAAGCTGACGTCCGGGATGCAGAAGGCGTCGAAGATCCCGCTGATCATCGGCGCCGACCAGGAGAACGGCCTGGTGTCGCGGCTGGGCTCCCTGGTCACCGACGTGCCGGGGAGCATGGCCATCGGCGCGACCCGCGACCCCGCCGACGCCCGCGCGGCGGCCCGGGTGACCGGCGAGGAGCTGCGCGCCCTCGGCGTCAACCTCGACTTCGCCCCGGTCGCCGACGTCAACGTCAACCCCGCCAACCCGGTCATCGGCTCACGCTCGTTCGGATCGGACCCCGCGCGGGTCGCGGCCATGGTCGGTGCCGCCGTCGACGGCTTCCACGACGCCGGCGTGGGCAGCGCCGCCAAGCACTTCCCCGGGCACGGCGACACCCGGGTGGACAGCCACAGCGGGCTGCCGGTCATCCAGCACTCCCGGGCCCAGTGGGAGCGCCTGGACGCGCCCCCGTTCCGCGAGGCCGCCCGGCACGGGGTCGACATCGTGATGTCCGCGCACGTCGTGATGCCGAAGCTCGACCCGTCGGGCGACCCCGCGACCCTGTCCAAGCCGATCCTCACCGGCCTGCTGCGCGACAAGCTCGGCTACGACGGCGTGGTGACCACCGACGCCCTGGACATGGCCGGGGTGCGGGAGAAGTACGGCGACGCCGAGGTGGCCGTGCGGGCGATCCTCGCGGGCGTGGACCTGCTGCTGATGCCGCCGGACTTCCCGAAGGCCTACGGGGCGGTGCTCGCCGCCGTCAAGTCCGGGCGCATCTCGCGCGCGCGCCTGGACAAGTCGGTCACCCGCCTGCTGGCGCTGAAGGCCGCCAGAGGGATCCTGGACGCCCCGGAGAAGGACTCCGGCGGGCTGCGCTCCAAGGCGCACCAGCAGACCGCTCAGGGCATCGCCGACCGCTCGGTGACGCCGGTCAAGGGCGCGCGCGGCCTGCCGGTGAAGGGCGACGTGCTGGTCACCGGCCCGGCGGGCCGGCGGCTGGCCGGCATGCTCGACGGCGCGTCTGCGGCGGCCACCGGGGACACCCCGACGGCCGCACAGATCGCGGGCGCGCGGTCGGCCGCCGCGCGGGCCGACACCGTGGTCGTCACGACCAAGGACGCGGGCCCCGCCCAGGCGCGCCTGGTCTCGGCGATGGCGCGCACCGGCAAGAAGGTCGTCGTGGTGTCGATGGGCGCGCCGTACGAGCTCGCGCGGCTGCGCGGGTACGACACCGCCCTCGCGGTCTACTCCGACGGCGACGCCTCGCTCAGGGCCGCCGCCAAGGCGCTGACCGGCGCGCTCACCCCGAAGGGCGTGCTTCCGGTGGGGCTGGCCACGCCGTAGGCGCGCGGCCCGTCCTAGTCTGGGAGGCCGGGCCGGACAAGAGGAGATGTTGTGGTCAAGGGTGTGCTTATCGACTGGGGCGGGGTCCTCACCACCGGTCTGCGGGACGCGATCGCCGAATGGGTGCTCGCCGACGCCATCGACGGCTCGCACTACCGCGACCTGATGGGCGAGCTCATCCGGCACGCCTACGAGGGTGAGGACGGCGCCGAGAGCCCGATCCACGGCCTGGAGCGTGGCGAGATCGCCGCCGCGGAGTTCGAGGCCGTCCTGGCGGCCAGGCTCATGACGCTGAACGGCGTGCCGCCCGTCGCCGAGGGCCTGCTGGGCCGGATGTTCTCCGGGTTCCGCCCGGTGCCGGAGATGTACGACATGCTGCGCGCCGCGCGCGCCGCCGGGGTGACCACGTGCCTGGTCTCCAATTCCTGGGGCGACCACTACCTGCGGGACGGCTGGGACGAGTACTTCGACCAGGTCGTCATCTCCGGCGAGGTGGGCATGCGCAAGCCCGAGCCGCGCATCTTCCACCACGCGCTCGCGCTGGTGGGGCTGCCCGCCGAGCAGTGCGTCTTCGTCGACGACATCGAGGCGAACGTGCAGGCCGCCCGGGCGCTCGGCATGGCCGGCGTCCACCACCGCGACGCGGGCACGACCATCACGGAGCTGGAGTCGCTGCTCAGCCTCCCCCTGCGCCCGCGCGTGTGACCCCCGCCGGCGGCGGCGCGCACGCCCCGGCTCAGGTGGTCCTGTGCGGGCGAAGGCGCGGCGGCTGGCACACTCAGGTAGGTGATCGGCGCCTCTCGGGCGCCGACGTTCGGCGAGATCATGATTGAGGAACGAGCGCATGCGCGTCTACCTGCCATGCACCCTTCCCGCGCTGGCCCAGGTGGCCGACACGGGGGAGGTCGGCCCCGCCCCGCTGACCGGCTACGCGGTGACCCCCGCGCTGGTCGAGTGGTACGTCTCGGGTGGCACAGAGGAGCTCGAGTACGTCGCACTGACCGACGCGGCGAGGGCCTCGCTGCGGATGCTGGCGGCCGACCGCGCCGACGGGGTGAAGGTCGCCGCCCGGCGCGTGGTGATCGCCGCCGAGGTGCCCGACGAGGTCGTCACCTCCGGCACCGACCTTGAGGAGCGGTCGCGCGTGCGGATCCCGGTCGCGGTGCCGCTGACCCAGATCGCCTCGTTCCACGTCGACGACCTGGCCTCGGTGCCCGACATCGAGACGGCGCTCGCCGCGGTGTTCGCCGCCGACGGCGGGGACGACGACGCGCGGTTCGACGTGGACGGCGCCGAGGCCCACGAGCTGATGTGGTTCGCGACCCAGGAGATCACCGACCTGCTCATCTGACCCCGCCGGTGCCCTGGCCCGCGCTCCTGTCGGCGCGTTCGTTTATTCTGGACCTCGATATGAAGCACATCATCTGGGACTGGAACGGCACGCTCTTTCACGACATCGACGCGGTCGTGGGAGCCACGAACGAGGTCTTCAAGCCCTACGGGGTGGCCGCGTTCGACAACGACGGCTTCCGCGCCGCCTACACCCGCCCGATCTGGGTCGCCTACGAGCGCATCCTCGGACGCACACTGCGAGAGGGGGAGTGGGAGGTCCTCGACCAGTCCTTCCACGACCACTACCACCGGCTGATGCTGTCGTGCGCCCTCGCCGAGGAGGCGGTCGACTGCCTGCGCACCTGGGCCGAGTCCGGGCGCACACAGTCGCTGCTGTCCATGTGGGCCCACGAACGGCTGGTGCTCAAGGCCGCTGAGCTGGGCATCGCGGAGTACTTCGCGCGCATCGACGGCCTCAGCGACGGCGGCGCCCCCGGCGGCGGCAAGGCCGAGCACATGGTCGCGCACATCGAGTCGCTCGACGTGCGGCCGTCGGAGATCCTGGTCATCGGCGACAGCATCGACGACGCGCACGCGGCACAGCACGTGGGCGCCCAGCCGGTCCTGTACGCGGGCGGCATGACCAGTCACGCCGACCTCGCGGCCTCGGGCTTCCCGGTCGTCGACTCGCTGTCCAAGGCCTTCGACTTCGCCGGGTGACACCTCCCGGCCGCGAGGCGTGTACGTGGTGACGTGGGTTCGGCTGCGAGCCACGTACGCGCTGGTTCGGGGGGTTTCGCCCGCTTATGGGATGAGTTGGGCATCGCCCGGCACCGGGACCGTGCGTTCGTCGTACTCTGAGCGCACCCCTTTCGCCCACGGAGGCCCTCATTAACCGTCTCGTGCTCTGGAACATCGACCTCACCTTGGTCGATGTGGCGATCGTCACCCGTGACGCGTACGCCGACGCCTTCCGTCAGGTCACCGGGCGCCCGCTGGTGAAGCTCGCGCCCGCGAAGGGCCGCCCCGACTCTGAGATCATCTTCGAGACGCTCGCCATCAACGGCATCGTGACCGGCGACGAGCACCTGCCCCGGTTCATCGACGCGCTCGCCGGCGCGTTCGCCACCAAGCGCAGGCGCATCGACAAGGACGGGCGCGCCATGCCCGGCGCCAAGGAAGCGCTGAAGGCCGTCTCGCGGATCGACGGCGTGGTCCAGTCGGTGCTCACCGGCACGATCAAGAACAACGCCATGCTCAAGCTGCGGGCGTTCGGCCTGGAGAGGTACGTGGACTTCGAGGTCGGCGGGTACGGCGAGGAGGTCTACCCCAAGGCCTCGCTCCTGCAGGTCACCCAGGGCAGGGTGCGGCAGATGTACGGCTTCCGGTGTGACGGATCCAACACCGTGCTGATCGGCGACTCGGCCAGGGACGTCCAGGCCGCACGCATCGCCGGCGCCTCCATGATCGCCGTCGCCTCCGGGCACTCGACCACGGCCGAGCTGCACGAGGCCGGCGCCGACGTCGTCCTGCAGGACCTGACCGAGACCTCCGACCTCGTGGCCGCCGTCACCCACCTGACCAGCCCGATGGACCGCACGGCCGGCTGAGCATTCCGAAAAAAGAAACATTCGGTCCGCTCGATTTGAATGCGCCCGGCGGCCGGACCGTTTCCCGGATTTCAGGTCCGCCCCGGCACGGGCCCGGACGCCATTCACGCTGTGTGCGAGACGCCGTGACGCTTGGTACATTGCTGCTGATCGTCGGGACGCGTTAGCATCGGCACATGGCGAACACATTGGGGGACGGCTCGCCCGGGCCGGACGGTGGGCCTGTTCCGCTTCATTCTTCCCTGGACACGGGCAGACCGCGCGTCGCGCGCATCTATAATTGCCTGCTCGGCGACGAGCGCGACAGTTTCGCCTCGGAACGCGAGGCGGCGGCCAAGATTATGGCCGTGAATCCCGGCGTGCAGGAAATGGTGCGCGCGAACCGGCGATTCCTGGGCAGGGCGGTTCAGTACGCGGTCGCGGACGCGGGAATCCGGCAGATTCTGGACATCGGGAGCGGCTATCCGACGCAGCTCAATGTCCATCAGGTGGCGCAATCATGCGCGCCGTCCGTGCGAACCGTCTACGTCGACAATGACGACATTGTGGCGAACCACGGCAGGGCGTTGCTCGCGAATAACGAGAACACGTTCTTTATCGAGGCCGACCTGCGCACGCCGGGCGCCATTCTCGGAGCCTGCGAATCGCTATTGGACCTGGCCGAGCCGGTGGCGCTGTTCCTGCTCGCCATTTTGCATTTCATTCCTCCGGAGGAGGACCCGTACCGGATCGTCAAGGATCTGGTAGGCGAGCTTGCCCCTGGTTCACTGCTGGTGGTCTCCCATGTACTGGACGTCCCCAACATGCGGGCGAGCGCCCGTGTGTACAAGACGGCGAACGCTCCTGGAGTCGTGCGGACGGAAGAAGAGATCCTAGGTTTCTTCGACGGCCTGGAGATGGTCGAGCCCGGTCTGGTCAGGCTGCCGGAGTGGCGGCCGGACGAGACCAACGTGGACGACATCCTGGACGCCCAGGCCGAGCGCATGCCGGTCGCGGGCGGTATGGGCCGCAAGACGCACTGACAGCCGGCCGGCCGCCGATGTGTGGGCGGGCGGGATGGCGCCGGGGATCGGGGCCGGTGCAGGATGGGGCCATGGTCGAGGAAGGTGCGCTGCTCTGGGAGCCGTCCCCCGAGGTGATCCGTGACGCGAAGATCACGCGGTTCGCCTCGTGGCTCGGGCGACCCGGGGCGGACTACGAGGAGCTGTGGCGCTGGTCGGTCGATGCCCCCGAGGAGTTCTGGGGCTCGATCTGGGACTACTTCGCGGTCGAGGGCGACCGCGGCGAGGGGCCCGTCCTGCGCGGGACGATGCCGGACGCCAGGTGGTTCGAGGGGTCGGCGCTGAACTACGCGGAGAACGCGCTGCGCGGCGACCCCGCCCGCCCGGCCGTGATCTCACGCGACGAGTCGGGCGCGCGGCGCACCCTCACCTACGGGGAGCTGGCCGGCGAGGTCGCGCGGGTGCGCGCGGGGCTGGCGCGGCTCGGTGTGACCCGCGGCGACCGCGTGGCCGCCTACCTGCCCAACACCCCCGAGGCGCTGATCGCCTTCCTCGCGACCGCCTCGCTGGGCGCCGTCTGGTCGTCCTGCTCGCCCGACTTCGGGGCCGCGAGCGTGGTGGACAGGTTCACCCAGATCACCCCCAAGGTGCTGATCGCGGTCGGCGGCTACACCTACAACGGCCGCTACTTCGACCGGTCGGCCGTCGTCGCCGACATCGCCGCCGCGCTGCCGGGGCTGGTCGCGACCGTGGTGGTCGGCACGCCGTCCTGGGACGAGCTGCGTGCCGAGGAGGCGGCGCCGGCGTTCGAGCGGGTGCCGTTCGGCCACCCGCTCTGGGTGGTCTACTCCTCGGGCACCACCGGGCTGCCCAAGCCGATCGTGCACGGGCACGGCGGCATCGTGCTGGAGCACCTCAAGGCGCTCTCCTTCCACCAGGACCTCGGCGAAGGGGACGTGTTCTTCTGGTACACGACGACCGGCTGGATGATGTGGAACTACCTGGCCGGCGGGCTGCTCGTCGGCGCGGCCGTGGTCCTGTACGACGGCAGCGCCACCCATCCGGGGCCTGACGCGCTGTGGCGGCTCGCCGCCGAGGAGGGGGTCACCTACTTCGGCACGGGCGCGCCGTACATCGTCGCCTCCATGCGGGCGGAGCTGGTCCCCTCCGGTCTCGGCCGGCTGCGCGGGGTCGGGTCGACGGGCTCGCCGCTGCCGCCCGAGGGGTTCGCGTGGCTGCACGACGTCCTGCCGGGCGTCCCGCTCGGGTCGTTCTCCGGCGGCACGGACGTGTGCACGGGGTTCGTCGGCGCGGTCCCCCTGCTGCCCGTCAGGGCGGGGGTGATCCCGTGCCGCTGCCTGGGCGCGCTGGTGGAGTCCTACGACCCCGAGGGCGTCGCGGTGGTCGGCGAGGTGGGCGAGCTGGTGGTGACCCGGCCGATGCCGTCCATGCCCGTCATGTTCTGGAACGACCCCGGCGGCAGGCGGTACCAGGAGAGCTACTTCGCCGATTACCCGGGCGTCTGGCGGCACGGCGACTGGATCAAGATCCTCCCGGACGGCTCGTGCGTGATCTACGGCAGGTCCGACTCCACGCTCAACCGGGGCGGGGTCCGCATGGGCACGAGCGAGTTCTACCGGGTCGTCGAGCGGTTCCCCGAGATCGAGGACAGCCTGGTGATCGACACCGGCCGGCTCGGACAGGAGGGCCGGCTGCTGCTGTACGTGAGCATGGCCGAGGGTGGCTCGCTGACCGGCGAGCTGGTGAAGCGGCTCAAGGAGGCGCTGCGGGGCGAACTGTCGCCGCGTCACGTCCCGAACGAGGTCCTCCAGGTGCCGGGCATCCCCCGCACGCTCAGCGGCAAGAAGCTGGAGGTGCCGGTACGGAAGATCCTGCTCGGCACCCCTGTGGAGCAGGCCGCGAACGCGGGCGCCATGGCCAACCCGGAGGTCCTCGCGCACTTCGTCCCCTGACCGCCCCGGGGCCGTCCTCCGGGCACCGGACGGCCCCCGGGGGCAATCGGTCAGACGGCCTGCGGGAAGCGGAAGAGGCGGCCGGGGTCGTAGGCGGCCTTGACCTTGGCGAGGCGGCCGGCGTTGGCGCCGTAGTAGGCCTGACGCCAGCCGCTCAGCGCCGGGTCGATGTAGTTGACGTAGGCGTGCCCGCCGAAGTGCGGCTCCATGGCGGCGTGCGCCCCCCGCAACCAGGGGCCCGCGCCCGCCATGTGCGCGTAGTACTGCACGCTGTACAGCGCCGCGCGGTGCGGGAAGGCGGTGGCGTCCGGCCGGACCCGCCCGACCGCGCCGCCGAGGGCGTCCAGGAGCACGGCGTGCCTGCCGGAGCGGCCGACCTGGGTGACCAGGGCGTCGATGCCGGCCGCCGAGAGCGGCCGGTAGGCCATGTGCGACTTGGCGGAGAACGCGTCCCGGGGGAAGCGGCCGTCGGCGGTCTGCCCCGGCAGGCTTCCCGGCCGGTGGCACTGGGACACCGTGCGGGTCGAGCAGCCCGCCTCGATCATCATGGCCTTGCCGTAGGAGGTCTGCGTGACGTACCTGGTGGCGGGCTGGGCGCCGATCTTGGCGATCAGCGGCTCCAGCAGCCGCTCGCAGTCGGCGCGCGGGCCGAGGTAGAGGCCGCCGATCTGCAGGTCCAGCCCGGGGTCCCTGGTGAGGTGCAGGTTGGACCACATGGCGTCCGGGGCGGACGGCGCCCACCCCTGCCACGCCGCGACGGCCCTGCGGGCGCGCGACCAGGGCCAGTGCAGGAAGAACAGGGTGACATCGCGGGTGGCGTGGGTGCGGAAGGTGAAGGACACCGCGACGCCGAAGTTGCCGCCCCCGCCGCCGCGTGACGCCCAGTACAGGTCGGGGTTGTGGTGGGCGTCGCAGGTCAGCGTCCGGCCGTCGGCGGTGACGATCTGCAGCGACTCCAGCGTGTCGCAGGTGAGGCCGTACTTCCTGGCCACGACGCCGATGCCGCCGCCGAGGGTCAGCCCGGCGACGCCGACGGTCGGGCAGGAGCCGGCGGGGATGCTCACCCCGTGGGCGGCGAGCCGGTCGTAGACGTCCACGAGCTGCGCCCCGGCGCCGACGACGGCGCGCCCGGAGGTGGCGCGGACGCTGTTCATGCGCGAGACGTCCACCACGAGGCCGGTGCCCGAGGACCAGCCCGCGTAGCTGTGGCCGCCCGACCGGGAGGTGACGGGCACGCGGAGCCGCCGGGCGAAGGCGAGGCATTCGGCCACGTCCGAGGGATTGGCGCAGTACGCCACCCCGCTCGGGCGGATGCCGTCGAAGGAGGGGTTGTACAGGCGCCTCGCCGCGTCGTAGGTAGCGTCGCCGGGGCGGACGAGGCGCCCGGCCAGGCCCTTGCCCAGCGCGGTCCAGTCGGAGGGGGAGGGGCCGGTGCGTGCTCCGGTGTGCGCGGCGGCCACGGAGCCGTCACAGGCGGCGGACACCGCCGCGGCCGTGACGGCCGTGACGCGCAGGAAGCTCCGGCGGTCGAGTGCGGGGCGCATGGTCACTCATCTCCCAAGAAAGGGTCATCTCAAACTCAAGGTCGCCCTCGTTCAGTGAGACGTCCGTAAAGGGAGGTTGGTTTATCACGGATCGGTCACGGCCCATGGCGCGCTCGGGGCGCGGGAGTCCCGCGTGCGCGGCGCGAGAGTCCCCACGAGGCGGAAACTGCGCACGATTCCGGACAAGTTGACGTTCGAGGTGTGATGGGCTGATATCAGGTACGGCGGGGAGAACTCCGGTCAACGGAGATCGGGGAGCCTGCCCGCCGGGGGGAGGTGCCGCGTGGCCGTGAACGCGCACGCTGACGTGGACGACGGCATGATCGGCGCGCCGCCGGCGAGGGGCCCCGCGGGGTCCCTCGGCGACTCGCCGGACCGCCGCCTGTGGGATGCTTGTCCCGCCGCCCCTCCTCTGTCGTGGACGCAGCCTGTCCGCGCGGCCGTCGCCGTTCCCCCTGTCGTGGTGGAACCCCGGTCCTGGCTGTGACCACCTGGAACAAGGCGAACCCCTCACAAAGGAGTGAGAGCGACATGCCGCTCGACGAGGCAAAGGACCGGCTGCTTCGGTCCGCCGCTGAACTGTGTGCCGGATCCCCCGGCGGCCACGATCTCGACTGCGAGAGCGTTCTGGCCTTCCTCCGGCGCTACTACCGGCATGTCGCGCCGGAGGATGTGATAGGCCGCGATCCGGTGACGCTGTACGGCCCGGCCATGGCGCTGCGGCGGCTCGCCCGCCACCGCCCGCAGGGCCGGCCCCTGGTGCGCGTGTACACCCCCACGGTCGAGGAGGATGGGTTCGATCTCGGCAACTCCGTCGTCGAGGTGGTGACCGATGACATGTCCTACCTTGTCGACTCGGTCACCATGGAACTCGACCGGCACGAGACCGGCGCCCACCTGATCGTGCACCCGCAGATGCGGATCCGCCGCGACCTGACCGGCGAGATGCTCGGCCCCGGCCAGGACGAGCTCACCGGGCAGTTGCTCGTCGAGTCCTGGATGCACATCGAGATCGACCGGCAGTCCGACCCCGAGGTGCTCGCGAGCCTGGAGGAGGACCTGCAGCGGGTGCTCCAGGACGTCCGCTACGCCGTCGAGGACCACCCCAAGATGCGGGCGCGCGCCGTGGACATCGCGACCGGCCTGGAGGCCGAGCCGCCGCCGCTGCCCGCCGCGGACGTGGACGACAGCCTGGAACTGCTCCACTGGCTCGCCGACGGGCACTTCACCTTCCTCGGGTACCGCGAGTACCGGCTGGAGGTGGGCCCCGACGGCGACGGCCTGCGCGCCATTCCCGGCACGGGCCTCGGCATCCTGCGCGCCGACAAGGCGGGCTCGGCGAGCTTCGCGGCGATGTCGCCCGAACTGCGGGCCAAGGCCAGGGAGAGACAGCTCCTCGTCGTCACCAAGGCCAACAGCCGCGCGACCGTGCACCGCCCGGCCTACCTCGACTACATCGGCGTCAAGCTGTTCTCGCCCGACGGCGAGGTGTACGGCGAGTGCCGCTTCCTCGGGCTCTTCTCGCACGTGGCCTACAGCGAGTCGATCTCGCACATCCCGGTGCTGCGCCGCAAGCTCGACGAGGTGCTGGAGCAGGCCGGGCTGACCGCCGAGAGCCACGACGGCAAGGACCTCATCGAGATCCTGGAGACCTACCCGCGCGCGGAGCTGTTCCAGGTCCCGGCCGCCGACCTGGTGCCGATGGCGCTCGGCGTGCTGCGCCTGCGCGAGCGCAAGCGGGTCAAGCTCTTCCTGCGCCGCGACGACTACAGCCGCTACATCTCCTGCCTGATCTACCTGCCGCGCGACCGGTACACCACCGACGTGCGCATCCGCATGCAGGACATCCTGATCCAGGCGCTCGGCGGCACGACGCTCGACTACAGCACGATGATCGGCGAGTCGCCGCTTGCCCGCCTGCACGTGGTGATCCGCGGCGAGCGCGGCAAGCCGCTGGGCGGCGCCGACGTCGACGTGGAGGAGCTGGAGGCCCGCATCGCGGCGACCACCCGCTCCTGGGCCGACGACCTCGGCGCCGCCATCGGCGAGCTGGCCTCGCGGGACGAGATCTCCCTGCTGACCGGCCGGTACGCGGCGGCCTTCCCCGAGGGCTACAAGGCGGACTTCACCCCGCGCGCGGCCGTGGCCGACCTGCGCCGGCTGGAGGAGCTCGCCGAGAGGCCCGACGAGATCGGGATGGACCTGTACGAGCCGCCCGACGCTGCCCAGGGCGAGCGGCGGTTCAAGATCTACCGCATCGGGTCGGCGGTCTCGCTGTCGGAGGTGCTGCCCCTGCTGTCGCGCATGGGCGTCGAGGTGGTGGACGAGCGGCCGTACAAGATCGTCAGGAAGGGCGAGCGGCCCGGCTGGATCTACGACTTCGGCCTGCGCATAGCCCCCTCGCCGGTGGCCGGCCACGCCGAGTTCAAGCGGCTGTTCCAGGACGCCTTCGCGGCGCTGTGGCGCGGCGACATCGAGAGCGACGGCTTCAACGGGCTCGTGCTCGGCGCCGGGCTGACCTGGGAGCAGACCCAGATCCTGCGGGTCTACGCCAAGTACCTGCGCCAGGCTGGCACCGCCTTCAGCCAGCGGTACATCGAGAAGGTGCTCCTCGGCAACATCCGGCTGGCCAAGCTGCTCGTGAACCTGTTCGAGGCCAGGCTGGACCCGCGTCGCTCGGGCGACGTGCGCAACGACCTCGCCGCGGCCCTGCACGAGGAGGTCCTGGCGGCCCTGGACGACGTCGCCGCGCTGGACGAGGACCGCATCCTGCGGGCCTACCTGGAGCTGATCCTGTCCACCCTGCGCACCAACGCCTTCCAGCGGACGGCCGACGGCAGGCGCAAGCCGTACATCTCCGTGAAGTTCGACTCCTCCTCGATCAGCGTGCTGCCGCTGCCCCGGCCCAAGTTCGAGGTCTTCGTGTACTCCCCGAGGGTCGAGGGCGTCCACCTGCGCTTCGGCAAGGTCGCGCGCGGCGGCCTGCGCTGGTCGGACCGCATGGAGGACTTCCGCACCGAGGTCCTCGGCCTGGTCAAGGCGCAGATGGTGAAGAACACCGTCATCGTGCCCACCGGCTCCAAGGGCGGGTTCGTCGTCAAGCGGCCGCCGGCGGGCGGCGGGCGTGACGAGCTGCTCGCCGAGGGCGTGGCGTGCTACCGCCAGTTCATCTCGGGCCTGCTCGACATCACCGACAACCTGGTCGACAACAAGGTGGTCCCGCCGCCCGGCGTCGTCCGCCACGACGGTGACGACACCTATCTGGTCGTGGCGGCGGACAAGGGCACCGCGACCTTCTCCGACATCGCCAACGGCGTCGCCAAGGACTACGGCTTCTGGCTCGGCGACGCTTTCGCCTCCGGCGGCTCGGTCGGGTACGACCACAAGGCGATGGGCATCACCGCACGGGGCGCGTGGGAGTCGGTCGCCTACCACTTCCGCTCGATGGGCGTCGACGTGCAGACCACCGGCTTCACCGTGGCCGGCGTCGGCGACATGTCCGGTGACGTCTTCGGCAACGGCATGCTGCTGTCCCAGCACATCAAGCTGGTCGCCGCCTTCGACCACCGCCACATCTTCCTGGACCCCTCGCCGGACGCCGCGCGCGGCTTCGCCGAGCGGTCGCGCCTGTTCGCGCTGCCCCGCAGCTCGTGGGCCGACTACGATCCCGCGCTGATCTCCGCCGGAGGCGGGGTGTGGGCGCGTTCGGCCAAGTTGGTACCGGTGTCGCCGCAGGTGCGCGCCGCGCTCGGCCTGCCCGCCGGCGTGGCGGCGCTCACCCCGAACGACCTGATCAACGCGATACTGAAGGCCCCGGTCGACCTGCTGTGGAACGGCGGCATCGGCACCTACGTCAAGGCGACCTCCGAGAGCCACGCCGACGCCGGCGACAAGGCCAACGACTCCCTGCGGGTCAACGCCTCCGAATTGCGGTGCAAGGTGGTCGGCGAGGGCGGCAACCTCGGCCTCACCCAGCTCGCCCGCATCGAGTTCGCGCTGAACGGCGGCTACGTCAACACCGACTTCATCGACAACTCGGCCGGAGTGGACACCTCCGACCACGAGGTCAACATCAAGATCCTGCTCGACCGCGTGGTGCGCGACGGGACGCTCACCGACGAGCAGCGCGACCAGCTCTTCCTGGACATGACCGACGAGGTCGCCGGGCTGGTGCTGCGCGACAACACCGCGCAGAACGTCGTGCTGGCCGCCGCGCGGGCCCAGGCGCCCGAGATGCTGCACATCCACAGCCGCTACCTGCGCAAGCTCGAACGCGAGGGCCTGGTCAACCGCGAGCTGGAGGCCCTGCCGTCCGACAAGACGCTGGCCGAGCGGCGGCAGGCCGGGCTCGGGCTCACCGCGCCGGAGTTCTCGGTCCTGCTGGCGTACACCAAGCTGGTGGCCGACCACCAGCTCCTCGTCTCCGACCTGCCCGACGACCCGTTCCTTGACTCGTGGCTGGTGTCCTACTTCCCCTCGGCGCTGCGCGGCCGGTTCCGCCCGGCCATGGACTCCCACCCGCTGCGGCGCGAGATCATCACCACCTGCGTGGTCAACGACCTGGTGAACGCCAGCGGCACCACGTTCATGTTCCGCTTCGGCGAGGAGACCGGTGCCTCCACGCCGGACATCGCCAGGGCCTACCTGGTGTCCAGGGAGGTCTTCGGCCTGCCGGGCTTCTGGCGGGCCGTGGAGGCCCTGGACAACGAGGTGGACACCGCCACCCAGCTCGCCATGCTGCTGGAGGGCCGCAAGCTCGCCGAGCGCGGCGCGCGGTGGCTGCTCGGCAACCGCAGGCCGCCCCTGGACCTGTCCTCCACCGTCCGGTTCTTCGTCGAGGGCGCCGACGGGCTGCTGCCGCACCTGCCCAAGCTGCTCACCGGCCCCGACCTGGCGGCGTTCGAGGAGCGCCGCGACGGGTTCCTCGCGCGTGGCGTGCCGGCCGAGCTGGCCGAGCGGGCCGCGGTGATGGTGCCGGCCTACTCCACGTTCGACCTCGTGGAGATCGCCTTCCGCACCGCACGCCCGGTCACCGACGTCGCCGAGGTGTACTTCGACCTGGCCGAGCGGCTCCAGCTCGCCCGGCTCCGCGAGCGGGTCATCGCGCTGCCCCGCGACAACCGGTGGAACTCCATGGCCAGGGCCGCGCTGCGCGACGACCTGTACGCCGCGCACGCCACGCTCACCCGTGACGTGCTCACCCACAGCGAGCCGGGGCTGTCGCCGGAGGAGCGGCTGGCCCGCTGGTCGGACGCGAACTCCGCGGCCGTCTCGCGCGCCCGTCAGACGCTGTCGGAGATCTGGGAGAGCGACCACTTCGACCTGGCGACCCTGTCGGTGGCGCTCCGGGCGATCCGCACGCTGGTGGCGACCAGCAACCTGCCGCACGCCGAGGGCTGACCGGGACCGCCGGCCGGCGTCACCTGCTGCTGACGCCGGTCGGCGCGTCGTCGAAGGCGATGATCCGCGCGGGCTCGGGGGAGCCCTTCCGCGAGACGTGGCTGACGTACTGCTGGGTGTCGACCACGCGCAGCATGTACGGCACCGTGAGGCTGCCGACGTCCCAGCGCACGTCCTCGGGGACGGGCACGAGCCCCTCGGTGGCCTTGATCTTGGCCTGCCAGAGGGTCGTGCGCGTCAGCGAGTACATGATGGCGGCCCCGCCGTCGGTCGTGCGCAGCGCGTAGATGGGGAACGCGGTCGCGGCGAACAGCGAGTCGTACAGGAACCCGCGCCGCTTGAAGTCCGGCTGGATCTTCTCGACCTCGGTGAAGTAGCCGGTGGTCTGCGGACCGGCCGCGATCAGCTCGGCGGCGAACCCGCCCGGACCCTCCTCGGCGATCGTCGCGTGCAGCGGCGCCATGAGGTGCGGGCTGATCGCGACGGTGTCGTCCTTGGTGGGCAGCGCGGTCGCGTACCCCTCCGGGTCGAGGCTGACGGCGGGCGGCGGTGTGCCGGGGTAGAGCAGGGAGGCGAAGCTGAGCTGCCACAGGGAGACCTCGTACTGCTTCATGAAGACGAGCATCGCGGTGCGGCTCCTGCCGCTCTCGTCCTTGCGCTCGGCCACGGCCGCGAACCAGTAGGGGGGACGGTCGAGGCGGGGCACCAGCAGGGTGGGCGTCCCCCAGGTGTAGCGCGGGGGTTCGCGGCCGGTCGACTGGAAGGCCACCGCGATGATCTGCGCCTGCGCGTCACGGGTCTGCGCCAGCGCGAAGGACTCGTCGCCGCTGGCCCGGACCACGTCGTCGGCGCCGAGGATGCCGCGCACGACCTTGCCGGCCTCGGCGAGCGTCACCGCCGGCGGCCTTTGGGAAGCCGAGGGGGACGGTGTGGCGGCGGGGGAGGAGGGGGCGGAGGAGGCCGCCGCGACGGTGCCGGGCGGGGCGGGAGTGGCCGTGGGTGAGCAGGCGGCGCCCGCGCCGGCGAACAGCAGGAATGCCAGGGCGACGCGCGTCGTCCTGTTCATGCAGCCTCCCGATGAGTCCCCCGCAGACCGCCCATGCTAGCCACGCGCGAGGTGCCTCCGGTGTCGCGTACCCTTGGCAGGTGTGGCAGCCATCGATCCCGCAGAAGAGATCAGCGAGCTTACCGGCACACTGAAGGGCATTCAGGACGTGCTGGACCTCGACGTCATGCGCAAGCAGATCGCCGAGTTGGAGGAGCAGGCTGCCGCACCCGACCTGTGGAACGACCCTGAGCAGGCGCAGAAGGTCACCAGCAAGCTCTCCCACATCCAGGGCGAGCTCAACCGCGTCGAGAACCTCGTCCGCAGGCTCGAGGACATCGGCGTGCTGTACGAGCTGGCCGAGGCCGAGGACGACGCCGAGACGCGCGAGGAGGCCGGCCGCGAGCTGACCCACCTCCGCACCGACGTCAACGCCCTCGAGGTCCGCACCCTGCTGTCGGGGCCCTACGACGCCCGTGAGGCGCTCATCACCATCAACTCCCAGGCCGGCGGCGTGGACGCGGCCGACTGGGCGCAGATGCTCCTGCGCATGTACCTGCGCTGGGCCGAGCGCAAGGGCCACTCCACCGAGATCTACGACACCTCCTACGCCGAGGAGGCCGGCATCAAGTCGGCGACGTTCGTGGTCAAGGCCCCCTACGCCTACGGCACGCTGCGCGGGGAGCACGGCACCCACCGGCTCGTCCGGATCAGCCCGTTCGACAACCAGGGCCGCCGCCAGACCTCGTTCGCGGGCGTGGACGTGGTGCCGGTCGTCGAGCAGACCGACCACATCGACATCGTCGAGGACGACCTGCGCATCGACGTCTACCGCTCGTCGGGTCCCGGCGGCCAGGGCGTCAACACCACCGACTCGGCGGTGCGCATCACCCACCTGCCGACCGGCATCGTCGTCTCGTGCCAGAACGAGCGCTCCCAGCTCCAGAACCGCGCCTCGGCGATGACGGTGCTCCAGGCCAAGCTGCTGGAGCGCAAGCGCCGCGAGGAGGCCGAGAAGATGTCGGAGCTCCGCGGTGAGTCGACGACCTCGTGGGGCACGCAGATCCGCAACTACGTCCTGCACCCGTACCAGATCGTCAAGGACCTGCGCACCTCGGTCGAGGCGGGCAACCCCAGCGCGGTGCTCGATGGCGACCTCGACGACTTCATCGAGGGCGAGATCCGCTGGACGCGGCGCATCGAGTCGGGCGCCGCGGGCTGATCACGCCGGGCGGTGGCGATCGCCCGCCCGGGGGCGGGCCGTCCGCCCACGGACCCCGTCGCGCCGGGATCCGCGGCCGCCGGGCCCCCGCCTCAGGCGCCGTAAAGATGCTTGAGAGCGAGCGTACCGGCGAGTAGGACAATTAGGACAATCGCCACGAGTGTGGGCGAAAGTCCGCCCAGTCCGTGGTGGTGAACCTCGGCCCTGCTCGCCCGGCACGCGGGGCAACGGCCCTCGACCACTGGGCCGGCACACTGGGCGCAGATGAGATGTTCGCAGCTCACGGGGTGTCTCCCTCTCCACGGTGATCGCTTTACCAGCCTGATAGCGAGTGTGGAATCGTTTTGTTTCCGTTATGGACGTTCCATGCCAGTGTTACCCCTAGACTGAGCCTCGGCCAACCGGAACGTCGATCAATGGTCAAGAGCGGCGCCCCCCGACCGGCGAGCAATGCGATGTGGCTCACGCGGCCACTCCCGCGACCGTCCTAACCCCTAGACTGGCATGCCGTGATGCGCCTGTGATCCATTTCGATAATGTCACCAAGGTCTACGTTAACCAGAACCGGCCCGCCCTCGACCACGTCAGTGTGGACGTCGACAAGGGTGAGTTCGTGTTCCTGGTCGGTCCTTCGGGTTCGGGGAAGTCGACCTTTCTCCGGCTTGTCCTGAAGGAGGAGCGCCCGAACACGGGCGCCATACATGTCGCCGGTAAGGATCTGGCGCGCCTGTCGAACTTCAAGGTGCCGCATCTGCGCCGCCGCATCGGCTGCGTGTTCCAGGACTTCCGGCTGCTACCCAACAAGAACGTCTACGAGAACGTGGCGTTCGCGCTGGAGGTCATCGGCAAGCCGAGGCGGTTCATCCGCAAGGTGGTCCCCGAGGTCGTCGAGCTCGTCGGCCTGGAGGGCAAGGCCCACCGAATGCCCGACGAGCTCTCGGGAGGCGAGCAACAGCGGGTCGCGATGGCCCGCGCCTTCGTCAACCGACCGATGATCCTTCTCGCGGACGAGCCCACGGGAAACATCGACCCCGCGACGAGTATCGGGATCATGAAGGTGCTGGACCGGATCAACCGGACCGGTACCACCGTCGTCATGGCCACCCATGACGCCGCCATTGTCGACTCCATGCGCAAACGCGTGGTCGAGCTGGAGGACGGCAAGATCGTCCGAGATCAGTCACGCGGCGTCTACGGTCAGGCGTACTGATCACCAAGCGAGAGCAACAGGGGACACCCAAAGCATGCGGGCAAACTTCATTTTCTCTGAGGTCTGGATCGGCCTTCGCCGCAACCTCACGATGACCATCGCGGTCATCGTGACGGTGGCCATCGGCATGGCGCTGCTCGGCATTGGGCTCATGATCAACGCGCAGGTCGGCAGCATGAGCACCTACTGGTCCGACAAGGTCCAGCTCTCGGCCTTCCTGTGCAAGAAGAACGATCCGTTCCAGGCGTGCAAGGGCCGGAGCCAGGTCAGCGACGCGGAGAAGAAAGAGCTCCAGACGCGCATCCAGAGCATGGGCCAGGTCGACAAGGTCTTCTTCGAGACCCAGGAGAAGGCCTACGCCAACTTCAAGGCCGCCTACAGCAGCAACAGCGTCTTCCTCTCGGCCGTGAAGGTGGACGACATGCCCGAGTCGTTCCGGGTCAAGCTGAAGGACCCGAACGACTACAAGGCGGTGTTCGACGCCCTGAGCGGCGCGCCTGGCGTGTCCAACGTGGTCAACGACCAGCAGCTCCTGGACAAGTTCTTCGGGCTGATGAGCAAGCTCCGCTGGGCCGCGCTGGTGGTCGCGCTGATCCAGGTGTTCGCGGCGATCCTGTTGATCGGCAACACCGTCCGGCTGTCGGCGTACAACCGGAGGCGGGAGACCGGCATCATGCGCCTGGTCGGCGCCTCCAACCTCTACATCCAGCTGCCGTTCGTCATGGAGGGCACCATCGCCGGCCTGGTCGGCGGCGTGATCTCCGCGGTCCTGCTGATGCTCGCCAAGGTCGTGCTGTTCGACGGGATGAAGAACTACTTCGTGCTGTCCACCCAGCTCGGCTGGAGCGAGGTCGCGCAGGTGATCACCCTTACGACGGTGGTGGGTGTGCTGATCTGTATCCTCGCCTCCTTCGTCACCCTGCGGCGATACCTGAGGGTGTGACCGGCCCCGGTAGGCTCTGGTCATGCCACGTGAGACCGGGCGCAAGCTCGTCGCCCAGAACAAGCGTGCCCGGCACGACTACTCGATCGAGGACACCTACGAGGCCGGGCTCGTCCTGATGGGCACGGAGGTGAAATCCCTCCGTGCCGGCCGGGCGAGCCTCGTGGACGGGTTCGCCCAGGTGAGGGACGACGAGGTGTGGCTGATGAACGTCCACATCCCGCAGTACCACATGGGCACGTGGACCAACCACGCCGCGCTGCGCCCCCGCAAGCTCCTGCTCCACCGCAAGGAGATCGGGAAGATCGTCAACAAGACCAAGGAGACCGGACTGACCCTGGTCCCGCTCTCCTTGTACTTCAAGGACGGCCGGGCCAAGGTCGAGATCGGCATCGCCAGGGGCAAGAAGACCTGGGACAAGCGGAACGACCTCGCGGAGAGGCAGGCGACCCGCGAGATGGCCCGCGCCGTTCGTCACCGCAACCGATGAGGTCCGATCAGCCGTGGCGCTAGCGGTACGTACGAGAAGAGCACTGTCGGCGGGCATGTCGCTGGCGGTGGCCGTCCCCCTGCTGTCGGCCTGTTTCAGCGAGCCCTCGCCGCACGAGGCCGTCAGCCAGTTCCTGGTCGGCTGGCAGACCGGCGACTACGCCTCCGCGGCCGAGCGCACCGACGGTGATCCCAAGGTCGTCAGGAAGGCTCTGGAGCAGGCCGGGCTGCAGCTCGACGCCGCCTCGATCCGGTTCTCCCTCAAGGGCCTGTCGACCAGCGGTGACGACGCCGACGCCAAGTTCCAGGTGCGGATCGACCTCGGGGACAACAACCCCCTGTGGCAGTACGACAACAACCTGCCGCTCCACCTCGTCGACGGGGTCTGGAAGGTCCGCTGGTCGCCGAGCGTGATCCACCCGCAGCTGCACCCCGGGCAGCGTTTCGCGGTCAAGGTGCCCCCGACCGGCCGCCAGCCCATCGAGGACCGCGACGGCGACGCGCTCCAGACCGAGGCCACCCTCTACGTCGCGGGCGTCTTCCCCGCCAGGGTCAAGGACCCGGTCGGGGTCTGCGAGCGGCTGTTCCAGGTCACCGGGTTCGCCCAGGACCGGCTGCTGAGCCGCATCCGGTCGGCGCCGCCGGAGGACTTCGTCCCGCTCGTCACGTTCGGCGGGAACAAGTACGCCCAGCTCCGCGACCGGCTGGACGAGATCCCCGACCTGCAGATCGAGAAGCGGCTGCAGCCGGTCAAGCCCGCCCAGCCCGTCGACATCATCGGCTCGGTCAGCGCCAACACCCCCGAGACCGAGCAGCAGCTCGGCGGCCCCCTGCTGGCCGGCGACACCTTCGGCCAGGGCGGCCTGCAGAAGGCCTACCAGGACCAGCTCACCGGCTCCACGGGCACGAAGGTCATCACCTACGACCTGAAGACCAGCGAGCAGGTGGCCGAGCTGGCCCAGTGGCCGGGCCGGGCCAACACCACCTCGGTGAAGACCACCATCGACCGTGGCGTCCAGCAGTCGGCCGACCTCGCCGTCAGCGGCACCGCCCCGGCGACCCTGGTGGCGATCGACGCGCCCACGGGCGAGATCCTCGCCGTGGGCTCCCACGAGATGAACCAGGAGAAGGACGGGCTCGACGGCCGCTTCCCCCCGGGGACCACGTTCTCGATCGTCGCGGGCGAGGGGCTGTTCGGCGCCGGAGGGCTGGATCCCGAGCAGAAGGTGCCGTGCCCGGCCGACCGCCTGGTCGGCGGCGCCCGGTTCCAGCAGGCGATGCCCACCGACGGCACCGTCCCCACCCTGGTGCCCGGCACCGCGCCCACCGTCGCCGCCAACTTCGCGAACGGGTGCGTCACGGCGCTGGCGTCCCTGTCCCGGCGCGTCAGCGCGGGCGCGCTCACCCAGGCGGCCACCCGATTCGGCATCGGCGGGAAGTGGAGCCTGCCGTTGCGCTCGTTCAGCGGGACGATGCCGCCGGCCGCGAGCGACGCCGCCAAGGCGAAGATCATCGCCGGGCAGACCGTGCGGGTCAGCCCGCTGTCGATGGCCCTGGTCGCCGGGGCCGTCGCGTCCGGCACCTGGCGGCCGCCCACACTGGTCACCTCGCCCGCCTCACCCGACCTGTCCTCGGACGTCCCGCCGGTCGCCCCGCCGAGCCCGATCCCGCTGGACACGGGGACCCTGGCCAAGCTGCGGGCGCTCATGCGGGCCGGTGTCACCACCGGCACCTCGGCCCCGGCGGCGGCTCCCGGCGCCAAGGTGTACGGCGTGTCCTCCGGCGTCACCTACGTGGACAAGAAGCACTCCAGGAGCCTTTCGTGGTTCGTGGGCTGGCAGGGGGACATCGCGGTGGCCGTCCTGACCGAGACGACCGACCCGGCGGCCTCCGCGCGCATCGCGGGCCAGTTCTTCCGCAGCGCCCGTAACGCCGCCTGACCGCTCCCGCGAGGGCGGTCGCGGGCGGCGGAAAAATTTGTGCGGGCGAGCAACCATCGGGGGCGGGTTCAGCGTCTTTCTGGGTGATTGGGCACCGCTTGGGGGTTGCGGGCCCAGTCGCCGTGATGAGACCAGGGCTTCATCTCGGGGGAAGCCCTGCCGTCCGGACCGGCTCGACCCTGCCGGTCGGCCCCCGGGGGCGTGCGCCACGTGCCACGCCTCCGGGGGTTTCGGCGTTCCACGGCCAGGCAGGGGGCCCGCCCAGGGCCGTCCAGGGAATCAAGTTGGCGTCGCGGGCGTTATCTGGAGTATCTTCTGCTTGCTCGGTCTTTCACGAGACCGGGTGACAACTCCACAGGGGGTGACTGGTTTCGACTTCGACATGTCGCGGCCAGGGGAAGCGGGTCGAGGACTGCGGACATAACCTCGTTAACACTGTGACCGCAAAACAATAAGTGCCAATAACACGCGCACTCAGGGCCACATGGCCCTCGCCGCCTAAGCGAGGACCAGCCCTTGCCAGCCCGGGAGCGCCTCCGGCCCGGATCTGGTATCGCTAGGAGGCTCAACCGCTCGACTCGGTCACGGGGTCGATAGGGAAACCAAACAGTGACTGAGCCCGTCGGCGACATGCCTGTGTGATCGCCGGGGCTGAGAAAATCGCAGCAGGCTGCGCCCGGAGAAGCCCTGTCGTGGTGTTGAAGGACGCGGGTTCGATTCCCGCCACCTCCACCAGTAGATCGCCAAGGGCGGTCGGCGGCCACAAGCCGCCGGCCGCCCTTCGTCATGTCCACACGCATTTCGCCCGCTGCGAATTCTCGACTGGTTCGGTGGGGTCCGGCCTAGTTTGTGGGGATGGGTGAGCTTCTGGTCGTGCCGGTGAACGGGATTCGGATGGCCTGTGAGGTGGCGGGGGACGAAGGCGCGCCGCCGGTGATGCTGCTCGCCGGGCGAGGGTACGGCCGCGCCGACTGGGCGGGCGTCATGGGGAAGCTCGCTCCCTCCTGGCGGGTGTACGCGCCTGACCTGCGGGGGCACGGGGACAGCGAGTGGCCGGGCGTCTACGGCCTGGAGCTGATGCGGGACGACGTGATCGCCCTGCTGGACCACCTCGGCGGGGCCCGCGTGGCGCTGGTCGCCCACTCCCTCGGCGGGGTGGTCGCGTGCCTGGTCGCCCATGAGCGGCCCGACCTGGTCGACCGGCTGGTGCTGGAGGACGTGCCCGCGCTCCGGCCCGCCGACGTCCCCATCCCGCAGCGGCCTGCGGGGACGCTGCCGTACGACTGGGCCATGATCGAGCAGACCGCCGCCGAGCGCAGGAACCCCGACCCCGCGTGGGTGGAGCGGCTCTCGGAGATCACGGCGCCCACCCTGGTGATCGCCGGCGGCGCGGCCAGCCACGTCTCCCAGGAGTCGGTGGCCGAGGTGGCGGCCCGGATCCCGGGCGCCCGGCTGGTCACGATCGAGGCGGGCCACGACGTCCACGCGACCCGCCCCGCCGACTTCCTCGCCGTCCTCACGGACTTCCTCGGCCACTGACGGCCAACTGACGGCCCCGGCGGATGCGGTGGGCGCGGTGGGGGGGGGGGGGGGGGGGGGGGGCCCCCCCCGCCCCCCCCCGGGCCCCCCCCCGGGGGGGCCCCCCCCGGGGCGCCCCGC
>NZ_JANZYP010000078.1:29852-44266 GCF_025506355.1 Sphaerisporangium corydalis
CCCGCGCCCCCGCCGGCCCCCCCCCGGCCCCGGGGGGGGGGGGGGGGGGGGGGGGGCGCGCGCGGGGGGGGGCCCCCCCGGCCCGCCCCCGGCGGTCAGAACAGCGGGTTCGCCCAGCCGGGGGCACTCGGCTCGGACGGTCCCGGCCACGACGGGCGGCGCTGGAGTCCCGTCTCGGCGGACGGCGGCACGGCCGGGCACCGGGTGCCTCGGGCGGGCAGGGTCAGCGAGACCAGGTAGGCGTCGAAGGCCCGGGTGGTGCAGTCACCGTGGCCGTAGACGCCGTGGCCCCAGCCCTCGTAGGTGAGCAACGTCGCCGCGCGGCCGATCTGCGCGGCCGCGCCGGCCGCCCAGACGTACGCGGTGGCCGGGTCGTGCACGGCGTTGCCCAGGAGCAGCGGGGCGCTGCCGCTCACCCGCAGGGGGTGCTGGGGGTTGGGGATCGGCGCCGGCTGGCCGAGGCAGCCCGCGGCCAGGCCGATGGCGATCGGGCTCGCCAGCATGTCGGGGGCCAGCGTGGCCGACCGGCGCAGGTGGGCGGCGTACTCCTGGTAGTCCCGTACCGGCAGGTGGTAGTCCTCGCAGGCGACCTGCAGGGGGAACGGGACCACCTCCGTCTGAGGGGGCGCCGGTTCGGCGGAGAACGCGGCCGGCGGCTCGGTACCGGCGTCGAGGGCGACGAGCCACTGCGCCAGCTCCGACCAGTCGGGCCCGTAGAACGCCCCGAAGGCCTGCCGCAGGAGGTCCAGCTTGGTCAGCGTGCCTTCGGGGTCGCGCGGGTCGGATATCTCCCCTCGGTCGGCCCGGGCGAGCAGGCCGGCCCAGAAGGCCCGCACGTCCCGCCCGTGCAGGGCACAACTCGCGTCCCGGTCGCACCAGGCGGCGAACTCGTCGAACGAGTCCTGCGTGGTGGCGGCCTCGGTGTCCAGGAACGCCCTGGTCCCGAGGCTGTGGTCCATGTTGCTGTCGAGCGCGAGCGCCCGGACCCGCTGGGGGAACAGCTCGGCGTACTCCTGCCCGATCAGCGTCCCGTAGGACTTGCCGTAGAAGGTGAGCTTGCCGTCGCCCAGGGCGGCGCGGATGGCGTCGAGGTCGCGGACCACGCTGAGCGTGTCCACGTGGTCGTACAGGGGGCCGCTGCGGGCGCGGCAGTCGTCGCGCCGCCGGGCGTTGTAGGCCAGCCGCTCGGCGAAGGCGGCCCGGCTGGTGATGAAGGGGGACGGTTCCTGGGCGATCAGGGCGGCCGAGCACACGAGGGGGTGGCTGCGGGCGACGCCACGGGGGTCGAAGCCCACGACGTCGAACCTGCGGGTGATCTCCTGGCTGAAGCGGCCACCGAACAGGACGGAATCGACGCCCGAGCCGCCGGGGCCGCCCGGGTTGATGACCAGGGAGCCGATCCTGGCGGCGGGGTCGGTGGCCGTGCGCCGGGCCAGGGCGAGGTCCACCGCCGGGCCGTTCGGGCGCGCCCAGTCGATCGGGACGGCGATGGTGCCGCATTCGGCGGTGGGGTCGTCCTCGCACGCCGTCCAGGCGATGGGGGTCCGGCCGGTGTTCCCGGGGGCGGCGTTGACGAGGGTGGCGGCGTTCACGGGGGTGAGGGGGAGCAGGGCGGCGCTGACAACCGTGGCGAGAGCCAGTAACGGGATCTTTCTTCGCACGTGATCTCCAATCGTCGGGTCCCCGGCCTCGCGCCCGCGTCCGGCTGGTGAAAGGGGGTCCCACCCGGCGATGGCGCGCGGGTCGGCCTCGCGGACGGCGGGTACGGCGGCCTTGGCATGCGCGGCCCGCCGGAGCGAGCCGACTCGATTCTCGATCGCGATCAGCCACCGGCACGTGGCGACAAAGGATGAAATATCAGGACGAGATCATTCGGAAGCAGGAGGCGTCAGGACGGGAACGTCGTAATCCCGCAGCGTGATGGCGTTGGCGGTCTCGGTGATCTGCTCGAGGATCTTCTTGATCATGAAGCCCTTCCACGGCAGGTAGGGCATCAGCCGGACCATCCGCGTCTGGATCCAGATCTGCGCCCGGGACCGGGGCACGATCATCTTGATGCTGTCGGCGAGCTTCTGGTTGCGCTCCACGAAGCCGCGCATCTCACGCTCGTACCGGTCGAACGCGGCACGGTGGTCGCCCCCGGCCGCCGCCAGCTCGCCCGCCAGCACGTACGCGCCGACCAGCGCGAGGCTGGTGCCCTGCCCGGAGGCGGGGGAGGCACAGTAGGCCGCGTCGCCGAGCAGCACCGTCCGCCCCTTCGACCAGCGCTCCATGGTGACGGTGCTGAGCGTGTCGAAGTAGAAGTCCGGCGCCGTGCCCATGGCGCTCATCAGCCGGGGCAGCTCCCAGCCCGCGCCCGCGTACGCCTCCGCCAGCAGCGCCTTCTGCCTCGCCTGGTCACGCCGGTCGTAGTCGAGCGGCGGTGAGGAGAAGAAGAACGCCGCCTTCGCGTCGGTGCCGTGCCCGGTGCTGTACACGTTCGTCACCCGGCCGGGGAGGGCGAAGAACAGCTCCCACCGGTCCAGGTCGAGGTAGTTGGGGATCGTGAAGATCGACACGTAGTAGCCCAGGTCACGGATGAAGCGGGACTCGTCGCCGAACGTCAGCGCGCGCGTGTTGGAGTGCAGGCCGTCGGCCCCCACCACCAGGTCGAAGGTACGCGGCTCGGTGCGCTCGAAGGTGACCTTCACCCCGTCGTCGCCGTCGGTCACGGAGGTGATCGAGTCGCCGAAGATGTACTCCACGCCGTCCTCGGTCGCCTCGTGCAGCAGCCGGCTCAGGTCGCCGCGCATGATCTCGGCGTCGCCCTCGGCCCGCATGCTGAACATCTTGACGTCCATGGTGGCGATCGTCTTGCCGGCCCGGTCGACGTAGGTGCCGCCGCGCATGTCGGTGTCGAGCCGCCGGACGCCGGGCATCAGGCCCATCCGCTCGACGACACGGACCGCCGCGCCGCGGATGTCCACCTTGTACCCGCCCGTGCGGAGCTCGGGGGCGCGCTCCACCACCGTCGGGGTGAAGCCGTAGCGGCGCAGCCAGTACGCGAGAGCGGGCCCGGCGATGCTCGCGCCGGAGATGAGAACGCGGCCTCTGGCCGTGGTGTCTGTCATGTCCCTCAGCGTGGCCGCGGGCGCTGACGGGTCAGCGATGAGCCGCTGACAGGTGCTCGTCGATGATCGTCAGCGCGGGTTGCGCCGCGTCCGCGATGGCCGCCATCCGGTCGCGGGTGAGCGCGCCGCCCCGCGCGTACGCCGCGTCATAGGCGGCGTCCCCGATCATCGCCCGGCACCGGGCGGTGACGCGGAGCACGTCGGGGTCATCCGGCGGCGGCGAACCGCGCAGCGCCGCCCCCGCGCCCAGCAGCGCGGCGGCCCGCTCGGGCTCCCCCTCCAGCACGGCGACACCGGCCAGCCCCTCCGCGACGTACGCCGCCGCGGGCAGGTCGCGGGCCCCGCGCCGGGTGGTCAACGCCAGCTGGTGCAGGGCCAGGGCCCCGGCCGCGTCCCCCTCGGACTCGGCGACCCACCCCAGCCCGACGTGGAGGCGCGCGCGGATCTCCTCGGAGTTCAGGCCGTCGTCCTGGCAGTACGCGAGCGCGGCCTCGTAACGGCGGCGCGCCTCGGGCAGGTCGCCGCCGAACCGGGCGATCTGCCCGAGCCCGAACCCCGCCGCCGCCCGCAGTTCGGGGGTGCCCGCCCTGCCGCCCAGCTCCGCCGCGCGCTCGTAGTCGTCGCGGGCGCCCGCCACGTCCCCCTCGCGCGCCTTGGCGCCGCCGCGCCGGCACAGCAGCTCCGCCATGTCCACGGGACTGTCGAGCTGCTCGGCCAGCTCCAGCGCCTCGCTCATGAGCGTCGCCGCCCGGTCGTGGTCGCCGCGCCCGCCGCACACGTCGGCGAGGTGGGTGAGCGCCTGCGCCGTCCCCCAGCGGTCACCCGATGTACGGAAATCGGCGAGCACGGCGGTGAAACGGCGCTCGGCGGTGGCCTGGTCGCCGTGCATCAGCGCCATCAGCCCCCAGCCGAACTCGTTGAACGCCCGCGTCCAGGGGTCGTCGGTGGCCTGGTCGGCGACCTGGGCGAGCACGCGGATGGTGTCCGGGTCCGGCGGCCCGGCGACCATCGTCCACACCATGTTCAGGAACGGCTGCCTCGACGGCACCGTCTGGTGCCTCATGATGCCCGTCGCCGTGTCCAGGTGGGCGGCCAGGCCCGGACGTCCAGCGCCGCCCAGTGCGGCGGTCAGCACGCACAGCGCGTACTCCTCGACCAGCCCTTTCGGCGGTTCCTCCCCAAGGGTCGCGAGCAGCTCGTCCGCGAGCGTCACCGACTCGCTCCGCAGGCCGCGCAGCCACCAGTACCCGGTCAGTGCCGCGAGCAGCCGCAACGCCTCATTCGTATCGGAGCCGCCGGCGGCGTGCGTATCGGAGCCGCCGGCGGCGCGGTGCAGGGCCGCGTGGAGGTTGTCGCGCTCGCGGTCGAGCAGCCGCAGCCAGACGAGCTGCTCGGCCCGGCGCAGGTGAGGGTCGGCGGTCCTGGCGAGGTCCAGGAAGTACGCCAGGTGGGCGCGGCGCGTCACCTCGGACTCACCCGCCTCGGCGAGCCGTTCGGCGCAGAACGCGTGGATCGTGTCCAGCATGCGGTAGCGGTCGTCGACCGGCTCCACGAGCGACTTGTCGACGAGGGAGGCGAGCACGGATTCGGTGTCGGTGCCGGGGACGCCGCACACCCGCTCGACCGCGGCCAGCGTGCACCCGCCCGCGAAGACCGTCATCCGCCTGGCCAGGGCCTGCTCCTCCGGGCCGAGCAGGTCCCAGCTCCACTCGACCACGGCGCGCAGTGTGCGGTGCCGGGGCTGTGCCGTACGGCTGCCGCGGGACAGCAACCGGAAGCGGTCGTCCAGCCGGGACGCGACCTCGCCCGGCGTCAGGGAACGCAGTCGGGCCGCCGCCAGCTCGATCGCCAGCGGCATGCCGTCGAGCTCGCGGCAGATCCGCAGGACCGCGCCCACGGTGCCCTCGTCCACGGCGAAGCCCGGCCGCACGGCCGACGCCCGGTCGGCGAACAGCCGGACGGCGGGGTAGCCGAGCGCCTCGGCGGCCGGGGTGCCGGCGGGCGGCACCTTGAGCGGCGGCACCGGGCACAGGGCCTCCCCGGTGATGGCGAGCGCCTCGCGGCTGGTGGCGAGCACGGTCAGCCCCGGGCACAGGGCCAGCAGCCGGTCGGCGAGCCGCGCGGCGGCGTCCACCACGTGCTCGCAGTTGTCCAGCACCAGCAACACCCGCCGCCCCCCCAACGCCCCCGCCAACCTCCCCACCGCCCCACCATCCCTCCCCTCGGACACCCAGGAAGAGGCCTCCGGACCGGGACCGGGACCGGGATTGGGGTCGGGCGTGGGTCTGGCCGGTGGGGCGAGCAGGCCGATCTCGCGGATGCCCAGGGCGCTGAGCACCGCCTGCGGGACCTCGGCCCCGGAGCCGAGCGGTGCCAGCTCCACGAAGCACACGTCACCCGGCCGCCGCCCGGCGGCCTCGATCGCGAGCCGGGTCTTCCCCGTGCCGCCCGCACCCGTCAGCGTGACCAGGCGGCCGTCGTCGAGCAGCGAGCCGACGCGTGCCAGCTCCTCCGCCCGCCCGACCAGCGGCGTGAGCGGCGCGGGCAGCCCCAGCCGTGACGTGGGGGAGGCGACGCCGCCGAGCTCCGGATCGGCACGCAGGACGGCCATGTGGACGTCCGCCAGCGCTGCGGACGGGTCGGCGCCCAGCTCCTCCGCCAGCCGCCGGCGGCACTCCTCGTACGCGGCGAGCGCCTCCGCCTGCCTGCCGCTCCCGTACAGCGCCCGCATCAGCGCGCCCACCAGGCGTTCGCGCAGCGGGTTCGCCTCGACCAGCTCGCGCAGCCCGGCCACCACGTCGCGGTGGCCCCCGAGCGCCAGCTCCGCGTCCGCGTGGTCCTCGGCTGCCCGCAGCCGCAGCTCCGCCAGCCCGGCGGCGGCGGCAGGGGCGAACGGCGCGTCACCGACGTCGGCCAGCGCCGTCCCGCGCCACAGACCCAGCGCCTCACGCAGCTTGGCGGCGGCCCGCGAGGGGTCGCCTGTGGCGAGGGCCTGCCGCCCCTCCGCCGCCAGCCGCTCGAAGCGCCGGGCGTCCACGTCGTCCGGGCCGACCGCGAGTTCGTAGCCCGAGGGATGGCGCACCACGGCGTCGTCGCCGATCAGATGGCGCAGCCGGGACACCAGCGCCTGGATCGCGTTCCCGGCCGCGGCCGGCGGCGTGCCCTCGTACAGCCCGTCGACCAGACCCTCGACGGTGACCACCCGTCCGGCGTTCAGGGCTAACAGAGCCAGCAGCGCCCGCAACCTCGGACCCCCGACCGCCACCGGCCGCCGATCATCCAGCCTGACGTCCGTAACCCCGAGCACCCCAACCCACATCCCCCAATCCTCCCAGCCCCCTCCCACCCCCAACCCCCTCAAACCCGCCCAAAAATCCCCTCAGGAACCCGCAGCACCACGCCGGCTCGTTCGCCGCCACGCTGCTCCTTCAACCGGGCGCCGACGCGGTGGGACGGGGTACGGCGAATTCGGCGCCCTGTGCGGTGGCGGACCGGTCACCTCCACCCCGTCGTGGGCTTGGTTCTGAGGGGGGTCGTGTCGTGGGATGGGCGACACTCCCGTTCTTCAGGGATTTCGCGATAGTTCTGGTGAAAGGGTCGATAAAGCGTCACAATCCGGCCATGGCCCAATCCATCCAGCGAGACGACATCGCCGCCATGCTCGCCGCCCGGCAGGAGCTGGGCCGCGAATACGAGGACGCGCTCGCCGACGCGCTCGTCGACCGCATCGGGGACAGCATCGACGAGCGGATCGACAAGAAGCTCGCCGTCCACAAGACGACCACTCCCGGCTTCCACGTCTCGCCCGCGGCCGCCGCCGTGGTGAGCGGGCTCGGGATGGGCGGGTTGTTCGCCCTGATCGGCTCGGCCGACATCGAGTTCGCGGCCATATTGTGGCTGATCATCGCGGTGGCGGCGATCGCCTTCCTCGTCGGCAAACGGCGCCCCAAGCCCTGATCCCACCGGTACCCTCCCGCCGTGCACCGAGCGGCCCGGGCGGCGACGAAGACGCCACCAGGACGGGCCGCCCGGCCGGGGCCTCCGGGCGCGGCGGGTCGGTCAGATGGCCGGCGCGTGGTCACGACTCCTGTGTGGCAGGCAGGTCACGGGTGAACTCCATGACCCAGTTGGTCTCCCACGTCTCGCCGGCGTCGGTCGAGAACGCCTGTTCCCACCTGGCCGAGGTCGGCGTGATCCCCGACCAGATGAAGCGCAGCCTGACGGGCACCCCCTTGTAGTCCTCCTCGGCGTAGAACAGGCCCCGGTCCCCGTCGAACCGGCCGACGACCGGCTTCTCCATGGCGGACGAGCGGCTGCTCGACCAGTACAGCGACCACTCCTCGCGCTCCGGGTCGTACAGGCGGAGGGTCAGGCCGGAGAATCCCTTGGTCGGAAAGTCGATCTCGTCCATGTTGCCCGCGCCGCCGAAGATGCTCTTGGACGTCGCGACGCCGGGGAACTCATCCCATTCCTCGCACCCCTTGAGCGCCTCCTTGAGGCACCTGTTGGTGACCTGCCACGTACCGATGAGGAAATCGAAGTCGTTCATGCTCGGAGGCTAGCCCCCGATCACTGACACCTTCTGTCAGTGACCAACGGAATGATGATCACTCATTCGACTGGTTGACGCTTGTCACTCAGACGATTGATGGGCTAGGGTTCCCTCATGGCCGCAGAGCAGGAACGCCGTCCCCCGCGCCGGGCGCCCAGGTCCGACGAGCGGGGCAAGGCCGCCGAACAGACTAGGGAGCGCATCCTGCAGGCGGCCGTGGAGGAGTTCGGCGCCAAGGGATACTCCGGGGCGCGCACCGCCGCGATCGCGGCACGCGCCGGGGTCAACCAGCAGCTCATCTCCTACTACTTCGGCGGCAAACAGGGGTTGCTCGACGAGCTGAGAAGCCGATGGCAGGCTCTGGAGTCGACGCTCGTACCACCGGGCTCTCCCTTCGAGGAGTCGCTCGCGGCCTACATGGACGCCACGCTCGACCGTCCCGACTGGGCGCGGCTGGTGATCTGGCGGGCGCTCGGCGACGATCCGGGTGACCGCGTCGACGCCGACGAGCAGCGGCGGACGGCGATGCTCAGGGCCGTGGACGTCATGCGCCACCGGCAGGACTCCGGCGAGGTCACCGACTCCGTCGACCCCGAGTTCATCCTGCTGCTCACCCACGCGATGACCTTCGCCCCGGTGGCGATGCCGCAGCTGGTGTCCGCCATCTTCGGCGTGGATCCGTACTCCGAGGAGTACCGCCGCCGTTGCCGCGAACAACTCGTCGCCCTGCTCCGCCCGCACCGATCGAGCCTTCCCGACCACGAGGATCTGCCCCCGCCCACCCCCGGACCAGACGTCTCCTGACCCAGAGCCGAACCTGGAATCGGGTCGGCCGGGCGTACAGCGGGGTTCGTTCAGTTGCCGGAGAGGGTGCCCAGGGTGACGTTCACGGATTGGGTCTTGCCGTTGGGGTGGAGGATCTCCACCTTGGCCTGCTCGCCGGGCTTGAGGTTGGCGAGGACCTCGGAGAGCGCCGCGGCGGTGGGGGTCGATTTCTGGTTGACGCTGAGGATGATGTCACCGGCCTTCATGCCGGCCTTGGCGGCCCCGCTGCCCGCGTCGACCATGGCGACGCCGACCCCCACCGGCTGGCCGTCGGGTCCGACGACGGTGTTGACCCGTACGCCCAAGGCGGCGCGGCGCGTGTTGACGACCTTGCCGTTCCTGATGATCTGCTCGGCCACGTCCTTGGCGGTGCTGCTCGGGATGGCGAAGCCGATGCCCGGGGCCGTGCCGCCGCCCAGCTCGGGGTTGATCGCGGCCAGGGTGGGCACGCCGATGACCTCGCCCGACAGGTTGGTGAGCGCGCCGCCGCTGTTACCGGGATTGATCGCCGCCGAGGTCTGGATGGCGTTGGTGATCGTGGCCCCCGGAGACCCCTCGCCCTGGGGTTCGGTGACCGTGCGGCCGAGCGCGGACACGATGCCGTTGGTCACGCTGCCGGACAGGCCCAGCGGGTTGCCCATGGCCAGGACGATCTGCCCCACCTTGAGCTTGGTCGAGTCGCCGAAGGTCGCCGGCGCGAGCCCCGACCGGTCGCTGACCCGGATGACCGCGAGGTCGCCCAGCGGGTACGACGAGACGAGCACGGCCTTGCGCGGCTTGCCGCCCGTGGCCAGCGTGACCTCGAACGTCGTGGCCTTCCCCACCACGTGGGCGTTCGTCACGATGTGCCCGTCGGTGTCGTACACCACGCCGGAACCGAGCCCGCCCTGAGTGTTGATCTGCACGATGGACGGCAGGACCTGGGCGATGACCCGCTCGTACGCCTGCTCCTCGGAGACCATCGTCGCCGGGCCCGAAGGAGGTGTCGTCTTCACCTCGGACGACGCGGTGGTCGTCGAGGCGGGCGGCCCGGTGAGGCCGCAGCCGCTGAACATCACCAGGACCCCGGCCACCCCAACGGGGATGACGTGCCGGTTGACATGACCGGCGCGCCGAATACCTGGTGTCATTCCCATAGAAGAGGTGATTCCCGACCTTGGGGAAGATACTCGCCACGCGCCACCGATGGGTTGATCTTGGGGAAGTCTGGGACGATCAGTTCGCCCTGGTCGGAACCCGATTTTCTTCGGCGAGGGCCCACGCGCCCCACCTGCGGCGATGCTGTTTCGGCTGCTCGAACGGGAGATCGCGGCCCGCGAAGAACTGGTTTTGTAACGTAGTCTGCCGACATGGCGGACGGCGCTGGAAACTCTTCAGGCCGCCCTGGGTCGGGGCGGCCTTCACCGTACGTTCCCTCATACGACGCACCCACCACGCCGATGCCTCGGGTGAGCCCTGAGCAGGCCCTCGCCATGGCGCAGGCCGCCAAGGCCGCGCGGGCCGAGGCGGCGAAGAAACAGGACACTCCGGGCGGGCAGGACGACGAGCACACGTCGTCCGCTGCCACGGCCGTCGACCCCGACTGGTTCCCCGCCGAGGGCTGGGCCACCAACGGATCCGCCGATGTCGAAGACGGCGACACGACCGCGAACTACCGCAGGCCCACTGGACCGTTCCTCCGCCCCGACCGGCCCGTCGCGGGACCGTCCAGGGCGTCCGTCGGATCCGACGCCGCCGCCCGTGCCGCCGGGCCCGCCGGTTCCCTGCGCTCTTCCCGGTCCCCAACGAGCACACCGCACACCTCCGGTACCAACGGATTCGCCCGCCCGGCCCGGTCCACCGACTCCGAAGCGGACTCCGCCGGCCTCGACGCCGCGCCCTCGGCGCCCGCACGCGAGGGCGGGCGGCCCCGGTGGCTGTCCTCGGCGGTCCTGCGGGTCGGCGACATTCCGATCAGAGCGGTGTACGGCATCGGCGCGACGATCGTCACGGCGATCATCGTCATCCTGATCTTCGTGCTGTTCGGCGGGGACAAGCCCGGCGACGCCGTGCAGGTGAACCCCGCGCAGGGGGGCGGCCCGGCCGCGTCGAGCGTGAAGCCCACGCCCACCCCGACGCCGATCGTCGTGCCGCCGGTCCCCGACGCGAAGGTGATGACGGTCTTCCCGGGGGCCAACTCGCCGATCCTGTCGTACGTGGTGGACCGGACGACCGGCATCAGCTACTCGCAGTACGGCGCCCCGTGGGCCAAGACGACCCGGGCGCCCTTCTCCTTCGCGCAGAAGGCCGGTCCGGCCCGCCAGCAGGCGCTGATCGGCTCGGCACCGGTGCCGGTGGCCGTCGCGAAGACGCCCACCACCAGCGCGCAGTTCCGTACTCTCGCGGCCAAGGCGGCGAAGTGGACCCTCCGCTACCAGCCCGCGGGCGCGAAGTTCACCTGGACCGTCTCCCAGGCGGCGCGGTACAACCTCGGATGGCTGGTCGGCTACAAGGTCACCTACGTCCAGGGCGGCAAGAAGCACACCTCGCAGGCCTACGTCATGGTCATCTCGACCGCCAAGAAGAAGCCGGGAATGCTCTTCGCGAACATCCCCGACACCCACAAGACCCTCTACCGCGACCTGAACATGCTCTTCTGGACAGCCCGCTCGATATGAACCGTTCGTCATGGATCGGGCCCTAGGCGTGGTTCGCCTCGGAAGCATCTTCTAGAATATGGTTCTGCCACATCTTGAGGCCGAACCGCACGGAGGGTGTTATGGCGATCGGGTTGAGCGAGGAGCACGAGGCGCTCCGCGAGTCCGTGAGCGGCTGGGCGGAGCGCAACGTCCCCGCCGAGGTCGTGCGTTCGGCGGTCGCGGCCGAGAGTGAGGAACGGCCGGGCTTCTGGACGGGCCTCGCCGACCAGGGTCTGCTCGGCCTGCACCTGCCCGAAGAGTACGGCGGCAGCGGGTTCGGCCTGCTGGAGACCGCGGTGACCGCCGAGGCGCTCGGCGAGCGGCTAGTGCCCGGCCCGTACGTGCCGACCGTCCTCGCGTCCGCCGTGATCCTCGCCTCCGACGGCAAGGCCCGCGCGGACCTGCTGCCCGGCCTGGCCGACGGCACCCTGACCGGAGCGGTCGCCCTGACCGGCGAGCTGACCGGAAGCCGCGACGGCGACGGTGTCCTGACCGTGAGCGGTACGGTCGAGCCGGTGCTCGGAGCCGCCCTCGCCGACGTGCTGGTGCTCCCGGTGAGCACCAGCCAGGGCCGGGAATGGGTGGCGCTGGCGAAGGACAGCGTGACGATCACCCCGACCAGGAGCCTCGATCTCACCAGGGGAGTGGCCAAGGTCGAGGTCGACGCGGTCGCCGTCCCGGGGGAGCGGGTCCTCGACGGGCTGACCGGCGCCACCGTCCGCGACCTGAGCGCGGTCCTGCTCGGCGCCGAGACGGCCGGCGTGGCCGCGTGGTGCGTGCGCGCCGCCTCCGAGTACGCCAAGGTGCGCGTGCAGTTCGGCCGTCCGATCGGCCAGTTCCAGGGCATCAAGCACAAGGCCGCCCGGATGCTGGTCGCGCTGGAGCAGGCCCGCGCCACCATCTGGGACGCCACCCGCGCCACCGGCGACGAGTTCCGCTACACGGCCGCGATCGTCGGGGTCATGGCCCCCGACGCCGCCGTGCAGTGCGCCAAGGACGCCATCCAGACCTTCGGCGGCATCGGCTACACCTTCGAGCACGACGCCCACCTGTACTTCCGCCGCGCGCTGACCCTCCGCGCGCTGCTGGGCCCGTCGGCCGAGTGGGCCGACGCCGTGGCCGGCCACGCGCTGGCCGGGGTCGGCCGCGAGATGGAACTCGACCTTCCCGAGGACGCCGAGGAGCTGCGCACCTCCCTGCGCGCGGAGATCGCCGAGATCGCCGGGCTGGAGGGCAAGGAGCAGAAGCGCACGCTCGCGGCGAAGGGCTTCGTGATGCCGCACCTGCCCAAGCCGTGGGGCCGTGGCGCCTCGCCGCTGGAGCAGGTGCTCATCTTTCAGGAGCTGAAGGCCGCCCGCGTACGGCTGCCCGCGATGATCATCGGTGCCTGGGTCGTCCCGTCCATCGCGGCGTATGGCACGCCTGAGCAGCAGGAACGGTTCCTGCCGCCCACGCTGTCCGGCGAGATGATCTGGTGTCAGCTCTTCAGCGAGCCGGGCGCTGGATCCGACCTGGCGTCCCTGCAGATGAAGGCCGAGAAGGTCGAGGGCGGCTGGAAGCTCAACGGGCAGAAGATCTGGACCTCCGTGGCGCACGTCGCCGAGTGGGGCATCTGCATCGCCCGCACCGACTCCACCAAGCCCAAGCACGACGGCATCACGTACTTCATCGTGGACATGAAGTCCCCGGGGGTCACCGTACGGCCGCTCACCGAAATGACCGGGGAGAACCTCTTCAACGAGGTCTTCTTCGACGACGTGATCGTCCCGGACGACCTGGTGGTGGGCGAGGTGAACGAGGGCTGGCGGGTCGCGCGCAACACGCTGTCCAACGAGCGCGTGTCGCTGTCGTCGGGGTCGGGCGGCACGGGATCGTCGGTCTCCGACCTGCTGGGCCTGGCGTCCCGCCTGTCCCGGGAGCTCACCCCGGCCGAGCGGCAGGAGGTCGCCCAGGTGGTCTGCGAGGGGCACTCGATCAACGCGCTGAGCCTCCGGGTCACGCTCAAGCAGCTCGCCGGCGGCGAGCCCGGGGCCGACGCCTCGGTCCGCAAGCTCCTGTCCACCTCACACGCTCAGCACGTCTCCGAATGCGCGGTGAACCTGCTCGGCGCCTCGGCCACGATCGCCGCCGACATGAAGCTCGGCGACGCCGGCTACTGGAACCGCGCCGTCCTGGCCACCCGCGCCATGACCATCTACGGCGGCACCACCGAGGTCCAGCTCAACATCATCGCCGAGCGCATGCTCGGCCTGCCGCGCGACCCGGAGCCCGGCAAATAGCTGAATCACTCCCATTCGGCACGCTCCGGTAGCTTTGCCGGAACCAGGGCGTGCCGGACGGGGGTGCTGCGAGACCATGCGCGATCACTGGCTCATGCGGGCGGCCTCCGTGCTCGTTAGAGCGGCTTCCGTGCTCGTGCGGGCGGCCCCCGTGTTCGTGCGGGCCGCTCCCGCGCTCGTGCGGGCGGCTCCCGCGCTCGTGGGGGCGGCCGCGGGCGTCCTCGCGCTCGGGCCCGCGCTGGGGGCGGGGTTCGTGCTGCGGTACGACATGGTCTTCGTGCCCGACCCTCCGGTGGTGTGGTCCAGCGGGGGGTTCCCCCGGGCGGTACCGAGCGATCTCGTCGTCGCGCTGCTGTCGCACGTCCTGCCCGCGACCCTCGTGCAGAAGCTCATCCTCATCGGCATCTTCATCCTGGCGGCGACAGGCGCCGCAGCCCTGATCCCCGACGACCGACCACGCCCGGAGGAAGAGCCGCCGCCGAAGGACGGGCCGAGGTCGAAGGACGGCCCGGCTCCGAAGGACGGGTCGCACTGGGAGGGCGCGCCGCCGTCGAGTGGCCGGGGGGTGTCTGGACGCCTGCTGGTGTCCCGGTTGGCGGCGGCCGTGTTCTACGCGTGGAACGCGTACCTGGCGCAGCGGTTGCTGCTCGGCCAGTGGGCGTTGCTGCTCGGGTTCGCCGGCCTGCCATGGGCGGTACGCGCGGCCGTACGCGGAGGACCGTGGCGCCTGGCCCTGGCCCTGATCCCGGCGGCCATCGGCGGCTTCCAGGCCATGCTCGTCTCCGCCCTGGTCGTCCTCCCCATAGCGGCCACCTGCCCACCATCCCTCGGTACCGACGGCCCGGCGCCCGCGAACGTTCACCGGCATGGCCGCCGCAGAAAGGCGCCGAATTCGCCGCCCCACTCCCCACCGCTTCGGCGCCCCATGAACAACGACCCAATGGGTGCGGGTGGGGGGCGGGTTTGGGGG
>NZ_JANZYP010000079.1 GCF_025506355.1 Sphaerisporangium corydalis
CCGCACCCCCCGTTCCTTCAGCTCCGGTGGATAGCGACGCTGGGCAGGGTGAGGGGAACTGGATCGACCTGACATGGACTCCATCCTTTCCAACCGATGAAGTCTCCATCAATCCCGGCGCGGTTCAGTGTGTATCCGGCCTCGGTGATCGCCTTCCCAGCGCGGGCGGCGACCTCCTGGTCGTACTCGATCGAGGTGACGGCCTCCTGACCAAGCCGATGACACATCAACGCTGTCGAGTACCCCGTGCCGGTACCGATCTCCAATGCCGTGTCACCCTCGGCGATCTGAGCGGCCTCCAGCATCAGCACCACCAGACTCGGGAAGGTGGAGGAGGAACTCGGCGATCCCGTCACGACGTCGGTCGCCTCGTCCGCGAGGACGCCCCCGACCTGAGTCACCCAGGTCTGGTCGGCGTAAGCCAGGGCGAGCCACTCGTCCATGCCTACATCGGCACGACGGATGGGAGTCCACAAATCACCACGAGTCTTGTCGGGCCGGTAGACGGCGTCGCCCAGGAACAACTCACGCGGCGTCGCCTCCAACGCCCCGCGCCAGCCGGGAGAGCCGATGCGGTCCGCCAGCGCACGACGGAATTCGGCCGTATCGGTCACGGCCACCATCCTTTCACCAGCACCTCAGCGAAAGCGTCCGCCATCGCATCGGAATCGGGCAGCCAACCCCACTGCCCGTTGGGGTTGCACTCGATGAAAGTCCATCGGTAGGGACCGGCGCTGTCATCTGCCGCTTCGAGAGCGAAATCGAAGCAGCCGAACACCAGCCCGAAGTGATCGAGATATGAGTAAAGAGCGTTCTTGACCGCCTCGGGCACCTCAAGGGGGTCGTGCATCAGTCCGTCCCAGTCACCCGCGCGCCAGTCGACCGCGCCATCGGGCGTGGTGATCCTGCTGGCGAACACGTGCCGGCCAATCACGGTCACCCTGGCGTCGGCAACCTTGTCTATCTCCTGTTGGAACAGGTGGGCGGTCATCGACACCGAATCATCAAGATCCCGCCGAGCGATCCGCTGCGTCCATATCGCAGCGACATGCCCCTCTGGGGTGGGTGGCGCTCCCCGAAACGATTTGTAGACGACGGGCTCTCGCTCAGCGACGAACTTCTTGATCTCCTCCAGGTCGTTCGAGATCAGCGTCACCGGCACCGCGAGCCCCATCCGAGCGGCCACCCGCAATTGCGCCGGCTTGAAATCACTCTTGGTGATGCTGGCCGGATGATTGACGTAGCGGCAGTTCGGAAGGTTCGCGAGCAGCCCGCTCAGGCCGTGGCGAGCTTCGGCGACAGCGAAGTCACGTGCTTGCGGCTCCAGTTCCCTGAACCGCCACGGAGACGGACGGCGGTAGTACACCGCACGCACATCCTCCAGGGCGATGTCACGGCTCGGTGTGCGCAATCGTCCAGACCACTGCCTCTCGCCCCCGCCCATCAGGGCGCTGAACAGCAGGCCTGGCCCGACGTCGGCGGGATCGACGCGGGCGACCAGCGCCCGGCGCTCGTTCAGCACCTCGATGACCAGGTTGGCGGTGACATCCGCCTCCGAGGTGATCACCATCACACAGTCCCGAGCGGGCCGCATCACGGCTAGTCCGTCGCGGTGTCGTTGTTGGAGTCGTCCGCCACCTGCGCCGCCCCGCCCGACCCATCCCCGCCGCCGCCCTTCGACACGGTGACCGTGACGAAGGTCCTGCTGGTGCCATCCTTACCCATGTCCACGATCGCACCCTGTGCGTCGTAGAAGCGGGTGAGCTGAGTCTCGGGATCGAACGATGTCGTTTCGTACGGCGGCGGGGCGGCCGGAAGATGCTCGGTGCTCCGGCTCAGCCCCCACGGCTGGGTCATCAGGCTTCCCATCAAATCCCCTTCTCGGGCCCTGGATGATTCATCTATCTCGGCTTGCCTTTTCGCTCGCCGGAAGGTCCGCGTCGAACCGGTACGGGTTCGGTCACTCAGGTGACGCTAGGGACAGGGAGAAGGAAGCTCCAAGAAGTTTGCCGCAGTTTGCTTCAGTCCGCTGCGAGGGCCCTCAGGGCGTCTGAGATCAGCGCGCGGGCCTTGGGTCCGTAGACGGCCGCCTTTGACATGGTTTGGAAGGCTTTGGCATACAGGGCGATCTCACGGGGTTGCATGATGGTCAATTCCGCCGACACCGCTTCCACGTGAACCATCCGATCATCGAAAATGATGAACTGGTTCGTTGGCACCTGATAGACGGATCGTGCGGGCAGGATGCCCAAACTGACTCGGGCAAGTGAAGATATGGCCAAGAGTCGATCGAGTTGGCCAATGGTGACCGCCGGACTATCGACGACAGTCCAAAGCGCCTGTTGTGCGAGGATGACGTGGAACCGGTGATCTCCTTTGTACAGGATTTGCTGGCGCTCCATTCTCGCCAGGACGCCGGCTTCCAGATCGTCCGGTATGCCATAAAATTCGATGACACGGGCCAAGACGCCAGCCGCGTATTCTGCGGTATGAAAGATGCCTGGCACGAGGACGGGCTCAAACCAGCGAAACAACCTGGTTTCGGCCTCAAGTTTGACGGACTCCGCTTGCCGCCTTCTGGTGCCCGTCCGCAGGTTCCGGCGCCACTCGACGTACATCGATTCGATGGAGCGGACGACCGCGATCAGATCGTTCGCCTGATCGGCGACATCGCACAGCCGACACCATGCCCGGATGTCATCTTCCGAGGGATTCTGCTTGCCGTACTCGATCTTCGACACCTTAGAGCTGTGCCAGCCGGCAAGCGTGGCCAGTTGTCTACCGGTCAGCCCAGCGTCCCTGCGTAGCTCGCGGAGCGCCTGCCCGAGAGCTTCTCTCGCCTGATGAACCGTGCTTGGCAAAGAACACGCTCACCTGGAAGTGTGTTCAGAGTGGACATATTTCCCGCGCGGTATCGCTATGGCCCAGACTTCGTCCCGAACCCTACGGCACTGCTCCACCAGAACCGGGTATCTTACGTCAACGCCGCCAATGAAACGGCCACCCGGCTCGAACACGGTGAAGACGAGACGATCGTCATCGAAGAGCCAGAAGTCATCAGCCGGAAAATCGATGCCTCGCGCCAGATGCCGAGGAAGGTAGCGGATGTCCTCTCCCGCTTCGATATTGAGTCTCGCAACTTCCAGCCCCCATCGCGTGTAGTCCACGTGGGGCACGGTGACGAGTCGGGCTCGTTGGATCTGCTTACCTTGCTGCGTCACTTCGCGAATGAGATTCAGCCAGGACCGATGCCATGCGTATTCATCGAGCCTTCCTTCGAGGAAGAGGCCGAACGGTCCTCTTTCTTCCGGCGTGTCATAGGAGTCTTTCAACTCCAAATGGAATGCCGACCGCTCGAAGGCGTGGAAGAGGTCCTCGAAGTCCTCACCCTTCAGTAGCTCCATGCGGGGTTTCCTCTGGTAGATGACTCATGAGTGCCTTGGGGACTGCGATCACGGTCTCGTGGTCGGGGATGTCGAGTTGCGCCAGCGTCTCAGGATCGGTGATCCGCCAGCCCTGGATCACATAGACCTCCTTGCCGTTCACGATCTCGTCCGTGTCGAACAGCGTCGGCGAGCCGCCGCCCTGCGTTTCCTTACCGAGGAACCGTAGTCGCACGATCTTGTCTCCTGTTAAGCGGTTGCTGGGGTTTGCTGCGTTCTCCCTGGATGGTCGGTCAGATTGTGCGCAAGGTCAAGGCGGCCAGCCGTGACATCTCCCTGGCCAAGCCGGGTTCTGGTGTCCCGCGCCGGCCATCTCCCTCGTTCAGGGCGTGCCGGACCATCGTCTATTGCCTGATCCGGCGGCGGGCGCAGCGACCGGCCGAAGGCCCTTGGGAAACACAGCCCGAGCCGAAGGCGAGGACCTTATTCGGGGGGGTCTTCTGGGCGGGCTTTGCTGGGTTGGACGCGTTTGGGCTCGCCGGGCATTTTGGGGTAGTTGGGGGGGTAGGGCATGTCGCCGCGCTGGTCTTTGGCGTACCACTCCAGGAGGGGGTCGATGGAGAACGCGCGGTCGTCGATCTCGGCGTGGACGTCGCCCAGTTCGGCGAATCGGGGTGGGACGGTGCGGATGTCGAAGTCGCGGGGGTCGGCGTCGGCCAGTTCCTCCCAGGTGAGCGGTGTGGACACCGGGGCGTGCGGCCTGGCGCGCACGGAGTAGGCGCTGGCGATGGTGCGGTCGCGGGCGTTCTGGTTGTAGTCGATGAAGACCTTCTCGCCGCGCTCCTCCTTCCACCAGGCGGTGGTGGTGAGGTCGGGACGGCGGCGCTCCACCTCGCGGGCCAGGGCGATGGCGCTCTGGCGGACCTCGGTGAACGACCATCGGCGCTCGATGCGCACGTTGATGTGGATGCCGCGGGTGCCCGAGGTCTTGGGGAAGCCGCGCAGCCCCAGCTCGTCCAGGACCTCGCGGACGGCGAACGCCGTGACGCGGGCGTCCTCGAAGTCGGTGCCGGGCTGGGGGTCGAGGTCGACGCGCAGCTCGTCGGGATGCTCCACGTCGTCGGCGCGGGTCGGCCACGGGTGGAAGTCGATCGTGCCGAGGTTGGCGCACCAGGCGATGGCGGCGACCTCGGTCACCCGCAGCGCGTCGGCGCTCCGGCCGCTCGGGAACCGGACGGTGACGGTCTCCAGCCAGTCGGGGTGCCGGGGCGGGAGGCGTTTCTGGTAGATCGCCTCGGACTCGACCCCGTCGGGGTGACGCTTGAGGTAGGTGGGCCGGTCTCTGAGCGCGCGGAGAGCACCCTCGCCGACGGAGGCGTAGTACTCGACCAGCTCGCGCTTCGTCGCCCCGATGCCGGGGAAGTAGATCTTGTCGGGGTTGGTGACCTTGATGAGCCGGTCTCCCACGTTGAGCTCGATGAACGGCGACGCCATGTCCTCGACCGTACTCCTCGCCTGTGACAGAACCCGGGATGGGCGGGCCCGTCCCGGAGCACCTCGGTGGCGGACCAGGCTCTCGAACGGGACGGACCTCACGACCGCCCGCCACGACCCTCGGGCGGGCGCTGACGTGCGCCCGCCCACGGGCCTCCCCCGACCGTACGACGGCGCCCGGCGTAGCCGCGGGCACCGCCTGAAGCGGGGATGGACCGGCGATCTCCCTCTAGCCGGAGGTGATCAACCCTCCGCCGATGAAGACGCCTGGAACACCCCGAAAGGATGCTCGGGCCGGGGAATCACCACAAGGACTTTCCGTCGTGTTCTGACGAGGTTCTTACGTCCGGGTGCCCGGGAGCGCCCCGGCGCCGCGCCCGCATAGGCTGGAGGCATGGAGAAGGTGGTCAAGAGTGACGCCGACTGGCGTGTTCAGCTGTCCCCAGACGAGTTCCGTGTGCTCCGCCAGGCGGACACGGAGCGGCCGTTCACCGGAGAGTACGTCGACACCAAGACCGTGGGCGTCTATTCCTGCCGCGCCTGCGGGGCGGAGCTGTTCCGGTCGGAGACGAAGTTCGACTCGCACTGCGGGTGGCCCTCGTTCTTCGAGCCGTCGGAGTCGGAGGCGGTGACGCTGATCGAGGACAGCTCGCTCGGCATGACCCGGGTCGAGGTCCGCTGCGCCCGCTGCGACTCCCACCTCGGGCACGTCTTCCACGGTGAGGGTTACGGCACGCCGACCGACGACCGTTACTGCATCAACTCGGTCTCGCTCCGCCTCCAGCCGGCCGAATAGGCCGCCGGGATCCTGACGTCGCATGGCGGGCGCGTCGCCGCCCGTTCGCGCGTGCCGCGAACGCCCGCTATTGTGATCAAAGGCATACAGAAAGTCACGAGTGGCGCATGCGGGCCCCATCGCCGGGGTAAGAAGGGCGAGGGGTCCCCCTCCCACATGCCAGAGCGCGCCACGTGTCGTCCGGGGGCTGTGTGCATTTACGCCACAGGTGGGAGACCACCGAGGCCATAGGCCAGGTGGTCATCCAGCGCTGCGAGGTCTGCGGCAAAACCCGGGTGCGGGTGTCAGGAGCTCCGAAGCTCCCGGAGCCTCCTACTCCGGAGCCGGGTGGGTGAGCCGGCAGGAGCCGTCGCCGGGGCCGAGGATGTTGGCGAGCACCGGGTTGCCGTTCTGGCCGAAGTGCGCCTGGACGAACACCACGGGGTGCTGGTCGCCGACCTCCTGGACGAGGTACTCAAGGCCCCGCTTGCACAGGTCGATGGCCGGTTTGGAGTTGTGCGCGCTGTCGGGGAGGTCGGTGTAGATGCGGAGGTACTTCCCGACCGTCCTGATGTCGGTGATCCGCTTCACCGCCTTGTCCCGCACCCACCGCGTTTTGAAGTAGTTCACCGCTTTGACGTCGGTGTGCTTGGACGGGCCCGAGGCCGTCTCCGCCGCGCCGCGCGTCTTCTTGGCCTTCTTGCTGGCCGGTTTCACGCCCGGCCCGCCGGTCGCCTCGCCGTCCGGACCGCCGGGCGTCCTTGCCGGGCTCGGCGCGCCGGACGGGACGCCGGCGGCGGCCGTCCCATCGTGCGGGCGCGCCACCACCGCGCCGACCCCCAGGGCCGCCACGGCGACGGCCGCCAGCGCGACCGAACCTTCGAGAACCATCGACCGGCGCGACTTACGGCGCCGGTGCCCCCCTCGCCTGGAACGTGCCAGACCTCTGCCCCTGTTCACCCTCTGCCTCACGTCGACACGGGATTTGCACCGAGTATGGCAAAGATCCCATAGCTGCGGAGCTTCTTCCAAAAATGTGAGACATGAGGCGTTCGGGGTGCATGTGACGCATGTCCGTATATGTCGGCGTATGGGTGGTTACGGGAGGGCGGCGACGAGCTCCTCCAGGGGCTTGCGCGTGCCGGTGTAGAACGGCACCTCGATGCGGGTGTGCCTGCGGGCCTCCGAGGCGCGCAGATGACGCATCAGGTCGACGATGCGGTGCAGCTCGTCGGCCTCGAAGGCCAGGATCCACTCGAAGTCGTTCAGCGCGAACGACGCCACCGTGTTGGCGCGCACGTCGGGGTAATCGCGGGCCAGCCGGCCGTGCTCGGCCAGCATGGCGCGGCGCTCGGCGTCCTCCAGCAGGTACCACTCCAGGGAGCGCACGAACGGGTAGACCGACACGTACCCGCGCGCCTCCTCCTCGGCCAGGAAGGCCGGGATGTGCGACTTGTTGAACTCGGCGGGGCGGTGCAGCGCCATGACCGACCACACCGGCTCGCTCGCCCGGCCGAGGGCGGTGCGCCGGAAGCGGCCGTAGACCTCCTGCAGGTCCTCAGGGGAGGGGGCGTGCCACCAGAACATGTAGTCGGCGTCGGCACGGAAGCCGGCCACCTCGTAGGACCCCCGGGTGACGACGTCCTTCTCTGCGGCCTGGGAGAGCACGTTCTCGACCTCGTGGGACAGCTCCTGCCGGTCACTCGGCAGCGGCTCGCGCACGCGGAAGACCGACCACATGGTGTAGCGGATGACCTGGTTGAGATCGCGCGCCTTGGGCCGCGCACTGCTCTCCGTCACTGATCGCACTCGCCTTCCATCGACAGGTTCGTTCGGACCGGGACGGCCGGCGGCTCAGCGGGAGCCCGCCGCGGGCTCGTCCTCCCGCCATTCTCCCTCGTGCTCCCGCCGGAGGTGCGCGAGGACCCTGCCCGCAGCCGTGCGCGCGGTGGCGACGCAGGCGGGGACGCCGAGCCCGTCGTAGGCGGCGCCGCACACGGCCAGACCGGGTTGCACGGCGACGGCCGCCCGGACGCGGGCGACCCGGTCGAGGTGACCGACATCGTACTGCGGGAGCGCGCCGCCCCAGCGGGTGACCCGGGTCGACAGGGGCAGCCCGCGGACCCCCATGACCTCGGCCATCTCCGCCATGGCCAGCGCCACCAGCTCGCCGTCGTCCCGCTGCAGGACGAACTCCTCGCCCAGGCGGCCGATGGAGCAGCGCAGCACCAGCAGGCCGGGGTCGGCCTCGGCGAGGTGGGGCCACTTGACCGTGCTGAACGTCACGGCCTTGACCGGGCGGCCCTCCACCGAGGGCACCAGGTAGCCGCTGCCGGACGGCGGCTCGGGGAACGCCGAGCGCTGGTAGGCCAGGGTGACGATCGCCATGCTGGCGTACTCGATGCGGGCCAGCTCGGCGGCGGCCTTGGGCACCTCGGCGGCGAGCAGCCTGCCCGCGGCGGGCGCAGGCACCGCGACGATCACCGCGTCGGCCTCGATCGTCTCGGGGTCGCGGGTGGACCCGGTGACGACGCTCCAGCCGGTGGGGGTGCGCCTGAGCTCGCGCGCCGTCACGCCGGTCCTGACGTCGGCGCCGGACGCGGCGGCGACCGCCGCGGGCAGGCCGCCCATGCCCTCGCGCAGGGTGGTGAAGACCGGTCCCGCGTCCTTCGGGGCGTTGCGCGAGATCGCCTTGGCGGCGGCCAGCAGCGAGCGCTCGGTGCGGGCGGCCGTGGCGACGTGCGGCATCGTCGCCTCCAGCGACAACAGGTCCGCGCGCCCGGCGTAGACGCCGCCGAGAAGCGGTTCCACCAGACGGTCGACGACCTCGCTGCCCATGCGCGCCCTGATGTACGCCGCCACCGACACATCGGAGGTGACCAGCGTCGCGGGCAGGATCTGGTCGAGCGGCACCCGGGCGAGGCCGGCGGGCGACAGCAAGCCTGAGCGGGCGAGCCCGACGACGTCGGACGGGACGCCCATGACGTGGCCGGGGGGCATGGTCCGCAGCGCGCCCCTGGTCCACACCGAGGCGCCGGTGGTGCCCGGATGGACCAGATGGTCGCCGAGCCCGACCATGCGCGCGAGCTCCTTGCCCTCGGGGCGGCGGGCCAGCATCGCCTCGGCGCCCTCGTCCACGAGCACGCCCTCGATCTCCGAGGCGCGCAGTTTGCCCCCGACGCGCGGGGAGCCCTCCAGCACGGTCACCGCGATGGTCGCGTCCTCACGGTGAAGATGCCATGCCGCGGCCAGCCCGGCGATGCCCCCGCCCACGACCACGACGTGCCGCCGAGTCCCTTTCATGTTTTCAGACGTTACCCGTCCCCGGCCACCGCGCGCGCTGGCCACGACGGGGCTCCGAGCCCGGGAAGGGAGAACGTGACGCCATTGTGACGCGTACCCCCAAACCCCGCCATCGCCGGTCCCGTCAACAACAGCATGAGGACTTTGAGGTTCAGTCCGCCTGTGGCGGTGGCCCTGGCGGCCGTCGTCCTCACCCTGTCGGGGTGCGGCGGCGCGGACAGCCAGTCGAGCGACGGCGGCGGGATGGCCGCCGCGCCCGTGCAGAACCAGGCCGCCCAGCCCGAGCGGGCGACGGCGGGCGGCGTCGCGAAGGACGCCGGGGTACCGGCCCCGAAGGCGACCTCGGCGTCCGGGGCGCCCTCCACGGTGGAGGTCGAGAAGGCGGACCGGGCGATCGTGTACACCGGGGAGATGACGGTCCGGGTCAAGGACGTCGCGGCGGCCTCCGACCGGGCCAAGCAGACCGTCACGGCGGCCGGCGGGCGCCTGGACCGGGAGCAGGCCGCCTCCTACAGCGGCGAGGACACCTCGACCCTCGTCTTCAAGATCCCCCCGGCGAACTATCCGGGCATCGTGGACCGGCTCGGCAAGGAGCTGGGCAAGCGGCAGTCGATCAACCTGGGCACCGACGACGTGACCCAGCAGGTCGCCGACGTCGAGAGCCGGGTGAAGTCGGCGCGGTCGTCGCTGGAACAGGTCCGCACGTTCCTCGCCAAGGCCAAGACCATCACCGAGGTGCTGGAGGTCGAGCGGGAGATCTCCTCCCGTGAGGCCGACCTGGAGTCGCTGCAGGCCCAGCAGACGTCCCTGGCCTCCCAGACCGCCATGGGGACGCTGACCCTGCGCCTCGTGCGCGTCGGCGGGCCCCCGACGGCCAAGCCCAAGGCCAAGCCGGCGCCGAACTTCCTGAGCGGGCTGAAGTCCGGCTGGGGCGCCCTGACCGGCACGACGCGGGTCGTCCTGACGGTCATCGGCGCGCTGCTGCCCTGGCTCGTGGTGCTCGCCGTGCTGTGGATCGCCTACGCGGCCGTACGGCGGCGGGTGCCGTCCCTGCCGTACCCCGCCCGCCGTCGCCGCCCCGCACCGGGCGTACCCCCGGCGGACGCGCGCCCGCCGGACGCGCCCGAACCCTCCGTGCCCGCCGCGATCGGCGACGCGGGTGGGAAGGACCGGCCGGGCGAGGGGTGATCAGCGGGCGGAGACCTCGTGGACGAGGTCGGTGAGGCGGCCGAGCTGGCCGGGGTCGGTGGTGGGCGGCACCCCGTGGCCGAGGTTGAACACATGCCCCTCGGCGGCCTCGCCCCTGGTCAGGACGTCGCGGGCGCGGCGCTCGACGACCTCCCACGGGGCGAACAGGATGGCCGGGTCCAGGTTGCCCTGGAGCGCCTTGCCCGGGCCGACGCGCCGCGCGGCCTCGTCCAGCGGGACCCGCCAGTCGACGCCCACGACGTCGGCGCCGGCCTCGCCCAGCAGGCCGAGCAGCTCTCCGGTGCCCACGCCGAAGTGGATGCGCGGCACGTCCAGGTCGGCCAGGCCGGCGAAGATGCGGCTGGTGTAGGGCAGGACGAACTCGCGGTAGTCCTCGGGGGCGACGGCGCCGACCCAGGAGTCGAAGAGCTGGATCGCCGAGGCGCCGGCGTCGGCCTGCAGGCGCAGGTAGGCCAGCGTGATGTCGGTGAGCCGCCCCATGAGCGCGTGCCACAGCGCGGGGTCGCCGTACATCATGGCCTTGGTGTGGTCGTGGCTCTTGGACGGCCCGCCCTCGATGAGGTAGGACGCCAGCGTGAACGGCGCGCCGGCGAAGCCGATGAGCGGCGTCGCGCCGAGCTCCTTGGTCAGCGTGCGGATGGCCTCGGTGACGTACGGCACGTCGCCGGGGTCCAGGGCGCGCAGGGTGTCCACCCCGGCGGTGTCCCTGATCGGGTCGGCCACGACGGGGCCGACGCCGGGCTTGATGTCGAGGTCGATCCCGATGGCCTTCAGCGGCACCACGATGTCGCTGAAGAAGATCGCCGCGTCGACTCCGTAGCGGCGCACCGGCTGCATCGTGATCTCCACGATGAGGTCGGGGGTGGCGCACGCCGTCAGCATCGGCACGTCGGCGCGCACGGCCCGGTACTCGGGAAGCGAGCGGCCGGCCTGGCGCATGTACCAGACGGGCGTGTGCGGCACGGGCAGTCGCCGGCAGGCGCGGACGAACGGGGACTCGGCGGTCTCGGGATTCACGTTTCCAGGGTGCCATGCGAGGGGGCCGGTCCACGCACCGCGTGCGCAAGGGGAGCGTCTTAAGTCGTACTCGGCGATACCAAAGCTTGCCGTAAAAGAGATATTTACTAGGCCAATGTCCGGTGATGCTAATGGAAGCCGCGAAGCATACGCTATGTCTGATTCGGCGAGGCAGGCCGGGAAGCGGTACGCGGCCGGCCGCGCCAACCCGTTCCAAAGCGCCGGTACAGTACGTCTCACGTGAGGTCCGTGATCATGTCGCGGCTGGCCCAAAAGTTCGTCAAATCCCCGCGCGGCGCTGATTCGGTGACCACTTTCGGGACACGCCGAGCGCGTTGCGGGGAAATGTCGCCGCGACGTGTCAACGTCGGACCAGCCCTCGAGCTCACGGACAAGGGCGCGCGGGGGGAGCGCCGGCCAGGCCACGCGCACTCCTGTCCGTGCGAGCTTTCGATCTTGGGACCCGACGAAAGGCCCGCGATGACCGCGATGTGGAGTTCCTCCGAGCACCGCAGTGTGCATTGTGCGCGCCGTGCCGGTGAACCGGCGTTCGAGCGGCGACCCCGCCTCGACGGGCACGACGACCACGGCCGGTCCTACGTGGAGCGTCGCGGCGACCCGGTGATCGTGGCTTGATCACCACTCATGTTCACCGCGCATACCCCCCTGCTTCCGGCTCCGCCCGCTCCGGCCTACTCTGCAACCATGACCATCGGTGACGCGCCGCCGGCCCCTGCCGCATTCCGGCGGGCGCTGGAGAGCCTGCGCCCGGCCGAGGTCAGGCCCGAGATCGAGCTGGAGGACATCCCCGCCCCGCAGCGGCTTGCCCCCTACTCCGGCGCCGTTGGCGCCTCGGTCTACCGCGACGACGACGAGCTCGCGGTCGGCCGGTTGATCATGCTGTTCGACCCCGACGGCCAGCGCGGCTGGGACGGCCCGTTCCGCCTGGTCGCCTACGTCCGCGCCGACATGGAGCCGGAGATCACCTCCGACCCGATGCTCGGGCCCGTCGCGTGGAGCTGGCTGACCGAGGCCCTCGACTCCCGGTGCGCCCGCTACGCCGCCGCCGGCGGCACGGTCACCCGCGCCGTGTCCGAGGGGTTCGGCAACAAGGCCGACGATCCGGTCACCACCGAGCTGGAGCTGCGCGCGTCGTGGTCCCCGCTGGAGGAGGACCTGTCGGCGCACGTCGCCGCCTGGTGCGACCTGATGTGCCTCGCGGCGGGCATCCCACCCCTGCCACCCGACGTCGCGGCCCTCCCACCGCGGTCCGCGCGTCGCGAAGACCCGGAGTCCTTCAGGACGTGACCGACGACGAAGACATCCCCGCATCCGAGATCGAGCCGCTCCTGGAACCCCGTGAGGGCATCCCGCCGGTCATCGAGGACCCCGCCGCGCTCGCCGCGGTCGTACAGGCGTTCGCCGGCGGCACCGGCCCGGTCGCCGTCGACGCCGAACGCGCCTCCGGCTACCGCTACAGCGGCCGCGCCTACCTGGTACAGCTCCGCCGCACCGGCTCGGGCAGCGCGCTCATCGACCCCATCGCCTGCCCCGACCTGTCGGGCCTGGACGCGGCGGTGGCCGGCGCCGAGATCGTCCTGCACGCCGCGACGCAGGACCTGGCCTGCCTGGCCGAGGTCGGCTTCACCCCCCGCGAACTGTTCGACACCGAGCTGGCCGGGCGGCTGCTCGGCTACGAGCGCGTCGGCCTCGGCACCATGGTGGAGAACGTCCTCGGACTGCGCCTGGAGAAGGGGCACTCCGCGGCCGACTGGTCCCACCGGCCGCTGCCCGAGGACTGGCTGCGGTACGCCGCCCTGGACGTCGAGGTGCTCATCGAGCTGCGCGACATCCTGTACGACGAGCTGGACGCCGCCGGGAAGCTCGCCTGGGCGCAGGAGGAGTTCGCCTCGATCCTCGCCGCTCCCCCGGCTCCGCCGCGCACCGACCCGTGGCGCCGCACCTCCGGCATCCACCGCGTGCGCTCGCTGCGCGGCCTGGCCGTGGTCCGCGAGCTGTGGACGCTGCGCGACGAGCTGGCGCGCGAGGCCGACCTCGCGCCGGGACGGGTGCTGCCGGACTCGGCGATCGTGACCGCCGCGCTCGACCAGCCGCGCACCACCAAGGCGCTGACCGACATCGCCCCCTTCACCGGCCGCAGCGCCCGGCGTCACCTGCGCGACTGGCTGAACGCCATCGGGCGGGCGCGGGTGCTGCCCGAGACCCAGCTCCCGCAGCCGAGCGGCCCCGGCGACGGGCCGCCGCCGGCCAACCGCTGGGCCGACCGCGACCCCGCCGCGGCCAGGCGCCTGGCCGCCGCCCGGGCGGCCGTCGCGACGCTGGCCACCGAGCACCACATGCCCACCGAGAACCTCCTGCAGCCCGAGGCGATCCGGCGCCTCACGTGGGAGCCGCCCGCCGAGCTCGACGAGGACACACTGGCGGCACGGCTGCGCGAGCTGGGCGTGCGCGAGTGGCAGATCGCGCTGGCGGCCGGTCCGATCTCCGCGGCGCTGACCCGGCTGTCCGCCAAGGGCGACCCCGAGGACTGAGCCATGCCGCCGGGCCTCACGTGCTCACGGGAGTCTTCTGACGCTCTCGCGGAGGACGACCTCCCCGGCGACCGGCTCCTCCCGGGCGACGTCCTCGTAGCTGAGGGCCAGGTCGAGCGCCAGCGACCCCATGTGGGCGAGCGGTAGCCGCACGGTCGTCAGCGCCGGCACCAGGTCGCGCAGCGAGGCGATGTCGTCGAACCCCGCCATCGACATGTCCTGCGGCACGCTGACCCCGAGCTCCCTGAAGGCGGCGAACGCCCCCACGGCCATCACGTCGTTCACCGCGAAGGCGCAGGTGGCGCCGGTGTCCATGGCGACCAGCTCGACGGCCGCGGCGTGCCCGCCGTCCCGGTCGAACCCGCCGTGGACCACGGCCGGCTCGGGCAGCCCGAGCTCGGCGAGCCCTTCACTGAACCCCTCGGCCCGGTCGACGGCGGTGTACAGGTTCGCCGGCCCGGCGAGCAGGGCGAACCGCCGGTGCCCCTGGCCGGCGAGGGCGTGGGCGAGCCTGCGGCCTCCCTCGCGGTTCAGCGGGGCCACGGTGTCGGTGCCGAGGAGGTTCTGCCCGATGATCGCCACCCGGCCCCCGGAGGCGCGGTAGACGTCCAGCTCGGCCCGCAGCCGGCGGATCATGACCTCGTCCACGACGCGGGACCCGGCGATCAGCACCGCGCGGGCGCGCTGGGCGTTCAGCGTGGCGACCAGGGCGATCTCCCGCTCGGGGTCACGGTAGGTGGTGCCGAGCGTCACCACCATCTCGTGCTCGTCGGCGCCGCGGATCGCGCCGTCGGCGATGGCGGCGAAGTAGGGGTCGGTGAGGTCCTGGATGATGACGCCGACGACGTTGCCGACGCCCCGGGCGAGGGTCTGGGCGGTGGCGTCCACGCGGTAGCCGAGCTTGGCGGCGGACGCCTCGACCTTGACCCGCAGGGACGCGCCCACCTGGCGGCTGCTGCCGTTGAGCACCCGCGAGGCCGTCGCCAGCGACACCCCCGCGTGCTTGGCGACGTCTTCCAGCGTGACCATGGTCGTCCCTCCGTGCCCTGCGGCTTCCCCTCCATTGTCCAGCGGGAGCGGAGGGCCCGCGCACAGGCTCGCGGCACGGGACCGCTACCCTGCGGAGGCGGCCCGGTCCTCGCTCACCCGGCTGTGCCGCATGCCGTACACGAAGTACACCACGATGCCGATCGCCATCCAGATCAGGAACCGCAGCCAGGTCTCCACGGGCAGGTTCAGCATGAGGTATATGCAGGCCATCACCGACAGGGCGGGCACCAGCGGGACCAGCGGGGTGCGGAAGGCCCGGGGCAGGTCGGGCCGGGTCCTGCGCAGGACGACGACGCCGACCGAGACCAGGACGAAGGCGAACAGCGTCCCGATGTTGACCAGCTCGGCCAGGGCCGACAGCGGGATCAGCCCGGCGAGCAGCGCCGTCACCACCCCGATGATGATCGTGATGCGGTACGGGGTGCCGAAGCGGGGGTGGACGGCGGCCAGCCCCCGGGGCAGCAGGTTGTCGCGGCTCATGGCGAAGAAGATCCGGCTCTGCCCGAGCATGAGGATCATCACGACGGTGGTGAGCCCGGCCAGCGCGCCGACGCTGATGACGGTGGCCAGCCAGTCCTGGCCGACCGCGCGGAACGCCCCGGCGAGCGGGGCCGACCTGCTGAGCCGGTTGTAGGGCTGCATGCCGACGACGACCAGCGACACCGCGACGTACAGGACGGTGCAGACCACCAGCGAGGCGATGATGCCGATGGGCAGGTCGCGCTGCGGCTTGCGCGTCTCCTCGGCGGCGGTGGCCACCACGTCGAAGCCGATGAAGGCGAAGAACACGACGGCCGCGCCGGAGAAGATCCCGGCGAGGCCGTAGGCGACCGGGGAGATGCCGAACATCACCTGGATCAGCGGCGCCTTCAGCCCGCCCACCGCCGGGGTGGGCTGCGCCGACGGGACGAACGGGGTGTAGTTGGCGCCCTTGATGAAGAACAGCCCCGCGACGATCACCAGCAGGACCACGGTCACCTTGATGGCGACGACGACCAGGTTGACCCGCGAGGACAGCTTGATCCCGGCGACCAGCACGGCGGTGAGCGCGAGCACGACCAGCACGGCGGGGATGTTGAAGGTGGCGTGCTCGCCCGCGAGCGAGGCGGGCAGATGGATGCCGAAGGTGGCCAGCAGCTCGGAGAGGTAGCCGGACCAGCCCACCGCGACCACGGCGCCGCCGAGCGCCAGCTCCAGCATCAGGTCCCACCCGACGATCCAGGCCGGGAACTCGCCGATGGTGGCGTAGGAGAACGTGTACGCCGACCCGGCCACCGGGACGGTGGAGGCGAACTCCGCGTAGCACAGGGCGGCCAGCGCGCAGACGACGCCCGCGACGACGAACGACAGCGCGACGGCCGGGCCGGAGGTGTCCCTGGCCACCTGGCCGGTGAGCACGAAGATGCCCGTCCCGACGATCACGCCGACGCCGAAGACCGTGAGGTCGAGCGCGCTCAGGCTGCGGCGGAGCTGATGCTCGGGCGCTTCGGTGTCCTGGACCGACCGTTCCACCGACTTGGTCCTGAAAATGGACATCGGCACGCCCCTTGATCGTCATCGATCGGACAGGACGCCTTCTCCGGGAGGGCGCAGGCCTTGCCTACCCCCCCATCCGGCGAACATTCCTCGGCCCGAGGAGGAGATCTCAGCCCGCCGCACGACCCGTCCAGCGGCCGCTCGGCACACCGGACGAACCCCCGGCGGCCTCAGCCGGCCGGATGGCCCTCCAGGAGCGAGGAGCGCCGCGCCACCGCTTCGGTGATCTCGCGGGCGAGGTCCTGCCCGGTGAGGCCGATCTCGGCGAGGATCTTGGGGCGCTTGGCGTGCTCGAGGAACCGCTGCGGAATGCCGAACGTGCGCACCGGGACGTCGACGCCCGCGTCCCTGAGCAGGCGGGCCACCGCGTCGCCCACCGCGCCGACGCGGCCGTTGTCCTCGACGACGGCGACGAGCCGGTGGGCGCCCGCCGCCGCCACCAGGGCGGGGTCCAGGGGTTTGACCCAGCGCGGGTCGACCACGGTCGCCGGGATGCCCTGGGCGTCCAGCAGCGCCGCGGCGTCCAGCGCGATCTGGGCCATCGGGCCCGCGGCCACCAGCAGCACCTCGGCCTCGTCGCCGGCCTCCCGCAGGACGTCCATCTCGCCGAGCCTGCCCACGGCCTCGATCTCGGGCCCGACGGCGCCCTTGGGGAACCGGACCACGGTGGGGCCGTCATCGACGGTGACCGCCTCGCGGAGCAGCTCGCGCAGCCGGACGGCGTCGCGCGGCACGGCGATCGACAGCCCGGGGACCACCTGGAGGATGGACAGGTCCCACATGCCGTTGTGGCTCGCGCCGTCGTCGCCGGTGACGCCCGCGCGGTCGAGCACGACCGTGACCGGCAGGCGGTGCAGGGCGACGTCCATGAGGAGCTGGTCGAAGGCGCGGTTGAGGAAGGTGGCGTAGATGGCGACCACGGGGTGCAGGCCGCCGAGCGCGAGGCCGGCCGCGCTGGTGAGGGCGTGCTGCTCGGCGATGCCGACGTCGTAGATGCGGTCGGGGTAGGCCTCGGCGAACGCGGCCAGGCCGGTGGGGTGCAGCATGGCGGCGGTGATCGCCACGATGTCGTCGCGCTCGGCGCCGAGGCGCACGAGCTCCTGGCCGAACACGTTGGTCCAGCCGTGCGCCTTGGGCTGCTCCTCGCCGGTCAGCGGGTCGAACGGCTGCGGGGAGTGGAAGCGGTCCTCGTCGTGGTTCTCGGCGTGCGCGAAGCCGTGCCCCTTGGTGGTGAGGACGTGCACGATGACCGGCCCGCGGAAGTCGCGGGCCTTGCGCAGCGCCACCTCGACGGCCTGCTCGTCGTGGCCGTCGATCGGGCCGACGTACTTCAGGCCGAGGTCCTCGAACATGACCTGCGGCGCCAGGACGTCCTTGAGGCCCTTCTTGACGCCGTGCAGCGTGTCGTACAGCGGGGTGCCGACGACGGGCACGCGGGCGAGGCTCTGCTTGACGAACTCCAGCGCGTGCTCGTAGTTCTGCGTCATGCGCAGGGACGCCAGGTGGGAGGCGAGCCCGCCGATCGTCGGGGAGTAGGACCGGCCGTTGTCGTTGACGACGATCACCAGCGGCAGGTCGGGGTCCTTGGCGTGGCCGGCGATGTTGTTGAGCGCCTCCCAGGCCATGCCGCCGGTCAGCGCGCCGTCGCCGATCACCGCGACGACCGTGCGGCCGGTCTCGCCCCGCAGCTTGTAGGCCTTGGCCAGGCCGTCGGCGTAGGACAGGGCGGTCGAGGCGTGCGAGTTCTCGATCACATCGTGGTCGGACTCGGCCTGGCTCGGGTAGCCAGAGAGGCCGCCCTCCTGGCGCAGGGTGGTGAAATCGGCGGCGCGCCCGGTGAGCATCTTGTGGACGTAGGCCTGGTGGCCGGTGTCCCACAGGATGCGGTCGCGGGGGGAGTCGAAGACCCGGTGCAGGGCGATGGTCAGCTCGACGACGCCGAGGTTCGGGCCGAGGTGGCCGCCGATGCGGGAGGTCGTGGAGACCAGGAGGTCGCGCAGCTCGGCGGCGAGGCGCGGCAGCTCGCCCGGCTCCAGCCGCTTGAGATCTCCCGGACCCTTCACGGTCTCCAGCAGGTCGGCCCGCCCGATGCCAGAACCGTCGCTTAGCTGGCTCCGCTCGCTCACGGAATCATCCCCTCCGCCTGTTGTCGACCCGCCCGAGTCTATTTGCCCTGTCGCTCCGCCCCAGCGGCGCCATGGGATCGACCTAGCGTCTCACCTTGATGGCGCTCTGGGGCCAACCTCGCGAAACCCTCTAGTTTTCTTCACATTAGTTTGGTTTTACGGCAAGCGGGCGGCTCGCGTACCCTCACGGGACCATGCGAACGTCCTCACTCGCTCTCCTTTTGGTCCTGTTCACCGGCCTGCTGTCCGGTGGCATGGCCCACGCTTCCCAGACGTCCTATCCGATCAGGAACGCGGACGCCCTCACCAAGAGCCGGCTGTACCTGTCCGGCCGGCTCCCCTCCACCCGATGCCCCGAGCGGCCCGTCGTCGCGGGCGACGTGGCGTCGGTGAAGAACTACCTCCTCCCCCTCGTGAAGTGCTTGGACGTCGCGTGGAGCGCCCAGTTCGCCAAGGCGCGCCTGCCGTACGTCAAGCCGCGTGTGACCTTCATCACCAAGCCGCAGCGGATCTGCGGCGAGAAGTGGGGCAAGGACGTCCAGGCGATCTACTGCAACGCCGACCGGCGGATCGTCTTCATGCTCGACAAGGACGTGATCGCCGAGCCGGAGGACCTGTTCCTCATGGACGTGATCGCCCATGAGTACGGCCATCACGTCCAGAACGTGGCGGGCATGTGGCGCGCGTTCGACCGCCTGCCCAACAAGGGCAAGGCGGAGTACTACGAGCAGACCCGGCGGCACGAGCTCCAGGCGGAGTGCCTGGCCGGGGCGTTCATCGGCAGCGTCTGGCCCTCGCTGGGCCGCACGGGCGAGGACTGGAGCACCCTGCTGGACGCCGACCGCCGCAGCGGTGACGAGACCACCGACGTGCGCGACCACGGCAAGGGCCGCAACATCGCCAACTGGCTGAGCCGGGGCTTCAAGGCCGTGGGCCCGGCCGCCTGCGACACCTGGATCGCCCCCTCGGCGATGGTCGCCTGACGGTCCCGCCGGGCCCGCGCGCCGCGGGCCCGGCGGCCGGACCGGAAAGTCACCACCTGACGCATCTATCGGACTTTGCGTAGATATAACAGCTAATCTGCTCTGCTGTGATCACTCGAAAGCCCTCCATCGCGCTGGCCGCCGGACTGCTGGCGAGCATGCTCCTGCCCGGTACCGCCCAGGCCGCGTCGCCGGCCGCCGCGCCGGCGTCCGCGAGCGCTTCCCCGGTCCGGGCCACCGCCCTCACCCGGAGCCCCCTGTACACCTCCGGCAGGCTCCCGGTCACGAGGTGCACCGAGCCGTCCGTCACGCCCGGGAGCGTGGCCTCCGCCCGGCGGTACGTCGTGCCGCTGTTCAACTGCCTCAGCCGGTCGTGGGCGACCCAGCTCAAGAAGGCCCGCATCCCCTTCTCCAAGCCGTCCCTGCAGTTCATCTCCAAGCCCCAGCGGGTGTGCGGCGCGAAGTGGCCCGGTCACGCCCAGGGCCTGTACTGCCCGAACTACCGCCGCATCGTCGTCCTGCTGGACAAGAACATCACCCAGCAGGCCGAGGAGCTGTTCCTGATGGACGTGATCGCCCACGAGTACGGGCACCACGTCCAGAACGTCTCCGGGATCGAGCGCGCCTTCAGCCGCCTGCCCTCCCGGAACAAGTCCGAGTACAACGAGCAGCTCCGGCGCCTGGAACTCCAGGCGGAGTGCCTCTCGGGCGCGTTCATCGGCAGCGTGTGGGACTCCCTGGACCGCCCCACCGACGACTGGGAGTTCCTGCTGGACGCCACGCGCGAGAGCGGCGACGAGCACAGCAAGGTCCGTGACCACGGCAAGGGCCGCACGATCGCCAACTGGCTCAGGCGCGGCTTCCAGGCCGCGGGCCCCGCCGGCTGCAACACCTGGATCGGCAGCTCGGCGATGGTCGCGTCCACCCCCGCGAACTGACCTTCCGCGTGGCCGGGCCGTCCGCTCGGACGGCCCGGCCACGCGGCGCTAGCGGCTGATCAGCGGCAACACGGGGAAGGCCTGGTCCTGCCAGATCAGGCGGGAAGCCTCCTCGGGGTAGGCCGTGACCGCCGGATCGGTGTCGAAGCGCTGGACCAGGCGCCGGCCGGTGTCGTACGCGGGCCAGCCGGGGTCGCCGCCCACGGCGAACGAGGTCCATGCCGCGCGCATCCGGGCCGACAGGGCCTCCCCCTCCGGGGAGGGCCCGCCGATCAGCTGGGCGGGCCCGCCGCGGTCCAGGTTGCCGAAGACGAGCGGGACGTCGAGGCCGTGGCAGGCCCCGAAGGCCCCGCCCATGCCCGGCGCCGCCCAGGTCAGCTCGTAGACGTGCGCCCGGCCGCCGCCGGCCGTCTGGGCCTCGGCGAGGTGCAGCGAGGGCATGCGGAACAGCCAGTCGGAGTGGACCAGTTCGTACAGCTCCTCCGGGCCCGCCGCCGGGAAGGCGTCGCGGTAGCGGCGCGCGCCGTCCGGGCCGGGCGCGAAGAGCCGGAGGGCGTTCTCCGCCTGCTCCTCGGTCACCTCGCCGAGCATGCCCCTGATGACGGTGAACAGGCGCTGCTCGTCGCGGGTGTGGCCGGTGAGGAGGTCGACGCCGCGGCCGGCTCCGCCGGACAGGGCCTGCCATGGTGTGACGGCCAGGACCTCGCCGTCGACCACGGGCGCGAAGGGGAGCCCTCCGTGCGCGGCCAGGCCCCAGCGGTCCGCCCACTGGTCGATCTTGGCGCCGACCGCGTCGGCGGCGGCGGGCAGCTCGCGAGGGGCGACTCCGGACAGGTCGGCCACCGTGGGCCGCAGCCCCAGCTCGGCGGCGAAGGCGGCGGCCATGTCCGCCGCTAGCTCCGGCGAGAAGAACGGGCCCGGCACGCTCTGCGCGATGGCCCGGCGGAACAGCCCGGCCGCGCGGTCCATCGCCAGCAGCGCGGCGACCGATCCCCCACCGGCCGACTCGCCGAAGACCGTGACCTGCCCGGGGTCGCCGCCGAAGGCCTGGATGTTGTCGCGCACCCACTCCAGGGCGGCGACCTGGTCGAGCAGGCCGCGGTTGGCGGGCGCCCCCTCGATCTGCGCGAAACCCTCGACGCCCACGCGGTAGTTGAACGTCACCACGACCACGCCGCCCTCACGCGAGAGCCGGCCGCCGTCGTACTCGGGGAGGCTCGCCGTGCCGATCCCGTAACCGCCGCCCTGGATCCACACCATCACCGGCAGCCCGGCGCCCGGGCCGGGTTCCGGCGACCAGACGTTGACCGTCAGCCAGTCGTCGCCGGCGTCCCGCGTCCGCTCGTCCATGCCGAAATGCCCGGCCTGCGGGGGCGGCGGGCCGAACGAGAGGGCCTCCAGCACCCCGCTCCAGGCTTGGACCGGTCGCGGCGCGGCGAAACGGGCCTCGCCGACCGGCGGCTCGGCGAACGGGATGCCGCGGAAGACCGCCACGCCCTCCTCCCGGACGCCGCGCAGCCTTCCGGCCGGCGCGCGGACCTCGGGCCGGGATCCGGACGGCGTGGACTCGGCATCGGTCATCGGAACTTCCTCTCAAGCAGGGGAGGGCTCGCGGTGGCCCCCGATCCTGCCGATGATTCACCGCCGGTCGGACGCGGCGCCATCGATTTAACGCCGGCCCGCCCCGCCTGGACCGGGACCCGCCGTCTTGATGATCTTCACGGACGGGACGCGCACCGGCGTGTTCCCCGCTAGGGGCCGACGCGCGCGAGGGCGTCCAGGGGGTCGGCGAGCACCTGGGCGAAGGCCAGCTCGGCGGCGCCGACCAAGGTGGTGTCGTCGCCGAGGATCGGGGTGCGCAGCCGCAGGTTCTCGCGCGAGGCGTACAGCACGTCGGTAGTGATGCGGCTGCGCACCTGCGCCGCCGCCCCGAGGTAGATCTCCCTGAGCATGCCGCCGAAGATGACGATCTCGGGGTTGAAGATGTTCACCAGGTTGGCCACGCCGAGGCCGAGCCAGTCGCCCACCCGGGCGAGCGCGTCCTGCGCGACGATGTCGCCCCGGTCGGCGGCGTCCACGACGGCCCGCACGGCGTCGCGGCCGATCTGCGGGCCGAAGCGGCCCGCGGCCTCCAGCAGGGCGCGCTCCCCCACCTCGGCCTCCAGGCAGCCGCGCGACCCGCAGCCGCAGGGCCGGCCGCCCGCGTTGACGACCATGTGCCCGACCTCGCCGCCGTAACCGCCCCGGCCGCCGAGTAGCTGGCCCGCCGCGATGATGCCGCCGCCGATGCCGACGTCCCCGTGCAGGTAGATGAGGTCGCGGCAGCCCACGCCCACGCCCCGGGCCTGCTCGGCGAGCGCGCCCACGTTGGCGTCGTTGCCGACCGCGACCGGGATGCCGAGCGCCAGCCGGCTCTCCAGCCGCTCCCCCAGCGGCACGTCCTCCACGCCGAGGTTCGGGCTGAACCGCACGACGCCGTCGGAGCTGCGCACGCCGCCGGAGAACGCGACGCCGACCCCGACGCACACGGTGTCGGACCTGGTCTTCTTGAGCATCGCCCCGGTGAAGGACGCCAGCCGGTCCACGACGTCGTCGAGGACGAACGGCCCCCGGTCGCGTACGGCCTCACGCCGGTCGAGGATCACCCCGCCGAGGCCGACCCTGGCCGCCACGACCCGGTCGACGCCGATGTCGAACGCCAGGACGTAGACGCGCCGGGACTCGGGGCGGACGACCAGGGAGGGCCGCCCGGCCCGGCCGGTCTCGCGCGGCAGTTCCTCGCGTACCAGGCCCGCCGCCGTCAGGTCGGCGGTGAGCGCCATGATGGTGCTGCGGTTGAGCCCCATCTTGGTGGTCAGTTCGGCCCGGGAGGTGGGCCCGCCCAGGTGGACGTGGCGCAGGAGGACGCCGAGGTTGTGGCGCCGGATCTCCTCCTGTGAGGGGCCGGCGCGCATCACCTCAGGCCGGAGGCGGCGGCTCGCTTGCGGGACAGGGCGTCGACGCCGGCGGCCAGGAGCAGGACCAGCCCGGTGACGATGTACTTCACGCTCGCGCTGTAGCCCATCAGGCCCATGCCGTTGTTGATGACCGCGACGACGGCGCCGCCGAGGATGGCGTCCAGCACCCGGCCCTTGCCGCCGAACAGGCTCGTGCCGCCGATGACGGCGGCGCCGACCGCGAACAGCAGCACGTCGCTGCCGCCCGTGCTCGGGTCGACGGAGCTGGCCTGGGAGGCCAGGACGATGCCGCCGATCGAGGCCATGCCGGAGCAGATGACGAAGGCGCTGACCCGGATGCGGTCCACCCTGATGCCGGCCCGGCGGGCCGCCTCGGCGTTGCCGCCGACGGCGTAGATGTGCCTGCCGAACGCCGTGCGGCGCAGGATGAACGTCCAGAAGACCAGCAGCGCCAGCACGATGGGGACGACGATCGGCACGCCCTTGAGCGAGACCAGCAGGGCGTTGCGGCTGCGCTCCAGGTTCAGGGCGTAGACGGCGAACCCGCCGAGCAGGGCGAGCACGCCCACCCGGACGGCGATGACGGTGGCGGGGTCGGCCACCAGCCCCCGGCCGGAACGGCGCCGCGCCCGCACGATCTGCACGGCGGCGTAGATGACGACGCTGACGACGTACAGGATCCAGCCGAGAAGCGGCGGCACGTACCTGTTCTCGATCGCGATGATCGTGGGGTCGCGGATGGCGATGTTGTTGCCCTCGTTGACCAGGACGAGCAGCAGGCCCTGGAAGGCGAGGAACGCGGCCAGGGTGACCACGAACGAGGGGACGCCGAGCTTGGCGACCAGCGCGCCGAGCACGAACCCGATCACCACGCCGGTGAGCATCGCGGCGGCGACGCTGAGGTACCAGGGCTGGCCGTGGCTGGTCATGGTGACCGCCAGCACGGCCGCGCAGACGCCGCTGGTGTAGCCGGCGGACAGGTCGATCTCGCCGAGCAGCAGGACGAAGATCAGTCCCATGGCGATCAGGCTGATCGCGGCGCCCTGGGTGAACAGGTTGGCGAAGTTGATCGCCGACAGGAAGACCGGCCGCAGGATGGCGAAGGTCGTGCAGAGCACGATGAGGCCGAGGATGGCCGGCAGGGCGCCCATGTCACCGCCCCGCACCCGTGCCACGTAGCTGCGGATGTTGCCGCCGATGCCGGGGGACTGTGCGGCGGCCTCCTGCCCGGGAAGCATCGTCGTGCTCATGCGGTGACTCCGTTGACGTTCTGCAGGCCGAGGTCGCCGCTGCGACCGGAGGTGATGAGCTCGACGACCTGTGAGTGGGTGACGTCGGCCGTCTTCACCTGCGCGGCCATCCGGCCCAGGTAGAGGGCCGCGATCCGGTCGGACACGGCGAAGACGTCGTTCATGTTGTGGGAGATGAGGATGACCGCGAGGCCGTTGTCGGCCAGGCGGCGGACCAGTTCGAGCACCTGGGCGGTCTGCGCCACGCCGAGCGCCGCGGTGGGCTCGTCGAGGATGACGACCTTGCTGTTCCACAGCACGGCCTTGGCGATGGCGACCGTCTGCCGCTGGCCGCCCGAGAGGCTGGAGACGAGCTGGCGGATGGACTGGACGGTGCGGACCGACAGGCTGTCGAGGGTCCTGGCCGCCATCTGCTCCATCGTGGCCTCGTCAAGGACGAGCCCGCTCTTCTTCTCCCTGCCCAGGAACATGTTCTGGACGATGTCGAGATTGTCGCAGAGGGCAAGATCCTGGTAGACGATCTCGATGCCGAGGTCGGCCGCCTCGCGCGGGCTGCTCACGGTGACGGGGCTGCCGGCGAACAGGAACTCCCCCGCGTCGATCGAGTAGGTACCGCCGATGCACTTGACCAGGGTGGACTTGCCGGCACCGTTGTCGCCGACCAAGGCCGTGACCTCGCCGGCGTGCGCGGACAGGGCGACGTTGTGCAGGATCTGCACCGGGCCGAAGCTCTTGTCGAGCCCGCGGATCTCCAGGACGGGTTGGGATGACACTTTGCTCCTCAGAGACTGACGGTACGGCCCGCGCCCCCCGCCGGAAAGACCCCTTTCGCGGGTCTCTCCAGCGGGGAGCGGGCCGTACCGGACCGCGCTGCTACTGGACTCCGGCCTCGGTGCACTTGGCCGCGAACTCGCCCTTGCACAGTTCGTCCTTGCTGACGAACCCGTCGGCGACGACGTCCTTGACGCTGTCGAAGGTGATCGGCTGCGGGTCGAGCAGGACCGAGGGGACGTCGGCGTTGGTCTGGGTGTCCTTGGTGACACCGCTGACCGTCGGCTTCTCGCCCTTGGCCAGCGCGATGGCCAGCCCGGCGGCCGCGTCGGCCTCCTTCTTGACCGCCTTGTAGACCGTCATGCACTGGTCACCGTTGAGGATGTTCTGCAGGCCCTGGACGCCGGCGTCCTGACCGGTCACCGGGACCTTGCCGTTGAGCTTCTGCTTCTTGAGCACGGTGATCGCCGCGTTGCCCAGGTTGTCGTTCGCGGCGAGCACGCCGCCGATCTTGGGCGCGGAGGTCAGCATCTGCTCGAAGATCGTGCCGCCCTTGACCGGGTCCCAGTCCGGCACGGACTCGTCCGGGCCCTTGGTGTACTCGCCCGCGTCGTACTTCGGCTTGAGCACGCCGTCGTAGCCGGCCTTGAACTGGGTCGCGTTGTTGTCGGTCGGCGAGCCGTTGAGCTCGGCGATCAGCGGCTTCTCGACCTTCTTGTCGGCGAGGCACTTGACCAGGCCCTCACCCTGGAGGGTGCCGACCTTGGTGTTGTCGAAGCTCACGTAGTACGAGGCCCCGCCGCCGAGCGTCAGGCGGTCGTAGTCGATGACCGGAACGCCCTGGCCCTTGGCCTTGTCGATGACGGCCTTGCCGGTGCCGCTGTCCAGGTTGACGATCAGCAGCACCGTGGCGCCGTTGGTGATCATCTGGTCGGCGATCGTCTGGAAGGCGGTCTTGTCGTTCTGGGCGTTCTGGATGTCGTACTCGACACCCGCGGTCTTGAAGGCCTCTTCGAGGTACTTGTGGTCCGCGGTCTCCCAGCGGGGAGACGACTTGCTGTCGGGAAGGATGACACCGATCTTGCCCGCCTTCGCGGCGGCCGAGGAGGAGGCGGGGGCTGCGCTCTGGGTGCTGGTCGCACCGTCATCGCCCCCGCAGGCGGTGAGACCGAGAGAGAGCGCCGCGGCGGCGGCGGTCAGGCCGAGGATCCCCTTGCGCATGGGTGCACCGGGTCCTTTCTGCAGAATGGCCACTCAAGACGTGGCGTATGGGGGTCTGTGAGGCTGTGCCCGGCCGAGCTCTGACCGGGGGAGAGAACGGCTTTCGCCGGGTCTCGGCTTGACCGTTTCTTTGAATGTTGTTTGCGGCAACGTATTCCGAACCCGGGCCATGCGCCAGACCTCGGACGGTCAAAGTTTGTTGTCTCCGGTAACAATCAGGAAACGCCAGATTAACCGGCCAGGCTCTGCGTGATCAGGACGAAGGCCGAGGCGGCGGCCACAACGAGGATCCCGGCGCGGACCCGCCCGCCGTCCAGGAAGCGGCGGAGCGGGCCCGAGGCCGCGAAGCCCGCGACCATGAACGGGATCAGCACCGCGCCCGCGACCACCGACCGGCCGGGCAGCTTGCCCACGGCGGCGAGGATGGCCAGGGACTGGCTCGCGGACAGGAAGAAGTACATGGCCAGGGTCGCCCTGATCTGCGGGCCCTTGGCGTGCTGGTAGACGATGCCCATGGGCGGGCCGCCGATGCCGGTGGCCGTGCCGGTGATGCCGGACAGGAAGCCGGCGGCGGTCAGCGTCGCCCCGTTCCTCGGGATCGCCAGCGCGGACGCGGTCACCGCCACGGCGACCAGCACCATCACCCCGACCAGGATCCCGAGCATCCGGGTGCTGACGTAGACCACGACCAGCGCGCCGATCGCACTGCCGGGGAGCCTGCCGAGCAGCGCGAAGCCGAGGCCCCGCCAGTCGATGCGGCGCCATTCGGTGAACAGGGTGAACAGGGGCAGGGTGAGGTTGACGACCTGGATGGCCCCGGGCATGGCGTCGGGCCGCAGCAACGTGATGATCGGAGCGGCCACCAGGCCCAGGCCGAAGCCCACCCCGCCCTGGACCACCGCCCCGACAAATACCGCCAAACCGCCAAGAAATACCAGAAATACCTCAGTGCCCATGCGTCGCACGGTAGACCGTCGCCACCCGGGCGGCCCACCGGGTTTCCGGCCCTACCAGGCGACCGGCAGCCGGTGGACCCCGTAGATGGCCATGTCCGAGCGCGTCGCCACCTGCTCGGGTGTCACCGCGAGCCGCAGTTTCGGGAACCGGTTCAGCAGCGCCGGGTAGGCGATGCGCATCTCCATGCGGGCGAGCTGCTGACCGACGCACTGGTGGATGCCGTGTCCGAAGGCGAGGTGCCCGGTGGCCGGCCGGGTGATGTCGAGCCGGTCGGGTTCGGCGAACTGCCGGGGGTCACGGTTGGCGGTGGCCAGGGACACCGTCACCGACTCCCCCGCCTTGATCATGTACCCCTCGACCTCGACGTCCTCGCTCGCGGCCCGCACCAGGCCCATGTGGATGATGGAGAGGTACCGCAGCAGCTCCTCGACCGCCAGCCCGGTGAGGGCCGGGTCGTCGCGCAGGACCGCGAGCTGCACGGGGTTCTCCAGCAGCGTGAACGTGCCCAGCGCGATCATGTTGGCGGTCGTCTCGTGGCCGGAGACCAGGAGCAGCATCGCCACGCCCGTGATCTCGTCCTTGGTGAGCTCCCCCGTCGACACCAGGTCGCTGATCAGGTCGTCGCCCGGCTCGGCGCGCTTGCGGTCGACCAGGTCATGGATGTACAGGGCCATGCCCTCGATGGCCCCCCGCACCTGCGGAAGCCGGGACTCCAGGCTGAGCATCTCCGAGGACTGCCGCTGGAACTGGTCGTGGGCACTGTAGGGGACACCGAGCAGCTCGCAGATCACCATCGAGGGGAGCGGGAAGGCGAACGCGGACACCAGGTCGGCGGACGGGCCCCCCTGCTCCATGCCGTCGAGCAGGCCGGACGTGAACCGCGTGACCGTCGGCTCCAGCCGCTTCATGTTGCGCAGGCCGAAGTGGCCGGCGACCATCCGGCGCAGGCGGGTGTGCTCGGGCGGGTCCTGGTTGAGGAACAGGCCCGGCAGCTTGCCGAGGAACCGCTGGATGGACCGCCGGCCGATCTGCGGGTGGACCAGGTCGGGGTCGGCGCTGAAGCGGGCGTCGCCGAGCACCGATCGCACCGCGGAGTAGCCGGTCACCAGCCAGCCGACGTGCCCGTCCGCGTAGAGCATCGGCCGCAGCGGGCCTTCGTGACTCCACCGGCGCAGCTCAGACGGTGGGTCGAAGGGATTCTGACGTTCCAGGGGAAGTGTCACCGGGCTCGGCAGAGCATGCGTCATCGCACGATCCCCCCTTTCACCACCAGACCCTACAAGCTATGAAATTCCGTTTAATTAAAGAAATCATCTGATTAAGTCAAGTTTGTCCAGCGGGACGGTGATGGGCATCACACCTGGTGGGGGCGGCATCGAATTCCCGCGACGCAGCAGGGAGAGCGGTCCTCCGGGACGGCGGGGAGGGCGGCCGGCCGCGCACGGGAACGGTCGCCACCCTCCCACGGAATATCCGAGGAATTCAGTAACTTACTCGGAAATTACTGCGCCCGATAATGGACCACGGCCGCACGTCGGGACCGGGGGGAACACCGTCCGGGGCCGAACGCGGACGCGCCCGCCCCCGCCTCGGCGGCGGGGACGGGCGCGCGGCGGCCTGGTCAGCTCTTGGCGAGCAGGGAGCGCAGGACGTACTGCATGATGCCGCCGTGGCGGTAGTAGTCCGCCTCGCCGGGGGTGTCGATGCGGACGACCGCCTGGAACTCGGTGTCCCCGGCCCGTACGGTGACGGTCGCCGGGGTGGTGCCGGAGTTGAGCTCCTCGACGCCGATGACGTCGAAGGTCTCCTCGCCGGTCAGGCCGAGCGAGGCCGCGGTCTGGCCCTCCGGGTACTGCAGCGGGAGCACGCCCATGCCGATCAGGTTGGACCGGTGGATGCGCTCGTAGGACTCGGCGATCACCGCGCGGACGCCGAGCAGCGCCGTGCCCTTGGCCGCCCAGTCGCGTGAGGACCCCGAGCCGTACTCCTTGCCCGCCAGCACGACCAGCGGGACGCCCGCCGCCTGGTAGTTCACCGAGGCGTCGTAGATCGTGGAGACCGGGCCGCCGTCCTGGGTGAAGTCGCGGGTGAAGCCGCCCTCGGTGCCCGGCGCGATCTGGTTGCGCAGCCGGATGTTGGCGAACGTGCCCCGGATCATGACCTCGTGGTTGCCCCGGCGGGAGCCGTAGGAGTTGAAGTCCTTCAGCTCGACGCCGTTCTCCTTGAGGTAGCGCCCCGCGGGCGAGTCGCCCTTGATCGAACCGGCCGGGGAGATGTGGTCGGTGGTGACCGAGTCGCCGAGCAGCGCGAGCGTCCGGGCGCCGTGGACGTCGGTGACGGCCTCCGGCTTGCTCGGCATGCCGTCGAAGTACGGCGCCTTGCGCACGTAGGTCGAGGCCGGGTCCCACTCGAAGGTGTCGCCGGTCGGGATCGGCAGCGACCGCCAGGCCTCGTCGCCCTTGAACACGTCGGCGTAGTCGCGCCGGAACATCTCCACGTCGATCGAGGCGTCGACCACCTCGGCGATCTCCTCGGTGGTCGGCCAGATGTCCCGCAGGTACACCGGCTGCCCGTCGGCGCCGGTGCCGAGCGGCTCGGTGTCCAGGTCCAGGTCCATCGTGCCGGCGAGGGCGTAGGCGACTACCAGCGGCGGCGAGGCCAGGTAGTTCATCTTGACGTCGGGGTTGATCCGGCCCTCGAAGTTGCGGTTGCCCGACAGCACGGCGGTGACGGCCAGGTCGGCGCTCTGCACGGCCTCGGAGATCTCCTCGGGCAGCGGCCCGGAGTTGCCGATGCAGGTGGTGCAGCCGTACCCGACGAGGTTGAACCCGAGCTTGTCGAGGTAGGGGGTGAGGCCCGAGCGCTCGAAGTAGCCGGTGACGACCTGCGAGCCGGGGGCCAGGGAGGTCTTCACCCACGGCTTGCGGGTGAGGCCCTTGTCGACGGCGTTCCTGGCCAGCAGGGCGGCGCCGATCATGACGTACGGGTTGGAGGTGTTGGTGCACGAGGTGATCGCGGCGATCACCACGGCGCCGTGGTCGAGCTCGAACGAGGTGCCGTCGGCCGCGGTGACCTGGACCGGGTCACGCGGGCGGCTTCGCTGGGAGACGCCGGGCGCGGACGCGGCGAACGGCCGGTCCTCGGTCTTGTCGTGCCCGTTGGCCTGGGCGTTGGAGGCCGGGGCGTCGGAGGCGGGGAAGGACTCCTTGCCCTCCTCGTCCGAGCCGTCCTCGTCGGCGACGAAGACGCGCACGTCACGGCGCCAGGTGTCCTTGGCCGATGACAGCGCGATGCGGTCCTGCGGGCGCTTGGGCCCGGCGATCGAGGGGACGACGCTGCCCAGGTCGAGCTCGATGTACTCGGAGAAGACCGGCTCGTGGGAGGGGTCGTGCCACAGGCCCTGCTCCCTGGCGTACGCCTCGACCAGCGCGACCTGCTCGTCGCTGCGGCCGGTGAGCCGCAGGTACTTCACGGTCTCGTCGTCGATCGGGAAGATCGCGCAGGTGGAGCCGAACTCCGGGCTCATGTTGCCGATCGTCGCGCGGTTGGCCAGCGGGACCGCCGTGACGCCGTCGCCGTAGAACTCGACGAATTTGCCGACGACGCCGTGCTGCCGGAGCATCTCGGTGATCCGCAGGACCAGGTCGGTCGCGGTCGCGCCCGCCGGGAGGCGTCCGGTGAGCTTGAAGCCGACGACGCGCGGGATCAGCATGGAGATCGGCTGGCCGAGCATGGCCGCCTCGGCCTCGATGCCGCCGACGCCCCAGCCGAGCACGCCGACGCCGTTCTCCATGGTGGTGTGGGAGTCGGTGCCGACGCAGGTGTCGGGGTAGGCCTTGCCGTCGCGGATCATGACCACGCGGGCGAGGTGCTCGATGTTGACCTGGTGCACGATGCCGGTGCCGGGCGGGACGACCTTGAACTCGTCGAACGCGGTCTGGCCCCAGCGCAGGAACTGGTATCGCTCGTGGTTGCGCTCGTACTCGCGGTCCACGTTGCGCTGGAAGGAGTCGGGACCGCCGAAGAAGTCCACGATGACGGAGTGGTCGATGACCATCTCGGCCGGGGCCAGCGGGTTGATCCTGGCGGGGTCGCCGCCGAGGTCGCGGACGGCCTCGCGCATGGTGGCCAGGTCGACCACGCAGGGCACGCCGGTGAAGTCCTGCATGATCACGCGGGCCGGGGTGAACTGGATCTCCACGCTCGGCGCGGCCTTGGGGTCCCAGCCGCCCACCGCGCGGACGTGGTCGGCGGTGATGTTCGCGCCGTCCTCCGTGCGCAGCAGGTTCTCCAGCAGGATCTTCAAGCTGTACGGGAGGCGCGCCGACCCCTCGACGGCGTCCAGCCGGTAGATCTCGTAAGCCGCGTCACCGACGCGGAGGGTGTCACGGCTGCCGAAGCTGTTGGCGGACACGGAGACTCGCCTCCCTACATTTCACGCTCATCGTCACTGATGATGGGTCGCACAGATTGCCTGGTTCGCCCCATAGATCCTGCCGCACAGGTGGTATGCCATCGCCAGTTAGGCTGGCCTAACCACGCGGTCGCGGCAGATGTCTCGACATCAAGATATCGGGTCAGATATCTCGACATCAAGTTACTTGCCGGTAGGGTCAGATGACCGCCGGCATGAGGCGGACCGCGAACAGCCCTATCACGACGACCGACAGCAGCGGGCCGAGAATCTTCACCTCGAAGGCCCGGCCGGTCTTGATGCCGATGTCGTACGGCAGGACCCATCGCTGCTTCAGCGGCCACAGCACCGGGCAGCCGCGCTCGGTCAGGCAGTCGCCGATCACGTGGGCCAGGCATCCGATGGCGATGGCCAGGCCGAGCCACAGGTACCCGACGTCGCGGAAGTGCAGCAGGAGGAACATCACGGCCGTCAGGCCGATGTTCACCAGCGCCGAGGTGATCGTCTTGCCGGGGACGCCGATGCCGATCGAGCGCAGGGCCAGCCCGATCATCAAGATGACCACGACGTCCCTGCCGATCGGGACGTGGTCGGCGAGCAACTGGCTGCCGATGCCGGCCACGATCGCGAACAGCAGCGAATGCGTCGCGTGGCGGTGGCCCCCGCTCGCCCAGTTGAACGCCTTGCTCAGCACCCAGGTGGCGGGCCCGAACGCCTGGGCGATCGTGGCGTGCGGATGGTCGAGGTCGGGGAGCATCGCGGCCCCCGCGCAGACCAGGGCGCCGGCGATGAGCTCGTTCGGCGCGGTCAGGTTGGCCACCGCCGGCGTCAGCTCGCCCGCGATGCCGCCGAGCCCCGGAAGCGCGGCGAGCCCGGGAGCGACGAGCAGCCAGAGCGCGGCACCGCTCAGGGCGTGCGTATGCCCCATCATGCGTAGATCACGATCGGGCACCCTACGGCAAAATCTTCGCCAAACAGAGGAACCGACTCGTCTGCCATGCGGCGTGTCGCCCGCCCTCCGGGGGAGAAGGGATCGGTTTCACGCCCATTGTGCGGCCCCGCGCGGCCCGCGCAAGCGTCCCTGACGAGACGCTCCGGAAGGCCGGAGGTCCTTGCTGGTCAGGGGATCGGGAAATCGCGGACACAGAAGACGGGACCGTTCCGCTCCAAGAGCACCCCCCAGCCCTCTCAGAGCAGAACGACCCCGTCCGAATCCTGATAACGCACGGATATCGGCGTCTGTTCCCGGCACAGCGTGATTCACGTCACTTCCTGAAAAAAGTGGCCGCCACCAGGTCCCCGCACGCCCGCCGGCCGCGGTGCTCTCCGTCCCGTCCGCTCGGCGGGCGGTCGACGATTTTTTGCCGAGGGCTTGTCGTTAAGAACGTTCGCGATATATCGTTGAGCCATCGAGAACGGTCGAAAGTCGATCGCAACCGCAAGGGGGAAGACATGACTCACGCACATTCGATGGGAGGACCTCCCTGGCCCGACGCGCGCGCCCTGAAGGCCGCCCTGGGCTCCATCGTCGGCGCCTGGCAGCAGGATCCGCACCGCGGTGGTCCCCACCACGGCCCGCATGGCCACCCGCACGAGGAGGGCGGCCATGAGCGCCGCTTCCGCGGCCACCGCGGCCCCGGGCCCTTCCCGTGGGACTTCGCGCGCGGCCCGTTCGGTCCCGGTTTCGGGTTCGGCGGCGGGCGCTCGCCGTTCGGGAGGGGAGGCCGCAAGGCCAAGCGCGGCGACGTCCGCGCCGCCATCCTGGCCCTGCTCGCCGAGGAGCCGCGCAACGGCTACCAGGTGATCCAGGAGATCGCCGAGCGCAGCCAGGGCGGGTGGAAGCCCAGCCCGGGCGCGGTCTACCCGGCGCTCCAGCAGCTCACCGACGAAGGTCTGGTGCGCGCCGAGGAGACCGACGGGCGCAAGACCTTCGCGCTCACCGAGGCCGGTCTGGCCTACGTCGCCGAGCACCCCGAGGAGGTGCGGGCCCCGTGGGAGGACATGACGCCGAACGTGGACGACAGCGTCTACGAACTTTTCGATTTGTCGCGCCAGGCCGCCGCGGCGCTCTTCCAAATCGCGCAGACTGGTAGCGACGGACAAGTCGGACAGGCGAAGCAGATCCTGGCCGAGACCCGCCGCAAGCTGTACCAGATCCTGGCCGACGGCGACACCTCGGAGGAGTGACCCTCGATGACCTCGCGGGACGATCTGCGGATCGGTGACGCAGAACGCGACGAGGTGATGACCGCCCTGCGCGAGCACTTCGCGCAGGGCCGTCTCACCCACGACGAGCTGGACGAACGGCTCGACACCGCCCTCGGGGCGCGCACGGTGGGCGACCTGCGGCGGGTGACGGCCGATCTACCGGAACAGCGGTCGCAGCGTCCGGCCGCCTACGACGCCCCCTGGCGGCCCGAGGGCATGCCCCTCCCGCCGCGCGGCGACCTCGGCACCTGGGGCCATCACATGGCCGACCTGCCCCGGCCGCCGTTCCAGGGCCGGCGGCGGCACGGCGGGCCCCCGGTCTTTCTGATCATCCTGGCGGTGTTCCTGGTGGCCTCGGCCGTCGGCGGCGCCTTCGCGCCGCTGCTCGGGCTGCTGAAGGTGCTGTTCATCATGGGCGTGGTCTTCGCGATCGTGCGGTTGGCCCACCACCGGCACCATGGCCACCCCCACCTGGGGCACCACCACTCCCACCTGGGGCGCCGGCACCGCTGACGTCCCGCGGGGCCGTCGGGCACCACGGCCGGGCCGACCTTCACGGGTCGTCCCGGCCTTCGGCGTGCCCGCCCTCGCTCCGTGATTTGGGTCTTGACGCTCGCAGTCAGCCGTTTCATGATCGGCCTGTCTTCCCGACCGCCGCCATTTCCGGGTTTCGGCTCCTTCAGGTCCGGGCATGGTGGCGCTCGTTCTCCCCGAATACCTCGCGCCACCGGCCCGCGCGGACGCCGCGGGTTCCGCACCCAATGACGAGGAGTAGCCGATGGTCCCGATAACGGACAATCAACTTGATTGCCACGTTTTCGAGCGGGTGCGTGAGGTGGAGGCGGCGGACATGCCGCCGGAGGTGTACGGACCGGAGTTCCGCGAGGCCTACGAGAGCGCGAACGGGGTGGTCTGGAAGCTCGAACGCGCCCAGCACTTCCACGAGCCCTACGAGCCGAGCTGGGCGGCGATGGCGCAGGGCGACTGGGAACGTTCCCTTCTGCTGGTGGACGAGATGCGCGGCTCGCTGCGCGCCGAGTACGACGGGTACGCCGAGTTCCGCCGGGTCCGGGTGGTGGAGACCCCCCTCACGCCCTACATGCAGTGGGAGCTGCACGTCCTGGCCGCCCGCTCCGAGGCCGGCGAGCGGAGCCGGGTGATCCCCGCGACCGCCGTCCGCGCCTACGAGCCGTCCGGGCCGCTGCCCGAGCTGTTGATCTTCGAGTCCACGCTCATGTACGAGGTCCTGTACGACGAGAACGGCGCCCACCTGGGCGGGCGCCGCATCACCGACCACGACGTCGTCGCGCCGTGCCTGGCCGCCCTGATCGCGCTGTACGACCTGGGCGAGGACCTGCGTTCCTACCACCGGCGCGAGGTGGCCCCCCTGCCGCCCCCGGACGCCTCCTGACCCGTCCTCAGAGCCGGGGGTCGACGGGCTCGGACTCCAGGGCCAGCACCGCGAACACGGCCTCGTGCACCCGCCAGAGCGGTTCGCCGCCCGCCAGCCGGGCCAGCGCCTCCAGGCCGAGCGCGTTCTCGCGCAGGGCCAGCGACCGCTTCCTGCCGAGGAAACGGCGGCGCAGGACCCCGAGGCTCTCGGTGTAGTCGGGCCCGTAGATGATCCGCAGGTACTCGCGCCCGCGCACCTTCACGCCCGGCTGCACGCGGCCGGCCGAAGGATGCGCGGGCTTGACGACCATCCCCTCTCCCCCGGCCTCGGTGAGTGCGGTCCACCACTCGGTGGCCGCCGCCTGCGACGCCTCGGAGTCGAGCGACACGAAGACGTGCCTGGTCGGGGCGATGATGCCGGAGTCCAGCCGGCCGAGGGCCGCCAGGTGCCAGGCGTGCGGCTCCTCCGCCGCCGTCGCCCGTCCCTCCACGGCGAGGATCTGGAACGGAGCCAGCCGAATACCGTCAAGTCCCGACACCGGCCAGCAGTACCGGGCATATGCCTCGCTGAACCGGGCAGCGTTCCCGGAACGGCGCCGGGTGCGGTCAAGAATCTCGCCCACACCCATACCGCGCCCGGCCGCCGCCTCCAGCACCGCCACGGCCTCGGGCAGGGCGGCGCGCGCGGCGGCGCCCACGGCGGCGTACTGCTCGCGGATCAGGCCGCCGGCCTTGGCCGACCAGGGCAGCAATTCGGCGTCGAGCACCATCCAGTCGGTGCCGAGTTCCTCCCAGAGCCCGGCGTCCGACACCGCCGCGCCCAGCCGGGACACCAACTCGGCCATCAGCGCGGGGTCGTCGAAGAACGGGCGCCCGGTCCGGGTGTGCACGACGCCGCGGGTGCCGTCGGTGACCCCGAAGCGCGCCGCGGCGGCCTCCGGGGTGCGGGCGAGCACAGCGACGGCCCGCGAGCCCATGTGCTTCTCCTCGCACACCACCTCGGTGACACCCGCCTGGTGGAACTCCTCGAACGCCTCGGCGGGGTGCTCCAGGTACCCCTCCAGCGACGAGGTCTCCGGCGGGGCCATCGTCGGCGGCAGGTACACCAGCCACCTCGGGTCGACCGCGAACCGGCTCATGATCTCCAGGGCGGCGGCGGAGTTCTCCTCCCGGATCTTGATCTTGCCGCCGGTCTGGATCTCGACGTACCGGGTGCCCTGCACGTCGCCGATGTCGAGCAGGCCGGGGTCGCGCCCGCTGACGGGCGCGAGCGGCCGGGCGGGCTCGTACCAGACCCGCTCGGCCGGCACCGAGACCAGCTCACGCGTGGGGTAGCGCAGCGCCGTCAGCTTCCCGCCGAACACGCAGCCGGTGTCCACGCAGATCGTGTTGTTGACCCACTCGGCCTCGGGGATGGGCGTGTGGCCGTACACGACCATCGCCCGGCCCCGGTAGTCCTTGGCCCACGGGTAGCGGACCGGCAGGCCGTACTCGTCGGTCTCGCCCGTGGTGTCCCCGTACAGGGCGAAGGAGCGCACCCGGCCGGAGGCGCGGCCGTGGTAGGCCTCCTTCAGGCCCGCGTGCGCCACGACCAGCTTGCCGTCGTCGAGCTGGTAGTGGCTGATCAGCCCGTCCATGAAGGCCCTGGCCTCCTCGCGGAAGGCCTCCGGCTCGGCCTCGAGCTGCTCCAGGGAGCGTTCGAGCCCGTGCGCGACCGTGACCTTGCGGCCGTTCAGCGCACGGACGAGCTTCTGCTCGTGGTTGCCGGACACGCACAGCGCCGTCCCGGCCGCGACCATGCCCATGACCAGCCGCAGGACGCCCGGCGAGTCCGGTCCCCTGTCGACCAGGTCGCCGACGAACACGGCGGTCCTGCCCTCCGGATGCCCGGCGCCGACCGGTCGGCCCGCGTCGTCGCGGCGCAGCTCCCAGCCGAGCGTCCCGAGCAGGGTCTCCAGCTCGGCGCGGCAGCCGTGCACGTCGCCGATCAGGTCGAAGGGACCGGTCAGGTCACGGCGGTCGGTCCAGGCCCGCTCGTAGGTGACGGTGGCGGCGGCGATGTCGTCGCCCCTGAGCACGTGCACCCGGCGGAAGCCGTCTCTGGACATCTTGGCCAGCGACCGCCGCAGGTCCTTGCGCTGCCGGGTGATCACGTGGGCGCCGAAGTCCCGGTCGGGCCGCAGGGCGTTGCGGGCGACCGCGACCTCCTCCGGCACGTCCAGCACGATGGCGTCCACGAGCACGTCGTGGCTCTTGGCCAGCTCGATGAGCTTCTTGCGCGCCTCCCACTGGACGTTGGTGGCGTCCACGACGGTGAGCAGCCCGCGCCTGAGCCGGGTGCCGACGATGTAGTGCAGCACGTCGAAGGCGTCGGGGGTCGCCACCTGGTCGTTCTCGTCGTCGGCCACCAGGCCGCGGCAGAAGTCCGAGGAGATCACCTGGGTCGGCCGGAAGTGCTCGCGGGCGAAGGTCGACTTGCCGCTGCCCGACACCCCCACGAGCAGGACGAGCGACATCGCGGGAACGCTGATCTCAGCCACGGCTGAACACCCCCATCTGGGTCGGCGGCCCCACCTCGGGATCGTCCCCGCCGACCGGACGGTACCTGACGCGGTAGCCGTACTCCCTGCAGACGCCCTCGGCCCACGCGGTGAACTCCGCGCGGGTCCACTCGAACCGGTGGTCGGGGTGGCGCATGCCGGTCAGGAACTCGTAGCGGACGTTGTACTCGCTGTTGGGGGTGGTCACGATGACGACGCGCGGCCCCGCGGTGCCGAAGACCACCCGTTCGAGCGCGGGCAGCCGGGGCGGGTCGACGTGCTCCACGACCTCCATGAGGACCGCCGCGTCGTACCCGGCGAACCGGTCGTCGGTGTAGGTCAGCGCGCCCTGGAACAGGTCCAGCCGGGCGCGGCGGGCCTCGGGCATCCGGTCGAGCTTGAGCCGGCGCGCGGCCATCGTCAGCGCCCGCGACGAGACGTCCACGCCGGTGACCTTGGCGAACTCCGGGTGCGTGAGCAGTTCGCCGACGAGCTGGCCGGAGCCGCAGCCGAGGTCGATGACGGTACGCGCGCCCTCCTCGGCGAGCGTCGCGACGACCGCGTCCCGCCGCAACCGGGCGAGCGGCGTCCGCACGGTCACGGTCTCCTCGGCGGGCGTGCCCTCGTCCGGCGCGGGCTCCCCTGGTACGGACTCCGCGGGTACGGTTCCTTCGGGAGCGGTTTCTTCGGGCACGGCCTCCTCGGTGTGCGTGCCTTCGGCGGGCGCGGACTCCTCTTCGGTCGGGGGCGCCAGGTCCTCCTCGACGTCGTCGCCCAGTTCCGCCAGGCGGGCGAAGGCCGTGCTGGTCAGGCCCCTGCGGCGGCCGAGGTAGCGGCGGGTGATCCGCCCGCGCTCGGGGTGGGACGCCAGCCAGCCCTCCCCCGCGCGGATCAGCTTGTCCACCTCGTCGGGGGCCATCCAGTAGTGCTTGGCGTCGTCCAGCACCGGAAGCATGACGTACAGGTGGTTCAGCGCGTCGGCCAGCCGCACCGGGCCGCGCAGCACGAGCCGCACGTACCTGGAGTCGCCCCACTCGGGGAAGCCCTCGTCGAGCGGCAGGGCCCGCGCCTCCACCTGCCAGCCGAGCGGCTCGAACAGCAGGTGCGCCAGCTCGGGACCGCCCCGGCAGGGCAGCGCTGGCACGGTGATCTCCAGGTCGATCGGCCCGGCCGCCAGCTCGGGCCTGGCCTGGCAGACGCCCGCGCGGGCGGTGCGGAAGACGTCGGCGAGCGCGACGGCCATCATCGAGGACGCGGCGTACGGGCGGTCGTTGACGTACTGGCCCAGGCTGAAGTCGGGCGAGGACGCGCCGCGCGAGCGGACCAGCCGGATCGGGTCCACCTCCAGCAGGAGCGCGGCCGTGCAGCGTTCGGCGCCGGCCTCGGGGTAGAGGACCCGTGCGACGCCGAACGACTGGTCGAACCGCTGGACCCGGTCCGGATGCTTGTGCAGCAGGAAGCCGAGATCGGTGGCCGGACGCGTGGTCGTGGAGATGGTCAGGAGCACATCGCCCGATTTTTCCCTATAGCGATCGACCGGGCCACCGCTTTGCCAGGCGCCCGTACAACGCCACGCGCCGCGCGCCCGTACGACGCGCGGCGGGACGGCCGCTCAGACGTGCGGCAGGATCTCGGCGGCGATCAGCTCAAGATGGTCGATGTCCGCCATGTCGAGCACCTGGAGGTACATGCGCTCGCTGCCGGCCTCGGCGAAGGAGCCGATCTTGTCAACGACCTCCTCCGGGGTTCCCGCCAGGCCGTTCTCGCGCAGCTCGGAGACCTCGCGGCCGATCGCCGACGCCCGGCGGGCCAGCTCGGCCTCGTCGGCGCCGACGCACACGACCTGCGCCGCGGAGTAGATCATCGAACGTCCGCCGGCCACCTCACAGGCCTCCCTGACCCGGCCGAAGGCGGCCGAGGTGTCGTCCAGGCCGCCGAACGGCACGTTGAACTCGTCGGCGAACTTGGCGGCGATGCGGGGGGTCCGCTTGGCGCCGGTCCCACCGATGATCACCGGCGGGCACGGCTCCTGGGCGGGCTTGGGCAGCGCCGGGGAGTCGGCGAGCCGGTAGTAGGCGCCCTCGAAGGAGTACGTCTCGCCGGGCTTGGTGGTCCACAGCCCGGTGATGATCTCCAACTGCTCCTCGAAGCGGGCGAAACGCTCACCGAGCGGCGGGAACGGGATGCCATAGGCCTTGTGCTCGGCGTCGAACCAGCCGGTGCCGAACCCGAACTCGACCCGGCCGCCGCTCATCTGGTCCACCTGCGCCACGCTGATCGCCAGCGGGCCCGGCAGCCGGAAGGTGGCGGCGGTGACCAGCGTGCCGAGCCGGATCGTCTCGGTCTCGCGGGCGATCGCGCCCAGCGTCACCCAGGAGTCGGTCGGGCCCGGCGCCGGGTCGCCGTCGCCCATGCGCAGGTAGTGGTCAGAACGGAAGAACGCGTCGAACCCGAGCCGCTCGGCGGCCTGTGCCACGCGAAGCTGGTCCTCGTAACCGGCCCCCTGCTGGGGTTCAGTGAAGATCCTTAATTTCATGGGCCCATTATCCCGGTTGTTCGGGTGGATCTTTGGGGCGGCATAGGGGTTCGTACAGATCTCCGCAGCGGGTAAGAAAGCGCCCATGGGGGGATTTCCTGCCTACATGCCGATGCTCGCCCAGCTCGGGCCGCTCCCGCCGCCGGGCGAGGAGGACGCGTGGGGCCACGAGATGAAGTGGGACGGCGTGCGCGCGCTCGCGTACGCCGAGGACGCCGCGCTCAGGCTCATCTCCCGCACCGGCAAGGAGATCACCGTCGCCTACCCCGAGCTGCACGCGCTGGCCGGCGCCGTCGGCGGCCACGACGTCGTGCTCGACGGGGAGATCGTCGCCTTCGACGAGGCCGGGCGCCCGAGCTTCTCGGCCCTGCAGCCGCGCATGCACCAGCGGCGCGAGGAGCGCGTCAGGAAGCTGGCCCAGGCGATCCCGGTGACGTTCATGCTCTTCGACGTCCTGCACGTCGGCACCGAGTCCCTGGTCGGCCTCCCGTACGCCGAGCGCAGGGACTTCCTGGAGAACATCGTCACGCCCGGGACCCGCTGGCAGGTGCCGGCCTGGTTCCGTGACGACGGCGCGCAGGCGCTGGAGCTGAGCCGGCGGCTCGGCATGGAGGGCATCGTCTCCAAGCGCCTCCAGTCGCCGTACCGGCCCGGCAGGAGGTCGCCGGAATGGACCAAGGTCAAGAACTTCCGGGCGCAGGAGGTCGTGATCGGGGGCTGGACGCCGGGCCAGGGCCGCCGGTCGGCGACGTTCGGCTCACTGCTGGTAGGCGTGCACGAGGGTGATCGGCTGGTCTACGCCGGGAACGTCGGCACGGGATTCACCGAGGAGACGCTGCACGCGCTGGCCGGGATCCTCGCGCCGCTCACCCGGCCCACGCCGCCGTTCGACGGGCCGGTGCCGCGCGAGCAGTCCAGGGGCGCCCGCTGGGTGGACCCGGTGCTGGCCGGCGAGGTCCAGTACGCGGAGTGGACCCACGAGGGCATGCTCCGCCACCCGTCCTGGCGCGGCCTGCGCGACGACAAGGACCCGAGGGACATCTCCCGCGAACCCGACCCCCCGCCCCCGGCGGCCTGACCCGGCGGCCGTACCTGTCGGCGGCTGGGGGCGGGCCCACGGGCTGGGTCACTCTCCGGACCGGCCCTCACGCCCGATGATGCGCCCCCTCCACCGGCAGGGAGACCAGCTCGACAAGCTCCTCTAGATCAACATATTTCGTGACTTCGGCCACCGAACGGCAGTAGGCCACCGTGACGCCGTACTGACGCACCCGCAGCATTGTCCGCCCGTCGAGCCTGATCGGCTCCACTTCGTACCCGTTGCCACCCACCCATCGCGACATGCCGGAAGGATAAGAAACCGCACGTCAAAGGCATGCAAACCCCTAAAACCAGCCCTTGAACCGACCGTGTCGGGACTCGATGTCCGGACCACGAGCGCAGGTGCTACACACGGTGGCGCATGCGGCCGTCCGAGGCGGGGGCGAGCTCGGTCAGCGTGCGGAGCGCCTCCTGGGAAGCGCTTCCCAACTCGGGCTGACCGGCGAAGATACGCAGCCCGGGCGCGCTGTCGATGCCGAAGGTCTCGTGCCAGAGCGTCACGTCGCCCACCTCCGGGTGGTGCAGGCGCACGATGTTGTGGGTCTTGGCCCGCACCTCGTGGCGGGCCCACACCTCGCGGAAGAACTCGCTCTGGAGCGAGAGCTCCTCCACCAGCTCGAGCAGAAGAGGATCGCCGCTGTCCACCCCCGCCACGGCACGCAGGTGGGCCACCTTGGCGACGGCCTCGTGCTCCCAGTCCCGGTAGAACAGGCGCGCCTCGGGGTTGAGAAAGGTCAGGCGCAGCAGGTTGTCGTTGTACTCCAGCCCGTCGAACAGGGCGGCGAAGACCGGGTTGCAGGCGAGCACGTCCAGCCTGTGGTTCACCACGAAGGCCACGACGTCGTCCCACCTGTCGAGGAGCTTCATGATGCTGGGATTGACCTCCTCGGACGGCCCGCGGACCACGACCTCGCACGCCCGGGGGTGCGCGAGCCGGTAAAGGTGCACGGTGGCCTCGTGGTCGAGCCGGAAGGCGTGCGCCAGCGCGCTCAGCACCTGGTCCGACGGGCGGCGCTCCCTGCCCTGCTCCAGCCGGACGTAGTAGTCGGTGCTGACCCCGGCCAGCATGGCGACCTCTTCACGGCGCAGCCCCGGCGTCCGCCTGCGTCCAGAGGGCGCCAGACCCACCTGATCAACGGTCGTGACCTGGCGCCGAGCACGAAGGAACTCCCCCAGAGGCCCTCTGGCGTCCATACCCTAAAACTACGACACTTCGCCCACACAAAAAGTAGCCACCCCACACCCCCCCAAACCCCCCATTTCTCCCCCAAACCTCCCCCAAGCCGACCCCCCTCGTCACCAACCCCATCGACAAGAGATGCACTCAGGGGACCGATCCCCCACCATTCGGACGACCATCACTCTACGTATTCACACGGCCACGAAGATTCGTCAAAGACCAGCGTGCGAGGCCGTCGTAGAGTGAGAATATGGCCATGCTGACCGTACAGATCGACGCCAAAGCCGAGAAGGCGCTGGCCGAACTGACCGCCGACGGAAGGTCCGCAAACGACGTCGTACGTGAGGCGCTTCTGATCTCCAACCACCTCCGCCGCATGGAACTGGCCAGAACCGAGGCCCAGGAACTCGCCAACGACCTGGAGGACCTCGCAGAAATCCGCGCGATCCGCCAGGATTTCGGCGTCACGCCAGGTCCCGGCTGACCCCATGCCCTCCCTGAAGGAGCGGGTCTCGAACACCGAGACCGGCATCGCCGAGATCAAAGACGACGTCAGTGCTCTCAGGGCAGAACAGTCCGCGCTCGATAGGAAGCTCGACCACGTCGTCACGGACATCGGGGACCTCAGTGCCGGCCATATCGAGATCCGCGACCTCCTCGCACGCGTAGTGGCACGCCTGGAAGGCACCGCCTCCTAGCGGCTCAGGATCCGGTGAGACGCCTCCAACGTGGCTCAGGAGCCCGTGGCGTAGCGGATTTGGTGGGCGATCTCGTCTTGTACGGCGAGTTGCATGACCAGGGCCACGACGTCACCTCTGGCGAAACTCGGCACCAGGCCCGCCGCGCGTTCGGCGTCCGACAACGAGACGTACCTGGTGGCCCACCACCCGCCCGGGGTCCCGTCCACCCGCCTGACCCGGGTGATCCGCCACGCCGGATACGTCTGGTTGAGCGCGACAAGCTGCAACTCCACCAACCCCTCCACCTCACCCGCAACCCCACCACCCCCGCCCCGGCCCCCCACCCCACGATCCCCC
>NZ_JANZYP010000008.1 GCF_025506355.1 Sphaerisporangium corydalis
CCGCGGTGGGCTTGGCCGCGCCGGCCTTCGCGGCGGGCGTGGCCTCGGTCACATCGGGGGTGGCCGCGGCCTCCGGGGAGGGGGCGGGCCCGGCGGCGGCAGGGGTGGGCGCTGGGGCGTCCGGGGTGGCCGCGGGGGCCGGGCGCATCGAGGGCGCGGGCGCCGCCGCAGGGGCGGACACGGCGGTCTCGGCCTTCGGCGTCGCCCCGTTGAGGCTGTCCCCGGACTTGGCGGGACGCGGCGCGAAGATGACGGGCTCGCGCCTGGCCGGCCGGGGCTCGGGCTCCTCGGCCACCGCGGGCGCGGCCTCGGGCCGGGCGGCGTCCCTGGTCTCGGGGGCGTCCTTGTCGTCGTCGTTCAGCAGCCGCTTGATGCCCGTGCGGATGCGGTCGCTCAGCATCAGGGCCTGCCCGACGCCGGTGAGCGCGCTCTGCAGGACGCTGAGCGGCAGGTCCTTGGCCTTCTCCTTGAGCTCGCTCGGATCGGAGACGGTCTGCCGGACGTTTTTGGCTATGGTGCGGACGATGTCGGTCACTGACATGCCGGCTCCCTAGAGTGTCTGATATTGGACGACCAGTCTCACCTGACTGTGCCGCATGAGGTCAAGGGGAGGACGGACAGCGCCGCCGGACACTCCCTCAAGCATAGGAAAGCAGATAAACCGTGCCTGCCTACGCAAGGTGAGCATGAGGCTGGCAAGGAATCGCCGAGCGCATAGCATTGAAGACATGATTCTGGAGACCTCTGTGAACCGCCGAGTCCTGGTGGCCAAGCCGCGTGGTTACTGCGCGGGCGTCGACCGTGCGGTCCAGGCGGTCGAGAAGGCTCTGGAGCGGTACGGCGCGCCGATCTACGTCCGCAAGCAGATCGTCCACAACACCCACGTGGTGAAGACCCTTGAGGAGCGCGGCGCGATCTTCGTGGAGGAGACCGGCGAGGTCCCCGAGGGCGCGATCGTCGTCTTCTCCGCCCACGGCGTGGCCCCGGCCGTCCACGAGGAGGCCGCCGCGCGGTCCCTGAGGACGATCGACGCCACGTGCCCGCTCGTCACCAAGGTCCACAACGAGGCCAAGCGCTTCGCCGCCGGCGACTACGACATCCTTCTCATCGGCCACGAAGGCCACGAAGAGGTCGAGGGCACCGCCGGGGAGGCCCCGCGCCACATCCAGCTCGTCGACGGGCTCGACGGGGTCGACCGCGTCCAGGTGCGCGACCCCGAGCGGCTCGTCTGGCTCTCCCAGACCACGCTGTCGGTCGACGAGACCACCGAGACGGTCACCCGCCTCAGGGAGCGGTTCCCGAACCTCATCGACCCGCCGAGCGACGACATCTGCTACGCCACGCAGAACCGCCAGGTCGCCGTCAAGGAGATCGCCCGCGAGTCGCAGCTCGTGATCGTCGTCGGCTCCACCAACTCCTCCAACTCCAAGCGCCTCGTCGAGGTCGCCCTGGACGCCGGTGCCGACGCCTCCTACCTGGTGGACAACGCCTCCTACATCCAGGACGAGTGGCTGGAGGGCGTCACGACCGTCGGGGTGACCAGCGGGGCCTCGGTGCCCGAGGAGCTGGTCGAGGCCGTGCTGGCCCGGCTGGCGGGCCACGGCTTCGGTGATGTCCAGGAGGTCGAGTCGGTCGCCGAGAACGTCCGCTTCGCCCTTCCCCACGAGCTCCGCCGCGACCTCCGTCCCGCCACCGCCTGACCCCGCCCCCGGCTTCGCGGACCCCCCTGACCTCGACCGCCGTCTGACCTCGCGACCCGCCGTCACCGCCCCCCGGGCCTCGGAGGGCGGTCACAGGGAACGGCAGGCGCGGTCACCGGGGCACGGGGCCGGTGTCGACGGTCAGGTCGGCGCGCTCGCGCACCCGGTCGGTGGCGAAGTACGCCCGCTCCTGGAGCGCCCACCGCTCCCAGTGCGGGCGGTAGGTCCCGCCGTCCCGGCCGAGCGCCCGCTCCCGCCGCACGGCGAGCGGCGCCTCCATCCAGACCAGGAACGACGTGTACGGCCCGGCGGCCAGCGCGCCGCTCCCCACGCCCTCGACGACCACCGCCGCCGACGGCGGATGCTCGTGCCACTCCGCGTACGCCTCCAGCGTCCAGTCGTAGCGGCGCCACCGGGCGGCCTCCCCGCTCGCGAGCGGGCGCAGGATCCACTCGACGAGCCGTTCGACGCCGCCGCGCAGCCCGTCCCACCCCGGGTACAGGTCGTCCATGTGGATCAGGCCGGCGCCCAGGTCGTCCGCGAGCGCGCGGCCCAGGGTGGTCTTCCCCGACCCTGAGGGCCCGTCCACGGCGACCACCCGTGCGCGGGCCGCGCGCAGCCGCTCCGCCAGCCGCGCCGTGCCGGGGTCGTCCGGGTTCACGGCAACGCTTCGCCGTACGGCAGCGCCCGGCGGAAGCGCCTGGCCCGCTCGCGCAGCCCCGCCAGGTCGCCGCCGTCGGCCGCGTCGCCGATGAGCGGTGAGCCGATGCCGACGGCGACCGCGCCCGCGTCGAGGTAGGCGGCCATCTGGTCCGCCTCGATGCCGCCCATCGGGATCAGCGGCACGCGCGGGAACGGCCCGCGCAGGCTCGCGACGTACGACGGGCCGAACACCGAGGCGGGGAAGACCTTGACGGCCATGGCGCCCGACGCCGAGGCCGACCACACCTCGGAAGGGGTCAGCGCCCCGATCACCGTCGGCACCCCCAGCTCGACGCCGCGCGCTGCCCCCTCGCACATGGCCGGGGTCACGATGAACGCGACCCCCGCGTCCCGGGCCTGGCCGGCCTCGTCGCGGGTCATGACCGTGCTAGCCCCGAGGACGACGCGGTCGCCCAGCTCGGCCCCGATCCTGCTGATGACCTTCAGCGCTCCGGCGCCGGTCAGCGACACCTCGATGACGTCGATGCCCTCCTCGGCGAGGACGCAGGCGGTCTGGAACGACGCCTCGGGGTCGCTGCCCCGGATCACGGCCATGAGGTGCTTCTTCCAGAGCAGGCCCAGCAACTCCATGTTCGGCTCCACGCTTGTCTCACGCTCGACGGTCGCCCCGGGCTCGGCGGGACGGCTCCCCGCGGCGGCGGGGGTTCTCGCGCCCGGGAGGCGAGAGCCGTCCGGGGGAGGGGTCGGTCAGTCCTTCTGCTCTCTGGGCGACCCGTAGACGCGGGGTTCGAAGTAGCCCTCAGGCTCGGGGGCGAACGCCTGTTCCTCGCCGGGCCGTCTGCGCTTGGCGTCGGGGACGGCCGGGCGGTTCGCGCGCAGCTCGGCGCGCAGTTCCGACACGTTGGCGGGCAGCCCCCGGAACCAGGCGACGGCCAGCATGAGCGCCGAGCCGCCGAACAGCCACGGCGCCGCCGCCGACAGGTCGGTGAACAGGCCGAGGCCGAGCGCCTGGATCATCGACGGCGCGCCGAACGTGCCGAAGACGGCGCTGATCAGCGTGGCCGCGAAGAAGATCAGGGGCGGCGTCACCACCAGGGGCAGCAGGTCGCGCGGCTGCACGAGGAAGACGGCGGCCAGGCAGGCCACGGCGAAGACGATGCCGACGATCGTCGTGGACCGGGTCGCCTCGGACACGAGCGTGATCACGAATATGAGCGCGACGGCGCCCCGGGCGGTCAGCCTGACCCCCGGGCGCGCCCGCTCCCCTGTTACCACTGTCGCCCCCTCCGAGCCCGGACGGCCGCCTCGCGGCCGGCAGGCTGGCCCTACGACGAGTCTCGCGCCAACCTACCGTTCAGGCGAGGGGCCGGGAACGGGCTTGCCGTCTCTTCACCCTGGGGTTGCGGGCTCTCGTCCCCCGCCCCCTCCGGCACCCGCCCCGCACCCGCGTCCCCGCCCTCGCCCGGCGCCCGCTGCGCGTTCTCACCCGGCGCCCGTTCCGCGCTCTCGCCCTCGCCCGGCGTCCGTTCCGAGCCGGAGCCCTCGTCCTCGTCTTCGTCCGGAGGCACGTAGTGGTCCTCGCCGAGGAGTTCGGGCATGGAGGGCGGCCGGGGCAGCTCCTCGACGAGCTCCGGCTGGGGGAGCGGCCCGTCCACCACGCCGAGGTCGTTCAGCTTGCGCGCGCTCACCAGGACGCGGCTCTCCAGGGAGCCGACCGTCTTGTTGTAGGCGACGACGGCCCGGCTCAGCGCCTTGCCCACCGCGTCGACGTTGCGGCCCATCGCGCCGAGCCGGTCGTACAGCTCCTTGCCGAGGTCGAAGACCGCGCGGGCGTTCTCGCTGAGCGCCGCCTGCTGCCAGGCGTACTGCGCGGTGCGGAGCATGGTGATCAGGGTGGTCGGGGTGGCGAAGTGGACCCGCCGGCTCATCGCGTACTCCAGCAGGCCGGGGTCCCGCTCCAGGGCGGGGGCCAGGAACGCCTCCCCGGGGACGAACAGCACGACGAACTCGGGGGCCGGGCTGAACGCCTGCCAGTACGCCTTGGCGGCCAGCCGGTCGACGTGGTCGCGCATGTGCCGGGCGTGCGCGTCGAGCCGGACCTCCTGCATCTCGCTCTCGCCCGCCTCGGCGGCCTCCAGGTAGGCGGCCAGCGACACCTTGGAGTCCACGATGATGTTCTTGCCGCCGGCGAGCCTGACCACCATGTCGGGCCGTACGACCCCGTCGGCGGTGGTCGCGGAGGCCTGCTCGTCGAAGTCGCAGAACCGCGCCATCCCGGCGATCTCGGCGACCCTGCGGAGCTGGAGCTCCCCCCACCGTCCCCGCGCCTCCGGCCGTCGCAGCGCCCTGACCAGCGAGGAGGTCTGCGTCTTGAGCTGCTCGGAGCTCTCCCGTACGAACTCCATCTGCTTGCCCAGCTCGGCCTGGGCGACGCGGTTGCCCGTCTCGCTGACGCGGAGCTGGTCCTGGACCTGGGCGAGGGTCTCCCTGAGGGGGGCGACGAGGTTCTCCACGGCCTGCCTGCGCTGCTCCAGGTCGCCGGCGGCGTCGGCGCGCGAGGCGGCGAAACGGGTCTCGGCCAGCTCCAGGAAGCGCAGGTTGTTGACGTCGAGCGCCCGGTTGGACAGGGATTGGAACCGCTGGGTCATCTGCTCCTCGACGTAGGCGACCTTCTCCTCGGCCGCGAGCGCGCGGGCCTCGGCCAGGGCGACCCTGCTCTCGGCGCCGGCGGCGCGCGCGGTCGCACGGGCCCGCCCGAGGGCGAAGCCGATGACCAGCCCGGCGGCCAGCCCCGCGGCCAGTTGGAAGGCGAGTGCCATGACGTCCACCTTCCGCATGATTCCAGGCCTGTGGCCCCCGTGCGTGTCCGTCGCGCGGCCAGGGCACCGTAAACTCGGCGAACGTGAGCCTGAGCATCGGCATCGTCGGCCTGCCCAATGTCGGCAAGTCCACGCTATTCAACGCGTTGACCAAGAGCGGTAACGCCCTCGCGGCGAACTACCCGTTCGCCACCATCGAACCCAACGTGGGGATCGTCGGCGTGCCCGACGCCCGGCTAGGGAAGCTGGCCGAGATCTTCGCTTCCGCGAGGATCCTCCCGGCGAAGGTCGAGTTCGTCGACATCGCCGGCCTGGTCAAGGGCGCCTCCGAGGGGCAGGGGCGCGGCAACCAGTTCCTGGCCAACATCCGTGAGACCGACGCCATCTGCCAGGTGATCCGGGTCTTCGACGACCCGGACGTCACCCACGTCGACGGCGAGATCTCCCCCAAGCGGGACATCGAGACGATCAACACCGAGCTGATCCTCGCCGACCTGCAGACGATCGAGAAGGCGCTGCCCCGGCTCGCCAAGGAGTCGAAGTTCAACAAGGACCGCAAGGTCGTGCTGGAGGCGGCGGAGGCCGGCTCCAAGGCGCTCGACGGCGGCACCACTCTGTACGCCTCCGGCCTGGACCTCACGGACCTGCGCGAGCTCCACCTGCTCACGGCCAAGCCGTTCCTGTACGTCTTCAACCTCGACGCCGACGAGCTGATCGACGAGGCCCTGCGCGCCAGGCTGTCGGAGCTGGTCGCCCCGGCCGAGGCGGTGTTCCTGGACGCCAAGATCGAGTCGGAGCTGGTCGAGCTGCCGGACGACGAGGCACTTGAGCTGCTCCAGTCGGTGGGCCAGGAGGAGTCGGGCCTGACCCAGCTCGCGCGTGTCGGCTTCGAGACCCTCGGCCTGCAGACCTACCTGACGGCGGGCCCCAAGGAAAGCAGGGCCTGGACCATCCGCAAGGGCGCCACGGCCCCCGAGGCCGCCGGGGTCATCCACACCGACTTCCAGCGCGGTTTCATCAAGGCCGAGGTCGTGTCCTTCGCCGACCTGGTGGACGCCGGCTCGATCGCCGCCGCCAGGTCCGCCGGCAAGGCCCGCATCGAGGGCAAGGACTACGTGATGCGCGACGGCGACGTGGTGGAGTTCCGCTTCAACGTCTGACGGGCCCGGAGGCGGTCAGCGGTAGGTCTCCAGGTTCTTCTCCATCCATTTGGCGGCGAGGTCGACGCGGGCGTAGCCGGCGCTGTGCAGGCTGGTGAAGACGGTGAGGGTCATGTTGTCCTTCCTGAACAGGACCTGCGACTGGTAGTTGCTGGTGTCGGGGACCTTCTTGGTGTGGCTGAAGGCCTCCTGGCCCGCGGTGCCGTTGTAGCGGATCTTCGTCCCCGGGTATCTCTTCGGCTCGTCCACCATGCCCTTCCTGATCTCCGTGAAGATCGTGTGAGCGTATTCCGAGCTGTCCACGCGGGTCATCTGCAGGCTGAGGAAGATGCCGATGTCCTCCCGCATCCACTGGCACGCGCCGTGCGTCTGGTACTGGCTCTTCACCGGGGCGCCGAGGAGCCGCTCGGCCTGCGCGTCGGTCAGCAGATCGCAGGCGTCCGGGTCCCCCTTGATCACGGCGCCCTTCGCCGCGGTGGTGGAGGGGCGGGCGGTGGCGGTCTTCGAGGCGGCGACCACGTCCCCGCTGGCGGGCGACTCCGTGGGCGAGCCCGTCCCCGGCCGGTCCAGCCACAGGCCGCGGGTCGCGAACCCGGCGGCGGCGACCATGACCACCGCGAGCACCGACCCGAGGAGCACCGACTTCCTGCGGGACGGCGCCGGTGACCTGCCCTGGGAGGGGACGGTGGCCTGGCCCGGCCGCCCGGGAGCGGTCGCGCCGGGGGCGCCGCGCCCGCGCGGGCCCGCGCCAGGCGGGAGGCCCGGCGCCGGGACGGCCCCCGGCGGCGGGACGCTCCCGTTGACGACCGAACGCAGGTACCAGACGGCATGCTCGCGGGTCATGCGCCGGGCGGGGTCCTTCTCCAGCAGGCCGGCCAGCACGGGCGCGATGGGCCCGGCCAGGCGCATCGGGTTGGGCTCCTGCATGAGCACGGCGGCCATCACGGCCGTCGGCCGCTCCCGCGCGTAGGGGGGCTGGCCCTCGACCGCGGCGAACAGGGTGGCGCCGAGCGACCAGAGGTCGGACGCCGGCCCGTCGTCCTCGCCCCTGAGCCGCTCGGGGGCGACGAACCCCGGGGTGCCGGTCAGCATGCCGCTCTGGGTGAGGGAGGGGTCGCCCGAGACGGTGGCGATGCCGAAGTCGGTCAGCACGACCCGGCCCTCCTCGTTGAGCAGGACATTGGGCGGCTTGATGTCACGGTGCAGGATGCCCGCGTCGTGGGCGGCGCCGAGGGCGTCCAGCAGGCTCAGGCCGATGCTCGCGACCCGGCGCGGGGGCAGGGGTCCGTGCTCGCGGATGACCTGGCCGAGTGAGCGGCCCTGGACCAGCTCCATGACGATCCAGGGGCGTTCGTCCTCGATGACGATGTCGTGCACGGTGACGATCGAGGGGTGGGCGCGCAGCGTGGCCGCCGCCCGCGCCTCGCGCAGTGTGCGTTCGCGCAGCTCCGCGCGCGTGCTCTCGTCCAGGTCCGGGGGCAGTCGCACCTCTTTGACGGCGACCTGCTGGCGCAGGAGATCATCGGAGGCCAGCCAGACGGTGCCCATGCCTCCCTTGCCGAGAAGGGAGATGAGCCGGTAGCGGCCGACCAGATAACGAGAGGATGGCGTACTCACAGAGGGCAACATAGTGGTGATGTAGGGGGATATTCACTTTGTGTCGCTGAACTGCCGCTTGAGGTGCTCTGCCACTCATGCCCTCTGACCTGCGGGTAGCAATGCCTGGCCGTCAGGTAATCCAGCAGGGCTTCCCCTCACGCGTACTCTCTCGTGTTTGGGTCGGTAGTGTGCCCCGCCGGGGTCGGCGACCATGGACATGGCCGTCGTGCGCCGATTCGCGCGAGCGGTCCCGCGGAAGGGAGGCCGGTGCGTGCGGACGGTTCGCAGCCTCCTGGCCGAACCTGACGCCTTCGTCGGCATCGACGGATTCACCCGGATCGGCGCGCGCGAGCCGGGTACTCGCCTGAGCAGGAAGAACATCCCTGCGGCATGCCACATTTACAGCGGTTTCTCATCTGGTGCGAGCTTTGTCTCTAGTGCGCATTTTGTCGTTGAGTTTCCGCGGGGCCCCGCGGGCGGAGAAGTGCCCCGCACCCTGCGTGAACTCGGCGGACGCGTTCCCGAAACCGGAGGAAGACCGACTTGGTCTGCTACGTGGATGCCTGCAGCATGGGCGTGGCTTTCCTGGAACAATTGGTGAGGCGGCTAAAGTGAATACTTCACCATGGACAACAGGATCGACAGGAAGACGACAGCGCGTCAGCCGGGGGGATCGGCGCGAGCGGAGGCGTGATGGCTCGCAGGTCAAACGTCCAGCACGGTCCGCGGACCGCTGGCGAACCCGAGCATTCAGCGTACCCTCCGTCGCCCTACGATCCGGATCCTGACCAGGTGCCGGCTCGGGCACGCAACGCGCCGCGCCGTGGCGGATGGTCCGGAGGGGGCGGGCGCTGGCTGGTATGGATGGGCAGGGCCGTACTGTGGGCCGTGATCATCGTGATCGTGGTCAACGGCGTCCGTGCCCCCATCGAGCGCTTCGCCCAGGGCGACCAGCCCACCAACCCGGCCACGGCCCCGACGTCCTCGGGATTCCCCGAGGCCGGCGCGGCCGCGTTCGCCGCGCAGTTCGCGGCGGCGTACCTGAACTTCGACGGGTCCAAGCCGGACGACAGGGCCGACCGCCTGAAGCCCTTCCTTCCCGAAGGCGGGGAGCGGCAGTTCGGCTGGAACGGGTTCGGCCGCATGTCCGCGGGCGCCTTCCAGTTGTCCGACGTGGAGGTGACCGACACGCAGAACGCGGTCGTGACGGTCTTCGCCCAGTCCGGCGCGCAGCGGTGGAAGCTGTCGGTGCCGGTCTACGTCTCGGGAGGCAGGTTCGTGGTGTCGGGCGAGCCCGCCCTGCTGCCCGCCGGCGGCCCCGCCGGCCTGCCGCAGGTCCCCCAGCTCGAACACGACGCCACCGCCGAGGGCGAGCTGCGCCCGCAGCTCGAAGGCTTCTTCCGGGCGTACGCGGCGGGCGACGCCGCGCAGCTGCAGCGCTATGTCGTCCAGGGCGTGACCCTCGACGGTTTCGACGGGAAGGTCAACTTGGCCGAGCTGCAGAGCGTGAGCGCGCCCCCCGGCGGCACCAGCCGTGAGATCACCGCCGTGGTCGTGTGGAACGTCGCCACCGGCCCGACCCCTTCGCCGGCCTCGACGTCCAGCGACCCCGTCGCTCAGGCGGCCGGGCTGGAGCAGGCGTACCGGCTCAATGTGGAGAAGCAGGGCGATAACTGGTACATCAAGGACATTCGCGGTGCAGCCCGGTCCGCAGGGTGAGGCCGGGACGTCGATGGGGAGCGAGGGAGCGGCAAAGGGAGCGCGAGGATCCCGGGACTGTTCGCAGACCGGTCAGCGTGACCATGAGCAGGAGGACGAGAGTTGATTCTGAAAATTATCGTGGAGAACGCCTTGGAGGCCGTGACCCCGTCGGCCCCGCCGTCCGGTGGAGTGAACACCGCCGGCCTGGCGGACTTCCTGCGCAAGTTCTTCGCCCCGCTGTTCCTCGTCGTGGTCTCGGTGGTGGCGATCTTCTTCCTCTTCACGCGAGAGATCACCAGGTTCGTCCAGTTCATCATCCTGGCGGTCGCGATCGGTGTGATCTTCTACGTGCCCAACGTCATCGAGGTGACGGCCCGGGCGATCGCGGGGGCGCTCGGCATCAAGTAAGCGTGACCAGATGGACGTGACAGGGAGAGGAGGATCGGGTGGACCTGCCTACCTATACCAATATCTGGCGGATTGAGAAGCGGCTCTACAAGCTGTACGACCTCCGGCTGCCGATGCCGCTTCCGATCGTCTGGATCGGTGTGTTCGTGGGCGTGCTGGTCCCATGGACGATCCTTCTGAAGATCGCGCAGGTCCCGTTCGAGGCGCCCTGGCACGTGCTGTACCTCGTGCCGCCGGGCATCGTGACGTGGTTGTCGACCCGGCCGGTGATCGAGAGCAAGCGGCTCAACGAGCTGATGCAGTCCCAGCTCCGCTACATCGGCGAGCCGAAGGCCTGGTGCCGCCTGTCGCCGGTCGAGGAGCCCGACGAGATCACGTTCACCGGCAGGGTGTGGCGCTCGGCCCCGCAGGCCGCGCGGCTGGCGTCCGCCGAGTCGGCGAGGGCGGCGTCCAAGGCGCGGCGCGGCACCCGGGCCAAGCCCAAGCACACCGCGCCGAGGCGGCGCCCGATGGAGGCGTGGGGTCCCGGGCGGCAACCGCCGTCGGTCAAGCCGGTGGCGCGCGGCGCGGTCGTGCCCGGCGAGGTGCGCCCGGCGGTGGCCGCCGCCGCGGCGGCCGTCACCTCCCTGCCGCCGGCCGAGGCGCCGGCCCGCGTGACCGCGCGGCCCCTGGTCGCCTTCGGTGGCGCGGTCGCCCAAACCGCCGAAGCGGCCTCCTCTCCGGCCCTGCCCACCGCCTCACCCGCCTCGTCCACCTCCCTCCCGTCCACCGGCGCTCCCGGCCGGGCCCTCGGACGTGCCGTCGCGTCCCCGGCGACGCACCCCGACCGGTCCGCCGAGTCCCCGATGTCGAACCCCGACCGTTCCGTCTCGTCGCCGGCGTCGCTGCCGGACCGCGTCGTCCAGCGTCCGGCGCCCAAGCCGCAGCTCCCGGCCGCCAAGCCGCAGCTCCCGGTGGCCGCCGAGGCGACGGGTTCGCCCGACGTGCGTGAGCAGGGGGGCACGCCCTCGACGGCCCCCGCGCCGATCGGCACCGAAGCGCTGCGCCGCCTGCGCAGGCTCGCGGCGTCCGCCGAGCACCGTGGCACCCCCTGCGCCGCCGCCCGCGAAGGCGTGCCGGGCATGAGCGAGGGCGACGTCCCCGGCCCACGGGCGGCCTCGCCCGGGAGCGGGACGGTCATCCCCGGCCGTCCCCTGGCCGGATCCGCTTCCGAGCGCGCGGCCGCCACACCCGAGCCCACCCTCGGCCCTCCGAACGCCCCGTCCAGGCCCGAGCCCACACTGGGCGACCCCGTGGGCGAGCCCGCGCGGGCCGAGGCGGGGAGCGGGTCCGTTTCGGGGATCGACGTCCGCGAGCTGCACCGCAAGGGGCAGCCGCCGCACCCCGCCGCCGCCACCCGGCTGCCCGAGTCCCGCACGGTCTGGCCCCCGGCACGCACACCGTCCGCCGAGCCGCCGGTCGTCCCGGTGAGGCCCGCGGAGCCGGTGGCGCCGAGCGGCCCGGCCAGGCCGCCGGTCGTTCCGCCGGGCCCGGCGGAGCCGGTCGCGCCGAGGCCGGTGACTCCTGACGGTCCCGCCGAGCCGGTGGCGCCGAGGACCCCGGTCAGGCCTGCGGCGCGCGAGCAGGCGCCGCCGCTGTCCATCCGCGCCGTCTCCGCCGCGTCGGGCACGACCGCCGACCCCGCCGCCCCCTCCGTCCCCGTGCCGGTCCCGAGGACCGGCGAGGAGCCGAGGGTGCGCAGGGTCGAGTCGGTGGTGGGCCGCGACCAGTCAGGTGGCTGGCGCAGGCTGGCGCAGGTGGTGGTCGGCGGCGGCGGTCCGAGCCGCAACGAGGGCATCGAGACCGACGAGGCGAGGGCGCGCACGGTGCTCACCGGCAGCCGCCGCGTCGTCGTGCTCGGCTGCACCGGCGGCGCGGGCCAGACCACGACGACGCTGATGCTGGGACACACCCTCGCCCGCTACCGCGAGGACCGCGTGCTCGCGGTCGACGCCAACACCGGGGACCACACCCTGACCGGCCGCATCCCGGCCGACTCGCCGGAGACGCTGACCTCGCTGCTGGCCGGCCTGGACGGCGTCAGCGGCTACCTCAGCATGCGGGCGTACACGACGCGCTGCGAGTCGGGCCTTGAGGTCGTCGGTTCCGACGCCGACGGCGCGGCGGCGCGCCGGCTCGCCGACCAGGGCCTGTTCTCCGACCAGCGGCTGGCGCAGGCCATGCGGGTGCTCGACCGGCACTACCGGCTGATCCTGGTCGACCCGGCCGCGTCGGTGGCGGCCCGCATGCTGCCGTACGCCGACCAGCTCATCCTGGTCGCCCCCGCCAGCGAGGACGCGCCCGACGCGGTGGCCATGACCTTCGACTGGCTGGACGGTCACGGGTCCACCGAACTGCGCCGCCGGGCGATCATGGTGGTCAACGGCGTGAGCCGGCGGAGCATGGGCGGCGTCGAGCAGGCGGAGGCGGTGGCCAGGGGCCGGTGCCGCGCCATCGTGCGCATCCCGTGGGAGGACGAACTCGCCCCCGGGCATCCTGGCCCCGCGCAGCTCACCCATCTCCGGGCCGGAGGCCGCAGGGCGTACGTGGCGCTGGCGGGCGTTGTGGCAAGCGGCCTGGCGGCGGCGAGCCGCCCTAGCGAGGAGGAAGTGGCCCAGTGACCAGCAAGCGAGCCCGGCGCGGGGAGCGGGCCGGCTGATGGGGAGATCGTCGCGGTCGAGGAGCAGGCTGGCCGTACGCTATTTCGACGATCGGATCCTTCTCACCGACTCGTCAGCATGGGCATATTTCCGGCTTCCGACGGTGAGCTATGAGTTCGTCACCGCCGAGGAGCGGGAGTCGCTCGCCACCAACATCACCATCGCGCTCGCCGCGATCCGCATGATCGACGCCGAGGTGCACCTGCGCGTTGCGCACCGCGCCTACCCCGCCGCCGACTGGGCCCTGGCGCTCAACTCCACCTCCGACGAGGGGGAGGGCTGGCGCGACTACCTGGAGGACATGTACCGGCACGTCTGGGCGAAGGACTTCTGGAGCAAGGAGGTCTACATCGGCGTGCGGCTCGGCCCGCGCGGCGCGCAGCTCGGCACCGGCGTGCTGGCCCAGATGTTCGGGTTCTACCAGCGCGGCGAGAAGACGCTCGGCCTCGACGACGACCACGTCCCCGAGAACGAGATCAACAAGTGGACCGAGCAGGCCGAGCGCCTCGGCCGCGCCCTCGGTTCCAGCGCCCTGTACGCCCGGCACGCCTCGTCCGGCGAGATCGCCTGGCTGTTCCGGCACGCCGCGTCGGGCTCGCTCGGCGACCCGCCGCCGTCGGCGACCCCGTCCAGGCGGTGGGGCAAGGGCGAGGTGGAGTCCCTGGTCGAGGGCCAGATCCACAACGGCAGGTCGCTGCTGCGCATCGAGCAGCCGTCGGGCGGCTCGTACGTGGCCCACCTGTCGTTCGCGCGGTTCCCCGACCTGATGCCGTTCCCCGACGGGGAGCCGTGGCTGCACTTCATCGACCAGTTACCGTTTCCGGTGGAGGTCAGCTCGCGGATGCGCTTGATCCCTCCGATCAAGGCGAGCAAGGACGTGGCGCGCAAGCTCGCGCACGCCCGTGACATGGACATCCACATCCGTGAGGCCGGCGCGGAGGCGCCCATCGCCCTGGCCGAGCAGATCGACGCGGCCCGCATGCTGGAGCACGGCATCACCAAGGAGCGCCTGCCCTTCGTGTACGGCTGGCACCGGCTGATCGTCGCCGCGCCCACCGAGGAGATGTGCGTCCAGCGCGTCGAGGCCGTCGTGGAGCACTACCGCGACATGGGCATCGACATCGTCAACTCGACGGGCGACCAGTTCTCGCTGTTCTGCGAGTCGCTGCCGGGTGAGCGCGTGCGCGTGAACGCCTACGCCCAGCGGCAGCCGCTGCGCACGATCGCGGGCGGCATGGCCACGGCCACCGTCGACCTCGGCGACCGCGTCGACGAGAGCGGCGCGGGGTGGGCCGGGCCGTACATCGGGGAGACCCTCGGGCGGGCCCGGTCGATCGTCCACTTCGACCCGCTGGTCGCGGCCACGAGGAACCGGCCCACGGCCATCGCCATCACCGGCGAGCCCGGCGGCGGCAAGACGACCCTCGCGCTGCTGCTCATCTACCAGATGGCGCTGCGCGGGGTCACCGTCGCGGTCATCGACCCCAAGGGCGACGCGGAGTCGCTGGTCCAGCTCCTGCAGAGGCGCGGGCGCAAGGCGCGCATCATCCCGCTGGGGTCGGCGTCCCCCGGCCTGCTCGACCCGTTCTCCTTCGGCGACGACATCGCGGCGAAGAAGACCATGGCGACCGAGACCCTGCGGCTGCTGCTCCCGCGCATGTCGGAGGAGCGCGAGTCGGCGATGATCCAGGCCGTCTCCACGGTGTCGAACGCGCCGAGCCCGTCGCTCGGGAAGGTCGTCGACCACCTGGAGCAGGCAGAGGACCCCGCGTCGAGGAACCTCGGCGCGGTGCTCCGCTCGATGGCCGAGATGCACCTCGCCCGGCTGTGCTTCGACGCCTCGGGCGGCGAGCAGATCGACACCGAGGGGTGGACCACGGTGTTCACGCTCGGCGGGCTGACCCTGCCCGACGTCACCACGGCGCGCGACGACTACTCCTACGAGCAGCGCCTGTCGGTCGCGCTGCTCTACCTGGTGTCGCAGTTCGCCCGGCGGCTGATGAACGGCCTGGACCGCCGCTCGCCCAAGGCGATCTTCCTGGACGAGGCCTGGGCGATCACCTCCACGCCCGAGGGCGCCAAGCTCGTGCCCGAGGTCTCGCGCATGGGCCGGTCGAGGAACACCGCGCTGGTGCTGGTCTCCCAGAACGCGGGCGACCTGCTGAACGAGCAGGTCACCAACTGCCTGTCCTCGGTGTTCGCGTTCCGTTCGACCGAGCGGGTCGAGGTGGACCACGTCATGGCGCTGCTCGGCGTGGAACCGTCCGAGGAGCACAAGGCCGCGCTGCGCGCGCTGGGCAACGGCGAGTGCATCTTCCGCGATCTGGACGGCCGCGCGGGGCGGATAGGGGTGGACCTCATCTCCGAGGACCTGCTGCGCTGGCTCGACACCAATCCGACCCACGACAAACCCGGCGAGAGCGTGCATGATCCTCGTGGGCGGGCGAACAGGCAGGGGACTGCGCAGGAGGTGCGGTCATGAGACACCGTGAGGTGGCAGGACCGGAAGGCGGACCACGCGAGGACCACGAGGAGACCGGACCTAGGGCGCCCGGCGGGCGCGCGAGTGGAGCGAGCGCATGAGACGGTTGCGGCGCAAGGTCATCCTGATCCTCGCGATCCTCGCGAGCGTCCTCGTGGTGCCGATCGCGCTCTCGCCCACCGTGGCGGGCGCCGCGGGGCCGTGCGACCTGTCGCCCGACCTCGCCCCCGAGATCGTCGGCGGCGGCGTCGACGGCCTGGTCAAGCCGCCCCTGCCCGACGCCGCGGAGGGCACCACTCCGGTCGACTCTCCCACGCTGCCCCCCGGGGCCGCGACGGCGACCGCCGGCGTGATCACCGCCGACCCGGTGACCAACTACGACCGGTACGGGATGGCCGGGCAGTTCTGGCACACCTACGGGCTGGGCTGCAACGACGTGGCCGCCGTCCTCGGCAACGCGTGGGCGAACACGGTCTTCTCCTGGGCCAAGGCCATCGACCGCATGACGATCACGACCTACGAGGCCGCGGCCACCGAAGGACCGCTCCAGTCCATCAAGGACGTCGTCGACGACATCGTCACCAACCTCGCCAACGCCATGTACTGGCCGTACCTGCGGGTGGTCATCCTGCTCGGGGCCGTCTGGCTGGCATGGTACGGGCTGATCCGCAAGCGGGCCAGCACGACGGCCGAGGGCGTGATCTGGATGATCCTCGCCGTCACGGTCGCCGTGTGGTTCTTCAGCCGTCCCGGCGACTTCACCGGCCTCGGCAAGACCGTCACCGACAAGACCGGCGAGATCGTCAACTCCGCCTTCAGCGGGCTGCCGGGCGCCGGTGGCGCGTCCTGCCTGCCGACCAAGGGCCAGAAGGACGCCAAGCCGGGCCCCGGCGGCTACGGCCAGGCCGGCACCCCGGGGGTCGCCCAGAACGCCGACGCGCTGTGGTCCACCCTCGTCTGCAAGCCCTGGCTGATGGGCGAGTTCGGCACCGCAGACCCCAACGCCCCCATCGTGCGCACGTTCGGCGCCAAGACGCTCGACCTTCAGGCGAGCGACGTCCAGGAACAGGCGGCCAGCCAGAAACCGAGCTCGGGGTCGCATCAGGCGAAGTTCGAGGAGGAGGTCGCCAAGCCGCTGGAGAGCACGCCGATGTTCTTCCTCTTCCAGGGCAAGGACTGGACCAGCCGTCTCGGCATCGCGATCGGCGCCCTGATGGCGGCCATGGTCACCGGCGTGCTGATCTTCCTGGTCGCGGTGTCGCTCATCGCGCTCAAGATCGGCTTCCTGCTGCTGCTCATCATGGGACCGATATTCCTGCTGATCGGCGTGCATCCCGGGTCCGGGCGCATCATCGCCATGCGCTGGGTCGAGATGCTGGTCGGCACCCTGCTGAGACAGGCCGTGCTCGCCTTGGTGCTCGGCGTGCTCGTGTACGGCTACGCGCTGATCATCTCCACGAACCTCCCGTGGGGCATGCAGATCATGTTCATCGCGCTGCTGACGATCGCCGTGTTCTTCTACCGGCGGCCCTTCCAGCACCTGTTCGCGTCCATGGACGGGCACACGCTCACCACCAGGATGCTCGGCGAGGCCGCCTCGGCGCCGACGCTGTCCAGGGCGGCGAACGCGCTGCCGCCCGTGGCCGCCGCGCGGATGGGCCGCTGGGGTCTGCGCAAGGCGGAGCCGCTGCTCAACGCTGCGGCCATGGTCGGCGGGGGCGCCGCGGCGGCCTCGGCCGCCGTCGCCCAGGGCAGGGTCAGGGGCGAGGAGGTCACCCCCGGGGCCACGCAGCAGTCCGGCACCCGCGTGCCGGTGGGCGCTCAACCGGCGCCGCTGGACGCCGACGGGCAGGCGGGCGCGCGCCGCAAGGCGACCGGGCGCGGCACCGCCGTCCCGAGACCTGGGGCCGCGCCGCCGCTCGACCTGTCCGGACGTCCTGGCGTGCCGCCCGGGCGCCCGGGCGGCACGGGCCGGGGCGGCGGCGGGGCGCCGGGCCCCCGCCCGGCGGCCCGGTGCGGTTCGGGGACCGGTTCGGGTTCGGGAGGCGGCGGCTGGTTCGGCGGCAGGTCCGGCGGGGGATGGGCCTCGCGGTCCGGCTCGGGCGGGTCGTCGTCCGGCGGCGGTTCGGGCGGCGGCGCGCGGCGGGAGGGCGCGACGCCCAGGGCCCCGCGCTCGACGGCCGGCGGGCCACGCGGAGCCTCGGGCGGCCTGTTCGGCGGCTCGTCGGGCCGTTCCTCCGGCGGTTCGTCCGGCGGCTCCTCCGGGAGGTCGTCGGGCGGTTCGTCCGGCGGGCTGTTCGGCGGCGGCTCCTCCGGCCGATCGTCCGGTGGTTCGTCCGGCCGTTCCTCCGGCGGCTCGCAGAACAGGTCCTCGAACGGGTCGGGCGAGTCGTCCGGCTCGGGGGGCTCGTTCGGGCGTCCGGCGGGATGGGACAGGTCGGCGTCCGGTGAGGCACCGCCGCTGTGGCTGCCTCCGCGCTCGGGAGGCGGCCAGGCCGAGGAGTCGCCCTTCTGGCTGCGACCGGCCGACCGCGACAAGGACTGACGATGATGCAGGTCAACGACCGGCGAGGGGTCGTCTTCGCCGGGGTGGTGGTCGCGCTGGCGGCCGTCGGCATCTACCTGTCGATGCGGCCCGCGTCCGGTGGCTCCGACGGCGCGGAGCCGCCGGAGAGGTCGGCGGTGGTCTCGTCGGCGCCCATCGGGCGGCCGTCGTCGTCCCCCGCGCCCTCGATCACGCCCGGCACGTTCGACATCTACGGTTACCTCCCGCTGTCCAGGGAGCAGATCGCCCAGGCCGCCGACGCGGCGCAGCGGTTCGCCGTCTCCTACGCGACGTTCCGGTACGACGAGGACCCCGCGTCGCTGGCCGAGCGGCTGAAGGGCTTCACCACGGCGGACCTCGGCACGATCCTCGCGCGGGACGTCACCACGCCCGCGACGGTCGAGCAGAACCGGGCCGACGAGGTGGTCTCCGCCGGGTCGGCCCGGCTGAAGTCGATCAGGGACATCACCGAAGGGTCGGTCGTGTTCGTGGTCACCGCGACGCAGCACATCACGGCCAAGAGCGGCCCGCAGGAGCGCAGCGCCGACTACGCGCTCACTCTGACCCAGCTGGGCACCGACTGGAAGGTGTTCGACATGCAGCCCGCTGACGCGGGTCAGGACGGGGACACCGGCGACGGGACCACTCAGTGAGCTCACGTGTGCGCATAGCGCTCCTCATCGGGCTGGCCGGCGTCGTGCTGGTCACCCTGATCATGGCGCCGATGCTCATGAGCACGTTCCCCTCGTTCCTCGGCGGCGGCAGCACCGGCGAGGACTGCGGGGACGGGCCGGTCAAGGTCACGAACGTCTCGACCACCGCCCAGTCCGACATTCCCGCCAACTACCTTGAGCTCTACAAGAAGTGGGGCAAGAAGACCGGCGTGCAGTGGACCGTTCTCGCGGCGGTGGGCAAGCGCGAGACCGATCACGGCCGCTCCACCCTCGCTGGGGTGCGAAGCGGGGTGAACTACGCGGGCGCCGCGGGCCCCATGCAGTTCCTGATCAGCACCTGGGGCGGGAAGGCGAAGATCAAGACCTCGTCCAAGTTCAACGGGTACGCCTCGGACGGGGACGACGACGGCGTGGCCGACGTGTACAACCCGGCCGACGCGATCCTGGGCGCGGCCAAGATGCTCAAGCGCAACGGCGCCCCCGGCGACCTCAAGCGCGCCCTGTTCGTCTACAACCACGCGATGTGGTACGTCGAGCAGGTGCTGGTGATCGCCAGGCGGTACGCCTCCGACGGGACGCTCGAACTGCCCCCGGTGGACGACCCGTCGTGCGACACGCCCATCGTGGAGGCGGCGCCCACCGACATCGTGCGCAAGATCCTCCAGTACGCCCTGGCCCAGCGCGGCAAGCCGTACCGCTGGGGCGGCACCGGGCCGGACGCCTTCGACTGCTCGGGGATCATCTACATGGCCTACCGGGCTGCTGGGTTGTCCATCCCGCGCACCACCTTCGGCCAGTTCCCGTTCGGGGCGAAGGTCAAAAAGGGCACCGAGCAGCCGGGTGACCTGGTGTTCTTCAACGCCGGGCCCGGCACCTCGTCCAACAGCCCGGGGCACGTCGGCATGGTGGTCTCGCCCGGCAAGATGGTCGAGGCCAGGTGCACTCTGTGCGGTCCCATCAAGATGACGACCTACCGCGACCGGCCCAACATCGTGGGGTACACCAGGCCGCTGCAAAACCCCACTGTTATCGGACAACTCAAACGCCTAGGTCTTACCTAACAAGATTGGGTTATTCCGGTCGCTTGCCGCATTCTCGAGGAGTCTCTGAGCGATATCGGTGCGGGACTCCTTAGTCTTTACCCGCATGGAGAGGATTGTTGTGGCGGCGGCCATCGTCGAGGGGGGCAGGCTTCTGGCCGCCCAGCGTGCCGGGCCGCCGGCGATGGCGGGCGGCTGGGAGTTCCCCGGAGGCAAGGTCGACCCGGGGGAGACCGACCACGAAGCGCTGGTCCGGGAGTGTCAGGAGGAGCTCGGCGTCGGCATCGCGGTGGGCGACAGGATCGGCGGCGACTGGCCGCTCAGCCCCGGGTACGTGATGCGCGTCTGGCTCGCGCGGCTCATCTCGGGCGTTCCCCATCCCCATGAGCACTTGGCACTCCGCTGGCTGGCCCATGACGAGCTCTATGACATTCCTTGGCTGCCCGCCGACCTGCCCGTGGTGCGCGCTGTGCAAGAACTGATCCCTGAGGGTTGAACCCCGGCGCGGTGTGAGATAACTGCTACACAGCGTGATGTGTTTGTCGCGCAACGTATCGGGGGACGGGGATTCGCAGTGGCCGGTTGGTGGCAACGTGCCCAGGTGATGTCCGCGGTCGGCGCCGGAGCGCTGGCCATCGGCGGCGGGGGAACGGCTCCCGCCCTGGCGGCGGAGCAAGGTTTCGCCGATCCGCCGGACTCGGTGGACAGCGCTCAGCTCAGCGTGCGCCTGATGGGCGCGACCGATCCGGCCCGGCAGGGTACGCCGATCCGTGCGGGCGACATCCTGCACTTCCGCGTCAAGCTCGACGGGCCCGCCCAGAACGCGCGGCTCGCGGTGGCCGCGACCCCGAAGGAGGCGCTCTCCTCGGTCGGATGCGAGAACCCCGCCGTCGCGCCCGTACGGGCCGCCGCGCGCCCCCAGGTCTGCGAGTTCGAAGAAATCGCGGGCACCAAGACCGTGGACGTGGCCCTGACCGTTCCCCGTGAGGCGGCGGTGGTGGGGGTCACGGCCGTCGCCCACATGCGCGACCCCGGCGGCGTCCAGTGGATCCGCCGCGTCGCGGACGTGACGTTCCGCATCGACAAGCCGTCCAGCACCCGGGGTCCCCTGCTGGACCCGGCCCCGCTCGACGCCGACGCCGTGCCGAAGGGGCTCGACGTCGAACCTGAGCTGGCCACCGGCGCCGGGTCGGTCACCACGGGCGGCGAGGACGCCGGCCCCGGTGCCGAGGACCATTCCGGCCCGACCGACGAGCCCGGTGCCGTCGGGGGCTCCGACGCGGGCACGGGCGTGTCCGCCAGCTCCGGCGTGGTCGTCGGCGACTCCGCCACCCTCGGCACGGCCGGGTCCGCCGCGTCGGGTCCCGCGGCCGTCGCCGCGCAGAAAGGCCCGTTCGGGGAGCGGCCCGCGGTGATCGTTCCCGCCGGGTCCGTCCCGGCCGCCGGCCTTCCCGGGCCGGCGGGGGTCCGTGCCCCTGACGGCGTCCCCGAGGGCCCGCAGGGCGCCAAGGGCGACTTCGCGAGCGCGACCGGCCCGGGTGGGCCGATCGGCGGGGTGGCCGGCCAGGGCACCAAGGACGTGTACGGCAACTCGGCCGGCCACGCCCCCGAGACCGCCTCCGCCGGCCCGGCGGCCCAGGACGTGAAGGACCTTTCGGGCAGCCCGGCGGCGCACGGCGCCAATGACATCGCGGGCGGCCCGGTGGTTCAGGGTGTTCAGGACATCTCCGGCGGCCCGGCCGTACGGGGCGATTCGGGTGGCCCGGCCGTCCAGGGCACCACGGGAAGTCCAGCCGTTCAGGGCAATATGGGAAGCCCGGCCGGTCAGGGCAATATGGGAAGCCCGGCCGGTCAGGGCGAATTGGAGAGCTCGGTCGAGGGCGATTCGGGTGGCCGGGTTGTGCAGGGCATCGAGGACGCGAGTGGCCAAGCGGCTGGACAGAGCCCGGCGGGCGCCGGTGGCGCGGCCGGGCATGCTCCGAAGAACACCAGCGGAGACCTGGGCCCGACCCTGCCGGACCTCCCAGAAGACTCGCAGGGCATGGCGGGCATCGACCCGAGGATCGAGATCCTGGCCGGGCCCGGCGCCCGGCGACCCGGTGAGACCAAGCTGGTCGAGGTGACCGGGAGGTCCCCGCAGACCGGCGGCTGGCAGGAGCAGAAGCCCGTCGCCGCCGCCCCGAGGGTGCCAGGCGCCGCCCATGCGGCCCCCAGGTCCTCGCGCCACCACCGCCCCGGCAAGGTGAAGGCCTCGCCCGCCGTGCCGCACCCGGCGCCCGGCATCCCGGCCCACCCGGGGAGGGCGGTCGCGCAGGCGCCCGCGAGGGTGGTCCCGATGCCGATGCCCCTCCCGATGCCGATGCAGGCGCCGCCCGTGGCGCCCATGACCACGCTCCAGATGCCTCCGGCGGTCGCGATGCCGCCGGCGCGGACGACCGCGCCGGCTCCGGGCACCGTCCTGGCCCCCGGAGCCGGCCCCGCGCAGAACCCGGCGCAGGGGACGCCCCTGCGCCCGGGCCAGCCGCAGGGCCTGCCCGGCCAGGCGATGCCGGGCCAGCTTCCGGGGCAGCCGATTCCCGGTCAGCCGGTTCCCGGCCAGAACCCGGACCAGGGGATGCCGGGCCAGCCGGTTCCCGGGCAGCCCATGTCCGGCCAGCCCATGCCCGGACAACCCCTGCCTGGTCAGCCCATACCCGGTCAGCCCTACCCGGGGCAGTCTCCGTTCGCCGGTCAGCCGCAGACGCTTCCCGGTCTTCCGCCGGGCCCGGCGATGGGCGCGCCCCTGCCGCAGGAGGCCCTCCCGCCGAAGCAGGACCTGATGGCGGGCACCGACAACGGTGACCTTTCGATGGTGCGCGGTCTCCCCGCCGTCGTGGGCGCCGTGGTGCTGCTGCTGGGCGCACTGGCACTGCAGATGAAGCTCCGCCGCCGGCGGGCTTCCCGCGGATAGGGCCGTCACCTGAAGATCTGGCGCTGGCGGGCTTCCCGTGGATGGGCCGTGGTCTGAAGCTCTGGCGTCGGCGGCTTCCCGTGGATGGGCCGTGGTCTGAAGCTCTGGCGTCGGCGGCTTCCCGTGGATGGGCCGTGGTCTGAAGCTCTGGCGTCGGCGGCTTCCCGTGGATGGGCCGTGATCTGAAGCTCCGGCGTCGGTGGGCTTTCGCCCGATAGGGGCCGTCGCCCTGAAGCTTCGGTGCGGGCGGGGTTCTCGTGGATTGGGGTCGTCACCGGAGCGGTGTCGTCAAACGCCCTTTACTGTTACTTTTGCCCGACTAGTATTTGCCGTAGTCGAATGGGCGATGGTGGCTGGGCGGAGGGCATCGATGAGCGGACGCGTGCGTCTGACGGCCGCGTCCGCGGTGGTGGCCTCGCTCGCGCTGACCGGGGTCGTGCTGCTGGCGACCTCGCCCCTGACGGCACCCAGGGCGAACGCGGCCCAGGTCGCCATGGCCGACCCCACAGAGGTCGAGCCGAGCGACCCGACGATCACCGACGTGCCGAGCGACGTGACCGACCCGGACGGCCAGGACCCCCAGCCGGAGCCCACCGTCACGGTGACGATCACCGAAAGCCCCGACCCGACGGTCACCAAGACCAAGACGGTCGACCCCAAGCCCAAGCCCACCAAGACCAAACCGGTCAAGTCAAGCCCGAGCGCGACGAAGACCGCCCCCGTGGTGCCGCCGGTCGAGACCCTGCCCACCAGCACCCCGCCGACCCTGCCGACCAGCGAGCCGATCCTGCCGTCGACGCAGCCCACGGTCGAGAGCCAGGTGCCCGACCCGCAGGTGTCGCTGGCGCCGGCCTCGCCGACGCTCTCGCCGTCGGAGAGCGCCGAGCCGGCCGTGTCCTTCGAGGAGCCGACGCCCGACTCGGTGCCGATCGAGATCCGGAACGCCTCCCCCGAGTACGACCAGCTCGAGCTGAGCAGGAAGCTCGCCATCCCGGGCGTGCTGCTGGCCGTCCTGGTGATGCTCGGAGTGCTGATCTTCGAGGGCAGGATCCGGCGGATGGCGCACGCCGCGGCGGTGCGCAAGGCGGGCCCGCGTTCGCCCGGCAGGCACCGGGGCGACGAGTTCCCCGGGTACCCGATGCCCGGCTACCCGATCTACCACGGCGGCACGACCTACGCGCCGATCATCAGCTTCGTGCCGGTACAGGGCCACCCCGGCGCGCTCGGCGGGCCGCAGGACGGCCCGTCCTTCGGCGGCCCGTACGAGCTGGGCCCCGGTCCTTCGTACGGTCAGGGCGCGGGCGGCGGGCAGATCCCGCTCGCCCCGATCGAGGGCGGCCCGATCTCGTTCGCCCCCGGCGCCTCCGAGCGCTGGCCCCGTGAGAACACCGGCGGGTTCGGCTCGGGCGAGACGATCACCTTCCCGGCGGCGGGACGCCGTCCGGCCCCAGAGCAGGGCCCGGTGCTCGACGGGACGCCGTCCCAGGGGCCCGGTTCCCGTGGCTCGTCCGGGGACGTCAGCGGGTTCACGTTGCAGGCGCCGCTGCCCGGCGACGCCGCCGAGCCGCGTCGCGGCATCCTCGGCCGCTTCCGCCGCCGCTCCTCCTGACACCGCCCCTCCCTGCCTCTCCTGGGTCGCCTCTCCCGGGTCCGTGACCCGTACGCGGAAGGGCCGCTCACCGTGTGGTGGTGAGCGGCCCTTGCGTGGTGGTGCCCGGTCTAACTCGTCTTGGAGCCCGACGAGCTGGACGACCCGGTCCGCTTGAAGATCTTGTTGCCGAGCCAGACCAGCGGGTCGTACTTCCGGTCGACGACGCGCTCCTTCATCGGGATCAGCGCGTTGTCAGTGATCTTGATGTGCTCGGGGCACACCTCGGTGCAGCACTTGGTGATGTTGCAGTACCCGAGGCCGTGCTCCTCCTGGGCCGAGTCCTTGCGGTCGGCCACGTCGTACGGGTGCATGTCCAGCTCGGCGATGCGCATGAGGAAGCGCGGCCCGGCGAAGGCCGGCTTGTTCTCCTCGTGGTCACGGATCACGTGGCAGACGTTGTTGCACATGAAGCACTCGATGCACTTGCGGAACTCCTGGGACCGCTCGACGTCGATCTGCTGCATGCGGTACTCGCCGGGCTTGACGTTGTCCGGCGGGGTGAACGACGGGATCTCCCGTGCCTTCTTGTAGTTGAACGACACGTCCGTGACCAGGTCCTTGATGACGGGGAACGTCCGCATCGGGGTCACGGTGATCGTCTCGTCCTCCTCGAAGGTGGACATCCGCGTCATGCAGCCGAGCCTCGGCCTGCCGTTGATCTCCACCGAGCAGGAGCCGCACTTGCCGGCCTTGCAGTTCCACCGGACCGCGAGGTCGGGGGTCTGCGTGGCCTGCAGCCGGTGGATGACGTCGAGGACGACCTCGCCCTCGTTGACCTCGACCACGAAGTCCTCGAGCTTGCCCTCGCCGCCCTCGCCGCGCCAGATGCGGAACTTGGCCTTGTATCCCATCAGGACTCCTTAACGAGCGTGTCGAAGTCCGCCAGCTCGTCGGCGGTGATGTACTTGCTGAGCTCCGCCCGGTCGAACAGGGCGATCAGGTCGTCCCGCATGGACGGCTGGTCGCGCTCCTCGATCGTGACCGCGCCGTCCGGCGTGAGACCGCACCTGAGCAGCTTGCGCCGCCACTCCGCCGACATCACGGGGAAGTCGTCCCGGGTGTGGCCGCCGCGGCTCTCCTGCCGGATCAGCGCCGCGCGGGCGACGCACTCCGAGACCAGCAGCATGTTGCGCAGGTCGATCGCCAGGTGCCATCCGGGGTTGTAGATCCGCCCGCCCGGCGCGCCGGCGTTGGCCGCGCGCTCCTTGAGCTTCTCGACGACCTCCAGGGCCTCCTGGACCTCCTCGGCCTTGCGGATGATGCCGACGAGCTCGTTCATGGTCCGCTGGAGCTCGTGGTGGACCTCGTACGGGTTCTCGCCGCCCGTCCGCGACAGGGGGGCCATGGCCTCGACCTCGGCGCCCTTCAGCGTCTCCTCGGGGCTGACCGGCCGGCCGGGGAGCCCGTCGACGTACTGCGCGGCGCCGGCGCCGGCGCGGCGGCCGAACACCAGCAGGTCCGACAGGGAGTTGCCGCCGAGGCGGTTGGAGCCGTGCATGCCGCCCGACACCTCACCGGCCGCGAACAGCCCCGGCACCGACGAGGCGCCGCTGTCGGCGTCCACCTCCACGCCGCCCATGATGTAGTGGCAGGTGGGGCCGACCTCCATGGGCTCGGCCGTGATGTCGACGTCGGCCAGCTCCTTGAACTGGTGGTGCATCGAGGGCAGCCGCTTGACGATCTCGGCGGCGGGCAGCCGGCTCGACACGTCCAGGAACACGCCGCCGTGCGGGGAGTCGCGCCCGGCCTTGACCTCGGAGTTGATCGCCCGGGCGACCTCGTCACGGGGCAGCAGCTCCGGCGGGCGGCGGTTGTTGGCCTGGTCGTTGTACCAGCGGTCCGCCTCCTCCTCGGTGGTGGCGTACTTGTCCTTGAACACCTCGGGGATGTAGTCGAACATGAACCGCTTGCCCTCGGAGTTGCGCAGCACCCCGCCGTCGCCGCGGACCGACTCGGTGACCAGGATGCCGCGCACCGACGGCGGCCAGACCATGCCGGTCGGGTGGAACTGGATGAACTCCATGTTGATCAGCTTGGCGCCGGCGAGCAGCGCGAGCGCGTGGCCGTCCCCGGTGTACTCCCAGGAGTTGGAGGTCACGACGTAGGACTTGCCGATGCCGCCGGTCGCCAGGACCACCGCGGGGGCGTCGAAGCAGATCAGGCGGCCGGTCTCGCGCCAGTAGCCGAAGGCCCCGCTGATGGGGGAGTCCTCGTCGGGTCCGGCCTTGAGAAGCTGGGTGATCGTGCACTCGGCGAAGACCTTGAGGTACGCCTCGGGGTCGCCGTGCAGCTTCTCGTCCTCCTGCTGGAGGGCGACGACCCGCTGCTGGAGCGTACGGATCAGCTCCAGGCCCGTGCGGTCGCCGACGTGGGCGAGACGCGGGTACTCGTGGCCGCCGAAGTTGCGCTGGCTGATCTTGCCGTCCTTGGTGCGGTCGAACAGCGCGCCCCAGGCCTCCAGCTCCCAGACGCGGTCCGGGGCCTCCTTGGCGTGCAGCTCGGCCATGCGCCAGTTGTTGAGGAACTTGCCGCCGCGCATGGTGTCGCGGAAGTGCACCATCCAGTTGTCGGCGGAGTTGACGTTGCCCATGGCCGCGGCGGCTCCGCCCTCGGCCATGACCGTGTGGGCCTTGCCGAACAGGGACTTGCAGACGATGGCGGTTCGCTTCCCCTGCTGCCGGGCCTCGATTGCCGCCCGGAGTCCGGCGCCGCCCGCTCCGATGACGACGACGTCGTATTCGTGACGCTCGATTTCCACTGTGATCCTTAAGCGAACGGGAAGTTGATGATGCCCTTGGCGACGAGCCGCACGTAGAGGTCCGCCAGCATGACGGAGTACATGGAGAGCCAGGCCAGCAGCATGTGCCTCGAGTTGAGCTTCGAGACGAAGGTCCACATCTTGTAGCGCACGGGGTGCTTGGAGAAGTGGTTGAGCCGGCCGGCCGTGATGTGGCGGCAGGAGTGGCAGCTCAGCGTGTACGCCCAGATCAGCACCACGTTGATCCACAGGATGGCCGTGCCGAGGCCGAAGTGGCCCCAGTCGCCCTGCGCGTCGCGAAGCGCGAGCACGGCGTCCCAGGTCAGGATCCCGGCGATGACGATGGCGCCGTAGAAGAAGTACCGGTGGATGTTCTGGATGATCAGCGGAAGCCGCGTCTCACCGGTGTACTTCTTGTGCGGCTCGCCCACGGCACAGGCGGGCGGCGAGAGCCAGAAGGCGCGGTAGTACCCCTTGCGGTAGTAGTAGCAGGTCATGCGGAATCCGGCGGGCAGGCCGAGGATCAGGATTCCGGGCGGCAGCGTCCACCAGTCGCCGAAGGGCGCGAGCCCGAGGAACCGCGCGCCCTCGGGACAGGACGTCGCCAGGCACGGCGACGAGAACGGGGCGATGTACGGCTCGACGAAGTAGCTCTTGTCGAAGATCGCCCACAGTCCGTAGACGAGGAACGACGCGAGTGCCGCGAATGTGATAGCCGGGGCCAGCCACCATCGGTCCGTGCGCAGGGTGCGGGCCTTGATCTGGGCTCGCTGCTTCCTCTGCGCCGGCTCATTGGTCGGCCGACCGGCCGTTGTCTGGGTCATCGGAGAACTCTCCACCTCCCGCGGACCCCCCTCGCCATTCGGTGCGGGGTCCGGGCTTTCACATTTGGCTTTGGGTGCCGCGCGCGTCGTGGTTCGCGCCGGTCACACAGCCGCGCGCGTGCCGGTGGGGGTCTACGTTACGACGGTGCGATACCTCTGTGTGAGAAGGGTCACTCACTTTTTGGACTGACCTGGTGTGATTCCCGTCACGTCCCTGTCAGACCGGCTATCGCTGCCCGGTTCGCGGCAGTTTGACGACCGTGACGAAGAAGTCGTCGATCTGCCGGACCACCCGGATGAACTGGTCGAAGTCCACCGGCTTGGCGACATACGCGTTCGCGTGCAAATGATAGCTCCGCAGGATGTCCTCTTCGGCCTCGGAGGTCGTGAGGACCACCACGGGGATGCTGCGGAGCGCCGCGTCGGCCTTGATGTCCTCCAGCACCTCCCTGCCGTCCTTGCGGGGCAGATTGAGGTCGAGCAGGATCAGGTCGGGCCGGGGCTTCCCGGCGTACTGGCCCTCCTGGCGCAGGAAGGCCATGGCTTGCTCGCCGTCGCTCACGACGTGCAGCGTGTTCTGGACCTTGTTGTGCTCGAAGGCCTCCTGGGTCAGCAGGACGTCGCCTGGATCGTCCTCCACCAGAAGGACGTCGATGAAGCGGTAGTCATCCATGCTGCTCTCCAGGAGTCGCGGGCAGGGTCCAGCGGAAGGTGGTGCCAGGCCGGTCGGGGTCCGGGTCCTCCAGCCAGATCTTCCCGCCGTGGTACTCGACGATCTTCTTGCACAGCGCCAGGCCTATGCCCGTACCCGGATACACGTCCCGTGGGTGCAGCCGCTGGAATATCAGGAAGATGCGGTCAGCGTACTTGCTGTCCACCCCGATGCCGTTGTCGGCGCAGGCGAACTCCCACATGTCGCCCTGCTCGTGGGCGGAGATGTGGACGCGCGGCGCCCGGTCGGAGCGGAACTTCAGGGCGTTGCCGATGAGGTTCTGGAAGAGCTGGGTGAGGAGCACGCGGTTCCCGAAGACCGTCGGCAGCCCGTCGTGGGTCACGACGGCGTCGGTGTCCTCGATCTGCGCCGCCAGGTTGCCCACGGCGGTGTCCACCACCTTGCCGGCCTCCGTCGGGGCCTTCTCCCCGCCCACGCGGCCGACCCGGGACAGGTCGAGCAGGTCGTTGATCAGCAACTGCATGCGCTTGGCGCCGTCCACCGCGAAGGCGACGTACTGCTTGGCGCGGTCGTCGAGCTGGTCCCCGTACCTCTGGTCCAGCATCTGGGTGAAGCTCGCGACCTTGCGGAGCGGCTCCTGCAGGTCGTGGCTCGCCACGTAGGCGAACTGCTCCAGCTCGGCGTTGGACCTGCGCAGCTCCACCGTCTGGTCGGAGAGCATCCGCTGGGCCTCGGCGGCGCGGCGCCACTCGCGCAGGATGCGCCCGCGCATGGCGTCGACGCGGCCGGACAGCTCCGCCAGCTCGGCGGGCCGGTCGACCTGCAGCGTCCGGTCGAAGTCGCCCGTGGCCACCGCACGCACCTGCTGGGTGAGCTGGGAGATCGGCCGCAGCACGATGTACCTGATGATCAGCGTGAACGCCACGGCCGCGCCCACGAAGACGAGCGCCAGCACGATCAGCACCAGGTAGAACGTCCGCCAGCCCGCCTCGATGCGGTCGCTGCCGACGTTGTGCAGCCGGCCGAGGTTGTCCTGCTGGGCCGACAGGGCCGCGCGGACGGCGGTGAACCGCTGGGTGTTGACCTGGGCGTAGGTGGTCGCGGTCTGCTTCTTCAGCTCCGGCACCTTGGCGATCACGACGTCGGCGTAGTCGCGGCGCCAGGCGGCGGAGGTCTCGATCAGGTGGGCGAGGTCGGCCTTGGCCGTTCCCTCGGGCATCCGCCCCATCAGCGCGCCGAGCTTGGCGGTCGCGGCCGACTCGGCGGTCACCCCGGCCTTGTAGCTCTGGAGGTACTGGTCCTCGTTGGTGCGCCCGTAGGTGCGGATGGAGCTCTCCTCCGCCGAGAGCGCGGTGGCGACCTCCAGGGTGTGCAGGACGGCCGGGTCGATCACGTCGACCACCGACTCCCGTGCGGCGTTCATGGAGTTGACGGTCGCGAGGGTCAGGCCGGTCCCGAGCACGAAGGCGAGGGCGACCATCATCCCCGCGATGAGGAACCACCGGCCCAGGGGCAGCCGCCCGACGCCGCTCGGCGGCTCGGGGGAGGGCAGGGGGGCGAGTTCGGTCACGGCCGGCTCCTGGTCGGGCGTACGGGCCGGGTGGACCGCCTCGGTCATCGGACGCTCCGCCCGACGAGCACGGCGGCCAGGTCGTCGCTGAGCGCGTCGCGGTGCATCGCCTGGACGGCGCTGATGATCCGGTCGAGGTCGATCTCGCCCTGCTCGCGGATGAGGCGGATGAGGCCCTCGGTGCCCAGGAGGTCGGGGCCGCCGCCGACGGTCGCCTCGATCAGGCCGTCGGTGTACAGGAGCATCGACCAGTCCTCGCCGAGCTCCAGGTCGATCGTGGTCCAGTCGATGTCGTGGAAGATGCCGAGCGGGGGCCCGGAGGGCGTGCCCGGCACGATGTCGACGCCGCCGTGCACCCCATCACGCACCAGCAGCGGCGGCGGGTGCCCCACCACGTGCAGCCGGGCGTGCCGAAGGTCGGGGTCGATGGTCACCATGCACATGGTCGTGAAGATCTCCGGCGACTTGCGCTCGTTGCGCAGCACCCGGTCGAGGGTGGCCAGCAGGTCGTTGCCCGTGTGGCCGGCCAGCACGAGGGTGCGCCAGGCGATGCGCAGGGCCACGCCGAGGGCCGCCTCGTCCGGGCCGTGGCCGCAGACGTCGCCGATGACCACGTGCACGGCGCCGTCGGGGGTCTGGACGGTGTCCCAGAAGTCGCCTGCGAGCAGCGCCTGCCTGCGTCCGGGCAGGTAGCGGGCCTGGTGCTGGAGGCCCTCGCTCTCCAGTTCCTTCTTCAGCATGGGCACGGGCAGCAGGCCGTGCTCCAGCCGGGCGTTCTCGCGGCTGAGGTGCTGGGCGTCGGCCAGGTTGCGCTGGGCCAGGTCGGCGCGCTTGCGCTCGATGGCGTAGCTGATCGCGCGCGCGAGCAGCCGCTCGTCGACGTCCTGCTTGACCAGGTAGTCCTGGGCGCCGGCGGCGACGGCCTCGACGCCGACGTGGGCGTCGTTGAGGCCGGTGAGCACCAGCACGGCGGTGTTGGGCGCCATCGTGATCACTTGACGCAGGGCCTCCAGGCCGCTGGCGTCCGGCAGGGAGAGGTCGACGACCACGCACTGCACCTCGGAGGTGAGCCGGTCGAGGCTTTCGGCGAGGCTGCGAGCCCAAATGATCTTGGGGGGTGTGGGCGCCGCCGCGAGAAGCTCCTCGACCAGGAACGCGTCACCCGCGTCGTCCTCGATGAGGAGGATCGTCTGCATCTCGGTCGGCGCCTCCGGCATGCCGGGCGAGAGCGCGGTCACTTGTGCCTCTTGTGAAGTGATGGTTGACCTTGACTGTTGCCCTGCACCTTATAGCGAAAGTCGTTCGAACGCATGAAAGTGCTAAACCGTGACTCGGGGGTAGGAAGCACGAGAAATGCCCCTCGATACCGGTGGGTAGCCACGGCCGGCTAGTCGGCCGGCTGCTGGGCCAGTGCGACACCTTGCGGCAAAGATCCCTCCTCGGCGGCCACCAGTAGATAGGACAGCAGCGTAGCGCGGAAGGCGTGGGCGGCCCGGGTAGGTTCGACGTCCTTGCGGTGAGCGAGAGCTATCGTGCGGCGAAGCCCCGGCGGCGCCAGCGGAGTGCCCGCCAGGCCCGGCCGGCCGTCCAGGACCATGGACGGCACCACCGCGACCCCGAGACCGGCCTCCACGAACCGCAGCACCGCGTCCATCTCGCCGCCCTCCACGGCGAAACGCGGCTCGAACCCGGCCTGGCGGCAGGCGCTCAGCGTCGCCTCGCGCAGGTCGTATCCCCGGCGGAACATCACCAGCGGGCGCCCGCGCAGCTCGTCGATCCTGATGTACGCCTTGCGCCCCCGCGCCGAGGCGGGGGAGGCCACCACGAGGCTCTCGTTCAGGATCTCCTCGGTGACCAGGGAGGGGTCGCTGCTCTGCAGGGGCAGGATGATCAGCGCCAGGTCGAGCTGGCCGCGCGCCAGGTCGCGCACCAGGTCCCGCGAGCCGCCCTCCTCCACCAGCAGGTCGATGCCGGGGTAGTCGCCGTGGAACCGGGCCAGGGCGTCCGCCAGCAGCCCCGCGCACAGGGACGGCGTGGCACCCAGCCGCACCCGCCCCCGGCGCAGCCCGGCCAGCTCGGCCACCTCGCGGCGGGCGGTGTCGGCGTCGGCCAGCATCCGCCTCGCCAGCGGGAGCAGGGCCTCGCCGGCCGGGGTGAGGGTCACGTTGCCCCTGGCGCGGCTGAACAGCGGCGCGCCCAGCTCGGTCTCCAGGGCCTTGATCTGCTTGCTCAGGGACGGCTGGGCGACCCGCATCCGCTCCGCCGCCTGCGTGAAGTGCGAGGTCTCCGCCACAGCGACGAACGAGGCGAGTTGCTGTAGCTGCACGTCTCACAGCGTACGGGGACGCTTCCGGCGCGCTCGGCAGCGGCCGGTGCCCGCATTGTGAGATTGCTCGCATCGGCGGCGCGGCCGGGACCGGCCCGCCGCGCGGAGCCACGGAGGATAGCCTCCGGCTATCGGAACCAGGCGAAACGCGACTTGGACGCCCGCCGGGCCGCTACCTAGCGTCGAAGGGTGACATCGACGATCGACCGGGGCCTGGCCACCACACCGGTGCCCCGACGCGACGCGCCCCCGAAGCCGTCCGCCCGGCGAACGAAGCCGCCCGCCCCGCGAGGGCCCGCGCGGCGCCCGGGCCTGTTCGGGTCCACCAACGGCAAGAAGGCCGTCATGGCCGTCACCGGAGCCGTCCTGGTGGCCTTCCTCATCGGCCACATGCTCGGCAACCTCAAGATCTTCCTCGGCGCCGCGTCGTTCAACTCGTACGCCGAGTGGCTGCGGACCGTCGGCGAGCCCGCGGTGCCGGCCCGCAGCCTGCTGACCGTCGCCGAGATCGTGCTGACCGCGGCGGTGGTGCTCCACATGTGGTCGGCGGTCTCGCTGGCCCGCCGCGCGTCCAAGGCGCGGCCGGTGAAGTACGCCAAGCGCAGGTCGCAGGCGGGGGGCTACGTCGTGCGCACCATGCGGTACGGCGGCGTCATCATCCTGCTCTTCGTCATCTGGCATCTGCTCGACCTGACGTTCGGCGCGGTCAACCCGAAGGGCTTCGACGCCACCCCCTACGACCGGGTCGTGGCCGGCTTCGCGCCCGCCCGCTGGTGGGTGACGGCCTTCTACGTCGTGGCGCTGGCCATGGTGGGGCTGCACCTGCGGCACGGGCTGTGGAGCGCCTTCCAGACGCTCGGGCTGGCCGCCGGGCGCAGGCGCAGGTTCCTCGACGTGTTCGCCGCCGTCTTCTCCGCCGCGCTCGTCCTGGGCTTCGTCGCGGTCCCCGTCGCCGTGATGATCGGAGTGGTCAAGTGAAGTACACGATAGGCGAGCCGATTCGCGACACGAAGGCGCCGGAGGGGCCCATCGAGGAGCGGTGGGACACCCGCCGCTTCTCCGCCAAGCTCGTCAACCCGGCCAACAAGCGCAAACTACGCGTCATCGTCGTCGGCACCGGCCTGGCCGGCGGCTCGGCCGCCGCGACCCTCGGCGAGCTGGGCTACAAGGTCACGTCCTTCTGCTACCAGGACTCGCCCCGGCGCGCGCACTCGATCGCCGCGCAGGGCGGGATCAACGCCGCCAAGAACTACCGGGGCGACGGCGACTCGGTCCACCGGCTGTTCTACGACACCGTCAAGGGCGGCGACTTCCGCGCCCGCGAGTCGAACGTCTACCGGCTCGCCCAGGTGAGCGTGAACATCATCGACCAGGCGGTGGCGCAGGGCGTGCCGTTCGCCCGCGAGTACGGCGGCCTGCTCGACACCCGCTCCTTCGGCGGCGCCCAGGTCTCGCGGACGTTCTACGCGCGCGGGCAGACGGGCCAGCAGTTGCTGCTGGGCGCGTACCAGGCCCTGGAGCGGCAGATCGCGGCCGGGACCGTCGAGATGCACACCCGGCACGAGATGCTCGACCTGGTCATCAGCGACGGGCGGGCGCGCGGCGTCATCGTCCGCGACCTGGTGACCGGCGAGATCGAGACGCACCTCGCCGACGCCGTCGTGCTGGCCACCGGCGGGTACGGCAACGTGTTCTTCCTGTCGACCAACGCCAAGGGCTGCAACACCACGGCGATCTGGCGCGCGCACCGGCGCGGGGCCTACTTCGGCAACCCGTGCTACACCCAGATCCACCCGACCTGCATCCCGGTCAGCGGCGACTACCAGTCGAAGCTGACCCTGATGTCGGAGTCGCTGCGCAACGACGGCCGGGTGTGGGTGCCGGTGCGCGCGGGCGACGACCGGGCGCCCGCCGACATCCCGGAAGAGGACCGCGACTACTACCTGGAGCGGATATATCCCGCTTTCGGGAACCTGGTGCCGCGCGACATCGCCTCCCGGGCCGCCAAGAACGTGTGCGACGAGGGACGGGGCGTCGGCCCCGGCGGGCTCGGCGTCTACCTGGACTTCGCCGACGCGATCGGCCGCCTGGGCAAGACCGCCGTCGAGGAGAAGTACGGCAACCTCTTCGAGATGTACGAGCGCATCACCGGCGAGGACCCCTACACCCGCCCGATGCGCATCTACCCGGCCGTCCACTACACGATGGGCGGCCTGTGGGTGGACTACGACCTGCAGTCCACCATCCCCGGGCTGTTCGTGATCGGCGAGGCCAACTTCTCCGACCACGGGGCCAACCGGCTCGGCGCCTCCGCGCTGATGCAGGGGCTCGCCGACGGGTACTTCGTGCTGCCGACCACGATCGGCGACTACCTGGCGGGCGGGCCGTTCGGCGACGTCGACCAGGCGAGCGTCGACCAGGCACTCGGCCAGGTCACCGGCAAGATCGGACGGCTGCTGTCCACCGGCGGCACCCGCACGGCCGACTCCTACCACCGCGAGCTGGGCAGGCTCATGTGGGAGTACTGCGGCATGGAACGCACCGAGGAGAGCCTGCGCAAGGCGCTGGAGCGCATCCCCGAGCTGCGTGAGGAGTTCTGGGTCAACGTGAAGGTGCCCGGGGACGAGGAGGGCCTCAACCAGGCGCTGGAACGGGCCGGGCGGGTCGCGGACTTCTTCGACCTGGCCGAGCTGATGTGCCTGGACGCGCTGCACCGCACCGAGTCCTGCGGCGGGCACTTCCGGGCCGAGTCCCAGACCGAGGAGGGCGAGGCGCTGCGCGACGACGAGAACTTCGCGTACGTGGCCGCCTGGGAGCACGGGGCGGACGGTGTCCCGGTGCTGCACAAGGAGGCCCTCGACTACGAGTACGTCAAGCTGAGCTCGCGGAGCTACAAATGAACCTCACCCTGAAGGTATGGCGGCAGAACGGCCCCGCCGACACCGGCCGGATGGTGACCTACCAGGTCACGGACGTCTCGCCGGACATGTCGTTCCTGGAGATGCTGGACGTCCTGAACGAGCGGCTCATCCTCGACGGTGACGACCCCGTCGCGTTCGACCACGACTGCCGCGAGGGGATCTGCGGCATGTGCGGCATGGTCATCGACGGGGTGGCCCACGGCGAACAGCGGGCCACCACCACCTGCCAGCTCCACATGCGCCACTTCGAGGACGGCGCCACGGTCACCATCGAGCCGTGGCGGGCCGCGCCCTTCCCCGTGATCAAGGATTTGGTCGTCGACCGCAGCTCGTTCGACCGCATCATCCAGGCCGGCGGCTTCATCTCCGTCCCGGCCGGTTCGGCGCCGGACGCGCACAGCGTGCCGGTGAAGAAGGACGACGCCGACGACGCGTTCGACGCCGCCACCTGCATCGGATGCGGCGCCTGCGTGGCCGCCTGCCCCAACGGCTCCGCCTCCCTGTTCACCGCCGCGAAGATCACCCACCTGGGGCTGCTCCCGCAGGGGCAGCCGGAACGCGCCTCGCGGGCGGTGGCGATGGTCGACCAAATGGACCTGGAGGGCTTCGGCGGCTGCACCAACACCGGCGAATGCACCGCCGTCTGCCCCAAGGGCATCTCCCTCGACGTGATCACGCAGATGAACCGCGACTACCTGAGATCCCCGAAGTAGGACGCGCGGCCCCCTGACCTGCCATGACCTCCACGTCACGCCGTGGGGGGTGGCAGGTCGCTTTTCTGTGTGGCAGGAAGTGGTCACGGGCGGGCAGCTTGCTGCCGTCCATTCGTCTGGTTCCAGGCTTCTGTTTGCCGGAGAGTTGTTCTCACAAGGACGAACGCAAAACCTCCCGGAAAAGAGAAACAAAATGACGAACTCCACTTCCTCCCCCGCCGCCAAGAACACCGCCACCCGCGCCGCCGGCACCACCTGGGACTCCTTCTCCCGCACCGCCGGAACCACCTGGGACGCCTTCGGCAAGACCCCCGGCACCACCTGGGACTAATCACACCAGAACAATCGCCAGAATCGCTCATAGCAATCAGAAATCAAGTTCAATCAGATCCACCTGAACGAACAGCTCGATCGAACGAGAACAGCCCGGCCGCCCGACTAAGACCCTCTTGATCCGCATCCGGATCGACGGCATCGGCGAACATCGAATCACCGGGTACCAAACGCTCAGCACACCTCCCGCGAACACGGCTGTTCCGGCACGCTGCCCGAAAAGCCGTCCAATTCATCCGGCGCCGGTGGGATCCACTCCTGCCCGGATGCCGGTCGTCCTGGGATGGTTCGACGCTCGGCGAAACGATCCACGGCTAGCGTGCGGGACGAGAGCGGCCGGAGCGCCGCCCCGCGCGAGCACCGGAGGAACGTCCCATGTCCGAGGCGGATCTGAAACGACACCTGTCCGAGCGGTTCCGCGAGGTCAACGGGGACCATCCGATGACGCGTGCCGACGACGACTACGTCAGCGAGCAGTTCGTCGTCCTGGAGAAGCTGTGCGCGACCCACGGACGTGACGCGGACGAGGTCCGGCGGCTGATGCTGGACAGGCGCCTGCCGCTGCCCGGCTACCTGCGCTCCGACGGCGCCGAAATGGTGCCTTCCGACCTGTTCGCCCTCGCCGAGGAGGCCGGCGGCCTGGACCGGCTCGGCGCGTGGTTCGCCGCCCACTGGGCCGACCCGGCCGAGGGGGAGGACGAGCTCAACGGCTACCTCAACGGCCGGTACGTGTGCCTGCACTCGGTGACCCCGGAGAACATCCAGCGCAAGGGCGCGCTCGTGGCCGCCATCACCACCGAGCTGGACGAACCAGGGGAGGGGGAGTGGCTCGGGCGCCTGCACGCCCTGGTCGACGAGCTCGACGCGCTGGAGCCCCCGTTCACCGCCTACGACCGTCTGCGCTTCGGCGGCCCGACGTCCCGCGACACCTGCGTGGACGGCGCGCGCGCCCGCCACCCTCTCCCGCGCTGACGGCTCCCGCGCTGTCGCCCTCCCGCGCTGACGGCGCGAGCGTTCCCGCACGTCGTAGGGCGTGGTTTTCGCGGGTGGCAGGAAGTGGTCACGGGCAGGCAGCTTGCTGCCGTCCATTCGTCTGGTTCCAGGCTTCTGTTTGCCGGAGAGTTGTTCTCACAAGGACGAACACAAAACCTCCCGGAAAAGAGAAACAAAATGACGAACTCCACTTCCTCCCCCGCCGCCAAGAACACCGCCACCCGCGCCGCCGGCACCACCTGGGACACCTTCTCCCGGACCGCCGGAACCACCTGGGACACCTTCGGCAAGACCCCCGGCACCACCTGGGACTGAGAAGACAAAGAACTCAAGCGGCCGACCACCAACCGAGAAACAGTCCCCCTCGAAAATCGAACAAGCGCAGAGAACCACCGCACCACCAAAGTGAACACTTCCGGTCACGCCGACTCTGGCCATTCGACTCCGATGGCATCGGCGACAATCAGGGAACCGGGCATTCCAGCGGCCGATTGACCGCCGAGACCCTCCTCGCCGGAAACGACCGGCCGGACCCTTCTCCGGACCAGCACCCGATGACCCCCTCACGCGCCGTCCAACCCGGTGCCGCGCTGCCGCGCCGTCGCGCCCTTCGCCGCCCGGGGATCTTCGCGCCCGAGGGGTTCCGCCAGTACTGAGCGGGCCGCCCAACCCTCACGACCGACACCTCGGCGCTCCGCGCCGCCTCCCCATGCCGCGACCGCTCCTCCAGCCACGTAGAAGCGCAACCTTTCATGCAGTCGACCTCGATGAAAGGATACGGCTTATCCTTTCATCGAAAGGGCGTGCGTGAAAGGATGGCCGACATGGCTGGACACCTCGAGGAGTCATGGCCCGCAGCCTGGGACGCCCCAAGCAAGCGGGACCGGCGGGGTGGGCTCTATCGCCCCTACCTTCCTGACCTCCTTGCGGGTGGCGGCCCGCTTGAGGTGTCCTCGGGCATGGCTCAAGAAGCCTCCAAGGCTGAGAATCTGGTGCGCCGGCTGGTCGCGCATCCCGCAAGCCACGGCATCGACGGCCTCGCTCGGTTCCTCCTTCGGTCAGAGGCGATCGCCTCATCCAGGATCGAAGGGCTGCAGGCTTCCCCGCAGCAGGTGGCGCTGGCCGAACTCGCCGACGGCGACACGGGGGTCACACAAGGATTCACCACGACGGCAAAGCTGGTGGCCAACAATGTGACAGCGCTTCGGCGGGCCGTCACCGAACTGGTCGCTGTCGAGGCCGTCTCGACGGCCGACATCGTGGCTTTGCATCAGGCTCTGCTGCCCGAGGACAGGAACCACGGCCTACGGGAGGTGCAGAATTGGATCGGCGGCGGCAATTGGCACCCTTTGGACGCCGAGTTCGTCCCGCCTCCGCCCGAGCACGTCCCTGCGCTTATTGCCGATCTCGCGTCCTATGTCAACGACGCTCCGCACGCGCCTCTCATCCAGGCCGCACTGGTCCATGCGCAGTTCGAGACCATCCATCCGTTCACCGATGGCAACGGCAGAGTCGGCCGGGCGCTCATTCACACAGTCCTCACTCGGCGCGGGCTGACCCCGAACGCGATCCTTCCGATCAGCTTGGTTTTACTCACGCGCTCGGATGAATACGTCAACGGGCTCACGGCGTTTCGATACAACGGCGAAATGGCGTCGCAGGAAGCTCAGTCCGCTCGGAACGCTTGGCTACATGTTTTCCTCACGGCCACGACGACGGCTGTCGAGCAGGCGGAGAGGTTCGCCGACGAACTCACTGAGCTGCGCGCGGAGTGGCTGGAGCGGCACCGCCTCTTCCGGCAATCTCGCGGGCTGCGGCCCTCTCCCCGGTCCGGTTCGGCGGTCGCTCGTCTTCTTGAGTTGTTGCCGGCGGTGCCGGTCATGACCGCCCGTACCGTACAGCAACTGTTGTCGGTCACTCACCCTGCTGCCCGTCAGGCGCTGGAAGAACTCGCCGGGGCCCGCATCGTGCATCCCAAGCAGGTTGAGCGGCAGACCACGGGATACCTGGCTCGTGAAATCTTCGATCTTCTCACGCTGACCGAGCGCCGCTTGGCCAGTACGCGATGGGATACCCGCGAAACCCCACCCCGGCGTACGGTCCCGGCTCGTCCACAGCGTTGAGTCCGGTAACGGCTGCGATCTGCCAAGCCAGGGCCGGTCAGGGCGCTGCGCAAGCGATGATCTTCGTGTGCGCGACAGGCGGCGCAGGGTCCTGACCTGGCCTGGCGTGAGGTGCTGCCGCACGCGTTGCCAGGTAGCTTTTTCAAATGGCAGGAAGTGGTCAGGGGCGGGCAGCTTGCTGCCGTCCATTCGTCTGGTTCCAGGGTTCTGTTTGCCGGAGAGTTGTTCTCACAAGGACGAACACAAAACCTCCCGGAAAAGAGAACGAAAATGACGAACTCCACTTTCTCCCCCGCCGCCAAGAACACCGCCACCCGCGCCGCCGGCACCACCTGGGACTCCTTCTCCCACACCGCCGGAACCACCTGGGACACCTTCGGAAAGACCCCCGGCACCACCTGGGACTGAAAAACCGGAAAGCCCCTCGAACAGCCGCTGGAAAATGAACACGACCGTTCGCTGAACGGCTTCAGGAAATACTGCGACACCGCAGGCAAGAAAGCGCACGGACCGCCAGGCCAAGTCGACCAAGACCATCGCGATCGGTACCCGACGGATGGCATCGGCGAACACCACAGTGTTAGGCCCAGGACTCCAGGTCCCCATCGAATTCCCGGTCACCCGCTGCAGGGGTGAATTCCCGACGAGTCAGGACAGATTGCTGAAGCTGCCTGCCTTGACGCCGATGACGAAGGACCGCCACTCGGAGGGACCGAAAATCAGGTTAGGTCCATCCGGAATCTTGCTGTCACGTACGGCGACCACGCCGGGAAGATTGTCGGCTACTTCTACACACTGCCCGCCATTGCCTGAAGATCGTGACGACTTCCGCCATACGGCGACACTCAAGTCCATTGCTGTTTCGCTTCCTCGATCATCTTGCGGGACCCGCGCTCAGGATATGCCCATAGTCGTATGAGGCGGCTCACCTGGGTCTGTGTGCATCCCAGGCGGGTGGCCACGGCGGCCTGGGAGAGCTGAGCGGCCTCGCGCAGGCGGCGCATCTCGGTGCCGAACGGCACGCGAGGGGACCCGGGGTCGGGGAATTGCTCCACGGTCATGGCGATCCTCTCGAATAGAGAAAATCGGGCTTTTCATCTTGGGCGGCGATTCCGGTCCGAGGTTTGATTAAACCGGCCGCTGTCATCACCGGTCATCTTCTGGGCCGCCGATCAGGCTTGGAATCACCGGTCACGAAGGCAATACAAGCACACGCCATGTTTATCCGGCAGGACGGAAAGAAAAGCGATTCATCATCTGTGAGCGAGGGGCGGGACGAGTGAAAAGGGATCGAGGGGGTAGCTTCCGGCGGCCAGGGCCGGTCGGGCTGCGGCAATGCGATGAGGCGCCCAGTTCGGACGCGTGGATCGGGGACTTTCCCGGCGGGATCGCGTCCGTGCCCGCGACCCGGGCGTGGGCGCGCGGGCTGCTGGCCACGCGGGTCGCCGGTCCGGTGCAGGACGACGTCATGCTCCTGCTGAGCGAGGTGGTCACCAACGCGGTGGAGCACTCGTCCTCCGGGAGCAGGGCCGATGGGCGGGTGACCGTACGCGTGACCCTTTCTTCCCGGTTCGTCCACGTGGAGGTGACCGACGCGGGATCGGCCACGAGCGCGCCCGTGGCGCGGATGGTGGAGGCCGGCAGCGAGGGCGGACGGGGCCTGTGGCTGGTCGACATGATCGCGACCGCGTGGGGATCCCGTCACGACGGCAAGGCAGGCAGAACGGTCTGGTTCCAGGCGGCGCTGTAGGAGGGTTACGCCACGACAGGGCGCCCCACCGATACGCGCGCATATGGCCGCGTCACTGCCAATACCGCGACGCAGATGGTCGCGTCACTGCCAATACCGCGACGCAGATGGTCGCGTCACTGCCAATACCGCGACGCAGATGGCCGCGTCACTACGACGCAGATGGCGGCGTCACGGGAGGTGAGCGCTCGGGCCCCGGGCGAGGGGGTCACTCATCGGCGCCGGCCCGAGTCCGTTTCCTCTGGACTGTGCCTAGGGTGTCCTTGTGCCTGACATGCTCAATGCCACGAAGACGCGCACCGCGCTGCGCACGTCGGCGCTCATCTCCCTGGAGATGCTCGTCGTCCTGCTGATGGCCGCGGTAGCCGTATGGGTCCTCGGCCAGATGTGGTCCGTTATTTGGCCGCTCGTGATCGCCCTGCTCCTCACCACCCTGACCTGGCCCGTGGCCCGCTTCCTGCGCCGGCACGGCTGGCATCCCGCCCTGGCCGCCTCGGTGGTGACCATCCTCTTCCTCCTGGTCGCCGCAGGCACCGTGGTGCTGATCGCCGTCCCGGTGGCGTCCCAGTCCGGCGAGCTGTCCGCCGGGGTGGGCAGAGGCATCCAGCAGTTGCGCGACTGGGCCGCCGGGCCACCGCTGAACATCAGCGCGGACCAGGTCAGCAGCGCACTCGACAGCGGGGTCAAGCGCGTCCAGGCCAGTGTCGGCAGCATCGTCACCGCCACCCTCACCGGCGTGGGCACCGTGGTCAACGGCCTGGTCACCACCGTCCTGGCGCTCTTCCTGATGTTCTTCTTCCTCAAGGACGGCCCGCGGTTCCTGCCCTGGCTGACCCGTCAGCTACCCGGCCGACTCGCCACGGACGTGCCGACCGTGGCCGCGCGTAGCTGGGACACCCTCGGCTCGTTCGTACGCTCCCAGGCCTTCGTGGGCCTGCTCGACGCCGTCTTCATCGGTCTCGGCCTGTGGATCGTGGGCGTACCGCTGGTCCTGCCCCTGGCCGTCCTGACCTTCGTCTCGGCGTTCATCCCCATCGTCGGAGCCCTGTTCGCCGGGTTCGTCGCGGTCCTCATCGCGCTGGTGTCCAACGGGTGGACGGACGCGCTGGTCGTGCTCGCCATCATCGTCGCCGTGCAGCAGCTAGAGGGGAACGTGTTCCAGCCCATGGTGCAGAGCCGAGGTCTCGGCCTGCACGCGGGGGTGATCCTTCTGGCGGTGACGCTGGGCGGCAGCCTGGCGGGCATCGTGGGCAGCCTGCTCGCCGTACCGGTCGCGGCCCTGATCGCCGTGGTGTGGAACTACCTGCGCGAACAGCTCAGCGACCCGCCCCAAGAACCGGACACCGGCGTACCGGTAACGGACCAACCAGACACCGGCAAACCAGAGACCGTCCCCGTGCCGAAACCCACCTGACGAGGTCACCGTCCGCCCGTTGTGCTCGATGTAGGTTCCGAGGTTCATCAGGTCTCCTTGGTGTCGTCGAGGTACCGCCCGAGCGTGTCGAGCCGGGCGTTCCACAGCCGCCGGTAGGGGGCGAGCCATGCGTCGAGCTCGGCCAGCGGGGCGGGGTCGAGGGTGTAGACGCGGCGTTGCGCGTCCTGCTCGACGCGGACGACGCCCGCGTCGCGCAGCACCCGGAGGTGCTTGGACGTGGCCGGCTGGCTGAGGTCGAGCGCGTCGACCAGCTCACCGACGGCGCGGGGGCGCTCACGCAGGAGCTCGAGTATCGCGCGGCGGTTCGGATCGATCAGCACGGACCAGATCGCATCGGGCACTCGGCCCAATATGCCACAGGAGGCATATGCCATGCAAGGAATACACGCCGGTTTTCGTGTTCCGGTGAGGCGCGCCTGCCGTCGCGGAAGGCGATCACCCGATGCGTACGGGCGGCCGTGCGGGGCTCTCACCTGCGGTTACGTCCTTCGTCGGCGGGACCGGCGGCACGTCCCCCGAGATGGTGGCAGGAAGTGGTCAGGGGCGGGCAGCTTGCTGCCGTCCATTCATCTGGTTCGGGGCGCGGAATTGCCGGAGAGTTGTTCTCACAAGGACGAACACAAAACCTCCGAAGAAAAGAGAACGACAATGACGAACAACACTTTCTCCGCCACCCGCACTGCCGGCACCACCTGGGACTCCCGCGCCGCCGGCACCACCTGGGACAGCTTCTCCAAGACCCCCGGCACCACCTGGGACTAAGAAAGACCGAACAGATTAATCAGCAAGAATCCCAACTGGAAACAACGACCGACGAATAGCAGCAGATCCCATCTAGTAAGACGAGAAAAGCCCGAAAGCCCCGGCTAAGACCACCTTGATCCGCATTCGGATCGGCGGCACCGGCGGACACCGAAGAAATCGGGCGAACAAAGCGGACGGCCCGACCCCCGCGAGACTCCATCCCCTGGCCCACCGGCCGGCCTTCGGCATGGCCATTGCGTCCCGCGGGATCAGAGTCAGTGCACCAGGCCGATGCCGGTGAAGGAGCGGTCGTACTCGGTGAACGACTGGTTGGTGTACGGCCCGTAGATCCAGGTGCGCACCGAGCCCGCCTGGGTGTCGATCTCGACCAGGCGCACCGGGTTGGTGGTGTTGGAGTGGAACGTCTGCAGGAACGAGTAGATCTTGTTGCCGTGCACGCCGGTGTCCACCCTGTTCCCCGCGATGCCGACATGCCCGGAGAAGACGAACATGATGTTGGCGTACTGCTTGATGAGGTTGTCGTACAGGTACTGCGGGCTGGTGGCGCCGTACCCGGCGCTCTGCTCGATCGCGCCGTTCGCGTCGATGTAGTCGTGCGTGGCCACGATGACGTTGTGGTGCGGGTAGGCGGCGACGACGCTCTTGGCCCAGTCGACCACCTCGGTCCTCGGCCACAGCTCAAGGGTCATCACCAGCCACTGTGCCCCGCCGGCGTCATAGGTCGAGAACGAGTTGTCGACCTTGCCCGGCTCGAACTGCCCCTTGACGGCGCCGTACTGCGCAGCGGTGAAGTACTGGTTGAAGACGGTCGTGTCCCGGACGAGCTCCCGCGTGTGAGCGGGGTCGCGGGCCGAGCCGCCGACACCGGTCGCCTGCGTGTCATGGTTGCCGATCGCCAGCGAGTACGGCACCTTCGCCGTCTCCAGCGACCGCATGGCGTTCCGCGCGACCATGTACTGCGAATGGTCGGGGGTGTCCCAGTTGACGACGTCACCGGTGTGCGTCACGAACCGCAGGTCGAGCGCGGCCCGGTTGCCGGCGAGCCAGTCGGTCCGGTTCTTGAAGCGGGTGTCGCCCGCGTTCAGCACTTCCTGCTGGGTGTCGGGCATGACGGCGAAGCTGAACTTGGTGTCGGTGACGGGCGACTCCATCCGGGCGTAGGCCAGGTGGACGTTGCGGTCGCACGCCGCCGTGCTCAGGTCGTTGATGAACTGGATCTTGACGGAGTGCGTGCCCGCGCCGAGCGCCGGTCCCACCGGGTAGGTGCCGTAGCTGGTGGCGCTGACGATCGTGGTCTGGCCGGCGACCGTGCCGTCCACCGTCACCTGGACGGTCGGCCACCCCTCGCAGTTGTCGCCGATCGCGCCGATCGCCACCCGGCCGGAGCCGTCGATCGTCGTGGTGGCGTAGCTGGTATCGCTCCACAGTGAGGCCTGGGTGCCCGACGCGGGGACGGGTGTGCCGGTCGCCGTCCTGATGGCCCCGTTCACCACGGTGAACTGCGAGGCCGGGGCGGCGTTCGCGGTACCTCCCCAGAGGGCGGTGGCCGCCAACGCCGCGATGACCGCGGATCCGCTTCTTCTCATGCGCATCGCCGATTTCCTCCGTGCACGTCGTGTCCGCTGCTCCGACACCCGGATGGTAGGCAAGATCAGGTACGGCAATGCGAATACCGAGAACATTGTCCAGATACGCGGGCTGTACTTCGTGCTTCCCCCTGAGGGCGCGTCCGGTTGTGGATCGGGGGCGATCGGCGGTCGAGGTGGCGGTGTCCGGGCGTCGCGCGCGGACCGGCGGGGGTGCGCGCGGAATGATGGGTTCTCCAGTTCGTCCAGGTGACAGGAGCGTCGGATGCGGATCGGTGTCGTGTTCCCCCAGACCGAGATCGGCGGGGACGTGGGCGCGGTGCGCGCGTACGGCCAAGGGGTCGAGGAGCTCGGTTTCCAGCACCTCATCGCCTATGACCATGTCCTCGGCGCCGACCCGGCGGTCCACGAGGGCTGGCGCGGCGTCTACGACGTGGACACGACGTTCCACGAGCCGATGGTGCTCTTCGGGTACCTGGCGGCGCTGACCACGCTGGAGCTGGTCGCCTCGATCATCATCCTGCCCCAGCGGCAGACGGCGCTGGTGGCCAAGCAGGCGGCCGAGGTCGACCTGCTCAGCTCCGGCCGGTTGCGGCTGGGCGTGGGGCTCGGCTGGAACCCGGTCGAGTACGAGGCGCTCGGCCAGGACTTCACCACCCGGGGCAGGCGCATGGAGGAACAGGTCGAGCTGATGCGCCGGCTGTGGACCGAGCGGTCGGTCACCTTCGAGGGCGAGTACGACCGGGTGACCGGAGCCGGGCTGGCGCCCCTGCCGGTGCAGCGGCCGATCCCCATCTGGTTCGGGGCGCAGTCGCCGGCCGCCTACCGCCGTACCGGGCGCCTGGCCGACGGCTGGTTTCCGCAGATGCTCCCCGGGCCGAAGCTGGACGAGGCGAAGGCGATGGTCCACGAGGCCGCCGTCCAGGCGGGACGCGACCCGTCGATGCTCGGCATGGACGGCCGCGCCACCTGGACGGGAGACGCGGAGGAACTGAACCGGGTGGCAGGCCGGTGGCGGGAGTCCGGCGCCACGCACCTCTCCGTCAACACGATGGGCACCGGCCTGAGCTCGCCCGACGACCACCTGACCGCCCTGCGGGCCGCCGCGGCCGCCCTCGGACTACGCCCGTCCTAGACCCCGGAGCAGGGCGTTCTCGCCGTCTCCTGTGCGGGTGGCAGGAAGTGGTCACGGGCGGGCAGCTTGCTGCCGTCCATTCGTCTGGTTCGGGGCGCTGAATTGCCGGAGAGTTGTTCTCACAAGGACGAACACAAAACCTCCCGGAAAAGAGCAACGAAATGACGAACTCCACTTTCTCCCCCGCCAGGAACACCGCCACCCGCGCCGCTGGCACCACCTGGGACTCCCGCGCCGCGGGCACCACCTGGGACGGCTTCGGAAAGACCCCCGGCACCACCTGGGACTAGAAACTCCGAACCTCCCGGAATACGAAAAGCCACCTCGAAACCAATTGAAGACCTGAAACCGGAAAGCCAACAGAATCGCCGCCCGGACAGCCAGAAAGAATCACCGCACCACCACGAAAGAGCAGCCCCGGTCACGCCGATCGAGACCATCCGCACCCCGATGGCATCGGCCAATCTGAGAAACCGGGCATTCCACGGCCACTTCGACGCCGAGACGCGCGAAACCCCCCGTCTCCAGCCATGACCGGCCGACTCCCCTCACAGATCGCCGGCACGACGGCCCGCCGCGCGGCCGTACCCCCGCCGCACCGGGCGCCCGCCGCCGGGCGCACCCATCTGAAGATCGCTCCGGAAATCCGTGGACGGTGTCCCGGTCGCCCCCGAATACTGGTGCTCCCTGACCAGCGATCATGAGGACTCCTGTGCCCTTCTTCGCCTCCTCGGCCGGTACGCCCCTGCACTACGACCTACGGGGCAGGGGGCCGTTGCTCGTCTGCCAGCCAGGTGGTCCCGCCCGGCCCGCGTCGTACCTGGAGACGCTCGGCGGCCTCGACCGGCACCGCACCCTCGTGCTGCTGAACCCCCGGGGCGTCGGTCAGTCTGCCGCCGCCGGCCATTACCGGTTCACGGACCTGGCGGACGACCTCGAAGCCCTGCGGCGGCACCTGGACGTGGACACCCTCGACCTGCTGGGCCACTCCGCGGGAGCGCTGCCGGTCGCGGTGTACGCGGCCAGGCACCCCTCACGTGTACGGCGCCTGGTGCTGCTCACCCCCACCCGTCGCCTGGTCCCCGTGCGGGACGGTGAGACCGATCGCGAGACCTACGCCAAGCAGCTCTTCGGCCAGGAGCCGTGGCTCGGCGACGCCCTCGCGGCGGTCAGGGAGATGGCGTCGGCGACGACGGAGGAGGAGGTGGACGCCCTGACCGACCGGATGATGCCGTTGTTCTACGGGCGGTGGGACGCCGCCGCGCGGGCGCACGCCTTCGACGTGGAGGGCACCGCGTACGCCCCCGTCGCCAGTGCGGGCTTCGACGATCCCGCCTTCGACCTGGCGACGTTCGGCGCGGTCACCGCCCCGGTGTCCCTTCTCGTCGGGGACCGTGACTGGAACGTCGGCAGCCGGGCCCCCGAGGTCATGGCCGGCTGGTTCCCCAAGGCCGAGATCGCCTGGCTGCGCGGCTGCGGCCACTTCCCCTGGGTGGACGACCCCCGCCAGACCGCCACGGCCGTCCTCGACGTCGTCTCGCCCTGACCCGCGAAGAGACCTGATCCGCCGAGTGCGGGGCCGCCGAGGGGTCAGCCGAGTTCGGCGCGGATCTCCTGGCGGAGGGTGTCGAAGTCGACCCCGGCGTCGGCGATGACCTTGGCGGCCAGGCCCTCGCCCTCCCTGAGCAGGCCCAGCAGGATGTGGCCGCCGCAGATGTAGTTGTGGCCGAGGGCCAGGGACTCGCGCAGGGAGAGTTCCAGCACCTTCTTCGCCCGCCGGGTGAAGGGGAGGCGACCCCCCACCCGCCACGGCCGGTCACGGCGGGAGCGGGGCTCACGGTCGAGGGCCCCCGGCCCGAAGGTGGCCTCGACCTTCTCCCGGATCGCGTCCAGGTCGATGCCGATCGACTCCAGCGCCGAGGCGTCCAGGTCGTCGGGCGCGGCCGCCGCGACGAGCCGCCCGATCCTGTCGCCCACGTCGTCGTGCTCCAGCCCGTGCCGGGCGAGGACCGTGGCGGGCACCGTGCCGGGTTGCCGCAGGAGGGCGAGCAGCAGGTGCTCGGTGCCGATGTGGTCGTGGTCGAACAGGAGGGCCTCTTCTTGGGCCAGTACCACCGTCTGCCGCGCGTCCTCGTGAAACCGCTCGAACATCCTTACTTCTCCCGTCTGAGTAGACCGCGGCCGCCCGCGTACTTCTTGTGAACCGCCTGCCTGCTCACGCCGAGCAGTACCGCGATCTCCTGCCAGGACCAGCCCTGATCCCGTGCGCTGTCCACCTGGAGCGCCTCCAGCCGCTCGACAAGGATCCGCAACGCCCGTACGGCCCTGAGCCCGACGGACGGATCGCGGCTGCCGGCGTCGGAGGCCAACTGTGCCGTGTCGCTCATGTATGTCAATATAAGTTGACGCCGCCGCGATGTCAACCATAGTTGACGGACCTTCTCGGAAGGATCTTCGGGAGGGGCGGATCGGAAGTCGTGTCCTGGCTGGTAGAGCGGCACACGGGCCGGAAAAGCGTTTGCCGCGCGACCCCGCGTTTGCCAGCCTGAGGGGGTTATGCGATCCCTGCCCCATGCCGATCCCGGCATTCCCGATGCCCGCAGCCCTCTCCGATACCTGTGGTGGACCGCCCGCGCGCAGACGGGCCCGCTGGTCGTCGGCGTCGTGTTCGCCGTGCTGTGGTGGCTCGGGCAGGCCCTGGTCCCCTCCGCCCTGGGCAAGGCCGTCGACAGCCTCACCACCGACGACTCCGACGGGCTGGTCCGCTGGTCGGCGGTGCTGCTGGGCCTCGGGGTCGTGACCGCGCTCGGCGGCGTGATGCGCCACCGCCTGGCGGTCTACAACTGGCTGGCCGCCGCCTACCGCACGGTGCAGGTCACCGCGCGGCAGTCGACCCGGCTCGGCGCCACCCTGCCGAAGCTGCTGTCCACCGGCGAGGTGATCAGCGTCGGCAACTCCGACATCGCCCACATCGGCAACGCCATGGACATCCTGCTGCGCGGCGTCGGCGCGATCGTGGCCATCGCGACGGTCACCGTCATCCTGATCACGACCTCACCGCAGCTCGGCCTGATCGTGCTGGCCGGCGTCCCGCTGATGGCCGTGGGCGTCGCTCCGCTGCTCAGGCCGCTGCACCGGCGGCAGCACGCGCAACGCGACCTGCAGGGCGACCTCGCCACCCGGGCCTCCGACATCGTCGCCGGCCTGCGCGTGCTGCGCGGCATCGGCGGCGAGCAGGTCTTCGCCGAGCGCTACCGCCAGGAGTCCCAGAGCGTGCGGTTCGCCGGTGTGCGGGTGGCCTCGGTCGACGCCACGCTGGAAGGAGCCCAGCTCCTGCTGCCGGGCGTCCTCATCGCGTTCGTCACCTGGCAGGGCGCCCACTACGCCATGGACGGCACGATCACCATCGGTCAGCTCGTCGCCTTCTACGGGTACGCGTTGTTCCTGGTCGGGCCGCTGCGCACGCTCACAGAAGCCGCCGACAAGCTCACCAAGGGCCACGTCGCCGCCCGCAGGGTCGTCCGCATCCTGGCGCTCGACCCCGAGATCAAGGGCGAGGGCACGGCCACCACACCCGGCGGCGACCTGGCCGACGAGGCCTCCGGGGTGACCGTTCCGCAGGGACGGTTCACCGCCCTGGCCGGGGCCGTACCCGAGGACGCGATCGCCGTCGCCGACCGGCTCGGACACTACGTCGCGGCGGACGCCTCCTTCGGGGGCGTCCCGCTGGCCGATCTGCCGCTGCCCGAGGTCCGGCGCCGCATCCTGGTGGCGGGCAACGACGCCCGGCTGTTCAGCGGGCGGCTGCGCGACCAGCTCGACGTCACCGGCTCCGCCACCGACGACGACCTGCGCCGCGCGCTGCGCGCCGCCTGCGCCGAGGACGTGGTCGAGGCGCTGCCCGAGGGGCTCGACTCGCACGTCGCCGAGGCCGGCAGGGAGTTCTCCGGCGGCCAGCAGCAGCGGCTGCGGCTCGTACGGGCGCTGCTCGCCGCGCCGGAGGTGCTGATCCTGGTGGAGCCGACGAGCGCCGTCGACGCGCACACGGAGGCGCGCATCGCCGAGCGGCTCGGCGACGCCCGCCAGGGACGCACGACGCTGGTCTGCACGACCAGCCCGCTCGTCCTCGGCCGGGCGGACCACGTCATCTACATGCGGGACGGCCGGGTACGCGCCGAGGGCACCCACCGCTCCCTGCTCGCCACCCACCCCGACTACACCGCGACCGTCACCCGAGGGGAGGACTGAACGTGAGCGTGCACCAGGCCAGCGAGCCAGTGCTGGACGAGAGCGATACGGGTCAGGACCCGGCGAACGAGAACCGCCAGGACACCGCCCATAATCCCGGCGAACGAAAGCCGTCCGTCAAGGAGAAACCCGGGCCCGCCGGGGTGCGGGACCAGACCCCGGACGGGGGCGGGGGAGTGCGGGATCAGGCCCAGGACGGGGGACAGGGGAAGCCGTCCGATCGGGCACCGGCCGCCGGCGGGAACCAGAGGCGGATCCTGCCCGTCGCCGACCAGGCACAGGTCCGGGCGTACGCGCGCAGGCTGACGCTGAAGTACCCCGGCGCGCTCACGCTCGCCCTGAGCCTGCACGGCCTCGGCGCCGTCGCCGGGCTCGCCGGGCCGCGCCTGCTCGGCGAGCTGGTCGAGGGCGTGCGCGACGGCACCGGCGTCAGCGTCGACACGGTCGCGCTGACCATCGCCGGTTTCATCGTCGTGCAGGCGGTCCTGATCCGGTACGCCGTGTACGTGTCGGCCAGGCTCGGCGAGAAGGTCCTCGCGGAGCTGCGGGAGGAGTTCGTCGACCGCGTCCTCGCGCTGCCCCTGTCGACCGTGGAGCGGGCCGGCTCCGGCGACCTGGTCACCCGCACGTCCCGTGACGTCGACGCGCTGTCGCGCACCGTGCGCCACGCCGTGCCGGAGACGCTCATCGCCGTGGTGGCGGGAGCGTTCGTCCTCGGCGCGCTGGCCCTGGTCGGGCCGCTTCTCGTGCTGCCGACGCTCATCGCCGTGCCGCTGATCTGGTTCTCCACCCGGTGGTACCTCAAGCGGGCCAGGGACGGCTACCTGCGCGAGAACGCCGCGTGGGCGGACATGACCGAGGGCCTCACCGAGACCGTGGAAGGCGCGAGGACGGTCGAGGCGTTCGGCCTGCAGCACCGCCGGCACGAGCGCACCGACACCGACATCGCCAGGTCGTGGGCGGCCGAGCGGTACACCCTGGGGTTGCGCACGGTGTGGTTCCCCATGGTCGAGTTCGGCTACGTCATCCCGGTCGTGGCGACGTTGCTGATCGGCGGCATGTTCTACCTGCGCGGCTGGGTGTCGCTGGCGCAGGTCACCGCCGCCACCCTGTACGTGCAGCAGCTCATCGACCCGCTCGACCGGTTGCTGTCGTGGGTGGACGAGCTCCAGGTCGGCGGGGCGTCGATGGCCCGGCTGCTCGGGGTGGCCAACGTGCCCGACGACCGCAACGTCGGCACCGAGCGTCCCGACGGCGAGGAGATGGTCGCCGACGACGTCCGGTACGCCTACCGGGAGGGCCATGACGTGCTGCACGGCGTGTCGCTGCGGGTCGCGCCCGGGGAGCGGCTCGCGATGGTCGGCCCGTCGGGCGCGGGGAAGTCGACCCTGGGCCGGCTGCTGGCCGGGATCCACGGTCCGCGCACCGGAGTGGTCACGGTCGGCGGGGTGCCGCTGGTCGACCTGCCCCTGGACGAGCTGCGCGGGCACGTGGCGCTCGTCACCCAGGAACACCACGTGTTCCGGGGCACGCTGAGAGACAACGTCCTGATCGCCCGGCCGGACGCCGGGGACGAGGCGGTCGCCGGGGCGCTGAAGGCGGTCGACGCGTCGGAGTGGGTGGAGGCGCTGCCCGAGGGGCTGGACACGGTCGTCGGCTCCGGCGGCCTGGCGGTGTCGCCGGCGCAGGCGCAGCAGGTCGCGCTCGCCCGGCTGGTGCTCGCCGACCCGCACACGCTGGTCCTGGACGAGGCGACCTCGCTGATCGACCCGCGCGCGGCCCGTCACCTGGAACGGTCGCTCGCGGCCGTCCTGGACGGGCGCACGGTCATCGCCATCGCGCACCGGCTCTACACGGCGCACGACGCCGACCGGGTCGCCGTGGTCGAGGACGGCCGCATCAGCGAGCTGGGCTCACACGACGAACTGGTCGCCCAGGGCGGTGCCTACGCCGCCCTCTGGACCAGCTGGCACGGCCCCACCCCATGACCGCTCCCCCCACCTCCCCTGATCGGGAGGTGGGGGGAGCGGTTCGTGGGTCACGGGGTCAGGGAGGACTTGAGGAAGTCGACCTGGAGGAGGAGCAGGTTTTCGGCGATCACCTCTTGGGGGGTCATGTGGGTGACGCCGGACAGGGGGAGGACGGTGTGGGGGCGGCCGGCGGCGACCAGGGCCGATGAGAGGCGCAGGGTGTGGGCGGCCACCACGTTGTCGTCGGCGAGGCCGTGGATGAGCAGGAGCGGGCGCTCCAGCTTCTCGGCGTCGGCCATCAGCGAGGAGCGGGCGTACACGTCGGGAAGCTCGGCGGGGTGGCCGAGGTAGCGCTCGGTGTAGGCGGTGTCGTAGAGCCGCCAGTCGGTGACCGGCGCCCCGGCGATGGCCGCGTGGAACACGTCGGGCCGGCGCATGACCGCGAGCGCCGCGAGGAACCCGCCGAACGACCACCCCTTGATGGCCACCCGGGACAGGTCGAGGTCGTCGGGGTAGAGCTGGGCGGCGCCCTTGAGGGCGTCGACCTGGTCCTCCAGCACAGGGGTCGCCAGGTCGTGCAGCACCTCGCGCTCGAAGGCGGGGCCGCGCCCCGGGGTGCCCCGGCCGTCGGCCACGATCACCGCGAAGCCCTGGTCGGCGAACCACTGGGACTCCAGGAACCCCCGCCCGGAGGCCGTCACCCGCTGCGCGTGCGGCCCGCCGTACGGGTCCATGAGGACGGGCAGGCGCCGGGAGCCGGGGACGTGGCCGCTCGGCAGCAGCACGGCGGTGGCGAGGCCGCGCTCGCCCGTGCGGACCAGCGAGACCCGGGGCTCCAGCTTCGGCCGCTCGGCGAGCGACCCGATGTGGAACCGCTTGCCACCCACACCCACCTGGACGGTGGTGGCGGCGGTGTGGAGGGAGTGGGAGATGGTGAGGAGGGTGCCGCCGGACAGGCGGCCGTTGTGGACGCCGGGCTCGGTGGTGACCGGGGAGATGGAGCCCCCGGACCAGGTCCACAGGTGGATCTCGGTGGGCTCGGCGCTCGCGCGGAACAGGACGGTGTCGCCGTCGACGCTCGCCACGTCGCGGACGTGCAGGGACGGCGGCGTGACCGGCTCGTCTCCGATGAACAGGCGCCGCCCGCCGCCGGAGTCGGCCACCCACACCAGGGTGCCGTCGGACAGCCGGGCGGGCACTCCTTGCACGACCTCCACCCACGCGTCGTCGGTGTCCTCGCGGACCGGCTCGGTCGCGCCCGTGGCGGGGTCGACGGAGAACAGCCGCATCGCCTTCTGGTCGCGCGGCATCGTGACGATCGAGGGGCCGAACCGGTCCCAGGCGGCCGTCACGAGGTACTCGTCGTCGAAGGGGACCGCCGTGCGCGAGCCGTCGAGGCCGAGGACCAGCAGCTCGACCCTGGCGTTGGCCGTGCCGGCCGAGGGGTAGGCGACCGGGACGGGCGGCTTGGCGGGGTTGGCCGGGTCGGCGATGTGCCAGGTCTGGACCGGCGACTCGTCGGCGCGCTCGGCGAGCAGCGCCGTGCCGTCGGGCGACCACCAGTAGCCGGTCATGCGGTCGAGCTCCTCGGCGGCGATGAACTCCGCCAGCCCGTACGTCACGCCGCCCGCCTCGGGGGTCGCCAGGGCGCGGTCGTGACCGGTGGCGAGGTCCTGGACGCGCAGGGCGCCGCCCGTGACGTACGCCACACGGGTGCCGTCGGGGGACAGGCGCGGGTCGATCACCGCGCCGGGGGTGTCGAGCCGCCGCACGGCGCCCGACCTCAGCTCGGCGAGGTAGAGCCCGCCCGACAGCGCGAAGACCGCCGACGCCACGGCGGAGTCGGCGCCGTAGGCGACCACGCCGCCCGCCTGCTCCCTGGCGCGCTCACGCCGGGCCCGCTCCTCGGGCGGCAGGTCCTCGTCGGCGGCGCCGAGGTCGGCGGGGTCGACCACGAGGCGCTCGGCGCCCGTGCCGAGGTCGAGCTCCCACAGGCAGGTCACCGGGTCGGTGCCGGACCGGCTGCGCAGGAAGACGACCCGGTCTCCCCCCGGGGCGATGGTGAAGCCGCGGGGCACCCCGAGGGTGAAGCGGCGGGTCCTGGCGTAAAGGCGCGGGAAGCTCTCACTCATGCTCCTCATATTGCCAGGCCAACAACCAGGGAGATGCTTCCTGTCGGGGGCTGGGGATAACCTCGAAGACATGACTGATCGCCGTTTGATGCTCGTGCACGCCCATCCCGATGACGAGACGAGCGGCACGGGCGCCACGATGGCCAAATACGCCGCCGAGGGCGCCCATGTGACGCTCGTGACGTGCACCTTGGGCGAGGAGGGGGAGATCGTGGTGCCCGATCTCGCCCATCTGGCCTCCGACAAGGAGGACGCCCTGGGGGAGCACCGCATCGGGGAGCTGGAGGCCGCCTGTAAGGCGCTCGGCGTGGACGACCACCGCTTCCTCGGCGGCCCGGGCCGCTGGCGCGACTCCGGCATGATGGACGTCGCCACCAACGACAACCCCGACTGCTTCTGGCGCGCCGACCTCGACGAGGCCGCCGGGGAGCTCGTGAAGATCATCCGTGAGGTCCGGCCCCAGGTGATCGTGACCTACGACGACAACGGCTTCTACGGCCACCCCGACCACATCCAGGCCCACCGCGTGGCCTGGCGGGCCTACGAGCTGGCCGCCGACGCCTCCTTCGGGGAGGGCGAGCCGTGGCAGGTCGCCAAGTTCTACTACACGACCATGCCCAAGACGGTCATGCGCCGGGTCGCGGTGGCCATGCGCGACACCGACTTCGAGTTCTTCACCGAGGAGACGCTGGACGAGCTGCCATTCGGCGCCGCCGACGCCGACATCACCACCGAGATCGACGCGCGGCCGCACGCCGGCGCCAAGCTCGACGCGATGCGGGCCCACCGCTCCCAGATCGACCTCTCCGCCCCCTGGTTCGTGGTCTCGGAGAGCTCCGGCCAGGACTCGCTCGGCATCGAGTACTACATCCTCCGGGATGGGACGCGCGGACCGGCGGCCACGGGTCTCCCCGCCGAGGCCGGGGGTCTCGGCGAGCCGTACACCCGCGAAGACGATCTCTTCGCGGGCATCGGCTAGCCTTGCCAATCATGGAGGAAGAGCAGGCCGGGACCGGTGTCGAGGCGGAGCAGGAGCCCGATGACGCCATGATCACGGGCGCGGCCTACGGTGTGCTCTTCGTGCTCGGCGCGGTCTTCGGCGTCGTCTCGGGTCTCGAGCACTCCTGGGACGTGGGCGACGCCGTCCCGCCCATCCCCATCGCGCTGGCCCTGCTGCTGTTCGCCCTGCTGTACGGCGCGGGGCGGCTGATGGGCACCAAACTGGGGGCCTTCGTCCCCGGCATGGGCTGGATGCTGGCGGCGCTGCTGTTCTCGGTCAAGAAGTCCGAGGGGGACCTGGTCGTCGCGGCCAACATCCCCGGCTACTGGTACCTCGGCTGCGGAGCGGTCGCCCTGGTGGTCGCCGTCCTGCTCATCCCTTCGTCCGGTTCCTGGTTGCTGCACCAGGGCCCGTATGGCAAAGCGGGTTCCATCAATCTTTCGGATGGAATGTCCGCATAAGCAGGCGCGCGTGCATCACGGACCCGTCGAGAACCAGGTGGACCAGGCGGTCTTCCGCAAGGTGACCGGCCGCTTCGCCACCGGCGTCGCGGTGGCCACCACCCTGCACGGCGGGGTCGACCACGCGATGACCGTCAACTCCGTCGCCTCGGTGTCGCTGGACCCGCTGCTCGTGCTCGTCTGCGTCGAGCGGATCGCCAGGTTCCACGACGCCGTGCTCGCCGCCGGGATCTTCGGGATCTCGATCCTCGGCGAGGACGGCGAGGAGGCGTCCCGGGCCTTCGCCAAGCGCGGCCGCACGCTCCACGGACAGCTCGACCGCTGGTCCCACCGCCGGGGCACGCTGGGGCTCGCCCTGTTCGACACCGCCATCGCGACCCTGGAGTGCCGCACGCGGGCCGTCCACGACGGGGGCGACCACTCGATCGTCGTCGGCGACGTCGTCTCGGCGCACGCCCCGAGGGATCACGCCCCGCTCGTCTACTACGCCGGCCGCTACCGCCACCTCCGCCCGCCGGGCCGTTGAGCCCCCCGATCACCAATTCGAGCGTGGCCGCCGTCGCCGGTCAGGGGTCACAATCGGGGTATGCGGGGACGGCATCGGGTCAGGCAGGTGCTCAACTACGCCAACCTGTCCACGCCGCTCGGGCTGCTCATCGCGGTCGCCGGGCGCGCCAAGGTGCGGCGGGGCGAGCACGGCCTGCTGTACGCGCACGGCTACCGCATCCCCTTCCCGGTCGCGGGCGCGTTCACGGTCGGCAACGTCGTCGTGACGGCCGAGTGCGACGGCTACCTGACCGGGGCCCTGCTCCGGCACGAGGCCCGGCACGCCACCCAGTACGCCTTCTGCGCCGGCCTGCCGATGCTGCCGCTCTACGTGCTGGCCCTGCTGGTCTCCGTCCTCGTCTGCGGCCACCCCGCCTCCTGGAACGTCTTCGAGCGCCTCGCCGACCTGGACGAGGGGGGCTATCCTCGGCATCCCTCCCGATGGCGCAGGCACCGTGCAGGGCGCGGGGACCGGCTCCGCGCCGGGGGGAACCGGTCAAGGCGCGGGAATCGGCTCCGCGCGAGGAGGCACCGGTCCTGAGGCGGGGACCGGCTCCTGGTGGGGAGGCGGCTCCGCATCAGGGATGACGCGCGGATACCTCCCACGGCCGAGGCATGTTTTCCGCTCACGGGGGATCATCACTACAGAGTGGTGATTGATCCATATATGGACCAGCCCGTCTCCCACTCGGCGACGAACAGGAGGGTCGCATGTCGCAAACCGTCAGCCCTGAGGTCTCTCCGGCCGCACCGCCGCGTGAGCGCGCCTTTCCCGCCGACTTCAAGGACCGCCTGACCTGCCCGCTCCCCGACTTCCGCGAGGTCGTGAGCGTGGCCTGGCACGGAGGCTTCCGTCCCGACATCGGCGACGCCGACCAGATCCCCGTGCTACGGGCCGGGCTGCCGGCCGCCGGCGCGGGCGACGTGGCGGTGACCTGGGTCGGGCACGCGACGTACGTGCTGCGCATCGGCGGCCTGACGGTGCTGACGGATCCGGTGTGGTCGCGCAAGATCCCCGGGGTGCGCCAGCGGCTGACCCCGCCGGGCGTCGCGTGGAGCGACCTGCCGCCGGTGGACGCCGTCGTGATCAGCCACAACCACTACGACCATCTTGACGCCCCGACGATGCGCCGCCTGCCGAGGCACACCCCGGTCTTCGTCCCGGCGAACCTGGCGAGCTGGTTCACCAAGAAGGGGTTCACCGACGTCACCGAGCTGGACTGGTGGGAGGGCGCCCGCGTCGGCGAGGTGAGCTTCGACTTCGTGCCCGCCCACCACTGGAGCCGCAGGACGCTGTTCGACACGTGCAAGTCGCTGTGGGGCGGCTGGGTGCTGACCTCCGGCGACCAGCGCGTCTACTTCGCCGGCGACACCGCCTACGGGGACCGCTTCAAGCTCATCGGCGAGCGTTACCCGGGCATCGACCTCGCGCTGATGCCCGTGGGCGCGTACGAGCCGCGGTGGTTCATGCACGTGTCGCACGTGGACCCGGCCGAGGCCGTGCAGGCGTGCGCCGACGTGGGGGCGCGGCGGATGGCGGCCATGCACTGGGGGACGTTCGTCCTGTCGGGCGAGCCGTTGATGGAGCCGCTGCGGGAGACCCGCGCCGCCTGGCTCGCCGCGGGCCGCGACCGCGCCGATCTGTGGGACCTGGCGATCGGTGAGACCCGTACCCTTGTCGTCTGACCGATCTTCGATCCGAGCCCGCCTCTGGGCAGGGCTCGCATCCGAGCAGAGCACCGATGGCACGGGCATCCGCCCCGGCGTGCCGGACGTTCACCACGTCCGCCGCGGGGTGGAGCGCCTCAGGGGGCGCCCCGTCCCGGGGGGGGGGCCCCCCGGGGGGGGGGGGGCCACACCCCGCCGCCCCCGGGGGCCGACGCGCCGGGGGGGGGGCCCCCCCCCGGGCCCCCCCCCCCCCCCGGCACGACCGGGGCGGCAGGCAGGCGCTGAGCGGCGTCAGGCGTAAGGCTTAAGGCGTCATGCGTCAGGCCAGGGACCAGGTCTGGCCGTCGGAGGTGTCGGTGACCTTCACGCCGAGGGCGGCGAGCTCGTCCCGCAGGCGATCGGAGGCCGGCCAGTCCTTGGTGTCCCGGGCCTTCGCGCGCGACTCCAGCAGCTCGGCCGCGCCCGCTGGCAGGACCGCGACGACCGGCGGCTTGCCGATGTCGACCGCGAGGTCCAGGCCGAGGACGTGGTCGAGGTGCAGGAAGGTCTCCAGCCGGGACCCGGGGTCCACCGTCTCGTCGCGCTCCAGCTCGCGGACCACGCGCAGCGCCGTCGGGGTGTCCAGGTCGTCGTCGAACGCGGTCAGGGCCCGCTCGGCGTAGGCGGCGGCGATCGGCTTGCTGGGGAACTCGGCCCACTCGGCGACCCGCTGCCGCCACCGCCGCAGGGTGCGGTCGGCGGCGTGCAGGGTGTCCCAGGTGAGGTTCATCTGCTGCCGGTAGCGGTGCTCCAGCAGCGCGAGACGGACGGCGAGCGGGTCGAGGCCGGCGGCCTCCACGTCGGACAGCAGCACGACGTTGCCGGTCGACTTGGCCATCTTGCGGCCGTCGAACAGGACGTGCTCGCCGTGCACCCAGTGCTTGACGACGTCGTGGCCGACGGAGGCGTTGGACTGGGCGCGCTCGTCCTCGTGGTGCGGGAAGCGCAGGTCCTTGCCGCCGGTGTGCACGTCGATGTGCTCGCCGAGGAGGCGCAGCGACATGGCCGAGCACTCGATGTGCCAGCCGGGGAAGCCCCGGCCCCAGGGGGTGTCCCAGGTCATCTCGCGGTCGGAGCCCTTCCACAGCGCCCAGTCGGCGTGGAAGCGCTTGCGGGGGTCCACGCCCTCGACGCGGTGGCCGGGCTTCAGCGCCTCCAGCCGGTTCCCCGAGATCTCGCCGTACGTCGGGAAGCTTCGCGCGTCGAAGAACACCGAACCGTCGTCGACCGCGTAGGCGTGACCCTTCTCGATCAGCCGGGCGATCAGGTCGATCATCAGGTCGATGGTCTCGGTGGCGCGGGGGGTGTGCTCGGGCGTGCGCAGGTTGAGCGCGGCGGTGTCGCGGCGGAAGGCGTCCTCGTAGAAGCGGGCGATCTCCATGGCCGAGCGGCCCTCGCGCCGGGCCTGCTGCAGGACCTTGTCCTCGCCGGTGGCGTCGATCTCCTCGTCGTCCACGAGGTGGCCCACGTCGGTGATGTTCTGACAGACCACCGACCGCACGCGGTGCTGCTCCAGGACCCGCCTGATCAGGTCCGACAGGAGGTACGACCGGAGGTTGCCCACGTGGGCGTATCGATAGACGGTCGGCCCGCAGGTGTACATGCGCAGGACGCGCGAGTTCGCCGGCATGATCGTCTCGAGCTGCCTGGACCTGGTGTCATACAGCCGCAACATGTCAACGAGCTTAGGTCATGGATCACGCCGTGTCCGTGGTCCCGGCACCCATATCGGGAACACCAGGCTCACGCCGCCCCGGGCTCCAGGAGCGCCAGGTTCACGACGCCCCAAGGTCCGGGAGGGCCGGGGCTCAGCCGGCCTCGGGGTCCAGGAAGGCCAGGATGTCGCGGTCGCCGCGCTCGCGGAGCCGGGTGAGCACCTCCTCGCGCGAGGCGCCGTCCGGCAGCCCGATGCGCGCACCGATCAGGCGCAGGGCCTCCGCCTCCGAGGCCACCGGTGCGGTGTACCCGATGAGGTGCAGCGCCATGTTGATCGGCGGCAGCCCGGTGGCGGCCTGCGGCAGGTAGCGGGTCAGCAGCTCGCCGCCGTCGGAGACCGTCAGGAAGATCGAGTCCCCCTCGCCGGCGTTGTAGGCGGCCAGCACCGGCCGTACCGACCCCATCGTGGGCTGGTTGTGCCAGCTGATCACGACGTCCCCCGACGGGGTGGAGGTGGTGAGCTGCCCGCCCGGGGCCATGCCGAGGTGGGCGGCGAACCCGGTCGGCAGCGGCGACCCCGACCCCCGCAGATGCTCGGCGTTGACGTCGACCCGGTGCCACCAGCGGCCGTCCCGGCTGCGGAAGGACCGGCGGGTCATCGACACGTCCCGGCGCGGCTGGTACGGCTCGGCCTGCTCGGGGGCCGCGACCCGCACCCAGCCCCGCTGGGTGCGCTCGAACCCCGGCCCGCCCGCGTACGCGCGCACTGAGCTCTCGCTGACCTCGTACCGGGTGGTCAGGTTGGCGACGATGGTGTTCACCGAGGCCTCGCCGCCGGCCCGCTCGATCTCGCGCGCGATCATCTCGCGGATGCCGATGTACTCCTCGCCGCCCCAGCGCGTCAGCCCGTACCTGTTGCGGTCGACGCGCAGGAAGCGCTCGTCGGCGGTCAGCTGGTTGCGGATGCCGACGAGGCTGTAGTCCTCGCCGATGCGGGTCTGGATCTCCTCGGGGCTGAGCGGCCCCTCGGCGACGGCGAGCACGGCCTCGGCCTTCTCGTTGACGCTGCGCGGCCAGGGCACGACGTGCCCCTCCAGGATGCGCAGGTGCGGGACCGAGGCGAGCCAGCGTTCGGCGACGTCCTCCCTGACCCCGAGCTGGGCGACCATCGTGACCGCCTCGGGGAGCTTCACCGGGCCGTCGGTGAAGAGCTGGCGGGTCTTCTCCTTCAGCTCGTCGGCGCCCCCGGCCACCAGCCAGCCGTCCACCTGGTCGTATCCGGTCAGCAGGGTGCGGATGAACCGCCAGGTCGGCACGCCCAGGGTCGTCAGCTCCGTGCGGTGCCAGGGCACCGCGGCGGCCAGGTCGTCGGCCGGGACAGCCGAGCCGAGGCGCCCGCGCAGCCAGGCGAGGTGGGCGGCGAGCGGGGTGGCCTCGGGGGTGGCGAGCCGGGCCTGGACGTGGTCGCGCAGGTCGCGCTCGATCTGCCGGATGCGCTCGCGGGTCACCGAGAACCGCTGCGCCAGCTCGTCCAGGGTCACGCGGCGCTCGGCGTAGACCCGGTCCTTGGCGATGGCGCGCTGCCGGTCGTCCAGCGCGGCGAAGATCTCGTCGATGAGCTCGGCGATGGGCCGGTCCGGCTTGGCCGGGGGCGGGGGCACCGGCGGGGCCGCGCGCCCGGCCTGCGTCTCGGAGGCCACCAGCCGCGACAGGACGCCGGTGAACAGGGCGTGGGCGACCTCACGGGCCTCCGGCGTGCGCAGGCTCTTCTCCGGGTCGGTCATCCGTAGCAGGGGCAGGATGTCGCCGAGCGGGAGGTGCCCCCAGCACGTCACGGCGAGATCGGCCAGCCGTCCGGCCACCTGAGCGGTTCCGACGATCAGGCAGGCGCGTTCGAGGGGGAGCGCCTGCCACCACGCGTCCGGCAGACGGGTGTCGCTCGCGATCGGCTCGACCTGGCTGGGAGCTGTCCAGCGCAGGGGAGGCACGATGTCGCTAAGGCTCAAATTCATGGAGGTCCAACCGGAATGGGACTTGGGTCGGGACGAGACGTGGTCTTATCCGCAGTTCAGGTTATTGGGTCACGGCGGCAGAAAGGGACTTGCCCGGCCGGAGTAGGACACATACAGCCGCTCGGCGGCGCGCATGCAGGCCATGTAGAGCAGTCCTCGTTCCCGTTGCAGGTCATGGGCCCGCGCGGTCGGATCCTCGGCGGCCGGGGTGAGCGTGTCGGCCGACGGCACGATCCCGTCGGCGACCCCGACGAGGGCGACCCGCCGGAACTCCAGGCCCTTCAGCCCATGGAACGTGGAGACCCGTACGCGCACCTCGGCGGTCGCCAGCGCCGCCTTGGCCTCCTTGACCAGTTCGCCCGTGCGGGCCGCGACGGCGATCTCCTCGGCGGGCACCCCTTCGTCCAGCCATCCCCTGACCTGGCCGGCCAGACCGGTCATCTCGGTCTCCCGTGAGGTGTACTCCCGTACGGCCGGGCGGGTGCCCGGGTGGGTGGCGCGGAAGCCGACGAGCTCGGTGATGCCGTCGACCAGGCCGTCCGCCGGGCCGCCGCCGCGCAGCCGCACGCCCCAGGAGAGGATCTCCTGCGGCACGCGGTGGGAGATGGTCAGCCGGTGCGGCTCGGCGGTGATCCCGAGGGTGCTGAGCGGCACGCGGGTGTCGAAGACCCGCTGGTGGGGGTCGCCGACGATGAACAGGTCGTCGGGCGAGGGCGGCACGGCCGCGCGCAGCAGCCGCCACTGCGCGGGGTGCAGGTCCTGCGCCTCGTCCACCACGATGTGCCGGTACGGCTCGCGTCCGGGAGCGTCGTCGCCCAGCAGGTCGCCGGTGGTGCGGCCGAGGAGCGTGGAGGCCTCGGAGGCGAGCTGGAGCAGTGTGCGCCTGCCGGAGGCGCGCAGCCGCCCGGTGACGTGCTCGATGGCCTTCCAGACCGCGGTGCGGTCCTCGTAGTCGAGCTCGACGCTGCGGCCGGGACGCTTGGCGGCGAGGTACTCCTGGGCGGTGCACAGGTTCTGCGCGAGGATCACCTGCTCCCACTCGCGGAGCAGGAACGCCGGGCTGTGCAGGTCGCCGGAGATCTCCGAGGCTTCCTGCCACAGCGTGGCCAGCCCGGGACCGCCGACCAGCAGCGGCGGCCGGCCCTCGGCCTCGGCCACGATGCGGTGGGCCAGGCGCTCCACGTTGCCGACCTCGATGCGCCCGCGCACGTCCTCGTCGTCGATCAGCAGGTCGAGCTTGGCCGAGGCGTCGGCGGCGACGCCCTGGGAGAAGGTCACCAGAAGCACCCGGCCGGTGCCGGCCCTGGCCAGATGGGCGGCGCGGTGCAGCGCCACCAGCGTCTTGCCGGTCCCGGCGCCGCCGGTCACGAGCACCGGTCCCTCGTACCCGTGGCGGTGGGCGAGGCGGTGCTGGGTGGGGTAGAGGAACGTGCACCAGTGCGGGGTGTTGAGTATCTGGTCCAGGACGCTCGGGTCGGGCACGAACGCGGCCCGGTCGGGCGTGCGCTCCAGGGCGGTGGACAGGTCGGTGACGTCGACCTCGCCCGCCGGGACGGCCACGTGGGAGTCCAGGGCCCGCCACGCCTCGGCCACCGTGCCGCCCTGGCCGAGCACCGACAGCGGGGTGAACTGGGTCTCGGGTAACAGCGGTTCCAGCGCGTCGAGGTTGGCGTCGGTGGTGATCAGCCGGACGAGGGGGATGAGCCGGGCGTCGATGCCGAGCCCGAGCAGTTCGGCGTCGGAGACGTGCGCGAACAGCCGCCAGCCCGTCGAGTCCGCCGACCGGCGCAGCGCGGGCTCCACGCGTTCCAGGGCCTCGGCGTTCCAGATCTCCGCGACCCCGATGGCGGTGTTCACGGCGAAGCGGTGCCGCTGGGCGTAGGACCAGGCCTCGCTGTCGGGCAGCACGCCGAGCATCCAGAAGACGTCCTTCTGGCGGACCACCACCGCGCGGTACTGGTCGGCGAGCCGCAGCGTGGCGACCCTCGGGTCCCGGGTGTTGCGCACCCGCTCGGGGTGGGGCGCGGAGGTGGTGTTCTGCAGGAACCGGCGCATGGCGATCACCGCGTCCCGGCGCACTGGCCTGGCCAGTGCGTCGAGGTCGCGGGGGACCTCGGGGGCGATCGCGAGCCGGGGCACCGCGGCTCCCGTCAGACCATCAGGGACAGCAGGTCGCGGTCCCCGCGCTCGCGCAGCCGGTTCATCAGGTCGGGCAGCCCCACGGGTCCGGTCATGCCTATGCGGGTCGCCAGCACCCTGATCGTCTCTTCGAGCGACTCGGGGTCGCCCTTGGCGGTGTGCCCGGAGAGGCGCAGCGCCGTGGTCCCCTTGTCCAGGTCGCCGGTCGCGGCGGGCACCAGCCTGGCCCGCAGGACCTTGTCCTCCTCGGCGACGGTCAGGAAGAGGTGGCCCCCTGGTTGCGCTCCCATGTCGTGCAGGAGCGGCCCCAGCGACTCGACGACCGGGCGGGCCTGCCAGCTCAGCGTGACCTCACCGGCGGCGCTCATCACCGTGTGGCTGTCGCCGGGCGAGAGCCCGAGATAGGAGGCGAACCCGCTCGGCAGCGGGCACTCCCCGCCGGTGAGCTGCTCGGGGGCGATGTCGACGCGCAGCCACCACAGCCCGTCGGGGTGCCGGAAGCACTTGCGGGTCATCGAGACGTCCTTGAGCTGGCCGGTCGGCACCGAGCGCGGCCCGTCGGCGTCGCCGGGCTCCTCGGCCGCGTCGACCTTGGCCGTCTTGCCCTTGCCCTTCTTGGTGCTCTGGATGCGGAGCTGGGGGACGTCCTCCAGCCACTCCTTGGCGACCTCAGGGTGGATGCCCAGGGTCGACACCAGTTCCAGGGCCCTCGCCACCGTCGGCGGGCGGTCGGCGTTCAGGATCAGGGCGCAGGTCCGCTCGCGCAGCTCGGCGATGTCCCCGGCGACCAGCCAGTCCTCCTGGACGCTGTACCCCGGCAGCGTGGCCAGGACGAACTGCCAGGCCGGGACGTCCAGGGAGCGCAGCTCCCGGGTGTGCCACTCGGCGGCGGTCATCAGGCGCGCCTTGGGCGCGGCGACGCCGAGCGTCCCGGGCAGCTTCTCCAGGTGCTCGGTGTACGGCGCGGCGTCGGCGCTCTCCAGCCAGGCGGCGAGCCGGGCGCGCAGCCCCTCCTCAAGGGACACGATGTCCTCGGGGGTGACGGCGAACAGCTTGGCCAGTTCCTCGGGGGCGGCGGGCGCGTCGGCGAAGACGTGGTTCTGGGCCACGGCCCAGGTCTTGTCGTCCAGGTCGGCGAAGGCCGCGTCGATGAGCGCCGGTACGTCTCCCTCGGCGGGCCCTGGGTCGCCGGAGCCCGCCGGGGGCTCCTCGCCGCGCGCCTCGGGACCGTCCTGCTCCCGTGCCTGCTCGCCGTCGTCCTCGCCGTCCGGCGCCGGACGGTCCTCGCGGGACGCGTGGCGGTTCGGGGCGGTCACCGGGCCGCGCGTCGTGTCGGTGGGTTCCCGCGCCTCGTCGGCGCCCGGGGTCTCGGCGTCGGGGGAGGGACCGGCCGCGGCCTCCGGCTCGGCCGGGCCGCTCTGCGGGTCGTTCGGGGCGGGCTTCTCGTCAGACCCGGACGGAGCGGACGGGCCAGGCTTGCCCGACGAGTCGGGCGCTTCGGGCTTCACGGGCGGTCCGCCCGGGGTGAACGGCCGGGGGCCGGTGCCGTACGCGGCGAAGTCTGGCGTGAACGGGGCAGGGGGGTCGAACGACTCCGGCTCGGGGACGAACGGGCGCGGGGCGACCCCGAAGCCCGGCGCGTCGGTGCCGAACGAGGGGGAACGCGTGCCGAAGGGCGGCGCGTCGGGGGAGGAGAGGGACCGCTCCGCGCGCGGCGGCGGTGTGAACATCGAGGTGCGGGACGGGGCGCCGTCGCCCGCCCGGGTGGCGCCCGGCTGGCGCTTGGGGACGTGCTGCTCCAGCGCCGCCTCCGCCATGCGCGCCGCGGCGAGGCCGAGCGGGTCTCCGGGGTCGATCGAGGAGGCCCGCTGGCGCTTCGGCAGCGCGGGGGCGGCGGGCCGTACGGGGAGCGGGTCCGCCTTCTGGGGCGGCCCGGAGGGCCGGCGGCCCTGTCCGGGGGCCGCCGAGGGCCGTGAGGCCGCCACAGGAGCCTCAGGGGCCGCTGTGGGCCGTCCACCGCCCGTCCGGCGCCCGTCCCGCCCTCCGGCGGCGGCAGGGCGCTCCTCGGCGGCGGAGGGCCGCGAGGCGTCCTCCTCGCCGCTCTGGTCCCCGGTCGGCGTCAGCCGGACGAAGACCGCGGTGAACAGGGCGCTCACGAGCGGCCGTGCGCGGATGAAGGGCTGGTCGGTGAGCTCGCGGCCGGTCAGCGACAGCAGGCCGAACCAGGAGCCCACCCGGTCAAGGGCGATGGAGACCTGCGGCTCGTCGGCCTCGTCGGGGTCCATCACGTGCAGCGCGGGCAGGATGTCGCCCACGGCGGCGGCCGGCCAGTGTTCCATCGCCAGCTCGGTGAGCAGCTCGCCGAGCGCCTCGGCGCCGAGCACGGCGAACACCCGGCTGACGGGTACCGACCGCCACCAGGCGTCCGGCAGGCCGGGGACGTCGCGGAGCTGCGCGAACCCGGTCGCGTCACTCCAGCGAAGCGGAGGGACGAGATCACTCAGGCAGAAGTTCATCCCGTTTCCTCTCCGGTGATTCCGTTGACCAGACCATAGTGTGGCAAATCGCTCGATCGTAGGCGGCGCTCAGGCCAGCACGGCGGCGAATCGCAGCCGCACGTAATCGGCGACCCATCCCGACTCGCGGCGCAGGGCGGGCGCCGCCAGCTCGTTGACCCTTCTCAGCAGCGGCTCCACCGTGGCGGGCGGCACCCCTTCGAGCAGGGAACCCGCGAACACCCTCACCCAGTCGGCGGCCCCGTTGGGACACTCGTCCAGGGGCGTGGGCCGGTCGAAGTATTCGAGCAGCCGCACGGTGAACCCGCACCGCTCCAGGCGGACGGCGTACTCGGCGGGGCTCGGGAAGTACCACGGCAGCTCCGGCTCGGGCAGCCCGTACTCCCGCCAGGCGGTGAGCATCGCCGAGGTCAGCGCCGCGCAGTTGCCGGCGCCGCCCATCTCGGCGACGAACCGCCCTCCCGGGGTCAGCGCCGAGCGCACGCAGCGGATCACCGAGTCGGGGTCGCGGCCCATCCAGTGCAGCGCCGCGTTGGAGAACACCGCGTCGTACGGGATGCTGACGCCGAAGTTGGCGCCCTCGCCCACCATGAAGTCCAGCCCAGGGTGCTGGGAGATGGCCACCTCGATCATCGCCGCCGAGCCGTCCATGCCCATTACGGTGGTCCCCCTGGCCGCGATGTCGGCGGTGAGGACGCCGGTGCCGCATCCGAGGTCGAGGATGCGCTCGCCGGGTCGCGGGTCCAGCAGCTCGATCAGGGGCGCTCCGTGCGCCGAGACGTAGCCGAACGAGCTGTCATAGGCGCGAGCGTTCCACCGCATCAAGCTCGGCGTGTCGTATCGCAAGGCCATCAGCTCGCATTCTCAGACATCGCTTCCCGTGTCCGTAAGTACAGACACTTTAGAGCCTTGATGTCCGCGCGACACATCTGTCCGAAGGCTTGCCCCCACTCGCTTCGGCACCGGCGGTGACGGGGGGAGCGCCGGGGTCAGCTCATGGAGCGCGGCCAGTTGGCCTTCAGGTAGGTCTTGGCCTCGTCGGCCTGCGGGACCGTGAGCAGCACCGGCGTGCCGGTCACGGCGGGCAGTTTGGCCGCGGCGTCCTTGTCGAGCGTGCCCTTCATCTCCAGCGCCTCCATGCGCGCCGGGCGGGCGAAACCTTTCAGGAAGAGGTTCTGGACCTCGTCACCGTAGAGGAACTCCTGCCACAGCCGGGCGGCGGCGGGGTGCGGCGCCTTCTTGTTGATCGCCTGGACGAAGTACGACGCGAGCGCCGCGTCCGCCGGCACCACGACCTTCCAGGCGGGCTTGTCCTCGCCGGCGGTCTGCGCGGCCTTGGCGGCGTTGACGTAGTCCCAGTCGACCAGGGTGTTGGCCCGGGAGGGCAGGCTCAGGCCGCCCGACTTCTTGAGCTTGCTGAAGAACTCCACGCCCCGCCGCGCCTCCGGCCTGCCCGCCTGGAGCGAGGCCGCCATGACGCCGTTGAAGGCCGCCGCGGTCTGCAGCGGGTCGCCCGGCAGCGCCACGGCGTACCCGGGCTTGAGCAGGTCGGAGAAGCTCTTGGGCGCGGCCACCTTGCGCGGGTCGTAACCGATCGACATGTACCCGCCGTAGCCCGCGTACCAGTGCCCCTTGAGGTCCTTGACGCCGTCGGGGATGTCCTGCCAGGCGGCCACCTTGTACGGGGCGAACCGCTGCGCGTGGGCGATGGCGACGTCCATGCCGAGGTCGAACACGTCGGGGGCCTGGGCGGGCGCCGACGTCTTGGCCGCCTCGATCTCGCGTTGGCTGCTCGCGCCGGGTTCGGTGAGGTTGACGCGCAGCCCGTACTCGCCGGTGAAGCGGTCCACGATGGCGCCGTAGTTCACCCATTCGCGCGGGACCCCGATGAGGTTCAGGGATCCCTCCTTGCGGGCGGCCTCGACGAGCCGGTCCATCGTGCCGAACCCCTCGGCGAGGCCGGCGGCGTGCGGATTGACAGGGGGGAGCTTCTTCTCGGTGGTGGTCGCGGATGAGCACCCGGCCACTGCGGTGGCGAGGAGCACGATGGCGGCGGCGGCACGTGTGGTCACGAGACGAATACTCGACGTGATGATCATGCGGGTCGAGCAGGCACGCTGAGGTTTTGGACGGTGTTGGGCACCAGTTGGGCTTGCCGCGCGAAAAGGCGCTCGCGCGAAAAGCGCTAGCGAAGGGTGCTCGCGCGAAAAGGCGCCTCAGCGCTCGGGGACGACCTTGGCCGCGACGACCGCCTGCTCGCGGACGGCCACGAGCGTGCCGTCGCGCTTGCGCACCGTCAGGAGCCCGTCCTGCCAGGATTCGAGGACGCCCACCGTGTCGCGGAAGCCGTCGGGGTCCCTGCGCCGGACGGTGACCTTGCGGCCCACGTCGGAGGGGGAGAGCGTGATGGCCAGTCTTCCGCCAAAGTGCGGTGTCATCTGCTTTGCCCCCCTCCCGTTTCAGACATCAGGCCAGCACGGCAATACTAGGTCTAGCAACCCGCGGTCGAGTCGTGCGAAGGCGCGGAGAAGAAGGAGTCCGAGGTGACCTACGTCATCGCGCAGCCTTGCGTGGATGTCCTGGACAAGGCGTGCATCGAAGAATGCCCCGTCGATTGCATCTACGAGGGCAACCGCATGCTGTACATCCACCCAGACGAGTGTGTGGACTGCGGCGCGTGCGAGCCTGTGTGCCCGGTCGAGGCGATCTTCTACGAGGACGACACCCCCGATCAGTGGAAGGACTTCTACAAGGCCAACGTGGAGTTCTTCGACGAGCTGGGCTCGCCGGGCGGCGCGTCCAAGGTGGGCAAGATCACCCGGGACCACCCGATCGTGGCGGCGCTGCCGCCGCAGGCCGAGGAGCACTGACCCGGTCCCTCGGTGATCAAGAAGCGCCGCCGGGTACCGTGACCATCGGGTCGCGGTACCGGCCGGTGTCACCTCCGGGCACCGGCGGAGACGACCGCGTCGAGCTCTGGGGGTAATCGGTGATCGGGCTGCCTGACTTTCCGTGGGACCGTCTCGTGCCGGCCAAGGAGCGGGCCCTGGCGCATCCGGACGGCATCGTCGACCTGTCGGTGGGCACTCCGGTCGACTCGGTGCCCGCCGTCGCGCGTGAGGCGCTCGCCGCCGCGGCCGACAGCCCGGGCTACCCGCTCACCCACGGCACCGACCGGTTGCGCGTGGCCGCCGCGGGCTGGCTCGCGCGCCGCCACGGCGTCACCGTCGAGCCCGGCGCCGTCCTGCCGACGATCGGGTCCAAGGAACTGGTCGCCTGGCTCCCCACCCTGCTCGGCGTGGGCGCGGGCGACCGTGTGGTCATCCCGGCCCTCGCGTACCCCACCTACGACGTCGGCGCGCGCATCGCGGGGGCGACCCCGTACGCGACCGACGGGTTGCTCGGGGTCGGTCCCGAGCGGGTGCCGCTGGTGTGGGTGAACTCCCCCTCGAACCCGACCGGCCGCGTGCTGCCCGCCGAGCACCTCCGCAAGGTCGTCGCCTGGGCGCGCGAGCGCGGCGCGATCGTGGCCTCCGACGAGTGCTACATCGAGCTGGGCTGGGAGGAGCGGCCGATCTCGATCCTGCACCCCGACGTGTGCGGCGGCTCCCACGAGGGCCTGCTCGCGGTGCACTCCCTGTCCAAGCGGTCCAACCTCGCCGGTTACCGCGCGGCGTTCGTCGCGGGGGACCCCAAGCTCGTGGCGCGGCTGCTGGAGGTGCGCAAGCACGCCGGCATGATCATGCCGGCGCCGGTCCAGGCCGCCATGGCCGCCGTGCTCGACGACGACCGGCACGCCGACGAGCAGCGCGAACGGTACGCCGCGCGACGCGCCCTGCTGCGGCCCGCGCTGGAAAAATCCGGATGGCGTGTGGAGCACTCCACGGCGGGCCTGTATTTGTGGGCGACCGATGACCGTAACTGCTGGGAGCAGGTCCGGGCCCTGGCCGAGATCGGGATTTTGGTTGCGCCGGGCGACTTTTACGGACATGAAGGTTTTTCATATATCCGCATCGCCGTAACCGCGACCGACGAACGGGTCAATGCGGCGGTGCTCCGCCTCCAGTAGGATCCCGCGGCATGACCGTTGCGGTCGTGCTCGCAGTGAGCGCAGCCATATTCGTCGTCGTGCTGGGCGCTTTCCTCGGTACGCGGCGGCCCGAAAGAACGGCTCGACCGGCTCCCCGACCCCCCGAGCCGGCACCCGAGCCGATGTCGTCGCACCCTGCGCTGGCCCGGCCCGTCATCCTGGACCCCGACTACCTCGACCCAAGGACGATCAAGGTCGGGGACGTCATCGACCGCCAGGGGGTCAGGTCGCGCGTGCTCGGCGCGCTCCACCTGTCCTGGCAGGGTGACCAGCGCATCGAATACCTGCTTTCGGAGGGTTCGAGCCACTACCAGTGGCTCTCGGTGCAGGAGCGCGAGGGGACCATGGGCGAGCCGTCCCACCTCGAGGTCTTCCTGTGGACCCCGGTGCCGACCCAGGGCATGGTCCCGGCCAAGAGCATGCTGATCATGGAGGGCGTCGAGTTCTCCCCGATCGAGCGCGGCACCGCCGCCTTCCGCTCCGAGGGCACCACGGGCTACCCCGAGCGGGGCCTGGTCGACTTCGCCGACTACCGCGCCTCGGACGGGCGCCTGCTGAGCTTCAACCGCGTGCAGGGCCAGGCATGGACCGCCGCGTACGCCCAGCCGCTCTCGCCCGGCTCGATCAACGTCGAGCGCATGCTCTAGGCGATCTCCACTTCGCCGTTGGAGGACTTGGCGTCGGTCAGCCAGCCGTCGTGGCCGGTCGCCGACTTCCACGCCACCCCGGCGTACCGCACCTGGCGGAGGCTGTACTTCTGGGCGTGGGCGACCGACCAGGACGCGATCAGCCAGCCCCGGCGCCGCGTCGCGGCGCTGATCTGGTCGCTTTGCGTGGCCTCGCCCAGGGCGCGGGTCAGCTCCTTGCGCGCCTTGGCCGTCTGGGCGGGGGCGGGCTTCTCGGCGGGCGGGTACCAGCAGTGGACGGCCTTCGGTACGCGGCCGGTGAACGCGCCGGCCAGGATCTCGGCGTCCTCCTCGTGCTGGGCGTACGCCGAGCCGTCGGCGGACCGCTGGACGGCCTGGGCCGCCTCGTGCAGCGGGAGCTTCTGGTAGCGCTTGACCTTGACGAGCGCGGCGAAGAACTTGTGGGTCGCGTAGACCGGGTCCTGGAGCTGCTTGACGGTGCCCCAGCCCTGCGAGGGGCGCTGCTGGAAGACCCCGACCGAGTCGCGGTCGCCGAACGGGAGGTTCAGCAGCTTGGACTCCTGGATCGCGGTGACGTAGGCGATCTCCACGGCCCGCTCGGGGAGCTTGCGGCGCGTCGCGACGGCGGCGATGGTCGCGGCCACCTGGGCCTGCTCGATCTCCATGTCGAGGGTGCCCACCGGGGTCTTCACCTGGCAGTGCTCGCCGAGAGCGAAAGGCTTGGCCCGGTTCAAAAGGTGATAAATCCCGAAAAAGATGGCTACGCCGATGACCACGACGATGACGAGGATCGTCAGGACCGCCCTAGAGAATCGCCGTGCCACGCACATGAACCTACCGGCCCCGCCGTGTCCCCCGTGCGGCACTAAGCTCGCCATCCATGAGCGAGACCTTCGAAAGCCCCTTGCCGGCCACCGTGGACGAGTTGTGGGAGCGCCGCGCCGAGCTGTCACCCGAGGACGGGGAGGCGCGCGGCGTGATCGTCGGCGCGGTGGACATGCTCGACACGGGCAAGGCCCGGGTGGCCTTCGTCGACCACTCCTCCGGCGAGGTCGTCGTGGACGAGCGGGCCAAGCGCGCCATCCTGCTCAGCTTCCGGGTCCTCGGCATGGTCAGGAGCCAGGTGGGCGACTTCCACCACAACGACCGCATCCCCCTGAAGACGTCACTGGAAGGCGTCCGCGTGGTCCCCGGCGCCATCGCCCGCTGGGGCGCCTACCTCGCCTCGGGCGTCGTGCTGATGCCCTCGTTCACCAACATCGGCGCCTACGTCGACGGCGGCACGATGGTGGACACCTGGGCCACGGTCGGCTCCTGCGCCCAGATCGGCAGGAACGTCCACCTGTCCGGCGGCGTCGGCATCGGCGGTGTCCTCGAACCCCCGAACGCGGTCCCGGTGGTGATCGAGGACGAGGCGCTGATCGGCAGCCGCTCGATGATCGTCGAGGGCGCGCGGGTCGGCAAGGGCGCCGTGGTGGGCGCCGGCACGATCCTGTCGGCCTCCATGCCCGTCATCGACGTGGAGACCGGCGAGGAGATCAGCAGGGGGCGCGTCCCCGACTGGTGCGTCGCGGTCGGCGGCACGCGCGGCAAGGAGTTCCCCGGCGGCACCTTCGGGCTCCCGTGCGTCCTCGTGCTCAAGCGGCTCACGGCCGGGCAGCGGCACGACAAGGCCGAGCTGAACGACGTCCTGCGCCAGCACGGCGTCAATGCCTGAGACGGCGCCGCTCGACCTCGCAGGGGACGTGGGGGAGCTGACGGCGGCGCTCGTCGACATCGAGTCGGTCAGCGGCGGGGAGCGGGCCCTGGCCGACGCCGTCGAGGCGGCCCTGGCGCCGCTCGCGCACCTCGCCGTCGTCCGTGACGGCGAGGCCGTCGTGGCGCGCACCGCACTCGGGCGCGCTGAGCGGGTGGTCATCGCCGGCCACCTCGACACCGTCCCGCTCGCCGGGAACCTGCCGTCCCGCGCCGAGGACGGCCTGCTGTACGGGTGCGGCACCTCCGACATGAAGAGCGGCGTCGCCGTGGCGCTGAAGCTGGCCGCCGGGCTGCCCGCCCCCACCCGGGACGTCACGTACGTGTTCTACGACTGCGAGGAGATCGAGGTCGCGCGCAACGGGCTGGCTCGGCTCGGCCGCACGCGCCCCGAGCTCCTGGCGGGCGACTTCGCCGTGCTCATGGAGCCCACGGGCGGCGAGATCGAGGGCGGCTGCCAGGGCACCCTGCGGGCCCAGGTGCTCACCACGGGCAAGCGGGCCCACAGCGCCCGCTCGTGGTTCGGCGAGAACGCCATCCACGCCGTGGCGCCCCTCCTGGCCCGGCTGAACGCCTACGAGGCCCGCGAGCCGGTCGTGGACGGCCTGACCTACCACGAAGGGCTGAACGCCGTCGGCATCGCCGGCGGGGTGGCGGGCAACGTCATCCCCGACGAGTGCGTGGTGACGGTGAACTACCGCTTCGCGCCCGACCGCTCGCTCGACCAGGCGCGCGACCACGTGCGCGAGGTCTTCGCCGGCCATGAGGTGCGGTTCACCGACGGCGCCCCCGGCGCGCGCCCCGGGCTGACCCACCCGGTGGCCTCGGCGTTCACGCGGGCCGTCGGCGGGACGCCCAGGGCCAAGCTCGGGTGGACCGACGTCGCGCTCTTCTCGGCGCTCGGCGTCCCGGCGGTCAACTACGGCCCCGGAGACCCGAACCTGGCCCATCAGCGGGACGAGTACGTGTCGCTGGCGACGATCGCCGACTGTGAACGCAGGATGTTCGCCTGGCTCGGCGCGCCCTGATCCCGCACGGTCTCCGGACGGGTGCGCCGCGCGTGACCGGCTCGGGAACGGCGTTCCGGGGGCCTGGCACGGGCTGCCGCATGATCGCTTCGCGGGCCCGCTGACCTGGTGGCACAAAAGAAAGTGGCTTTCCTCGCCGGCCATTTGGCGGGGAAAGCCACTTTCAGTCCCGAGCAGCACCCTCGGCTCTTAGACGTGGCCTCGAGAACAAACGGTTCCGCTGCTCCAGGCAGATTTTCCAAGAATCTTTGGGGCATGTCCGGGACCTCCAGTTCCGGTAGGGCTTGTACGGTCCGCCGGGCGGTTAGCGTGACCGCATGACCAAAGCACCACGTGAGGAACGCCGCCAGGGACCGTCGCTGGTACGGGGGAAGTTCCTGCCCGACACGACCTATGACGAGAGGCTCCTCGACCAGCGAGGTTCGACCGAGTGGCTGCACATGGACCCCTGGCGGGTCCTGCGCATCCAGGCGGAGTTCGTCGAGGGCTTCGGGCAGCTCGCCGACCTGCCCCCCGCCGTCACCGTCTTCGGGTCGGCCCGCACCCCCGTCGAGAGCCCCGACTACGCCCTCGGCGAGCTGCTCGGCAAGGCACTGTCCGAGGCCGGATACGCCGTGATCACCGGCGGCGGTCCCGGCTGCATGGAGGCGGCCAACAAGGGGGCGCGCGCGGCCGGCGGGGTGTCGGTGGGGCTCGGCATCGAGCTGCCCTTCGAGCAGAAGCTGAACGACTACGTCGACCTCGGCATCGAGTTCCGCTACTTCTTCGTCCGCAAGACGATGTTCGTGAAGTACTCCTGCGGGTTCGTCGCCCTGCCGGGCGGCTTCGGCACGCTGGACGAGCTTTTCGAGGCCCTGACGCTGGTGCAGACCCGGAAGGTGACCTCGTTCCCGGTGATCCTGCTCGGCACCGCGTTCTGGGGCGGCCTGATCGACTGGGTCCGCGAGACGCTGCTGTCCACCGGCAAGATCTCCGAGAAGGACCTCGACCTGATCCGGGTGACCGACGACGTGGACGAGGCGGTACGGGTGATCGTGCAGGCCGACCAGGAGCGCAAGGTCGTCCCGCATGACGTGTGACCACCGGGCCCGTCCGGCGGCCTGTGTAGGGTTACGCGGGTGACAATGGCGATTTGCGTGTTCTGCGCCTCCAGCCAGAAGATCGACAAGAGGTACCTCGATCTGGCCACCGAAGTGGGCACCGAGCTGGGGCGGCGCGGTCACACGCTGGTCACCGGCGGTGCCGTGGTGTCCTGCATGGGCGCGGTGACCCGGGCCGCGCGGCGGGCCGGCGGGCGCACGGTCGGGGTGATGCCCCAGGTCCTGGTGGACCTGGAGATCGCGGACGCCGACTCGGACGAGCTGATCATCACGGACGGCATGCGGGAACGCAAAGGGATCATGGACGCCCGGTCCGACGCGTTCCTGGTGCTGCCCGGCGGCATCGGCACGCTGGAGGAGCTGTTCGAGATCTGGACCTCGCGGGTGCTGGGCATCCACGACAAGCCCCTGGTGATCCTGGACCCCTGGGGACTGTACGACCCGCTGCGGGCGCTGGTGGACGGCATGTACGAGCAGGGCTTCACCCGCCCCGACGTCTTCGACGCCATCTCCTGGACCGCCACCCTCGACGAGGCCCTGACCCACCTGGAACGCCCCTCCCACCCCCTGACCCCCACCCCCGGCGAACTCGGCGAATCCACCCCGGGCTAGGCCGCACCGAGCCCACCCGGTCCTAACCGCGCCGGGCTAGGCGAGGCCGCGCCGGGCCAGGGCCGGGGGGCGCCGGCCGGCGAGCGACTCGGTCATGTCGAGGGCCATCCGCACCTGGTCCTGGCAGTCCGTCCTGAAGACGCGCGCGCCCAGCCAGGCGAACACGGCCGCCGCCGCCACCTGCGCGGTCTCTTCGCCGGACAGGGTCACCGCGACCGTACGGCCCGCGCGGGCGTGCCGCTCGGCCTCGGCAGGGGTGCGGGCCTCGGCCCAGGACGGGTCGAGGGGATGATCGGGGCCGGTCACCAGCACGGGCGTCATGTGGCCGATCGTGTCATGCCGGGAGCGAGGGCAAGCGGGCGCGCTCAAAGGCACCCATGTGGCACGATTCGTATGTGCTGGTCCTACTCGTCGTCGCCGCGCTCGCCGTGCTTCTTTGCGTGGTGATGGTCTCGCAGGGGCGCGGTGGCGAACTCACCGAGTTCGCCCCGGACGTGCCCCCGCTGGAGCTTCCCGACCCAGGGCAGCTGACAGCGGTCGACTTCATGTCGCTGCAACTGCCGGTGAGCCTGGTGGGCTACCACACCCAGAGCGTCGACGAGACGCTCATGCGGGCGGCGACGGCCATCGGTGAGCGTGACACCCACATCGCCGTGCTGGAGCAGCGCGTCGCCGAGCTGCTGGCGGGCCGCCTCCAGGCGCGGCAGGAGTCGTACACGCGGCCGTCCTGGGCACCGGACGGCGAGCCGGGGAACGGCCAGGAGACCGCCACGGGGCCGTTCCAGCCCGGCGGCAACCTGTTCGACCCCACGGTGCCGAGCCCGGGTTCACCCGGCGTCGCGGCCCCCGAGCGTGCCGCCACCGAGGACCCCCTCGGCCCCCCGTCCACGACGGCCACCACCGCCGGGCCGTCTCGCGATGGCGCGTCAGCGGTACCGCCGGGAACGGCCGGGATCACCCACGCGGAGCCGCGGGCCCCGGCCACGGGCGGGATCGGTCTCGACCGGCCGCAGGCCCCGGCCGGGCTCACCGACCAGGAGCCCCGGCTTTCTCCGCAGGACGCGCACAGCGCCTTCATGCCGCCCGTCATGGAGCGCGAACCCATCCCGGCTCCGGAGCCGATCAAGGACGCGGACCCCGCCCCCCTGGTGGCGGCGGGTGAGGGCCGTGGCCTCCTCGGGGCCCCGGTCGGCGAGCCTGAGCCCGCCGACGCTCCGGACACCGGACCTGATCTCCCGGCCGCCGGCCCGGTGGCTGCGGGCGACGGCATCGACGCGTCCAAGGGGCCGGGCGCGGGGTCGAAGGAGGGGGCGGGCAAGCACGAAGGGGAGGCCGTCGAGGACCGCCCGTCCGGCGAACGCGGCGTGGTCAGCCCCCGGCACCGGAGCTTGTAACCTCGGGACTTGTGACCCCTGAGCCTGTTCGATGCGGGTGGGCGACCAGCGCCCCCGACTACGTCCTGTACCACGACGAGGAGTGGGGCCGGCCCGTCCGGGGCGACGACCTGGTGTTCGAGCGGCTGGCCCTTGAGGCGTTCCAGTCCGGCCTGTCCTGGCTGACGATCCTGCGCAAGCGCGAGAACTTCCGCAAGGCGTTCGCCGGCTTCTCCATCCCCGCCGTCGCCGCGTTCGGCGACGCCGACGTCGAACGGCTGATGGCCGACGCCGGCATCGTGCGCAACCGCGCCAAGGTGGAGGCGGTCATCGCCAACGCCCGGGCCGCCATGGAGCTGCCCGGCGGCCTCTCCGAGCTGGTCTGGCGCTTCGCCGACCCCGGCCTGCCCGCGCCGGCGTCGCTCGCCGAGGTCCCGGCGACGACCGCCACGTCCAAGGCGCTGGCCAAGGAGCTCAAGCGCCACGGCTTCCGCTTCGTCGGCCCGACGACCGCCTACGCCCTCATGCAGGCGATCGGCCTGGTGAACGACCACATCGCCACCTGCTGGGTACGCGACGCCGGCGCCTGACCGGCCCCCGGGCGGCGCGTTTCCGCGCCTCTGAGCCCGCCGGGGCCGATGCCACGCGAGCCCGCCGAGGTCAGTGGCCCTCGAAGACCGGGATCTGCTTGGCGAGGAAGGCGCGGGTGGCGTTGTGGTGGTCGTCGGTCTTGGCGCAGGCGTCCTGGAGGTCGGCCTCGACGTCCAGGGAGTCCTCCAGCGTGTGGGCGGCGGAGAAGTCGAGCGCCTGCTTGATCGCCCCGTACGCCAGCGTCGGCCCCTGGGCGAGCCGCACGGCCAGCTCGCGGGCGCTCGCGGACAGCTCCGCGTCGGGCACCACGGAGGTCACCATCCCCAGCCGCAGCGCCTCGGCCGCCCCCACCGGCGCCCCGAGCAGCAGCAGCTCGCGCGCCTTGGCGGGCCCGACCAGGCGGGGGAGCGTCCAGGACGCGCCGGAGTCGGGGGCCAGGCCGATGCCGCTGAAGGCCATCGCGAACTTCGCGCCCTCGGCGGCGACCCGGAAGTCGCAGGCGAAGGCCAGCGAGGCCCCTGCGCCCGCGGCGATGCCGTTCACGGCGGCCACCACCGGCTTGCCCATGCCCGTGATCGCCATGATGATCGGGTTGTAGTGGGCGCGGACGGTGCCGTCAAGACCCGCGCCCGCGTCCAGGTTGGCGGCATGTTCGCGCAGGTCCTGCCCGGCGCAGAACCCCCTCCCCGCGCCCGTGAGCAGCACCGAGCGGGCCTTGGGGTCCTCCCCGGCCCTTTCCAGCGCCTCCAGCAGGGCGGCCTTGGTGACGAGGGTCAGGGCGTTCATGGCGGCCGGCCGGTTCAGCGTGATGGTGGCGACGCCGTCGTCCACGGAGTACAGGACGTGCTCGCCGGCCGCCTCGGCCGTGCTGGGGTCAGGTCGCTGATCCATCAATGGACTCCTTTGTCCAGGTTGCGGTCGACGAAGGCGGCCGCCGCGGGCAGCAGCCGGGCGGCCTCCTGCTCGAAGTAGGCGCGTGCCTTGTCACCCGGCCAGGCCGGGGGCAGGAGCTCCGGCGGGAGGCCGGGGTCGCGGAACAGGAAGTTGCGCCACCCGTGGACCAGTCTGCTACGGGCGGCGAAGATCTGGTCGTCAGGGGCGTCGCAGGCCAGCGCGCCCACCAGGTCGACGGCCCGGCCCGTCCACTCCTCGTAGGCGCGGGCGATGGCGCACAGGTCCCAGGCGCGGGCGACCATCTCCTGCGGGTCGCCGTCCAGGGTGCTCTCGAACCGGTCCGCCGGCACCCCCTGGTCGTCCAGCAGGGCCTCCAGCTCGGGCGAGGGGCGCGGACCGATCCACGTCGTCTCCGACAGGGGCGCGTACCCGAGGAACGACAGGTCGGCGCGCAGCCGCTCGCGCTTCGCGCGCTCACGTACCGGCTGGAACACCAGCACGTGCCAGCGTCCGGGCCAGGGGGCCGAGCCGGTCCTGTAGATCCGCACGGCGGTCTCGTCCAGGCGCCTGACCCCCTTGGGCGTCAGCGCGTACCCGGGTCCCTGAGGGAGCCGCACCGGGGCGAGCCAGTCCTGCCGGACCATCCTGGAGATCGCGGTGCGGACGGCGGGCGCGGCGATGTCGAGGGGGGCGAGCAGGCGGACCAGAGCCGCCACGGACGCACGTCCGGAACGGATGCGCAGGTGGTCTCCGTAAAGGTCGAAAAGTGCGGCACGGGCGTTCACATAGACCAGTTTGATCGGCGCAAGGGCCCCGGACAACGCATTCTGGGAGGAGATCGTTACCCATGCGCGCTCGCGAGGCGGGATAATGGGACGTCACAGAAGACATGAAAGCGGCGGGCGGCCGGGGCGCGGACAGGCGCGTGCCGGCAGAGCACAGGCCGAGGCAGGAAGGGAAACACGCATGGCGGCGATGAAGCCGCGGACTGGCGACGGTCCGCTGGAGGTCACCAAGGAAGGACGGGGCATTGTCATGCGGGTCCCTCTGGAGGGTGGCGGCCGGCTCGTCGTCGAGCTCTCACCGGATGAGGCCAGAGCCCTTGGCGACGCGCTGAAGAACGTCGTCGGCTGACATACCCCTGACACAACCCACCGACACAGGCGACTTGACGGCCCCGGCGGCCGGGACGCGCCCCCACGCCGGGGCTGTCGCACATCCATGCAGGGGAGGACCTCCATGCCCATCGAGACCGTGCTGAGATTCACCGATCCGGCGCGTGACGCGGACCTGCTCGCCGTGCCCTTCGGGAGCGATCTCACCGCGGACGTGGAGCTTCCCGTGCCGGTGGCCGCCCTGCTGGCGCACCACGAGTCCAAGGGCGAGCCGGGCGAGATCGTCGAGATCCCGGTGGCCCAGGGCGAGGGGGTGCGGCGGGTGCTGCTGTACGGCATCGGCGACGGATCCCCGCGCGCCCTGCGCAAGGCGGGGAGCACGGTCGCGCGCCGGGTCAGGGGCCGGCGGTCGGTCGACGTGGTCCTCCCGGCCGGCGCGGGGCCCGCTGGCTGGTCGGCCCTGGCCGAGGGCGCGCTGCTCGCCTCCTACACGATGCGCATCGGCAAGACCCGCGCCAAGGCCGTCGAGGAGATCCGCCTGTCCGGGCCGGCCGAGGCACGGCAGGCGGTGGAGCGGGCCGAGGTGATCGCCCGCGCGACGGCCCTGGCGCGCGACCTGTCCAACACCCCCTCCTCGGAGAAGGACCCCGCGTGGCTCGCGGCCCGCGCCGTCGAGGTCGCCGAGCGGTCGGGGGTCTCGGCCAGGATCTGGGCGCCCGACGAGCTGGCGTCGGGCGGGTTCGGCGGCATCCTGGCCGTCGGTCAGGGGTCGGCCAGCCCGCCGCGGCTGATCGAGCTGTCCTACGAGCCGGAGGACCCTGACGGCATCCACGTCGTGCTGGTCGGCAAGGGCATCACCTTCGACAGCGGCGGCCTCTCGCTCAAGCCCACCGAGAGCATGAAGTTCATGAAGACCGACATGGCGGGCGGCGCGGTGGTGATCTCCGTGCTCGGCGCGCTGCGCGACCTCGGCGTGCGCACCCGCGTCACCGGCCTGGTCGCCGCGGCCGAGAACATGCCGTCCGGCTCGGCGCAGCGGCCCGGCGACGTGATCACGCACTACGGCGGGCGCACGGTCGAGGTGCTGAACACCGACGCGGAGGGCAGGCTGGTGCTCGCCGACGCCCTGGCCTACGCCGACGCCGTCCTCGACCCCGACACGGTGGTCGACCTCGCCACTTTGACCGGGGCGATCAGCGTCGCACTCGGGCGCGACCTCGGCGCGGTCTTCTCGACCAGCGACGACCTGGCCCAGGAGCTGATCGCGGCCGGCGCGTCGGCGGGGGACCCCCTGTGGCGGATGCCGCTGATCGACGACTACCGGCCGGCGCTCGACTCCCCGGTCGCCGACCTGGCCAACATCGACGGGGAAGGCAGGTTCGGGGGCGGCTCCATCACCGCGGCGCTGTTCCTGCGCGAGTTCGCCGGCGGGCGGCGCTGGGCCCACCTGGACATCGCGGGGGTGGCCCGCAGCACCGCCGACGACGGCGTGCTGACCAAGGGCGCGACCGGGTTCGGCACCCGCCTGCTGCTGGAGTGGCTCACGTCCTGACCAGGACGTCCGCGCGCCGCCCGTCACGGACGGGCCCGGTCGGTTCCGGACGGGCGCCGTCGCTACCGGGGCGGGCGCCGTCGGTTCCAGGGCGGGTGCCGTCGGTTCCAGGGCGGGTGCCGGTGCGGGTGGGTGCCGGCCGCGTCAGTTGGCGATCTTGATGGCGGCCAGGAGGCCGTCGCCCAGGGGCATCATCAGGGCGCGGAGCCGGTCGTCTCCCTTGATCAGTTTGCCGAGCTCGCGGATCGCGACGGTCTCGGGGTCGCGCTGCGCCGGGTCGGCCACCCGGTTGTGCCACAGGGCGTTGTCGAAGGCGACGATTCCGCCGAGCCGCAGCAGGCGCACCGCCTCGGCCAGGTAGTCGCCGTACTCCTGCTTGGCGGCGTCACAGAACACCAGGTCGTAGCCGCCGTCGGCCAGGCGCGGCAGCACGTCCAGGGCCCGCCCGCCGATCAGGCGGATCTTGCTGCCGGAGAACCCGGCCTCGGCGAAGGCGTGACGGGCGAGCCGCTGGTGCTCGGGCTCGACGTCGACGCTGGTCAGCGTGCCGTCCTGGCGCATGCCGCGCAGCAGCCACAACCCGGACACACCGCATCCGGTGCCGACCTCGACCACGGACCTGGCGCTGATGGCGGTGGCGAGGAAGCACAGGGCGGCGCCGCCGCCGGGCAGGATGGGAACGGCACCCGCCTCGACACCGCGCCGTCTGGCGGCGTGGAGCACCTCGTCCTCGGGATGGAACTCCTCCGCGTAGGCCAGCGTGGCCTCCACCGGATTCGTCGGCGTCGGGGCCATCGGCCTCTCCTCCCCCGCTTTCGCCGTACGCACGTATTGGTCGCAGCCTAGGGGAGTCGGGGCCGAACGGGAACTCACGCCACAACGGGTACGTTGCACGCTTTGAACGACCTTTGTTCAAGGACACGGTCCGGCCTCGTTGGTTCATGGGTACGCAGGAAGGGACGAAAGCAGGCACTATGGCTGTAGCGGTGGTCCCGGAGAGAGGAGTGCTGGTGGACGACTACCACCAGGCTGATACTCCCGACAGTGCGTTTCCGGGGGGAGACCCCCGGCTGCCCGATGAAGGTTGGACACCTCCAACCTGGGAGGAGGTGGTCCGCGCCCACTCGGCGCGTGTCTACCGCCTGGCCTACAGGCTGACCGGCAACGTCCACGACGCCGAGGACCTCACTCAGGAGGTCTTCGTCCGGGTGTTCCGTTCGCTGTCCAGCTACACGCCCGGCACCTTCGAAGGCTGGCTGCACCGCATCACCACCAACCTCTTCCTGGACATGGCGCGCCGCAGGCAGCGCATCCGGTTCGAGGGCCTCGGCGAGGATGCCGGGGAGCGCCTGCGCGGGCGCGAGCCGTCACCGGCCCAGGTGTTCGACGACTCCCAGATGGAGCCGGACATCCAGGCCGCGCTCGACGCGCTCCAGCCCGAGTTCCGCGCCGCGGTCGTGCTGTGTGACATCGAGGGCCTGTCCTACGAGGAGATAGCGGCGACGCTCGGCGTGAAGCTGGGCACGGTCCGCAGCCGAATCCATCGCGGTCGCAGCCAGTTGCGTGAGGCGCTCGAACACCGGGCGCCCCGTCGCGACGGACTCCCCCCGACCGTAAGCAGGGAGGGAGCATGAGCCATCTCGGAGAGCGCGCGTCCGCGCTCATGGACGGTGAGCTTGGTCACACCGAGCGCGAACGCGCCCTGGCGCATCTGACGCTCTGCGCGGACTGCCGTGCCGAGCTGGACGCGATCCGGGCGCTCAAGAGCCGTCTTCGATCACTCGACCCGCCCGCCGTCCCGGCGGACCTCACGATGTCCCTGTTGCGGATGTCGGAGCCTGGCGGGCCGCTCCCGCCCAGGGTGCGTCCCTTTCCAAGTCCGTCTTACTCGCTGACCAGCGCTCCGATCGACAACCGGCCGCGCAGGAGCGGCGGATTCGCAGGGCCCGGGCGCGGCGGCGGCAACCGCCGGGCGGGCTACGTCGCGGTCGGCGTCGCCTCGGCCGCCGTCGCGCTGGGCACGCTGTTCATGGTCGGCGGACCGGACAGCAGGCCGTCGTCTCCGTCGGTGGAGATGTTCGCCAACCAGCACCGCACCCCTGCCGGGCAGTTCGTGCCTGGACAGGTGGGCCGGCCCTCGCCGTAGCCCTGAACGGGGTCGCGGACCCAGGCGCCTCTCACCCCCTGCCCGTGCGGTCCGCGCCGACGCGGGCATACGATCGGATGGACCCCGGCGGACGGGACTTATGCCGCACGTATGGGGTCGGAGCGAGAATCTGGCGTAGCCCACGTTGACTGGCCTCGGGAGTGAGCGTTCGATGACCGACGAGACACGTGCCTTCGAGTCCGGGGACGTGGCCACTCCCGCCGGCCGCTCCTGGGAAGGTCCGGCGTCGGGATCCACGGGCACCGGCCCGATGCGCGTGCGGCCGGAGTTCCTCCCCGCCGGGCAGGGATGGCCGCAGGCCGCGCCGGTCTCGGGCCCCGACGCCTTCACCGGGCCGAACCCGTTCGCGGCGAGCGGCCCGGCACAAGACCCATTCGCGCCGGGCGGCCCGGGACGTGACCCGTTCGCGCCGGGCGGCCCGGGACGTGACCCGTTCGCGCCGGGCGGCCCGGGACGTGACCCGTTCGCGCCGGGCGGCCCCGGGCGCGACCCGTTCGCCCCCGCCGCCGACGCGGGGCGCGACCCCTACGGCACCGAGAACACCGGTCCCATCCCGTTCGCCCCCGATCCGCAGCGGCCGGCGGGCGACGACGTCTCGGGGTGGGGCAACCCGTCCGGCGGGCCGCTTCCGCCGACACCGGCGCCCGGCGGTCCGTACGGGCCGCCGCCCCCGCGCAACCCCTTCGGCATGGGCCCCGGCTGGGCCCCGCCCCCGGCCCCTCCCCAGTCGGAGTACACGGCGGCCCCCTCGGGCCGGCCGCCGAGGACCGGCACGCTGGCCGTGCTCGCCGTCGTGATCGCCCTGGTCGCCTCGACGGCAGGCAGCCTCGGCACCTACCTGCTGACCAGGTCGGGCGGCGGCGGCGTCGACCCGACGTACTCCCTCGGCACGCCCACCGGCGCGATCGTCAACCGCGCCCCCGACTCGGTGGCCGGCGTGGCGGCGCGGGTCCTGCCGAGCGTGGTCTCCCTGGACGTCAAGGGCAACAGCGAGGCGGGCACCGGCTCCGGCTTCGTGATCAAGGGCGGTTACATCGTCACCAACAACCACGTGGTGGCCGCGGCGGCGTCGACCGGCGAGATCAAGGTCACGTTCAGCAACAAGAAATCCAGCTCCGCCAAGATCGTCGGACGTGATCCCAGCTCGGACATCGCCGTCGTCAAGCCCGACGACACCTACGGCGCCCCCGAGATCACCATCGGCAACTCCGACCGCGTCGTCGTGGGCGACCCCGTCATCGCCATCGGCTCGCCCCTCGGCCTCACCGGCACCGTGACCACGGGCATCGTCAGCTCGCTCAACCGTCCCGTCACGGCGGGCGGCGAGAGCGGGTCGGAGTCGTCGTTCATCAACGCCATCCAGACCGACGCGGCGATCAACCCCGGCAACTCGGGGGGCCCGCTGGTCAACGCGGCCGGCGAGGTGATCGGCGTGAACTCCGCGATCGCCACGCTCGGCAACTCCTCCTTCGGCGGCCAGAGCGGCAGCATCGGGCTCGGGTTCTCCATCCCGGTCAACCACGTCCGGCGGATCGCCGAGGAGCTCGTCACCACCGGCACCGCCAAGAAGTCCCGCATCGGCGTCCACCTCGACGAGAACTACCAGGGCGAGGGCGTGCGCATCGCCACCGCCCCGCAGGACGGGCAGGAGCCGGTGATCTCCGGCGGCCCGGCCGACAAGGCGGGCCTGAAGGCGGGTGACGTCATCCTGGAGGTCGACGGGACCCCGGTGACCCAGCCCTCGGAACTGATCGTCACGATCCGGAGCAAGGCGCCGGGCGACAAGGTCACCGTCAAGTACCAGCGCGGCGGCCAGGAGAAGACCGTGACCATGGTCATCGACGCCGTGCCGGTCCCGACGCCCCAGCCGTCCTGATCGCGTGTTCCCGGTGGTGCCCCTCGGCGGAACGGGGCATTAGTCTGGGGAGAGCCAGGTCGCCGTTGGACGGTCCCGGTCAACGGCAGGCGTCGGCACAGGAGAGCCAAGGAGATCACCGTGTTCGGACTCGGCTGGCCTGAGGTCTTGGCACTAGTGGTCGTCGCCCTGCTGGTCTTCGGCCCTGACAAGCTCCCGCAGGCGGCGTCACAGGCGGGCCGCACGCTGCGGCAGCTCCGCCAGATGGCCAACAACGCCAAGAGCGACCTCCAGGAGAACCTCGGCCCGGAGTTCGCGAACTTCGACCCGACCGACCTGCACCCCAAGAACTTCGTCAGGAAGCATCTCCTCCAGGACCTGGAGGACGACTGGAACCGGCCCGCCGCCGACCGCTCCTCGCCCGCCGACGAGACCGAGACCCCGCTGTACAACGACTCCTACGCGGCCGCGGCCGCCGGTGAGCTGTCGTACGGCGAGATCCCTCCGTACGACTCCGAGGCCACCTGAGGCCGTGTACGCGTGACGGAGGGGCCGGCCCGGTAAGGGACGGCCCCTCCCTTCGTTCACGCGCCCTGGCGGCCCTGAGGGGCCCTCAGCGGCCCGACGGGGACAGGCCGAGCTGCAGGCCCTTGATGCTGCCGGACTTCTTGCTCAGGCCCTCGGCGATGCGCCGCAGCTCGACCGAGGCCGGGGCGTCGGGGTCGGTCAGCACCAGAGGCTTGCCGTTGTCGCCGCCCTCGCGCAGCCGCAGGTCGATCGGGACCTGGCCGAGCAGCGGGACCCGGGAGCCCAGCGTGCGGGTCAGGCCGTCGGCGACGCTCTGGCCGCCGCCCTCGCCGAAGACCGCGATGCGCTCGTCGCAGTGCGGGCAGGGCAGCCACGCCATGTTCTCGATCACGCCGGCGATCTGCTGGTGGGTCTGGGTGGCGATGGACCCGGCCCGCTCCGCGACCTCGGCCGCGGCCTGCTGCGGGGTGGTGACGACCAGGATCTCCGCGCCCGGCATGCGCTGTGCCACCGAGATCGCGATGTCGCCGGTGCCCGGGGGCAGGTCCATGAGCAGGACGTCCAGGTCGCCCCAGTAGACGTCGGCGAGGAACTGGTGGAGCGCCCGGTCGAGCATCGGCCCGCGCCACACCACCGGGGTGTTGCCCGGCGGCTTGAACATGCCGACCGAGATCACCTTGATGTCATGCGCCACCGGCGGCATGATCATGTCCTCGACCTTGGTCGGGCGCTCGCTCGTCCCCAGCATGCGGGGGATGGAGTGCCCGTAGATGTCGGCGTCCAGTACCCCGACCTTGAGGCCCGACACCGCCATCGCCGCCGCGAGGTTGACGGTGACCGACGACTTTCCGACGCCGCCCTTCCCGCTGGCGACCGCGAAGACCCGCGTGAGCGAGCCGGGCTTGGCGAAGGGGATCTCCTTCTCCGGCCCGCGGTTGCCGCGCAGCTTGGTCTGCAGCGTCTTGCGCTGCTCGGTGCTCATGACGTCGAGTTCGACGTGGACGCCGGTGACACCGCCGACCTTGGACACGGCGGCGGTGACTTCGCGGGTGATGGTGTCGCGCATGGGGCAGCCCGCGACGGTCAGGAAGACGCCGACCCGCACCACCCCGTCGGGGGAGATATCGACGCTCTTGACCATGTCAAGGTCGGTGATCGGCCGGCGGATCTCGGGGTCGTTGACCGTTGCCAGCGCAGCCATCACCAGATCTGGGGTTGGTGCCATGGATCCATGCTACGAACCCGGGACCGATCCGACGAACTCCGGCTCCTCCGGTAGGGGCCAAGAGAGGCCTAGCGGGAGGGTGTATGTGCTTATGCAACCTTCTAGGATGACCGCGTGACGTCCATGACGGCGGAGATCACCCCCCAGCAGCTCATCGTCTGGCGCATGTTGCAGCGGGCGCAGGTCGGGATCACCCGGAGCCTGGAGACCGAGCTGCTGAGCCGGCACGACCTGGCGCCGGCCGCGTACGAGGTGCTGCACCAGCTCTCGGAGGCCCCCGGGCGGCGGCTGCGCATGAACGACCTGGCCGAAAGGGTGCTGCTGTCGCGCAGCGGGCTCACCCGGCTCATCGACCGCCTCCAGCGGGACGGCCTGGTCGAGCGCGAGGCCTGCACGAGCGACGCGCGGGGGCTGTACGCCGTGCTCACCGAAGGGGGTGAGCGACGTCTCACCGAGGCGACCCCCACCTACCTGCGGGCCGTCAGGGAGCGGTTCCTCGACCTGCTGTCCGAGGAGGAGCTGCGGCAGTGCGCCGCCATGCTCACCAAACTCTTCACGGGCGCCTGACACCGAGCGCCGTACGTGCGCCTCTGCCGCCCGCCGCGCGCCTCACTGTGAGCCGGTGCCGCCGCGATCCGCGCCGGTGTCGCGGAGGTCCTCCACCAGGCGTTCGAGCTCGCCCCTGATGTAGTCGCGGGTGGCCAGCTCGCCCAGGGCGATGCGCAGCCCGGCGATCTCCCGGGTGAGGTACTCCACCTCGGCCTGGTTGCGCTCGGTGGTCATCCGGTCCTGCTCGCTCTGCACGCGGTCCCGGTCGGCCTGCCGGTTCTGCGCGAGCAGGATCAGCGGCGCGGCGTACGACGCCTGGAGCGAGAGGATCAGCGTGAGGAAGATGAACGGGTAGGGGTCGAAGGTCAGGTGCCGGGGCGCCACGGCGTTCCACAGCACCCAGACCGCGATGAACACGGTCATGTAGACGAGGAAGCGGGCCGTGCCGAGGAAGCGGGCGATCCGTTCGGACAGCCGCCCGAACGCCTCGGGGTCGTAGTGCGGGCGGATGGTGCGGCGGAGCTCGCGTGGCTGGTCCAGCCGGTTGACGGTCACCGATCACCCTCCGGTGGCGTGGCGGCCCCGTTGCCGGGCGAGTGCTCGTCGCGCTCGCGCCAGCCGGGGGGCAGCAGGTGGTCGAGGACGTCGTCCACGGTGACCGCGCCCACGAGCCGCCCGAGCTCGTCCACCACCGGTGCCGCGACCAGGTTGTAGGTGGCCAGGAACGAGGTGATGCCGTGCAGGGGCAGGCCGGGACGTATCGGGTCGATGCTGTTGTCGATCGCGGCGCCCAGCAGCGTGGACGGCGGTTCCCGCAGCAGCCGCTGGAAGTGGGCGATGCCCAGGTACTTGCCGGTGGGGGTGGCGATCGGCGGCCGGGTGACGTACACCTGCGCGGCGACGGCCGGGGTGATGTCCTGGCGGCGGATCTCGGCGAGCGCCTCGGCGATGGTCGCGTGGGGCGGCAGCACGACGGGTTCGCTGGTCATGATGCCGCCGGCGGTGTTCTCGGGGTAGGTCAGCAGGCGGCGCACCGGCGCGGCCTCGCGGGGCTCCATGAGCGCCAGCAGCGCCTCGGCCTGCGCGGGCGGCAGGTCCTGGAGCAGGTCGGCGGCGTCGTCTGGGTCCATGGCCGCCAGCACGTCGGCCGCGCGCTCGGCGTCCAGGCGGCTCAGGATGCCGATCTGGTCGCGTTCGGGCATCTCCTCCAGTACGTCGGCGAGCCGCTCGTCGTCCAGCGCGGCGGCCACCTCCGCCCTGCGCTTGTCCGGCAGGTGCCGCAGGGCGTTGGCGAGGTCGGCGGGGCGGGTCTCCTCGAAGGCGGCCAGGAGGCTGGCCGCCCCCTGGTCGGTCTGCACCGAGCCGAACCCGACGACCTCCGGCCAGTCCACGACGAGCGTCTCGCCTCGGCGGCGGCGCAGGCCACGGCCGGTGCCGCCGCGGAGCACGGCCACCTTGGTGACGAGCCAGTCGCCGGTCCTGGTCCGCTCCATGGCGAGGTCGTACACAGTGACCTTCTCGCCGCCGACCTCGACGGTGAGGTCGAGCAGCTCACCGATCGCCAGGGACTCGGTGGAGTGCTTCTCGAAGCGGCGCAGGTTGATGCTGCCGGTGAAGATGACGGCGTCGCCCTCGATGTTGCGCACCCGCGTGATGGGGAGGAACACCCGGCGGCGCGGCTGGACCTCCAGGACCAGGCCGTGCACGCGGGGCGGGTCCTGGGGCCGCATGGCCACCACCACGTCCCGGACGCGGCCGATCTGGTCGCCCGCAGGGTCGAACACCGGGGTGCCGGCCAGCCGGGCGACGAAGATCCTCACTACCGCAGCGTACGAGGTGGCGTTGGATCCGCCGCGTCGGCCCCCCGTAAAAGCCGTCTCAACCTACGACCTCTCCTTGATCTCACCAAAGCCGACATGACAGTATCAAAACCATCTAACGGTCATTACTTGGATGGTGGCATATGAAGGGCGCGGCGCTGGCGGTAGCCGTCCTCTCGGCGTGGTGCTTTGGGTTCTCCGGGTCCATGGCGAAATTCGTCGGCGCGGGCGGCCTCACCCCTTTGCAGGCGGTCTGGGTGCGGATGGCGGGCGCCGCCGTGCTGCTCCTGGTGATCCTTGCCCTGTTCCGGCCGAAGGCCCTGCGCGTCCCGCCCGGCCGGCGCCGCTTCTTCACCGCGTACGCGCTGATCGCCGTGGCCGGGGTGCAGGCGCTGTTCTTCCTGGCCATCACGCGGCTGCCCGTCGGGGTGGTCCTGCTGCTTGAGTACACGGCGCCGGTGCTCGTGGTGTTCTGGGTCCGGTTCGTGCGTCGCGTACGGCTGCCGCGCTCGGCGTGGGCCGGGGCGGTCATCGTCCTTGTCGGCCTCGCGGTCGTCGTCGAGATCTGGCACGGGATGGTCCTGGACGGCCTCGGCCTGGTCCTCTGCCTCATCGCGGCGGCGTGCTGCGCGGGCTACTTCCTCATGAGCGACTCCTACGGGGCCGACGTCGACCCGCTCGGGCTGATCGCCTGGGGTCTGGCGGGCGCCGCCGTCGTCCTGTTCCCGATCTCCCAGGCGTGGGACATCCCCTGGGGGGCCTTCGGGACCACGGTCACCATCGGCGGCCACACGCTGCCCGTGCTCGCCGCCGCCCTGTGGCTGATCGCGGTCGCGACCGTTCTTGCGTACATCACAGGGGTAATCGCGGTCCGCCGCCTGTCGGCCGCCGTCGGCGCCACCGTGGCGTCCCTGGAGGTCGTCACGGGGGCGATCGTCGCCTGGTTCCTGCTCGGCGAACACCTCGGCGCCGCCCAGATCACCGGCGGCGTCATCGTCCTCGCCGGCGCCCTCCTAGCCCAAACCGCCACCTCCACCGCCCCCCAAACCCCCGACCCCATCCCCCACGCCCTCACCCCCACCCCCGAAACCACCTCGAAGGCATGATCCCCGCCTCCGGCTAAGGTCCTCGCCTTTGGCTCGGGCTGTGTCTCCCAGGGGGTCTACGACCCCCCTTCGACCCCCCGGCGCTTCGCCGATCGGTCGGGCCGGGGGCTGCGAAGGGACGTGGCCAGCGGATCGCTTTGAAGTCGGCAGTGCGGGGGGCTCGACCGGTCGCTTCTGTGCTGAATTGGCTCCTCAGCCGAGGAGGCTGGGGGTCTCCTGCTGGGCGAAGGTGATCACTATGTACCTGCCGTTGGAGTAGCTGACCACTGGGCGTCCGAGCATGTCGCCCACGCGGCGGGCGACCGCCTGGAACATCTCCACCATCTCCGGCGTATCGGCGCTCACCCTGAACCGCCCGCTGGTGACGAGTTGCTGGGCCACGAGGGACGCGAAGTTCTCCTCCCCACGGGCCTTCTCCTCCCCACTGAGAGGGGTACGCCGAAGCGCGGGTCGCGTGTCAAGAGGGTGGTCCATCACTGATCTCCTTATGTTCACCGGGCTTCCAGGATGTCATCCGGGCATCCCTCCTGGTCTGCTTTTGGGTAGTTGATGGCTACATGGGGGCTGCTGACAGAGGCGACCAGAATCTGATTAATGGGAGTAGCCGGGAAAGACTTCCGGATGGTTGTAGGTTGGTATTAGTTGGTGTGCTCTTATTCTAGTAGGCGAGGCGAGCGCGTAAGCATTTATGTCATGACAAGGCCGAATCTCGTCATATCCGGGGTTTTGAATTTGCCTCGCCAATTCATATCGGTCGCGTTACTATCGAGCTGCTGACCGGCAGGGAAAGAGGGATTCGCGGAACCGAACGGGAGCTGCCAATGGGCAAGGATGACGGTAAGGGTGGCGGGGGACATGAGGGTGATCCGAAGAGGGACAAGCCGTTCGTGCCGAAACCCCCGCGGAAGCAGGACGGGGACGGCCAGGTGACGGGCGGCGGGAAACGCGGCAAGTGAACCCGTGGCGGCGTGTCGAGGCCCTAGCGGACGAGCTGGCCGGCAATGGTGAACTGACCGACAAGGTGTGGCGCGAGGCGCTGCACGCTGTGCCGCGTCATCTTTTCGTCCCGGCTGTGGCCTGGGTCAATCCCTACGAGGCTCCGGGTTACCGGATCGATCGGGAGCGGGATCCGGACTCCTGGTGGACCGCCGCCTACGCCGATCTTTCGATCATCACACAGCTCGACGACGGAATGACCGAACTCGGAGGGGGGAGTAGCGGGGACTACACGTCCTCGCTGTCCGCGCCAGGAGCGGTCGTGGAATTCCTCGAACTCCTGGACCCCTACGACGGCGACCGGGTACTGGAAATCGGTACGGGCACGGGATGGACCGCCGGATTGCTGTCTCACCGGGTCGGGGACACGAACGTGACCAGCGTCGAGATAGACCAAGCCGTTCTCGCGGTGGCGGCGACGAATCTGAAGGAAGCCGGTTACGCTCCCCGGCTCGTCCACGGGGACGGAGAGAAAGGCCGCCCCGAGGCGGCGCCCTTCGACCGGGTACATGTCACGTGCGGTGTGGTCACGGTCCCTTACGCGTGGGTGGAGCAAACCCGCCCTGGCGGGACGATCGCGTTTCCGTGGATGCCCGAATTCGAGCCGGGTCACAAGGTCTCGCTCACCGTGGGGCGCGATGGCACCGCTACCGGAAGATTCTCGGGAGGCGCCCGATACATGATGCTCAGAGGCCAGCGGACTCCCGATTCGCCGACGTACGAAGGCGCTTATCGGAAACGCGAGGCGACGCTCGACCCGCGCCGGATCTTCCGGTCCGGCTACGGCTTCGACGTGGCCATGGCCGGATGCCTTCCAGACGTCTCGGTGGCCACGAACGACGGCGGACCGTTCGAAGTCTGGCTTTGGGCCGGGGGATCCGGCGCTCATCTGAGCGGCTCGGACGTCCGGCAGTTCGGGGATCGGAGCCTCTGGGACGAGGTGGAGGGCGTGTTCTTCCGATGGGTCGGGTGGGGACACCCCGAACGCAGCAGATTCGGAATGACCGTCACCGCCGAGGGCCAACATATCTGGCTCGACCTTCCGGACAACCCGATCGCCTAGGCCGGGCAACGGTCTGCCCGCGTACGGCTTGGTCGGTGGGGTGAGGGGGGCCGGTCGTAGGTGTGGCGGTGTTGTGTTCAGTCGGGTGGGGTGGGGGTGAGGCGGATGATCGCGGAGGTGGTCGACCAACGGGAGGTGAGTTCGGGGGAGTTGACGGCGTTGAGGCGGTCCTTGGCCAGGAGGGCTATGACCGGCGCCTCCGCCTCGGCTGATTGGTCGACCACCGTGACGGCGGCGGTGAAGGAGATCAGTTCGGCGCCGTTGTCCTTGCTGCGGAGCGTCACCCGCACGCTGGAGGCGTCGGCGAGGCCGGGCAGGGACTGCTCCTCGCCTCCGGTGACGAGGTAGATCGCACCGTCGTGCCAGACGTGCCAGGCCAGCCGGTCGCGCCCGGACAGCGAGACCCACAGGACGCTCGACTTCTTGGCACCCTCTTCGATCAGCGAAAGGCTCACACCGAGCAATCTACGACGCGTCCCCGCCGCAATCTACGGACGCGGTCACCGTCGCAGACTCCGGCGATGCCTTCGGAAGGACGGCCGACTCGATGGTCATCGAATTCGGACAGGCTTGTGCCCATGGATATCCAAGGCGCCGGGCCGGTGGAGCTGGGTTCTCCGGATGCCGGGCCGGTAGACGTGAGCGTTCCGGATGCCGGGCCAGGAGACGTGAGCGTTCTTATAGGTATCGAGTCCGCCTGCGGCGGTCGCGGGCGGCGGTCTGGGCGGATCGATCGGTCGGGCGTGCGACTCTTCAGCCGGTCCCGGCCGCTCGCCCACCCGGCCCGCCGCCACCGACCGCCGTGCGGGGGTCGGTGGCACCCGAGGCCCCCCTCGGACCACTAGGCGCCGGCTGCCTTTCGTCGTCCACCGGCGAGCTGCGACTGGTGCGACGGAACATCAATCCGCTGGCACCCCTCAGGAATCATGCTGTTCTCCCGCCTCGATCGAACTTTTGTTCGTATTACTGTGGTCATCGCTGATCGCGCGAGCGTCCCGCCGGGAACCGGCTTGGCGGACCGCGACGATCGCCGCCACCACGGCGCTCAGCGTCCCCACGGCCGCGGCCACGCCGGGGAGCAGGGCGCCCGTGATGATGAACGCGATGCCGGCCGCTACGAGTAGGGCACGGCGGAAGGGGCGGCTTTTGGGCATGACGGGATTCTCCGTTTGGTCGATGGTTGTTTTGGTTCCGCTCGGCCAGGCGAGGTGCCCGACCAGTACTGGTACCAGCCAATCCAACGCCACGGTGACCTTGCTACCTCGGGGACAAATCGGGTCGGGTGCCAGGGAAAAAAGGACAGGCCCGGACGGCGGCCTGGCTGTATGGACATCGGCGGACGCGCCCTGACCGTACGATCAGCGAATGGACTGCCACCCATATACGGGTGGTCGGCGTCATGGCGGACCGGGGGCGTCGGAGCGAGCGCATCGATATGTGATCTCACAGCACTTTGGAAAGGGTGCTTGCCATGCCTGAAGAGGCAGACAACACGCCCGAATGGGCAGGCGAGATAGGTACGGTGGCCTCGTGGGAGGCCCTGCGAGTCCTGCTGGGGCGCATGCACGTGAAAGCCGGCAAGCCCTCGCTGCGCCTCATGGCCGACAGGACCGAGAAACTGACCGGGGAGCTGAAGGTATACAGGACCACGAAAACCACTATCGGCGACGTCCTCAAGGGCACCAAGAAGCCCAAGATGAATGCTCTGCTTGGCCTCGTGTGTGCGCTCGGCGTCAAAGAGCAGCATTGGCCGCTATGGCGCGAGGTCTGGGCTCGCCTGGAGTCGTCAGAGATGCGAAGCGTCGGCGACGACGCCATCGATGCCGAGCTGGCGGAGGCCAGGCAGGAGGTGGAGCGCCTGCGGGCCGCGAATGAGGAGTTTCGCGCCAAGCTGCTCCGTGTCCAGGACGATCACGGACGCGAGTTGAGGGAGCTGGAACACCATTACGCGCAGGTGGAGCGCGGGATGCGCGGGAAAATCGAGATGCTCGACCTCCTCCGCGTCGCTCAGGCGCAGGAGATGGAGCGCTTGCGTGTCGTGAATGAGACGTTGCAGGCCAAGCTGTCCTGTGTCGAGGACAATCACGGACGCGAGTTGCTCGGTGTCCAGGACGATCACGGACACGAGTTGCTCCGTGTCCAGGGTGATCACGTACGCGAGTTGCTCCGTGTCCAGGACGATCACGGACGCGAGTTGAGGGAGCTGGAACACGGTTACGCGCAGGTGGCAAACGGGCTGCGCCAGGAAATCAAGATGCTCGAACGGGAAGCTCTCCGCTGCACCGGGCAAACGTTCCGCCTCATGCGGGTAGCCGCTGATGCCCAGGCAAAATCCGATGACCTTGCCGCCAAGAACACCCTCATGTGGGAGAAGACGCTTGTCGCCCAGCAATCCCACCACTATGCCGAGCGCCGCGTGGAGTCCCTTGAAGAGGAGATCACTGAACTGAACTCTGAAATCAGGCGACTTAATGCCGAGCTCGTGGAAGCGGTGCGCGCAGATCGCGACTGGGCCGAAGCACGGGCAGACTTCGCCGAGAAGCAGAGCGGCGACGTCGAAACGACGTTGGAGGCGCCCTGCGCCTATTTTGAGACGACGTCGTCGTTGCCTAAGTTGCCGGAGTTGGTGGAGACCCGCCTTATGCACCCAATCTACCCGCCCAAGCGCTGGCCGCCCCTCCGCTGAGTTCGCATCGGTGCGGACATTCACGGACAGGGCTTTTACGTCCTGGCGCAAGCGCGAGCGCCAGGACGACGTCGAGGGCTGAGACGGCCCCCTCCGCCGGTCACGGCCCCTGGTTGCTGAACTTCAGCCGACCATGCCTCGATAGGTCCACAGCGTTAGGTCCACCAGATGTCGGGATCGGTGTCCGGCTCGTAGACTGCCCGCGAGGCCTCGCCGGGCACGACCTGTAAGTGCCCCGTCTCCCTCGTGCTCGGGGTCGACCGTCATCCCGTCCAGCGGGCCGCTCGTCAACGTCACCCGGCGCTGTGTCATGCCGCCATCCTCGCGCCTGGCTGAACGAACGCCGTACCTCTAGATATGGATCGCGCACCCGAGCACCACGGTGGTGGCGTCGTCCCGCTCGCCGTCGCGGCTCTCGCGGGCGGGGGCGGCCAGGGCCTGCGGCTCGCGCGTGTGCCAGAGTGCCAGCGTTTCCACAACCTCGTGCGTCACCTGGTCGTGTAACGCCGTCGGAGGTGAGCAGCATCAGCGCCGGGGTGTCGGCCCACGCCTCGGCGACCGTGGCCACCGCCGCCGTGGTCACGATGGTGCGCACCCATTGGGCCGCACGCCGGGTGACCTCGCCGGTACGCCCGCACATCGCCCGCTGCTCGGCGAGGTTGTGGTCGACCGTGAGGGGCCGGAGCTGGCCGCCGTCCAGGGCGTAGGTGGGCGGTCCCCCACCCAGGCGATGCGGACCAGGTTGTCCTCTGCGGTGGCCACCACGGCGACGGCGTCCAGCTCGGGCTCGCCCCGGCGCCGGATCGGCGACCAGTTCGGTGGCGGTCAGCACGCCGGCCAGGGGCCCCGCCGGGTGGCGATGCGGGCGGCCGCCTCGGCGAGCAGCGCGGCGACCGACAAGACGAGCTCGGTGTGACCGATGCCGTCGATCACGGCGGCGGCCGTGGTGCCATCGGCCAGGACGCGCACCACGGCGGCGTCGCCGCTGGGGCCAGCGGCGCCCGGTCTGGCTCGCCACGCCGGTAGTAATGCTGATGCGGTCGGTCGTGGTCTTGATGGCGCCAGAGCCTACGGAGGTGGCCGCGGCAACCCTTACGTTCGGCTAACGCCCGTGTGGCTACCGGTTGGTAACGGGACAAAGCCACGCTCTGTCCGCACCCTGAGCAGCGCTACGAGGACGGGGGACGGCTTTGAACAGAGTGCCGAAGGCTCGGCGAGCAGGTCATGCAGCCTGAAAAAGGGCAGGCTCACGCCGCAGAACGGGACGGCTTTCCTTTTTGAGGGCATCACCCCGCAGGGGTGGGGAGCTGCCCCGGGCGCCTACAGCCCGGCCGGCAAGCCACGCGGTTAGTCCCGCGGAGACGGTCAGGCTGGCGATTTGGAAGAGCGTCGGCTCGTAATCCCAGCCGGAGGTGGCCGACAGTACCGATGCCACGGTCGTGAGGAAGGACGTGATGAGCGGCCACACCCGGCTCTGTCGCCTGCCTCGGCGACGGCGTGAACGACCACCCATAGCTCCAAAAATACCCGATGACCATCCGATCCGCTCAGCACTTGGGAAAGGACATCACGACGATGAAGCGGATACAGCCTGGGGCTGAATAGAGCCGGGGCGACGAGGGCAGGGAGCCAGGGGCAGCGGCGGCGACGGGGGCCGGGAGCGATGGTGGCGGGGGCGGAAGGGCCGGGAGGCCTTGGAAAAACTGCCCGAGCCGAAGGCGAGGACCTTCATTTCAGTGCTCGCATGGTCCCGGATCCTCTCGCCAAGCATTACGTCGCGTTGCCGAAAGAATCGGAGCGCCTGCCGGCGCGCGCTTTCCAGGAGGCGACCCTCACCGCTGATGATCCCCGCCGACCCGCGCGCCGGCCCTCTCGCGACTTCCGCGAGTATGTGCCGAAAGGGTCGGCTGCTTTGTTGCGCTGCGGGAAATGTGCGAGCACGGTTGCTCAACCGCAGGCCAGGACTAAAGGACTTATGAGTCCTTAATTCGTCCCCTTGGAGAGCGGCAGCAAGGGATAGGAAGTACTGCCCCTAGGTCTTTCTAGGGGCATTCACCTTGCTGCCGCTTCCGTCGGGTGGCGCCACATCGCCATCGGGGATCGGTTCGACGCCCAGCGACTGAGCCGCTTTGCTGAGCCCCTCGCCATCCAGTCCCCAACGGTGGATGGGGCGCCACACCTCGTGCTGCCCACGGTCGTGTTCGACACTTGCCGTGACCGTCTGGGCAGCGAGTCTCGCGGTCCTGCGCAGGCCGCTTTCCCGGCCGGTGGGCTCGGATGACGCCCCTTGTCCTGGGCATGTGACGCCCTGTCCGGGAGTCTTCGGTTCGTATGCCACCTGAAACCAAACGGTGCGCCCTGCGTCGTCTTCGTACACGCCCCACTCACACGAGATCGTCTCCACGAGCATCAGGCCCCGGCCGCCTTCGGCGAGTAGGTCCCCATGGATGGGAGGAGCCATCTCACCACCCATGTCGACCACGTCAACGTGGATGCGATCGAAGCAATCCGCGATAGCGAGTGTGACTCGTCCACCATGTCGAGAGTTGGAGTGAACTATGGCATTTGCCACGACCTCAGAAGCCAGCAGGGTGACGTCGTCCAGGGCGGGATGATCCTTGCCGAGTTTCTCTCTCACGTACTCGCGTGCGAGAGAAACCGACTCGGGTGTACCGACTAGATCTTTGACGCCTAGCAGGCTTCCTGTCGTCATACGCTGGCCTTTTCGTTTCGCCGGATATGGGTCCGCGCGTTGTTCAGACTTCGCTTTACCAGAGTGGCAACAGGGAGCTACGATCGGTAGCGGATTCAGTCGACATCCTGACTACAGTTCTTGTCAGCAAGTCTGTCGGTTGACCAAATGCCCGCTTTCGGACAGGTAGGTGAAATTTGTCTCCCGGTAGGGATATCGATCCCCACGAGTCCCCGCGCGCCCTGTTCGCTTTCGAGCTGCGCCACCACCGGAAGACGGCAAAGCTGACACAAAGACAGCTCGCTGAACGCCTGGGGTTCTCCGACTCCATGGTCAACCTCGTCGAGTTGACCAAGCGGCCTCCATCGCGCCGGTTCGCGGAACTTTGTGATCGCGCTTTAGGGCTCGACGGCACCATGACCAGGCTCTATACCGCTACAACGTGGACGCAAGCGCCAGAGCATTTCCGGCCATGGCTGGAGGAGGAAGAGGACGCCACGGGCCTGCGGAGCTGGGAACCCGCCATCGTCCCGGGTCTTTTGCAGACTGAGGCCTACGCGCGCCACATCCTTGCCGCTTCACCCGGCATAACCAGCGAAGAACTGGAGGAACGGCTCGCGGGCAGGATGCAACGCCGCTCGATCCTCAACCGCGTCAAGCCACCTGCCATCGGTGTCGTCATTGATGAGGCCGTCATACGTCGGATTGTCGGCAGCGCGGCTGTCATGGACGAACAGTTGAGGTTCTTGCTTGAGATCGCTCAGCATCCGCAGGTGACCATTCAGGTCGTGCCCTGGACGACAGACGTCCACTGCGGGCTCGTAGGCGGGTTCATAATCGCAGAACGGAACGGATCCGCCTACGCGGCATACGCGGAGGCTCAACCTTACGGGCGCACCGTAGACGATCACACGACGATCGCCCGGCTCATCCGCCGATATGACGCGATCAGAGCTGAGGCCGTACCGTTCAAACAGTCACTCAGGCTCATAGAGGAAGTGGTGAACAAACGTGGCTCCTAGCCCCTGGGGCGCACACTGGCGCAAGAGCACCTTCAGCGGAGATGAGGGCGGCAATTGCGTTGAGGTCGCCTCGAATCTGCCTGGCCTCGTCGCAGTCCGTGACAGCAAGAACCCGACCGGTCCGTCCCTGGCCTTCGCGCCTGGTGCCTGGGCCGCGTTCGTGAGTGGAGTCAAGGTCGGCGCGTTGGACGCTTGATCCCTCGGTCGTTGATGGGAGAGCCCTCGCTGCGTGGTGTCGGCGGGGGCTCTCGCGTTTCGGATCGCTCGCAGTACGACCAGGCCCGGCGGGCCGGTTCTGAGAGGGATGTGCGGGACCTCCGATTCCTGACATGTACGTAGACCGGGCCTCCGATCGTTCCCGACCTGTAGTGGACCGGACCTCCGATCGTCCCGGCCTGCAGGTGGATCAGGGGCCGGCCAGGCCGGTAGGCCCTAGATAACTGCCCGAGCCGGAGGCGAGGACCTTTTCGTGGTCGGGGGCGGCAGTGATTCGTGGTCGGGGGCGGCAGTGAGTTCTGGGGGTTGGGGGAGTCTTAGGTTTGTTCTGATGGTTGAGGAAGGGTGGTTGACGGTGGGGCTCGTCGATTTTCTGGAGACGCACGTCGGTAAGGGGCCGGTGCCGGGGGCGGTGGGATTGATCGCCCGGGGGGATCGGGTCGAGGTGGCGGTGGTCGGGTCCGTCGACACCGAGGGCATTGCGCCGATGGCGCGGGACTCGATCTTCCGGATCGCGTCGACCACCAAGCCGATCATCGCCGCCGCGGCCATGATGCTGGTCGAGGACGGCCTGATGGCGCTGGACGACCCGGTCGCGCGGTGGCTGCCCGAGCTCGCGGAACCGGTCGTCGTCCGCACGCCGTCCGGCCCGGTCGAGGACGTGGTCCCGGCCGAGCGGGCGATCACCGTGGAGGACCTGCTCACCTTCCGCTCCGGCTACGGCCTCGCGTCCGACTTCTCGCTGCCGGCGCTCCAGCTTCTGATGGCCGGTCCGCAGCGGCACATACTGGCGCCGCGGCTCGTCGAGGCGCCGGACGAGTGGATGGCGTCCCTGGCCCGTGTTCCGCTGCTCTACCAGCCGGGCGAGGCCTGGCTGTACAACACCTCCTCCGACATCCTGGGCGTGCTGATCGCCAGGGTCTCGGGCCGTACGCTGCCCGAATTCCTGGACGAGCGGCTGTTCGAGCCGCTCGGCATGCCCGACACCGGGTTCTACGTGCCGGACGGGAAGCGCGATCGGTTCACGAGCATGTACCGGCCCGACGCCTCGGGCGGTGTCGAACTGGCCGACGCCCCCGGCGGGCAGTGGAGTTCCCCGCCGGCGTTCCCGTCCGGCGGCGGCGGGCTGGTCTCGACCGCGGACGACTGGCTCGCCTTCGGCCGGATGCTGCTCGCGGGCGGGGCCGTGGACGGCCGCCACCTGCTGTCGCCGGAGTCGGTGCGGCTGATGACCACCGACCACCTGACCCCGGCCCAGCGTGAGGCCGCCAGGTTGTTCCTGGAGGGGAAGGGCTGGGGGTTCGGCGGCGGGGTCGACGTCGAGGGACCGGATCCGTGGAACGCGCCGGGCCGTTACGGCTGGATCGGCGGCAGTGGGACGGCGGCGCACGTCATCCCGTCCACCGGTACGGTCACCATCCTGCTCACCCAGGTCCAGATGGCCGGGGCGGCCGCGCCCGACCTGATGGTGGACTTCTGGCGGTACGCCGCCGGCGCCTGAGACCGGGTTGCGGTACCCGGCGTGTGACGACCCGCCGTACAGGGTCGCGCCGCCGGGCAAGGTCCCGCGCGTGAGGGCCCGCCCGCCAGGGCCCCGTGCGTGAGTGTGGGCTCAGCCGGCGAGCTGGGGGTAGAGGGCGGGGATGCCGGCGGAGAGGCCGGCGTGGACGTTGCGGGTGAGGTCGTCGGCGAGCACCTCGAAGGCGTCGGACTCGATGCCGTCGAGGGCCTGGTCGGCGACGCTCTCCGGCGACGACTTCGGCGCGTCGACGCGGGCTGCCATGTCGGTGTCGATGTAGCCGACGTACAGCCCGGTGACCCCGATGCCGCGATCCCGCAGGTCCAGCCGCAGGGAGTTGGTCTGGGACCACAGGGCCGCCTTGGACGCGCTGTAGGAGCCGGAGAGCGCCGCCCACGAGAGCACCGAGGCGACGTTAAGGATGTGCCCGCCGCCGTTGCGCTCGATGATCGGGACGAACGCGCGCGCGGTGTTGAGCGGCCCGTAGAAGTTGGTCTCGAACTCGCGGCGGACGTCCTCCACCGGCGCGTCCAGGAACGACGCCCCCACGAACGCGCCGGCGTTGTTGATCAGGATCGTGACGTCCTGGGCGCGTTCGGCGGCCGCCGCGACCGAGGCGGGGTCGCCGACCTCCAGGGCCAGCGGGACGGCGTCGGGGTGCGTGACGGTGCGAGGGTCGCGGGCGGTGGCGTAGACGGTCTTCGCGCCCCGGGCGTACAGGGACGCCACCAGCGCCTTGCCGAGGCCGCGGTTGCCTCCGGTGACAAGGACGGTCGAGCCTTTGATCGCGGTCATGGGATTCTCCCTCAGGAAGGAAACCGATCGGTTTCCCGGTCACTGTAAACCGATCGGTTTCCATCTGGCAAGCCCGGCGGTAACCTGGGGATATGACCTCGACAGAGAAGGCGTCGTCGCGCGAGCGGCTGCTGGACGCCGCGGCCGGGCTCTTCTACCGCGAGGGCGTCGGCGTCGGCGTCGAGGCGCTGTGCCAGGCGGCCGGGGTGTCCAAGCGCTCCATGTACCAGATGTTCGGCAGCAAGGACGAGGTCCTGGCCGCGAGCCTGGAACGAAGCGCGTCCGGGTTCCACATGCTGGTGTTCCCCGAGCCCGACGACGACCGGCCCCCCCGCGAGCGGATCATGCACGTCTTCGAGCGGCTGGAGGAGGTGGTGCGGTCGCCGGAGTACGTCGGCTGCCCGTTCGTGGCCACCGCCGTCGAGCTGAAGGACGCCGCACACCCCGCGAGCGTGGTCGCCCGCGCGGCCAAGCGGGAGATGACCGCCTTCTTCCGCGGCGAGGCCGAGCGCTGCGGCGCCCGCGACCCCGAGACGCTGGCGCGGCAGCTCACCATGGTGTTCGACGGCGCGAGCACGCGGGTCGTCGTGCATGACGAGCCCCTGGACGGCCTGTCCACGATCACGGCCGCCGCCCTGCTGGACGCGGCGGGCGTGAGCTGACACCCGCGAACTGACGGGCGTGAACTGGCGGGCGTGAGCTGACACCCGCGAACTGACACCCGTGAACTGACACCCGTGAGCTGACACCCGTGAGCTGACGGCGCGCCGCTGAACGCTCAGGGGACTACCGTGATCGCATGCGTTCGCGTCGTTCCTGTCTCGCCGTGCCCGGCAGCAATCCGCGTTTCCTGGAGAAGGCCCAGGGGCTCCCCGCCGACGAGGTCTTCTTCGACCTGGAGGACTCGGTCGCCCCGCAGGCCAAGGAGGGGGCCAGGAAGAACATCGTCCAGGCGCTGCGCACCGGCGACTGGACCGGCAGGACGCGCGTCGTCCGGGTCAACGACCTGTCGACCGCGTGGACGTACCGCGACGTGATCGAGGTCGTCGAGGGGGCCGGGGACGCGCTCGACTGCCTGATGCTGCCCAAGGCCGAGGACGCCGGCCACGTCGCCTGGCTGGACACGCTGCTCACCCAGATCGAGAAGGCGGTCGGCCTGCCGGTCGGGCGCATCGGCATAGAAGCGCAGATCGAGAGCGCCAGGGGCCTGGTCAACGTGGACGCCATCGCCGCCGCGTCGCCGCGCCTGGAGGCGCTGGTCTTCGGGCCCGCCGACTTCATGGCCTCGATCAACATGCGGACGCTGGTCGTCGGCCGGCAGCCGCCCGGGTACACCGAGGGCGACGCCTACCACTACATCCTGATGCGGATCCTGATGGCCGCCAGGATGCACGACCTCCAGGCCATCGACGGCCCGTATCTGCAGATCAAGGACCTGGACGGGTTCACCATGGTCGCGCGCAGGGCGGCGGCGCTGGGGTTCGACGGCAAGTGGGTGCTCCACCCGACGCAGATCGAGGCGGCCAACGAGGTGTTCTCGCCCGCCCAGGAGGACTTCGACCACGCCGAGCGGATCCTGGAGGCGTACGAGCACGCCACGACGGTGGACCGTCGTGGCGCGGTGATGCTGGGCGACGAGATGATCGACGAGGCCTCCCGGAAGATGGCGCTGGTCGTCGCCGCCAAGGGCCGGGCGGCGGGGATGTCGCGGACGAAGCACCCCGAGCCGCCCGCCCAGAACGCCTAGAGCATAGAACGCCTAGAACGCCCTGGAAACGTCCTGGAAAACCGTCCCTGACCGGCCTAGAACGTCACACCGAACGTGGTGAAGAACCAGAAGGACGACGTCAGCCACAGCCCGGTGAGCGCGGTGAAGGCGAGCCCGCCGAGCACGGGCAGCGCCCACCCCGGCAGGTCCCGCTTGGGAAGCGAGAGCATCTTGGCGACGAACACGCCGTAGAAGAAGGTGCCGAGCAGCGAGTGCACGAGCACGCGGGTGGTGTCGAACTGCGCGCCGAGCGCGTACAGGCAGTGGAAGGCCACGGGCACCGACAGCAGGAACGCCACGCGTCCCGACCAGCGGTGCAGGGTGCCGGTCCACGAGGGCGCCTGGACGCCGGGGAGCTTGCCGTACATGGCCAGCGCGGAGAAGATCTGGACGAGCGCGAGCACGAAGGACCCGGTGGCGAGCCAGGCCTTCATGGCCAGGGTCCCGGAGAACCCCGACAGGCCCACCGCGTAACCGGTGGGGGTGTGCGCGCGGCCGTACACGCCGAGGGCGACGGCGACCAGGCCGCCCACGAGGAGGGGCACGAGGTAGGGCGCGAAGCTCTGCTTGCGCACAGGCTGGGGGATGGTCATGGGAGCGGTCCTTGTCAGAGGTCAGAGGTCGTCGAAGAAGGCGTCGGTGTCCTCGGGCCGGAGCTCGGCCCCGTCGACGGTCACCGGGGAGCCGGGGGTGAGCTTCGGAGCCGGGTACGGGGCCTCGTCGACGCCCAGGAGCCCTACCTGGCGCCCGCCCGGCAGGATGATCCAGCCGCCGACGACCTTGGCGCCGCGTACGGTGGCGGTCGCGCGGTACAGGCCGGAGGGCTTCTTGACGAGCGGCGCCGAGAAGCGCCACTTGGCCTTGCCCACCTGGAGCCTGCCCTGCGCCTTGCCGTTCCCGAGGGCCGCGGTGATCAGCGAGCCCTTTCCGGCGAGGGTGACCGTGTTGTTCTCGGCGGTGCCCTTGAGCCAGGACTCGATACGCCCGTCGCAGAAGTACGCGATCGCCTTGCCGTTCTTGATCGAGAGCGCGACCAGCCCGCCGTTGCCCTGGGCGACGCCCGCGTAGTCGGCGCGCTTGGGGGTCGGGTCGGCCGGTTCGGCGGCGTCGGTCGGCGCGGCCGACGGCGTCGCCTGGCCCGGCGGCGCGGACTCGGGGGACACCGAGGTGGTGACCTTGGCGGCCGGCGCGCTGGAGGCGGCCGTGTCGGTGCGCGGTGCGGTCGTGACGCTCAGCACGCCCAGCCCGACGACGAGGACCGCTCCCGCGCCCAGCGTGTGAAAGGGCCCTAGCCGTTTCATGATCTCTCCTGAGATTTCGGTTGCTCGTTGAAGGTTGGGGCCTGCGGTCGCGGCTGTCTATGAAGAAAGACACACACCAGGGCCCGGGCCCAGGAAGGGTGGAGCGCCTACACAGGCATCCGACCGCCGGGACATGTGACCGGGTGAGGAGAATGACGGTCATGCACGATCCGTCACAGGACCGCCAGCCGCCGCAGGAGCCGGGGCCCTCGGGACCGGGGCGGTCGCCGGTGTATCCCTACTATCCGGGCGCGCAGCCCTGGCAGGGGCCGCCCGCGCCCGCGCCCCGGGTCGTGCCGGCGCCGCCCGGCACGCGGTACGACCATCTGGCCCGCACGCCCGAGTACCGCCGGTGGCGCACGGTCGTCGGCACGGTGGTCGTCGCCGTGGCGTTCGTCGGCTCGGCCTACGTCGTGCTCCTCGCCGCCTGGATCGTCGCGCTGATCCTCGGCGTCAGGATCATCGCCGATGGGGGCGAGCGGCTGTTCGGCGACCCGGTGTTCGAGGTGGCGGTGCTGCTGCTGTCGATCGCCGTGGTCCTGCCGGCGGTCTACCTGACCGCGTGGCTGGTCCAGCGGCGCCCGCCCGGCACCCTGTCGTCGGTGCTCGGGCGGCTGCGCTGGCGGTGGCTGCTGACCTGCGTGGGGGTGGCCCTGGTGGCGCTGGTCCTCGGCCAGACCGCGATGGTGGGGACCTACGCGGTGACGGGCGAGGACCTCGGCGGGCTGTTCGGCTGGGTGGGCTGGGGGCGGTTCCTGTCCGGCGCGGTGGTGATCGTGCTGCTGGTGCCGTTCCAGGCCGCCGCGGAGGAGTACGTGTTCCGCGGCTGGCTGCTCCAGGCGTTCGGCGCCTTCTTCACGACCCCGTGGCCGGGCATCCTGCTGGGCGCGGCGGCGTTCACCTCGCTGCACGCCTACACCGACTGGGGCATCATCGACGTGTTCTCCTTCGGCGCGCTGATGGGCTGGCTCGCGGTCCGCACGGGCGGCCTTGAGGCGCCCATCGCGCTGCACACGGTCAACAATCTGGTGAGCTTCCTGCCGTCCGCCGCCGCCGGTGAGCTCGGCGACGCGCTGCGTCAGGGCGCGGTGCCGTGGCAGGCGCTCTCGGGGACCGTGGTCCAGTTGGGGTTCTTCGCCGTTGTGGTCGTGATAATCGCCCAGAAGCGGGCAATTCCGACCGTCTCTAGATAAATCTGACTAGAGAGGTCTCGCCAGAAGGGGCCTCGGCGTGTTGCCCTGGAAGCGTGCGGGCCGGCAGTCGGTCCCCAGGGAGGTGCGCGCTGGCGGCGAGGGCGAGAGCGGCCATCATCCCACCCGGTTGTGTGATCACTGGGCATGGGTTGGGTATCGGTACGATCGCAGGTGATCTGTGGTCAATGAAACCGATGCACTGGATTCGGTGGAACGGTCCTGGATCACCGCCTTCAGACTGGGTTAGGCTGCCGACAAGGAGGTGCTGAGCGTGGCCTCGGGCCCCCACGACCCGCGCTCGTCATGGTGGTCGGCGGACGACGATGCCGACCACGCGGGCACGTCACGCCCATCCGGGTCCCAGCAGGCCCACACACCCCCTCCGACCCTGCACCACTCCCCGCCGGACCCCTCGGCCCCGCGCTCCAGCGGCCTGCCGCTCGACTCGCCGTGGGCCCTGCCGCCCTTCGGGGCGCCGACCCCCGGCGAGGAACCCCCGGTCCCCGAGGAACCCGAGCCGCCGAGGCAGCCGTCCGCCGGACGCCACCCCTACGCGCGGCCGTACGGCGGCGAACCCCGGCACAGCGCGGGCCACGCGTCCCCTGAGACCTTCTCTGAGCCCTCCCCGGCCTGGGAGCCCCACCGAGACCAGGGGGCGGCCCCGGCGGGCCACCAGGACCCCTCAGAGGGCGGCGGCCCCGATCCTGACGAGCCGGCCTGGCCGCCGCGCCGGCTGGTGAACCGCCCGGATCGGCTGGTCGCCTCCGGCCCCCCGCGCAAGCCTTCCCGCCCTGCGGAACCCGCCCATCGCCCTCCCGAGCCCGCCCCCCGCGCACCCGAGCCCGCCCCCCGCTCTCCCGAGCCCGTATCGCGTCCTCCCGAGCCCGCCAGGGAGCGCCCGGGGATCAGGTTCGGCCCCGGCATCCCGGCCGAGCCGGAGAACACGGCGGAGCCCGGCGACCCGGACGAGGAGCACATCGGCAGGCCGCCGGAGGGACGCCCACCCCGTCCCGACATCCTGGTGGCGTCCGGCCCTGCCCGGCCGCGCGCCGCCGCGCGGGGCCGCCACCACCGCGACCAGACCGCGCCCAAGCCCCAGCGCCCGCCCCGGCGGCGCGGCCCCGGGCGCGGGCTGCTCACCCCGATCTTCGTGGTCGTCGTCCTGCTCGCGACCGCCGGACTCGGGCTGGTGATCGTCAACTGGGTGAACTCCCCGACGAGCTCGGGCCTGCGCCTGGCCGCCGGCGACGGCGGATCGGGAGACCAGGCGTTCGTGGCGCCCCCCGGCATCAGCGGCAACGGCTCCAGCCAGGTGCTCAACGCGGTCACCTCCGTCGGCTCGACCGTCGTCGCCGTCGGCAGCGACACCACCAGCCCGGTGCCGCGCCCGCTCTTCCTGGTCTCGCCGGACGGCGGGAAGTCCTGGCAGCTCGGCAGGGTGACCGGCCCGGCCGGCTACCAGCCCGCCGGGTCGGCCGGGCGCGTCGCCGGCGGCGACGGCCGCTGGCTGGCCGCGGGCACCGAGGCCCCCGGCGCGTCCGGGGCCGCCGCGCGCGGCATGTGGACCAGCACCGACGGCCGTGCCTGGACGGCGGTCGACCCCTCGCGGCTGTCGGTCTTCTGGGCCGGTGACCGGATCACCGACCTGGCGCGCACGGCCGGCGGCTTCGTCGCCGTCGGCTCCACGACCCTCCAGGACGGCGGGAACGGCCCAGTGGCCTGGGTGTCCCCGGACGGGCAGAGCTGGAGCCGCGTGGACACCGGGCAGATCGGCGCCACCGACAAGGTGCGGGCCATCCGCGCCGTGGTGGCCAAGGGCGACGCCGTCGTGGCGCTGGCCGACCCGGGCAAGGGCGACACGACCTCGGTCATCCTGCGCTCCCCTGACGGCGGCAGGACCTGGCTCCGCACGGCCGCCGCCCTGCCCGGCGTGCGGCCCGAGCCCGGCGCGCTCGCCGTGGCGAGCAAGGGGTTCCTGCTCGTGCCCACCCTGCAGAAGTCGGACGCGGGCGAGGTCCGGGTGTATTGCTCCCAGCTCGGCGACGAGTGGCGGCAGTGCGGGGTGATCGGCGGGCTCGGGCGCGAGGCGACCGGCGTGCGCGGCCTGGCCAGCTCCGCCGCGGGGGTCGCGGCGGTCGCCGAGTCGGGCTGGGAGCGCTACGGCGTCTTCACCAGCGAGGACGGCAAGAACTGGACCGAGAGCAACAACCTCGGCCAGATCCCCGGCACGCTCCGCGGCCTGGCGATCACCGACGCGGGCACCCTGGTGGCCGCCGGCGATCAGCGGGCGGGCGGCCTGGACAACCTGCCGGTGCTGATGACGGCGGCCAAGGGCAAGGGCGCCGCCCCGGTGCCGCTCTCGGAGATCAGCGGGCTGACCCGCTCGGCCCGCGAGACCACCTCCCTGGTCGCGGCCGGCGACTCGTTCGTCGCCGTCGGCTCGGTCAAGGGGGACGCGGGCATCTGGACCAGCGCGACCGGCCAGAACTGGAAGGCCGTGAGCTCGCCCGCGCTCGGCGGCGCGGGCAGGCAGTCGCTCAACGACGTCGCGCACGGCCCGCAGGGGTGGCTCGCGGTGGGCAGCACCACGGCCGACTCGGCGTTCGTCAGGCCGCTGCTCGCCACCTCCGCCGACGGCCGTTCCTGGCGCGCGGCCCCGGAGTCCCCGGCGCTCGGCGCCTCGGGACGGTACGCCGTGGTGCCGCGCGTGGTCGCGGCCGGCCCCAAGGGGTACGTGCTCGCGGGCGACGACAGCGGCCCCGGCGGGGTCGTCGCGGCGCTGTGGTTCTCCGCCGACCTGCGCCGCTACTCGCGGTCCGCGCCCGAGAGCCTCCCGGCGGGCGGCGCCGACGTGCGCATCCAGGACGTCGTGGCCACCTCGGGCGGGTACCTCGCGGTCGGCGGTTCGGGGACGACGGGCCGTACCTCCGGCGTGGTCTGGGTGTCCGACGACGGGCTGAACTGGACGGCGCGCAAGCGCGTGATCCCCGAAGGGGCCCGCTCGGCGAGCCTGCGCCGGGCCGTCCTGCGGGGCGACGACGTGGTGGCCGTGGGCAGCGCGCAGAACGAGAAGGGCGTCGAGCAGCCGTTCGCGGCGGTCTCGGGCGATGACGGGGTCACCTGGGAGTACTCCTGGCTGCCCGCCGACGCCCAGGCGGACGTGCTGGACCTGACGTCCTCGGAGTCCGGCCTGGTCGCGGTGGGCTCCTACGGGCCGCCCGCGACCGGCGACAGCGCGGTGTGGACGTCCCAGGACGGCCACGACTGGCAGCGCCACGCCCTGACGGGGGACGGCATGACCGGCGACGGCGCGCAGTGGCTCAGCGCGATCGCCGTGATCGAGGACAGGGTCGTCGCACTCGGCCGCTCCACCACCTACACCTCCGACCACCTCACCCTGTGGCGGACGTCCTTCAGTCGCTGACCCGCCCGTCCGAGGGCGTGACGACGCGCCAGTCGGTCAGGGCGGCAAGGAGGCCGGAGGTGAGCGGGAGGCGGTCAAGGCCGGCGAGGGGGAACCAGCCCACGCCGGCCGCGTCGTCGCCCGCACGGGGCGTGCCGCCGGTGGGCACCGCGTAGTAGTCGTGGATCTCGTACACCACGCCGCCGGGGCCGGGACGCTCCACGCTGCCCGCCCACGCGCCGACCGTGACCGAAAGGCCCGTCTCCTCCAGCATCTCGCGTTCCAGAGCCGCGACGTCGGATTCGCCGGGCTCCACCCGGCCGCCAGGGAGCGACCACAGGCCCTCGCCGGGCGGGTGCCCGCGCAGGACCAGCAGCAGCCGTTCCTCGCCGAGGACGATCCCTCCCACGCATCTCACGCGCATGAGCCAAGATTACGCCGGGATAACGGGATGCCCCTTGACTTACCCGCGTCGGCGGAAGCACCGTGGGTAACTGTGAGAGCCGCGCCCACCTGCCCTCGGTGTTTCGGCACGCTCCGCCCACCTGGCGCGTGGTCGAGCGCCTGGCGTTGCGGCGTGCACGGCGATGTCCTGCCCTTCACCGCCAGGAGACCGTCCACCGAGGCCCTTGACGTGGTACGCAAGGACTCCCGCGTCCCCTTCTGGGTCCCGTGGCCGCTGCCGCCGGGCTGGCTGGTGACCGGGTTCGGCGACGCCGGCGACGAGCGCGACGGCACCCGCGCGGGTGTGGTGGCCCTTTCGGGGCCGTCGGTCACCCTCGGGCCCGCCGACCTGGTGGTCGTGGCCGAGGAGCCCGGCATGGGCCTCGGGGCCGCCTTCGCGGGCCTCGACGCCCCCGATCCGGGGCCGGGTTTCGACGTCGGCCCGCCGAACGCCAAGGTCGACACCGTCGGGCACCCCACGTCCCTGTGGTGGGTGGAGAGCCTGTCCGACCGCGCCGCGTACGTCGGCGAGGCCATGGGCAACTGGTTGTGGGTGATCGGCTGGCCCGCCGAGGCGGGGTGCATGGTCGAGCTCGCCCAGCTCTCCCTGCGCGACCTGAGAGAGCAGGACCAGGAGCTGGACCTGCCCTTCGGCGCCTATTCCCCCCGCCTCGGAGACGAGCCCTGAGGCCCGCGCCGACCCCCTGGGCGGGCGCCCCGCGAGGTTCCCCGGACGAAGTCGCCCGTTTGCTTATCCAGACGGGCTCAAGTGTTCGGTAAGGTCGTGGCCGTGACAGCGCGTATCGAGCGAGTGGTGACCGAGGGCGTCGTGACTATCGACGGCGCCGATTACAAGGTCGAGAACAACACGTGGATCGTGGGCGACGACGAGGAGGTCATCGTCATCGACCCCGCGCGCGACGCGGAGGCGATCCTCTCCAGCGTGGGCGAGCGCGAGATCCTCGCCATCGTCTGCACCGCCGGCCTGCCCGACCACGTCGGCGGGGCCATCGAGGTGGCCGCGCGCGACGAGGCGGTCATCGCCCTCAACCGCAAGGACCGCCAGCTCTGGCGGGAGACCTGGCAGGAGACCTACCCCGACATCGACATGGAGGACGAGGGCATCTTCGGCGTCGCCGACGTCGAGCTCGAGGTCATCTCCACCCCCGGCGTCACCCCGGGCGGCGTCTCGCTCTACGTCGAGGCGCTGGGCGCCGTCTTCACGGGCAAGACGCTGCTGGCCGACGGCCCCGGCAAGCTCGCCGGGGAGTACCCGGCGCTGGCCGACCAGCTCACGGCGATCGGCGAGCGGCTCTTCACGCTGCCCGCCGACACCCGCGTGCTGCCGGCCCACGGCGAGGAGACCACGATCGGGGACCAGGAGCCGCACTTCGACGACTGGCTCGCCGGGTCGCTCACCGGCGGCGGCGCCGACACCACCGCGGCCGAGGGCCCCCTGTCCGACGGCACCCGCGTCTCGGGGATCAAGCTCAACCTCGACGACGAGTGACCCGGGCCGGGCCCGCCTTTCCGGCGTCGCTCGGCCCAGGGAGTGAGATCCGACGACCGGGCCGCCGGCAGCGGCGCGTCCGGCGCATCCGCCGCCCGCAGGGGCGGCCTGTGCCTCGCGGGGCGATGGGAGTGGGCTCACTGTGGGGCAACTCGGCCTGGAAGGCATGCCCAGGCGGCTCTATTCATGCACGCCGTCCCGGTTGAACGCCTGGCTCGACTGCCCTCGGCGTTACCGGTTCACCTACCTCGACCGCCCGGCGCCTCAGAAGGGTCCGCCGTGGGCGCACAACAGCGTGGGCGCCTCGGTGCACAACGCGCTGGCCGGCTGGTGGCGCGAGCCGTACGAGCGCAGGACCACCGCCGTGGCGGGCCTCCTGCTCACCAAAGGGTGGATCACCGAAGGCTTCCGCGACCAGGAGCAGTCCACCGAGTGGCGCGACCGGGCCCGTGCCATGGTCTCGGGGTACACGAGCACGCTGGACCCCTCGGACGAGCCGGTGGGCGTCGAGCGGACCGTCGCCACCCGCACGCACGTCATCGCGGTCTCCGGGCGCCTCGACCGGCTCGACCGGCGCGGCGAGGAGCTGGTGGTGGTCGACTACAAGACCGGCAGGCGCCCGCTGACCGAGGACGACGCCCGCTCCTCGCTCGCCCTGGCGATCTACGCCGTGGCGTCGTCGCGCGTCATGCACCGCCCGTGCCACAAGGTGGAGCTCCACCACGTCCCGACCGGGTCGGTCGCCGCGTGGGAGCACACCGACGAGACCCTCGCCCGGCACATCGGCCGGGCCGAGGAGATCGCGATGGAGGCGTCGGAGGCCGACGAGCGGTACCGCTCGTGGCGGGGGGACGCGGCCCCGGCGCGCGGCGCCCGCGGCGCCCGCCAGGCGGCGCCCGAGAGTGGTCCCGCGACCGTGCCCGCCGAGATCGACGCCGTGTTCGCGCCGAGGACCGGGCCGATCTGCTCGTGGTGCGACTTCCGTCGCCGCTGCCCGGAGGGCCAGGCGATCGGCACCGCGCACCAACCCTGGGACGGCCTGGCCGACCCGGCCTGAGGCCGGGAGCCCGGTGGTCGCGGCCCGGGGGACGCGGGGTCAGGCGGTGGTGTGCAGGAGGCGCTGTTCGGCCTGGTTCCAGAAACGGGTGAGCGCGTGCGCCGTCGTCTCGGGGGCCTCGACCGCCGGGGAGTGCAGCGCGCCGGGCACCACCACGCAGTCGGCGTCCAGGCGGTGGGCCATCTCCGCCTGGATCGTCGGCGACCAGCCGTCGTCGTGCTCCCCGTACAGGACCAGGGTGGCCACGTCGACCTCGTTCAGGTCGTCCAGCCGGTCGGCGGCGCCCAGCACCTGCTCGGCCATCGCGACAAGGGCGGTGGCGGAGTTGGCGAACAGCCGCTTGCGCAGGAAGGCCAGGATGTCGTCGGGGACCCCGGCGACGATGGCCTCGGGCTCCAGGCGGTGGGCCCAGAGGTGCGCCAGCCCGACCTCGGGCAGCTCGCGCAGCATGACGCGGCACGCCTTCTCCCGGGGGCCGGAGATCCCTGCGGGGCCCGAGCTCATCAGCGTGTACGACGCGAGCTTGGTCGCCCCGCCGATCACCGCCTCGCGGGTCACCAGGCCGCCGAAGGAGTGGCCGAGGAGGTGGACCGGCTCGCCCTCGCCGACGACGGCGGCCACGCTGTCGACGTCCTCGCCCAGGGCCTCACAGGTGTAGGCCGAGGGGTCGTCGGGGCCCTCGGTCTCGTACTGGCCGCGCATGTCGATCGCGACGACCCGGCGCCCCGCCTCGGCCAGCGTCTGGAAGATCGCGAGGAAGTCCTCCTTGCTGCCGGTGTACCCGGGGACCAGCAGCGCGGGCCAGCGCTCGGGAACGCCCCGGACGGGCAGCGCCTCCAGGGCCGCGAAGGTGCCCAGGGGCGTCTCGATCTGCTGCGCACGGACACCGGGAGGCAGGGTTAGGAAGCGCGGCGTGCTCACGCGGCACCACGATACTGAGGATTCATCCCGGCAACACCGTCAAACGCTCTACGCAGGTCGCGTGATGGACTTTCAAATCTCTCACCTGATCGGATGGCGCTTCACCGCCGCCGGAGCGCGTTCGAAACGGCGGGCCGCCCGCGAGGGCTTCCCGCCGTTCACACCGCTCAGGCCGCTCGGACCCGCGGTCGTTCATGCTTCGGCCCGTTCAGCTCCTCCGGGGGCGCGGGTAGGTCGGCCGGCGGCGCTGCTTCAGCTCGGAGGCCGCGGAGGGTGCCACGTCGTCATCGTCCTCGATCACCAGACCGGGTGACTGGAAGATGATGGAGAAGGGAGTGGGCGGGATGATCCGCTCCGGCTCCTTGCGGGCGACGGGCGCCTCGGACACGACGGGTGCGAACCGCTCCGTCGTTTCGAACTGCTCGGTTTCGATGAACGCCTCCTGGATGGGCGGCTCGGTCGAGCCGTCGTCGGTCGCCGTGGGCGTGACCTCGGCGAGAGCCTCGGTCAGCGCCGTCCTGTTCGCGCCCCGGCGGGAACGGCGGGGGGCCGGCACCTCGGCGAGGGCGGGCTCCGGCGTCTCCGCCGCGACGGTCACGGACGGTTCGGGCGTGCGGATCGGCTCGGGCGCGAGGATGTCGCCCTCCACGATGTCGGCGGCGGAGATCAGCGCGGGCTGCTCCACGGTGGTGCCGCCGTCCACGGTCACCTCCGGCTCCTGCCCGCCGCGGGTGCGGCGGCGCTGCCGGTTGCGTGCCGGGCGTTCGCGCCGCTCAGGGCGCTCGGCGCGTTCGGTGCGCTCCGGACGCTCGTCGCGGCGGGAGCGGTGCCGGCCGGTCTCGCCGATGTCCTCGATCTGCTCGGCGTCCAGCCCCGCCCGCGACCGCTGGGCGCGCGGGAGCACGCCCTTGGTCCCTGCGGGGATGCCGAGGTCGGTGTAGACGTGCGGCGAGGTCGAGTACGTCTCTGCGGGCTCGGCGAAGTCCAGGCCGAGGGCGTTGTTGATGACCTTCCAGCGGGTGAGCTCCTCCCACTCGACGAAGGTCACCGCGACGCCCGTGCGCCCGGCCCGGCCGGTGCGGCCGATGCGGTGGACGTAGGTCTTCTCGTCCTGCGGGCAGTCGTAGTTGACGACGTGGGTGACGTCGTCGATGTCGATGCCGCGCGCGGCCACGTCGGTGGCCACCAGGACGTCGATCTTGCCGCTGCGGAACGCGCGGAGGGCCTGCTCGCGCTGGCCCTGCCCGAGGTCGCCGTGCACGGCCGCGGCCGCGAAGCCGCGCTCCTTGAGCTGCTCGGACACCATGTCGCAGGCGCGCTTGGTCTCGCAGAACACCATCGTGAGCCCGTGGCCCTCGCTCTGCAGCATGCGACCGACGATCTCGATCTTGTCCATGCGGTGCGTGCGCCAGACGAACTGGGTCGTCTTCGACAGGTCCTGGTCGCCGGCGTCGGCGTTCTCGGCGCGGACGTGCGTCGGCCGGGACAGGTAGCGGCGCGACAGGGTGACGATCTCGCCCGGCATCGTGGCCGAGAAGAGCATGGTCTGCCGCTCGGCCGGGATCAGCTTCATGATCCGCTCGATGTCGGGCAGGAAGCCCAGGTCGAGCATGCGGTCGGCCTCGTCCAGGACCAGCATCGAGACCTGGGTCAGGTCGAGGTGCTTCTGGTTCACCAGGTCGAGGAGGCGGCCGGGCGTGCCGACGATGACGTCCACACCCTGCTTGAGCGCCTCGATCTGCGGCTCGTACGCGCGCCCGCCGTAGACGGTGAGGATGCGCGACCCGAGCTTGCCCCCGGCGACGACGAGATCCTCGGTCACCTGGAGCGCCAGCTCGCGCGTCGGGACGACGACGAGGCCGCGGGGCTTCTTGCGGTTCTTGCGGGGCTTGCCGACGCGCTGCAGCATCGCCACGCCGAAGGCGTAGGTCTTGCCGGTGCCGGTGCGCGCCTGGCCGATGACGTCCTGTCCGCTGATCGCGAGGGGAAGGGCCATCTCTTGAATGGGAAAGGGTGAGGTGATGCCCTCTGTCTCGAGGGCATCAGCGATCTCGGGTATGACTCCAAGGTCTCGGAACGTGGTCAGCTCGGCCTGCCTAAGTCTCCTGCGAAGGCGGGCTTCCGGGACCGCTGGCGCCGAAGGGATCTCGTGCCGGGTCCGCGCGGAAAAGCCAACCCTCATCTCGTCTCGGCGACCGCCGCGGCATAGCTCGCGTGGGGGCTATCAGGTGATGATCTCCCTGAATACATGACTGCGGCCGCACTCTTACAGGGCAGTGTACTCGATACCACAAGAGCGAGCCGATTTCTTCGTGTTCCGTATGGTGAATCACCGTGTCGGGCTGGTCCTGGGCGTGTCCCGGGGCTCGTAGTCTGCACCCATGAGTGATTCCCCTGCCGGTGTCGTCGACCTGCTCGGCGTGCTGGCCTACGCCGAGCTGACCGCGTTCCTCAGACTCGCCGATGACGCGGCCACTCTCGCGCCCACACTGACCGACCGGGCGGCCCTGAGCGGGGTCGCCGCGGCCGAGTACGCCCACTTCCGCCTCCTGCGCGACCGGCTGTCCTGGCTCGGCGTGGACCCCGAGCAGGCCATGGAGCCGTTCGTGGCCTCGCTGGACGACTGGCACGCGCAGACGCGGCCGGGGAACTGGCTGGAGGCCCTGGTCAAGGCCTACGTCGGCACGGGCATCGCGGGCGACTTCTACCGCGAGGCGGCGCGCCGTGTGGACCCCGACACCCGCAAGCTCGTCAACGAGGTGCTGGCCGAGGAGGTCAGGTCGGAGTTCGTGGTGGAGCGGGTGCGCGCGGCGCTGGCCGAGAACCCGAGGCTCACCGGCAAGCTCGCGCTGTGGGCGCGGCGCATGGTGGGCGAGGCGCTGAGCCAGGGCCACCGGCTCGCCGCCGCCCGCCCCGACCTGGCGCTCCTGCTGGTTTCCACCGCGCCGGCCGCCGACGCCGCGTTCGCCGACGAGGAGGACCAGGACGGCCGGGACGCGGCCGCGGACCTCGTCGAGATCGGCCGGCTGTTCGCCCGCCTAACCGAGCAGCACGGCAGGCGCATGGCGGCACTCGGGCTGGTGCCGGGGCCCTGACGCGGGCTGGGTCCGGTGCCGGGGCCCTGATGCGGGCGGGGTTTCGCCGAACCCGTGCGGGGATCGACGGGCGAGAATCGCCGAGCGGTTGTAGCGTTCGAGACATGAGGGCCTCGCGCCGCTACGGCAGTTCCTTGAGATGTGGACCCAATCGCTGGACCTCCCGGCCCGTGTTACGAAGGGGGGGCGCGGACTGCCCGGTCATCAGCCACAGGCGTGATGACGTCCGGCGGTTCCATCGCCCCTGTGGATGCTCGCTCGCCTCACGCGACGCCTGCGAAGGCGTCTGAGGCCGCCTGCAGGGCTCCGAGCCCTGACCACCCGGAGATCAGGGGCCTGAACGCGGGCCTCGCCTCACGGCCGGGCGCTTTGGGGAGCGGGGCCCCCCAAAGCGCCGGGCTCAGAGAGTGCCGCCGAAACCGACCGGACGCGACTGGTCCTCGCCGATCTCGATGAACCCGAGCGCGGCGACGGGCACGATGACGCGCCGCCCCTTGACGTCGGTTATGGAGAAGACGCCGCGATCCGCCGCGAGCGAGTTGCGCAGCTCCTGCTCCACCTCGTCGGTGGACAGGTCGGTCTCGACGATGATCTCTCGGTGCACGGAGCGTACGGCGATCTTTACTTCCATCGGGCTCCCTTTCGACGTCGGCGAGATGTGTTCGCCTCCCATCGTGGCCCCTCGGGGGCCCGATCAGCCGTTTGATCGCGTCAAGCGAACAGCGGCGACGCCGGGGGACGGGCTAGGTGGTGCGCGGGAAGCCGCCGATGCCCCGCCAGGCGAGCCGCGCCATGAGCTGGGTCGCGACGTCCTTGGGAATGGTGCCGTGGCTGGCGAGCCAGTAGCGGGCGCTGACCTCGGCCATGCCGACCAGGCCGACGCCGAGGAGGTGCGCCTCGTCGCTGGAGCAGCCGGTGTCCTCCTGGATCACCATGCTGATCATCTCGGCGCTCTCGCGCAGCGAGCGCTCCATGCGCTGGCGCACGGGGGCCACGTTGCGCAGGTCGGACTCGAAGACCAGGCGGAACGCCTCGCCCTGGCTGGAGACGAAGTCGAAGAAGGCGCCGATGGCGGCCTGGACGCGCTGCTTGTTGTCGGTCGTGGAGGCCAGGGCGTCGCGGCACCGGTTGGCCATGTCGTCGACGTGCAGGTCGAGCAGGGCCAGGTAGAGCTCCAGCTTGCCCGGGAAGTGCTGGTAGAGCACCGGCTTGCTCACTCCGGCCCGCTCGGCGATCTCGTCCATGGCGGCCGCGTGGTAGCCGTTCTCCACGAAGACCTCCTGCGCCGCGTTCAGCAACTGTCGGCGACGGGCCAGCCGGGGCAGCCGGGTGCCCCGGGGCTTGGCATCCGGGGTAGCGGTCACGGAAACTCTCCTTGGTGACGGTTCGCGCGGGGCGCGGTCGGTGACCGTGCCGCTGGTCTCGCTTGTCGAGTCGGGGCGGATCCGTGGCCGGCGGGCGTCCGCCTGCCCTCGCTCCCGTGGATCCGGTTCGGCGTTCACATCCTACGCGCGGGTAACCAGGTCAGCGATAGTCGTCGTCGCCGAGGTCCACCGTGCGTCCCTGGTCGGCGGCGTCTGCGGGGTCCACGTCGTAGGGGATCTCCTTGGGCCATTCACGGCGGTCCTCGCGGACGGTGAGGTGCTGCTCGATGGCGTCGGCCTCGGGGACCTCGGTCTCCAGGGTGTCCGCGGCGTCCAGGGGTTCGAGCGCGTCCAGCGTGGTCTCGTCGCCGCCCACGTCCATCTCCGACATGTTCCCGTCCCTCCGCCGCGGTGTGCTCTGGCCCACCGCTCCTACCCCGACGCGTCCAGCCTAAGGCCCCTCGCCGGTCGCGCTCCGTTCCGGCGGCACCATGAGATCGCCGAATCGCCCGATCCGCTCGAGCACGTCCCCTGCCGTGAAGACCAGGTCCTCGGGCCGCTCGCAGCCCTCCAGCTCCTCCCAGGTGATCGGGGCGGACACGGTCGGCATCGGGTTGGCGCGCAGCGAGTAGGGCGCGACGGTGGTCTTGGCGGGGTTGTTCTGGCTCCAGTCGATGAGGACCTTGCCCGGCCGCAGCTTCCTGGCCATCTGGCTGACGATCTCCTCGGGCCGTTCCCGCGCCAGCCGCTGGGCCAGGGCCTTGGCGTAGTCGGAGGGCACCTCTTCCCGGTGGGCCCACGGGACGTAGACCTGCATCCCCTTGTTGCCGCTGGTCTTCGGGAGGCCGTCCAGGCCGTCCTCGCGCAGGACCTCGCGCAGCCGGAGCGCCACCCGGCGGCACTCCATGATCGTCGCGGGCGCGCCGGGGTCCAGGTCGAACACCATGAGGTCGGGATTCTGCGCCCGGCCGTCCTCGTCGACGCGCCACATGGGCGCGTGGAACTCCAGCGCGGCCAGGTTCGCCAGGTACACCAGCGTGGGGAGGTCGTCGACGACGGCGAAGTCGATGGTCTCGCGGTCCTTGGTGCTCCCGGGCACGGGCAGGCGGGCCGTGCGCACCCATTCGGGGGTGTGCGCCGGGCGGTTCTTCTCGAAGAAGGACGGCCCCTCCACGCCGCTGGGAAAACGTTTCACGGTCATCGGCCGGCCCCGCAGGTGCCGCAGCATGATCTCCGAGACGCGGCTGTAGTAGTCGATCACCTCGGCCTTGGTGAAGCCGGCCTGCGGATACAGCACCTTGGTCAGGTTGGTCAGCGTCAGTTCCCGGTCGCCGACCCTGACCCGCACCTTCTCCGCCACGCGCACCACTTCCTCTGGAGGTTTCTCTTCACGTGCTCAGGTGGGGCGCCGATCCCACGATGCGATGACTGGACCGGATACGGCATTCCACACTGGGTATCTGCCCATTTAGATATTGCTTTGCGCTCTTGCCGCCAGCGAACATCAGTTCGACAGCGGGGCCGAGGTGAGGAGAAGCCATGCGTAGCATCTGGAAGGGTGCCATCTCTTTCGGGCTCGTCACGATCCCCGTGAAGCTCTACTCGGCCACCGAGCAGAAGGACGTGACGTTCCACCAGGTGCACCGGGAGGACGCCGGCCGCATCAAGTACAAGCGGGTGTGCAGCGTCGACGGCGCGGAGGTGCCGTACGCCGAGATCGCCAAGGGGTACGAGCTCCCGGGCGGCGAGGTGGTCGTGCTGACCGACGAGGACTTCGCCGACCTGCCGCTGAGCACCTCGCGGCGCATCGACGTGCTCCAGTTCACCCCCTCCGACCAGCTCGACCCGATCCTGTTCAACAAGTCCTACTACCTGGAGCCCGAGGCCGCGGGGGTCAAGCCGTACATCCTGCTGCGCGACGCGCTGGAGCGCACGGGGCAGGTGGCGATCGTGAAGGTCGCGCTGCGGCAGCGGGAGTCGCTCGCCACCCTGCGGATCCGCGAGGGCGTGTTCGTGCTGGAGACCATGCTCTGGCCGGACGAGGTCCGCGAGCCCGGCTTCGCGTTCATGGACGAGGAGGTCGAGGTCCGGCCGCAGGAGCTCCAGATGGCCGAGTCGCTCATCGAGACCATGGCGGGGGAGTTCGACCCCTCGGAGTACCACGACGCCTACCGCGAGGCGCTCCAGCAGGTCATCGAGGCGAAGGTGGCGGGCAAGGAGCTCGTGCGGCCCGAGGAGACCGAGCAGGCCGGGCCCGCGGTGGACCTGATGGCGGCGCTCAGGGCCAGTGTCGACGCGGCCAAGAAGGAACGTGAGGGAACGGGCGCCAAGCCGTCGGCGGCCGCGGCGAAGAAGAAGACCGCGGGGAAGGCCGCCAAGGCCGATGAGGCCACCGAGAAGAAGGATGAGAAGGACGGAAAGCAGGCCGCGCCCAAGCGCCGCACCCGGAAGTCGGCGTGACCGGGAACGCGTAAAAGCGGGGCCGGTCCAAGAAATGGCAATGGGTGTTCATCGGACCGGCTCCCCGAAGAGGCTCACGAAAGCGAATTCCCCGGCCGGAATCGGTGTCGCGGCGCGGGGATATCCCGGTTACGGGTGGCGGAAGGCCCCGGAGCGGGATTCTGCTCCGGGGCCTCCCGTGTCTCACTGTCGGGTGGCCGTCACCGGGCCGATCGTGGTCCGGTCAGGCCGCGTTGATTCGTTGGATCACCTGTCGTGGTGGTGGTGGTGACCGTGGTGGCGCGGGAGCCAGCGCTTGTCGTCGCGGAAGTAGTCCCTGCCGCCGCCGCCGTGGTCGTTGTGACCGATGATGGCCCGGAAGAAGCGGGCTTCCACGATCTTGAAGTAGCAGTTGCGGTGGTGGCCGCCGTGGCGGTTGAAGTGACGGTGGCGGCGGTAGTTGCGGCCGCCCCAGCCCCCGTCGTCGTCGCCGTCGCCGTAGCCGTGCTCGCCGCCGTATCCTCCGTGGTGGCCGCCGTAGCCGCCGCCGTCGTGGTGGCAGTGGCCGCCACCTCCGTAGCCGCCACCCCCACCGTAGCCGCCGCCTCCACCGAAGCCGCCGCCGAAGTCATCTCCGAAACCCCCGAAGGAGCTGACTGCTGCGGAAGCGTTGGCGCTTGTGGCCGTGGTGGCGCCGAGACCGGCGAGACCACCAGTGAGTGCCGCGGTAACGGTCAGCATTGCGGCGTATTTCTTGACGTCGGGCATTGCGTTTTCCCCCTTGACGCATCGGGTTGCCCAGCGGATGCATTTTCCTCATTTTCGAGGAGAATGCCCGGGTGACTCGTTCATGAGTCTTCCCACTTGTGTTGTTTTCCTAGTGACGCATATGACAAACGGGGATCACTGCCTTTTGGCAGCTACTTAACCTCCCCTTATGTCTTTCAGTTCGATATTTCCCGATTTGCCCGATATTTCCCCCGATCTCTGGCTCCGCGGTCCCAGGGGGTCCCCCTGCCGCGGCGCCTACGGGGAAGCGAGCTGTACGGTGCCGGGTTATCGTCGGAACGGACGGTTAACAGGAGGCGAAGATGCTGGAGGACCCGATCCCGCACTGGCCGGGGGAGCCGCTCGACCTCGGAGGACTGAGCCTCTACGTGCGGTCGACGCCCGCCGGGCCCGCGGAGAAGGCCGTGTTCGTGCATGGGCTCGCCGGATCGGCGACCAACTGGACCGACCTGATGGCCGAGCTGTCGGGCCAGGTCAGGGGATACGCCCTCGACCTGCCCGGAGCGGGCTACTCTCCCGCGCCGCCCGGCGGCGACTACTCCATCGCGGCGCACGCCACCGCCGTCACGCGGCTGATCGAGCACGCCGGGGGCCCGGTCCACCTGCTCGGCAACTCCCTCGGCGGCGCCGTCGCGGTGCGCGTCGCGGCCATCCGCCCCGACCTGGTGCGCACGCTCACGCTCGTCTCGCCCGCCCTGCCCGACCTGCTTCCCCGGTACGGCCCGGCCCGCGTGGCGGTGTCGGCGGCCCCCCGGTTCGGCGAGTGGGCGGTCTCCCGGCTCCGCACGCTGGCGCCCGAGCGCCGCATCGCGGCGACCATGGCCATGTGCTACGCCGACAGCGGCCGGGTCCACCCCATCCGGCTGGAGGACGCCGTGGCCGAGCTGCGCCGCCGCGACGACCTCCCGTACGCGGGGCCGGCGCTGGTCAGTTCCGCCCGCGCCCTGGTCAACGAGTACTTCCGGCGCGGGGAGGACAACCTGTGGCGGCTGGCGGCGCGGGTGACCGCGCCCACCCTCGTCGTGCACGGCCGGCACGACCGGCTCGTGGACCCCCGCATGGCGTTGCGGGCCGGGCGCACCTTCCCTGACGTGCGGCTGGTGCTCCTTCCCCACGCGGGTCACGTCGCGCAGATGGAGTGCCCCTCGCTCGTCGCCCGCCACGTCCGCGTCCTGATGCAGGACGCCGCCCGGCGGGACGCCGGGAACGCGGAGAACGCGGAGAATGCTGCCTCTGTCGGCTAAGATCGCCGATTCGGGAATGCGAGGGCAACCGGGTTAGGTTGTGACAGACGGCTGGGCGCGTAGCCTGACGGGCAAGCCGCCATTTGGGAAGATCCCCTGAAACGGGAGCGTAGAACTGTGTCGTTGCCACCGCTGGTAGAGCCGGCCGACGAGCTGACCGTTGACGAGGTGCGCCGCTACTCTCGCCACCTGATCATCCCCGACGTGGGGATGGCCGGGCAGAAGCGGCTGAAGAACGCCAAGGTGCTCTGTGTGGGCGCGGGCGGCCTCGGTTCCCCGGCGCTGATGTACCTCGCCGCGGCCGGCGTCGGCACGCTCGGCGTCGTCGACTTCGATGTCGTCGACGAGTCGAACCTTCAGCGTCAGATCATCCACGGGCAGTCGGACGTCGGCCGTCTGAAGGCCGAGAGCGCCGCCGCGACCGTGCGCGAGATCAACCCCCTCGTCAACGTCGTGATCCACAACGTGGCCCTCACGACCGACAACGTGATGGACATCTTCGCCGCCTACGACCTCATCGTCGACGGCACCGACAACTTCGCGACGCGGTACATGGTCAACGACGCGGCGGTCCTGTTGGGCAAGCCCTATATCTGGGGCTCCATCTACCGCTTCGACGGGCAGGCGAGCGTGTTCTGGTCCGAGTACGGGCCCTGCTACCGCTGCCTCTACCCTGAGCCGCCGCCGCCGGGCATGGTGCCCTCGTGCGCCGAGGGCGGCGTACTCGGCGTGCTGTGCGCCTCCATCGGCTCGATCCAGGTGAACGAGGCGATCAAGGTGCTCACGGGCATCGGCGAGCCGCTCGTCGGGCGCCTGATGATCTACGACGCCCTGGAGATGAAGTACCGCGACGTCAAGGTCCGCAAGGACCCCGAGTGCCCGCTGTGCGGCAAGAACCCGACGATCACCGAGCTGATCGACTACGAGGCCTTCTGCGGAACGATCTCCGACGAGGCCGCGCAGGCGGCCACCGGCTCCACGATCACCGCCAGGGAGCTCAAGGACATGCAGGACCGGGGGGACGACATCTTCCTGGTCGACGTCCGCGAGCAGAACGAGTACGAGATCGTCAACATCCCGGGCGCGGTGCTGATCCCGAAGGGCGACTTCCTGAAGGGCACGGCGCTGGAGCTGCTGCCGCACGACAAGAAGATCGTGCTGCACTGCAAGTCCGGCGCCCGGTCCGCCGAGGCGCTGGCGGTGCTGAAGAGCGCCGGCTTCTCCGACGCCGTCCACGTCGGCGGGGGCGTGCTGAGCTGGGTCAAGACCGTCGACCCCTCGCTGCCCACCTACTGATCAGGCTCATCTCACGATCCCGCGGCCGGCGGCGCTCAGTCGCCGGCCAGCGTCAGTCCCGACTGGGCGACGATGGCGCCGAGGGCCGCGACGTGGGCCGTGTAGGCGTCCCTGCCCGCCGGTGAGAGCCGGAGCCAGGTCCGGGGGCGCTTGCCCACATGGCCCTTGCGTATCACCACGTACCCGGCGCTCTCCAGAGTGGCGGCGTGCTTGGACAGGACCGAGTCGCTGACCCCGACCTCGTCGCGGACGAAGGCGAACTCGGCCTCCTCCATGGCCGCCAGCAGCGACATGACCCGCAGCCTGGCCGGAGGGTGGATGACCGGATCCAGTGCCGCCATCAGCCCGCCTCGATCTTCGCCGCCATGCGCCGGGTGATCCAGCGGCCGAGCACCGGCCCGGTGGACGCCATGAGGACCGTCATGGCCAGGCCCGCGTACGTGCGGGCGTAGGGGACCCCGGCGCCGGCCAGCGCGACCGCGGCCACCAGGCAGACGCCCACCGACGTCCACACCCACACCAAGAAGACGAACAGCGCCTTCACGGTGACCAGGCTCCGGTGCGGGCGCTGCCGGTTGCCGAACACCATCGCGGCGACCAGGCCGAGCAGGACCAGCACCAGCGTGGTCAGCCCCGCCACCGCCACCGCCCCTGAGGTGCCGGGCTCGGTGAAGAACTGGACGCCGGTGACGACCAGGGCCACGCCCGTCGTGTACCAGTTCGGGAACCAGGGCCGCGCCCGGACCACCCGCGCCTGCGAGGCGCGGATCTCACGGAGGCTGCGGGCGGCCTCCTCGGGCGTGACGTACGCCGTGTCCTCGGGGGTGGCGTCCATGAAACCTCCTAGTTTCCAATTAGGAAAGTACTTTCCACTTTCCATCCTGTCAAGTACTTTCCAAAGGGATGGATCCGGACAGAACGGCCGATGCCCCACCGTTGGGGGCGTTAAGGTCAGGCACGTGAGTGAGTCGCGTACCTGGCCGTCCCTGGTGGTGGCGTCCGCGCTCACGCTGGTCTGCGCGATCGCGGCCGGGGTCGCGGGGGGCGCGGCCGGCGCCGAACTGACCCGGGGCCCCAGCCCCGCCGAGATCCGGCAGGCGTCGGCGGAGGAGACCGCACGCCGCTGGCAGGTCTGGCCGGCCGGCAAGATCTTCCCCGCCTCCATCCCCTACGTGGCCGAGCAGGGCGGCAAGGAGAACGCCCGCAGGGTGGGCATCTCCACCCGCGTCGAATGCTCGGCGGCCGTGGACGCCGCGCTCAGGACGGCGTTGAAGGCCGCCGGCTGCAGGGCCGTGCTCCGGGCGACCTACCTGGACGCGCTCCAGGGCGTCGTGGTGACCATCGGGGTAGCGGCCTTCCCCGACCAGGCGTCCGCGCTCGCGGCCAGGGCGGCGTTCCCGCCGGGCGGCGCGCCCTCGCCCGGCCTCCGGGCCCTGGCGTTCCCGCAGACCGTCGCCGACCGGTTCACCGCCGCCGCCCGGCAGGCGTCGTCGCTGGACCAGGCCGGGCCCTACCTCGTGCTCACCACGGCGGGCCAGGTCGACGGCCGTCCCGCCCGCTCGGTCGGCCACCAGCGTTCCACGATCTTCGCGTTCGCCTCCGACCTGGAGGACCGCGTCCTGACCACCCTGGCGACCCCGGCCCGTCCCGACTGCTCGGGCAAGGACTGGCAGTGCTGAGCCCGCGTGCCCGTCCGGCCGGCCGGGTGCCGGTGGTCCGTGCGCTGCTCGCCCTGCTGCCGCTCCTGCTGCTCGTCGCGCCCCTCCCCGCGCGGGCGGACCAGGTGCGCGGCAGCCAGCGGCAGGTGCTGCGCACCCTGAACGTGCACGACGCGTGGCGGATCACCCGGGGCGCCGGGGCCAGGGTCGCCGTCCTGGACTCGGGGGTCGACCCGCGCCACCACGACCTCGCGGGCTCGGTGGTGACCGGCCCGGACCTCACCAGGGGCGCCAACCCGCGCGGCGTCGCCCCCAGCCGCCTGCACGGCACGTACATGGCCTCGCTGATCGCCGGGCACGGGCACGGGCCCGGCCGCTCCGACGGGGTGATCGGGGTCGCGCCGGCCGCCAAGGTGCTGTCGGTGCGGGTCATCCTGGAGGACGACGAGCCGGGTTTCCGGGTCTTCAACTCCCAGGCGCGCTACGAGAACGTGGTCGCGCGCGGCATCCGGTACGCCGTCGACCACGGCGCGGACGTGATCAACATGTCGATCTCCAAGGACCAGCCGACCCGGCAGGAGCGGTCGGCGATCCGCTACGCGATCTCCAAGGGCGTCGTGCTGGTGGCGGCGGCCGGCAACGACGGGGCGGGCCGCAAGGACGGCCCGTACTCCTACCCGGCCTCGCTCCCCGGCGTGATCTCGGTCGCCGCCGCTGACAGGGGGATGCACAAGGCGTCCTTCTCCAACCGGAACTCGCTGGTCCTGCTGGCGGCGCCGGGAGTGGACATCTTCGGGGCCGGTCCCGGTGACCAGTACTGGGTCGGGCGGGGCACGTCGCAGGCCACGGCGCTCGTGTCCGGAGTCGCCGCACTGATAAAAGCGAAATATCCGCGAATGTCGCCTGCGCTGGTCGCCCAGGCCCTCACCACCGGCACCACCCGCCGCCCGGCCCTGGGCTACGACCCCGGGACGGGCTTCGGCGTCGTGAACGCCGGACGCGCCCTGGCCGAGGCCGCGAGGCTCTCGCGCCACCGGCACACCGCTTTCGGGGCCGGGGTCCAGGACGCCGACCTGCCGATGGCCGACGGCACCGGCGCCGAACCCGGCCCGCTCCAGCCGGTGCAGGTCGTCAGGCGGGACACCAGCATGATCACCCTGTACGGGGGGATCGGGCTGGTGGCCACCGCCTTGGCCGGCGCGAGCCTGACCGCCATGATCATGCTCGCCAGAAGGGCCAGGCGCAGGCGGGAGGACAAGGAACACGGGCAGACGCGGGAGCCCCAGGCGGGTTGGCCCCAGCGGTCGCCGACGTAGCATCAGATGTATGTCGCCTGAGGAGCCGCGGGCGCGGCCGGTGACGCCCTGGCCCGCGCGTGTGAGGGGTGCGCGGAGCGCGGGCGGTCTGACCTCGGGCGGCGCCCCTCGCGTCCAGGGGCGGCCGTGGGCCGGATCCCGGGCGCGGGCCGCGACCGCGCAGGCGGCGTTCGACCGCTTCGAACTCGAACGCGGAGTCCGGTTCCGCACCCTCTTCCTGTTGATCATGGGCACGATCCTGGCGGTCGCGGCGACCAACGTGCTGCTCGGAGTGGTGGGAGTGCTCCAGGAGACCCGCTCGCGCCCCCTCACGGTCGCCGAGCGCGCCCGCTACGCCGAGCAGGACATCGCCCGGCGCTGGTACTCCTGGCAGGCCGAGACCGTCTTCCCGTCCCAGGTGGAATACCTGGGGCTGGCCCGCGTGCGGCAGTACGCCCGGCGCGTGGGCATCGCGCCCGAGGCATCGTGCGCCTCGGTCGTGGACGCGCCCGTGGCCTCGGTCCTGCGGCAGCACCGCTGCCGCAGCATGCTGCGCGCGACCTACGTCGACCAGACCTCGACATTCGTGATGACCGTGGGGGTGGCCGTGCTGGACGACGAGGAGACCCGGATCGAGACCGGGGCCGACCTGCCCGTGGACGACAGGGTGGGCGTGCGCCCGGTGGCCTTCCCCGGCACGGTCACCGCGTCCTTCGGCGCCGCGCAGCGCCAGCGCGCGACCTGGGGCGGCGCCGGGCCGTACATCGTCTTCGTCACCGCCGGCTACGCCGACGGCCGCACCCGCGACGCCATCCCGATGGAGGAGATCTACCACAGCGAGCTGTGGCCGACCGCGCAGTCCCTCGCAGGGACGATCTCCCGGGGGCTGGTCGCGCCGCCCGAGATCCCCCGGTGCACCCAGGGGAACGTGTGTTGAGGGCGTGTTCGCGGCTGCTCGCCGCGGCGGGGGCGCTGGCCCTGGTCGGGCTGCTCGCCGGGCCGGTGGGCGCGGACGACGTGCGCGCCCGGCAGCGCTGGGTGCTCGACGCGGTCAACGCCGAGCAGGCCTGGAAGGTCACCCGTGGCGACGGCGTCATCGTCGCGGTGGTGGACAGCCCCGTCGACCCGAAGACCCCCGTGCTCAAGGACAAGGTCACTTTGGCCCCCGACATGCGCTCCAGCCTGTTCGACGAGGGCACCGCCGCCGTCGGGCCGCACGGCACCGCCATGGCCTCCCTGATCGCCGGCTCCGGGCGGGGCGGCGGCATGCTCGGCGTGGCGCCGGGGGCGCGGATCCTGTCGATCCCGGTGATCTCCGAGGACGATCCCGACTACGACCTGATCGAGCCCGACGACGGCCTGGGCCTGCCCGTCGAGAGCCCGCTGGCCAGGGCCCTGCGCTACGCGGCCGACCACGGCGCCAAGGTCATCAGCATGTCGCTCGGGGAGTACGCCACCCAGCGGGCCGACCGGCAGGCGGTGGCGTACGCGCTCTCGCGCGGGGTGGTGCTGGTGGCGGCCGTGGGCAACGACGGCGACACCGAGTACGCCCGCAAGCAGGGCACCTCGTTCTGGAGCTTCCCGGCCGGCTACCCGGGGGTGATCGGCGTCGGCGCGGTCGACAAGGGCGGCAGACCGGCCACGTTCAGCAGCGACAACCTGTCGGTCCTGGTGGGGGCGCCCGGGGTGGGGGTCCCCGCGGCCATCCCCGGCGGCGGGTACGCCGACATGGAGGGCAGCAGCGCGGCGACGGCGCTGGTCGCCGGGGCGGTGGCGCTGATCAAGGCCAGGTACCCGAACCTGACCCCCGACCTGGTCTCGCGGGCCATCACCTCAACCGCGCGGGGCAGGCCCACCGCCGGCTACGACGACAAGGTGGGCTTCGGCGTCGTGGACGCCGCCGCGGCCCTGACCCGCGCGGGCGAGCTCACCTCCTACAGCGCCTCGCTCCCGGTCCGCGGCGACCTGCACTTCGGGAACGGCACCACGGCCCCCGCGCCCACGCCGCCCGGGCCCGACGCCGTGCGGCTGTGGGTCTACGGGGCGGGCGTCCTGCTCGGGCTCACCGGTTTCGGCGCGGCCGTGGTCGTGCTCACCCGGCGGTCGGAACGGATGCCGGGGTCATCGTGACCGGCTCGGGCCGGGTGGTAAGTGGCATTTTCGCGGCGTTCTGCCCGAAGTAAGCCATTTTCGCACCAAAGATCGGTAAAGGTTCGCTAAGGTTCCCGTCTCGTGGGATACGAGTTACGCGTACAACGCGAATCGCCGCTCGCCTACGCCGATCTGACGCGAGTGACCGGGCAGGCGGACGCCGGCCTGGAGCTGCGGGGAACGCCGGAGGCCGCCGAGGTCTTCGCGCGTCACGACGGCGGCGAGCACGCCATCGCCTCCTGGGGCGGGCGCCTCTACGGCAAGCCGGCCTCCGACTGGGAGGTCGCCCAACTCGCGCGGCTGGCCGGCATGGTCGGCGGCAGCCTGGTCGGCGAGGACGGCGAGGCGTACGGAATCCGTGACGGCATCGTCGAGCAGGTGAACGGCGCGGCGAGCTACGAGTTCGGGAAGCTGGAGGAGATCCTGTCCTTCGGGCCCGTGCCATGGGGCACGTGAGGGCCCGCCCGACGACACCGGCTGGCACACGCGTGAGTGATCCGACACCGTTCGCCGAACGGGTGCTCGACCTGGTCGAGCGCATCCCGTCCGGCCAGGTCATGTCCTACGGCGACATCGCCGAGTACCTCGCCGAAGGCGGACCCCGCCAGGTCGGCAAGGTGATGTCCACGTGGGGCGGCGGCGTCCCGTGGTGGCGGGTCGTGCACGCCGACGGCACCCCGCCGCCCGGTCACGAGAGCAGGTGCCTGACCCACTGGCGGCAGGAGGGCACGCCCCTCAGGGGCGCCCGGGCGGACATGCGCCACGCCCGATGGCACGGGGATCCCCCGTGAGTTCTCAGTAAGTCGCATTACCATTCCAGAGACACCCTTTGTGGTGCGACTGGAAAGGCGGTGCCTCCCCCATGGCCACCGGTGCAACGCCCGCGCAGGCCGGCGACGTCGTCGCCGACCGCCTGCGGGCCGCCCAGGACCTCTATGACAGGGGAGAGCCGCTCGACGCCCTGATCGCGGCCGTCCACACCACGGGCCTGTCCCGGGCCCAACGCCGCAGGCTGCACGCGGAGGCGCTCAACGGCCCCCTCGCCCTGCGCCTGGAGACCGCCGCCAGACGGGACGCCACGCGTCTCCGGCACGCCATCGACCTGCTGCGGGACTACCTCGCCGAGGTGGAGCCCTCGGTCAAGCTGCGCCTGCCGGTCGCACGACGGCTCGCCTGCCACCTCATCGAGAACCGCGACGCCGCCGAACTGGCCCAGGGCGACGAGCTGGCCAACCTGGTCGCCGCCACCGCCGAGCCGTCCAAGCGGGTGCGCAAGGGCCTCGCCTGGTACGCCGACTTGCCGGTCAGCGCGCCCGCGTCGCTGTTCCGGCTGCGCCGGTCCGACCTGGTCCCGGTGACCGAGGTCGACGACGTCTCCTGGCAGGACGGGCGGCTGCGCGTCACCGGCCACGCTTACCTCGTCGGGCTGTCGGTACGGAGCCGCCGCCTCAACCGGGCGACCGTGGTCCTGCGGGGCCCGCGCTGGGTGCCGCCGATCGCGGCCCGCACCAGGCGCGTGTACCACCCAGAGGCGACCTACGGGGCGGGGGAGCCGGGCTGCAACTACGACTGGGCCGGGTTCGTGGCCGAGGTGCGGCCGTGGTCGCTCCGATGGCGCGCGGCGATCCGCACCGCCGTCCACAGCGCCAAGCGGCTGCTGCGGCACCGTCCCGCGGTCCGCGACACGACCACCTGGCGCGCCGACATCGTCATCTGGAGCCGGGGCGCCCGCGCCACCGGCGCCCTGCGCGGCCCCGCCATGGGGCGCACCGAGCGGCCGAGCGGGCTCCGCGTCCGCCCGGGCTGGTGGGTGCGGCCCGCGTGGAACTCCGACCGGGCCCTGCAGATCGTGCTCCAGCCCACCAGGGCCGAACTGACCCGGGTCGCCCACGACGGCGACCAGATCGAGCTGGCGGGCTTCCTGCCCGGCACCACGGCCACCAAGGGCCGCGCCCGGCTCGGCGGCCACCGCATCGCCGCCGACTTCACGCCGGTCGAGGGCGGCACCGAATTCTCGGTCGCGATCGGCGTGCCCGCGCTGATGAAGGAGCGCGACGCCCGCAGGCTCTGGATCGAGCCCAAGGGCGATCCCGCGGCGGCGGTCATGATGGAGGGCGCCCCCGAGACGCACATCGGCGTCGACCGCCGCGAGGTCACCGTCCTGCGCGACCGGCGTGACCGCGTGGTCGTCTCGGCCCACCGCGTCTGGCCGGTGATCACCTCCGCCGGGTGGAGCGAGGACGGTGCCCTGACGCTGGGCGGGTCCTACCCCGACACCGACCCGGGCCCGCGCGATCTCGTCCTGCGCCAGCGCTCAGGCCCCACCTACCGCGTGCCGCTAGAACGGTCCGGTTCGGACTTCTCGGTGACCCTCGCGCCGGGGGCCATGCCGAGGTTCGGGGACACGGTGGCGCTGGCGTCGGGCGCCTGGAGCCTCACGGTCGCCGGCGGCAAGGGGACGACCGCGCCCCTGCGGGTGGGCCACGACCTGCTCGACGTCCTCGACGAGGGCGTGCACGTCGTGGACGGGCGGGAGTACCGCCTGGTGGCGACGCGCTTCGACGTGCCCGTTCTGGTCGCGGCCGAGCGCCGGCCCGACGACGAGAAGGGCGCGGGCGGCGTCTGGTCGCTGCGCCGCGGCCACTACCCCGCCGAGCGGCGGGGCACCCTCCGCGACGCGACGGTGTACGTCTCCTTCGAGGGCCGGTCCTACTCCGACAGCGCGCGGGCGATCTACGAGGAGCGGCTCAGGCGGGGGGACGACCGCGAGCACATCTGGGTCGTCAAGGACGGGGCGTTCGTCCCGCCGGACTCCGCCGCGCTCGGCCTCGGGCCGGGCATCGCGCCCACGGTGGTCCGGGAGGGCAGCCGCGAGCACTACACGGCGCTGGCCCGGTCCGGCCACATCATCACCAACACGCTGCTGCCGCAGTGGTTCCGGGCCCGCGAGGACCAGATCTGCGTGCAGACCTGGCACGGCACCCCGCTCAAGCGGGTCGGCGGCGACCAGCGGCACATGTCCCGCGACCCGAGGCCGGCCGCGTGGTACCGGCAGGCCGCCGAGGTGGCCAACTGGGACCTGCTCGTGACGCAGAGCCCGTGGGCCTCCGAGGTGCTGCGGCGTGCCTTCGGGTACGGCGGGGAGATCCTGGAGTCGGGTTATCCGCGTAACGACGTGCTCGCCGACCACGACCGGACCGAGCTGGCCTCGGCCGTGCGGCGGAAGCTGGGGGTGCCGGCGGGCAAGCGCGTCGTGCTGTACGCGCCGACGTGGCGTGACCACGACCGCAGGAACAGCTCGGTGCGGCTCGACCTGGGGGAGGCCAGGCGGGTGCTCGGCCGCGACCACATCCTGCTGGTGCGCGGCCACATGATGCAGGCGCCGCCGGTGGTCCCTGGGCTGGTGGTGCCGGGGCCGGCGTCGCTGGTGCGGCCCGGGCCGATGAGCCGGGAGTATCCGTTCGCCATCGACGTCACGACTTATCCGGATATGGCGGATCTTTTGCTGATTGCGGATGTTCTGATCACGGACTACTCGTCGGTGATGTTCGACTTCGCCGTGACGCGGCGGCCGATGATCTTCTTTGGCTACGATTTGGAGCGTTACCGCAACTCACGCGGCCTCTATCTTGACCTGCGCACCCAGGCCCCCGGCCCCCTGCTCGCCGAGGGCAACGACGTCATCGAGGCCGTCCGCCTGATCGACGCCCTCTCCGGCGACTACACCGACCGCTACGAGTCCTTCGTCCACACCTACGCCCCCCGAGACGACGGCAAAGCCACCCCCCGCCTCGTAGACCACATCTTCACCACCCCCACCCCCTGACCCCCACCAAAAGGTCCTCGCCTCCGGCTCGGGCAGTTTTCCCAAGGCTTCTCGGCTCTTCCGCCTCACCGCCGACATCGCCGCGCCACCGTTCGCTCCCGGCTCTGTTCGGCCCCGGACCGGATCCACTACGTCGTCACGCTGCCATTCCACACGGCGCCGAGGCGGTGGGACGTGGTACGGCGAATCTGGCGCCGTGGTGCGGCGGCTGGCCGGTCAAAGGTCCTCGCCTTCGGCTCGGCCAGTTTTCCCAAGGCCTCCCGGCCCTTCCGCCCGGCTCTATTCGGTCTCAGGCTGAACCCGTTTGGTGGTGATGATGTCCTTTCCACACGGCGCCGAGGCGGCGGGGAGTGGTGCGGCGAATCGTGGGACCGTTGCACTGCTTTGGGGTGGTCGGGCCGGAGGTGCGATGATCCGTAGTCTCGCTGAAGTCGTTGGTCGCGCCTGAGCCGGCCGGGAACGGAGTCCGCTCGTGGGTGATCACCCGATCGCCGTGGTCGTCGTGTGCGTCGCGCTGCTCGTGGCGGCCGGGGTCGTGGTCCTGCTCGTCCGAGGCCGATCCGGGGGGATACGGCCGCGCCCTGGCGGTAGACCTCGACCGGGTCCGGGTGGGAAGACACCTCGACCGGGCCCAGGTGGGAAGGCGGCTCGGCCAGGCTCCCGTGGGGAGGCGCCGCGGCCGGGTGCCGGTACGGATGCGCAGAGACGGCCTGGTGGTGGTCGGAGAGGGCCGCTTTCCGGGCGGAGGATCCCGCTTCCGGGGCGGAGGCGTCCCGCCGCGCCGCCCGGCGGTCGGCGGCCGTCCGTTCACTCACGCCCGCCGAGCGCATCATGGGAGTCGCGGCCCGCGCCCGGCCAGATCTGGTGGGCCGATGTGCCGTACTCGGACGGGACCGGTTCCAAGGTCCGTCCCTGTCTTGTCGTCCGTACTCACCCGAGTGGCGTTGAAGTACTGAAGATCACCAGCCAGGACAAGTCCGACCGAAGCGACCACCTCTCGATCCCCACGGCCGGCTGGGATCCGCACGCGACCAAGGACAGCTGGCTCGACCTGTCGGAGACACATTTCGTCCCCGACCATGACTTCGAACGCCGCGCCGCCTCCACATGCGACTCACGCACCTGGAAACGCGTCACCCGAAGCCAGTCCACCGGCTTCGTCTACGAAGGCTGACCACCCGCCCACAACCAGCGACCCACCGCAGAACGGCGCCGACTTCGCCGCACCACGTCCCGCCGCCTCGGCGCCGTGTGGAATGGCAGCGTGACGACGTAGTGGATCCGGTCCGGGGCCGAATAGGGCCGGGGGCGACGAGGGCGAGGGGCCGGGAGCGATGGTGTCGGGCCGTTGAGGGCGAGGCGGAGTGGCGCGGCGGTGGGGCGGAAGGGCCGGGAGGCCTTGGAAAAACTGCCCGAGCCGAAGGCGAGGACCTTTGACCGGCCGGGCGCCGCACGACGGCGCCGACTTCGCCGTACTACTCCCCGCCGCCTCGGCGCCGTGTGGAGAGGACATCACCACGACCAAACGGGTTCTGCCTGAGGCCGGATAGAGCCCGGGCGGGAGGGCCGGGAGGCCTTGGGAAAACTGGCCGAGCCGAGGGCTAGGACCTTTGACCGGCTGGCTGCCGCAGGCGGCGCCGGAGGCATGTCGGCCCGTGCCAGGAGGGGACGGCCGCCTAGCCGTCCTGCCGGTCCCGTGTGCGGTCGTTCAGGTCGTGACCCGGGGAAATTGGGTGGATATATCCGGATATTTGGTTGATGATGCCGGACGGGTGGGTTCCAGGCCTGAACGCTTCTCGGGGGTGCCATATGGAATCGGTGTTCACCGGCGAAGTGAGCGTGACGGACGTGTCCGTCCGGCGGCTCGGCCTTCACGATCTGCGTGACTGCCTGCTGCTGGCCATCGACCGTCAGTGGCTACCCGAAGAGGCCAAATGGCGCCTGCTCTTCGAGGTCGGCGAGGTCTACGGCATCGACGACCCCGCGGGGGGCCTCGCCGGGACGGCGGTGCTGACCCGCTACGGCCGGCGGCTGGCCGCGGTCAGCATGGTGCTCGTGGCGTCGAGGTACGGCCGCATGGGTCTCGGCCGCCGCCTCATGCTCCGCGCCCTGGACGAGGCCGGTGGCGCCACCGTCTTCCTCACCGCGACGCGGTACGGCCGAGGCCTGTACGAGAAACTGGGCTTCGAGGCCGTCGGCACCGTCGCCAGGCACATCGGCCACCTGCGCCTCACTCCCGCCGACCTGACCCACGCCGGGATCCGTCCCGCCCGGCAGGCGGACCTGGGGGCGGTCATCGCTCTCGACGCGCACGCCTCCGGGGCGACGCGCACCCACCTGATCACCCGCCTGTTCACCTTCGCGGAACGGCTCCGGGTCGTCGAGCGCGGTGGCGAGATCATCGGATTCGGCGCGGCGTGGCGCAACGTGGACAGCGTCGTCGTCGGCCCGGTGATCGCCGAGACCACCGCCCTCGCCCGGACGCTGATCACCGGCCTGGTGAACGGCCTGTACGGCCCGGTCCGCCTGGACATCGACACCCGCCACGCCGAGCTGGCGGCCTGGGCGGAGTCGCGCGGCGCCCTCCGGGTCGACGCCACGGCCCTGATGGTCCACGGCGGCCCCCTCCCCGGCGCCCGCGACCACATCTTCACCCCGGTGATGGTGGCCCTGGGCTGACCCGCCCCCGCGCATGGCCGAACCTCCGAGACGAGTCCGAACCCCCGCGCGAAGGCCGTACCCCCCGCGAGGCAGGCCACACGAAGGGCCTACGCTCCGGTGATGGTGGCCATGGACCGGCCCACTCCCGCGACCGGACGAGGTCCACCTGACGGGAACAGGGTCCAGTGGCAGGGCCATTCAGAAACGATCTCTTCCATTGGTGCCTTTCCTTTGGCAAGGTGGGTGGGACTCCAAGCCCACGAGGTGACAAATGACCACATCCCGCCCAGCGCGTCCGCCGCAGGCCGTCCAGGGCTTCGAGCGGTCGGAGGGCGAGGTGATCGCGTCCTTTGGGACGTGGGCCACCGGCACCGGCCCGATCTACCGCAGGCTCGCCGACGGCATCCGCAAGGCCATCGAGGGCGGCTCGCTGCCGCCCGGCCAGCGCATCCCCTCAGAACGCCAGCTCGCCACCGTTCTACGCGTCAGCCGCACCACTGTCGTGGCCGCGTACGAGGCACTGCGCGACGCGGGGCTGGTCGAGAGCCGCCGGGGGAGCGGCACCCGGGTCGCCGCGACCGCCCGCCCCACGAGGTCGATATCGGACGGGCGCGTGCCCGGCGGCACCGGCTCGTCCATGTACCAGCGCCTCATCGAGGGCCCCGGCGACCTGATCTCGCTGACCTGCTCGGCGGAGGGCGCCGTCCCCGAACTGGTCGCCGCCTTCCGCGAACTCGCCGGCGCCGACCTGGCCACCGCCTTCGACGAACCCGGCTACCACCCCGCGGGGCTCCCCGAACTTCGCCAGGCCATCGCCGACCACCTGACCGCGACCGAGCTGCCGACCACCCCCGACCAGATCCTCGTGACGACGGGCGCGCATCAGGCGCTCGTGCTGGTCTCGGAGCTCTACCTCCGCCCAGGAGGCACCGTGCTCGCCGAGTCGCCGAGCTGGCCCGGCTGCCTCGACGTCCTCCGCTCGCGCGGCGCCCACATCGTGACGGTGCCCCTGGACGACGAGGGCCCGGACGTGCGGCTGATGGCCGAGGCGCTCGCCGACCGCCGGCCGGACCTGGTCTACCTGATGCCCACGTTCCACAATCCCACCGGCGTACTGATGTCGGTGGCGCGCCGGCGCCGTATCGCGGAGCTCTGCGCGCGCCACGACGTCCCGGTCATCGAGGACAACGCTTACATCGTCCAGACCGCCGCCGTCGCCCCCGGGCCCTCCCCCGACGCCTCGCGACCGCTCGGCGAGCCTCGCGACCTGCCCCGCCTGCTCGCCGCGTACGCGCCCCGCGGCGCCGAGGTGCTCTCGGCCGGTTCGCTGGCCAAGGTCATCTGGGCGGGCCTGCGCATGGGATGGGTGCGCGGCCCCGCGGAGATCGTCGAACGGCTGGCCAGGCGCAAGGCGCTCGCCGACCTCGGCAGCCCCGTCATCGACCAGATGCTCGCCGCCCGCCTGGTCCCCCAGCTTCCCCGCATCGAGGCGGCCCGCGCCCCCGAACGGGAGCGGCGGCTGGACCGCATCGAGAAGCTCCTCCGCGACCGGCTGCCCGAATGGCGCTGGCGCCGTCCGTACGGCGGCAGCGGGCTGTGGATCGAGCTGCCCGGGGTGGACGCCACCGAGTTCTCCCACGTGGCCCTCAGGCACGGCGTGGAGGTGGTGCCGGGGGCGGTGACGGACCCTTCGGGGGCTCATGACCGGTTCATGCGCCTGCCGTACACGTTCACCGACGAGGTGCTCGACCTGCTCGTGGACCGGCTCGCCCGCGCCTGGGCGGAGATCGGCAGGCACGGCCCGGTCGACACCCGCCCGGTACGCGTCATCGTGTGACCACCTTCGCCGGCTCAGGGAGCGGCGCGGGCCTGCGCGGGCGCAGGCCGAGGAGCAGCCCGCCGATGACCAGGGCCGCGCCCGCGAGGTCGGGGACTCCGGGGTGGCCGGTGCCGAGGATCACGCTGGACACGATCGCGCCGATCGGCAGGAACCCGGAGAACAGCCCCGCGCGCTCGGCCCCGAGCCGGGGCAGCGCGTCGTACCAGCAGAAGAACGCGAACGCGGTGACCACGATGGCGAGGTAGGCCAGCGCCAGTGCCTCGTTCATGGTCGGGGCGCGCAGCGCGGCCCGCCCGTCCACCGTGAGCCCCGTCACCATCAGGAGCGGCACGGCCGCCATGGTCGCGTACGCCGAGACGCGGATCGCGCCGAGCCTCGGCAGCAGCGGGACCGCGAGCAGGGAGAACCCGATCTCGCACGCGAGCGCGCCGAGCGCGAGCAGCATGCCGAGGGGTGTGGCGCCGCCCAGTCCCGTGGCGACCGCGGCGCCGCACGCTACCACCGCGGCGGCGGTCACCAGGTGCGCGGTCGGCCGCCGCCGTTCCATGAGCGGCCCGATGACGGCGAGCGCGATGGGCACGGTGGCGACGATCGTGCCGACGGTCGCCGGGTCGGCGTACCGGGTCGACTCGATGACGAAGATGTTGAACGCCGCGAGCCCGACGACGGCCAGGAGCACGACGAGCGCGAGTTCGCGTGCGCTCAGCCTCAGGTGTTCGAGCCCGCGTACCCGCATCACGGCGAGCAGCAGGAGCGCGCCCGCCGCGTACCGCAGGGCCTGGCCGCCGTAGATCGGGTAGTCGTGCAGCGCGGGCGACACGGCCGTCAGCGTGCCGACGCAGAACATCGCGGTGGCCGCACCCACCGCGCCCTTCATGTTGTTCGTCATGCGGTACCGCTTGCGCGGAGAGTGCTGGTCATGGGCATGTTCGTCCTCCGTGAGCCGCTTGTCCGCTGGCCATCGTGGCAAGCGGACCGGCCGGGAGACAGCTCCATTCACCCCCAAAGCGGACCTTACGGAGACGGCGGTGAGTTTCATGCCGTGTCGGTACCGAAGATCGGCCCAACCCCTCGATAACGTGGTCTGTCGCGCGCGGACGGGGATCGGGACACGCGCCGTCCCCGCCGAGTCGGCACGATCTACCCGTGTGGTCTGGTGGAATAGCGTGTTGTGAGTGGTCAGACCTACCGTCTGGTGCGGCGGGGAAGCACGGGGCAGGCGATGCCCCCTGTTCTCGACGGGCAACAGCGCGCGGTGGTGCGTCATCAGGGCGGCCCGCTGCTCGTGCTCGCGGGCCCCGGCACCGGCAAGACCACCACGATCGTCGAGAGCGTCGTCGACCGCGTCGAGCGGCGCGGAGCCGACCCCGAGCGGGTGCTGGTGCTCACCTTCAGCCGCAAGGCCGCCGAAGAGTTGCGCGAGCGTATCACCGCCCGCATGCGCCGCACCACGCGAACGCCGCTCGCGCTCACGTTCCACAGCTACGCGTACGCGCTGTTGCGCCGTGAGGCCGTGCTGGCGGGCGACCCGCCGCCCCGCCTGCTCACCGGCCCCGAGCAGCTCCTGGAGATCCGCCGCCTGCTGCACGGCGAGCTGGAGGACGGCGCGCGCGAGTGGCCCTCCGGGATGCGCGAGGCGCTGAAGACGCGCGGGTTCGCCGAGGAGCTGCGCGACTTCCTCGCGCGCGGCGCCGAGCGCGGCCTGGACGGCGACGACCTCGTCGTGCTGGGTCGCGAGCACGGCCGCACCGACTGGGTGGCCGCGGGCCGTTTCGCCTACCGGTACGCCGACCGGTTCGACCTCGACCCCGCCCCCGCGCTCGACTACGCCGAGCTGATCCGCGCCGCCGCCGGCCTGCTGAACGACGTGGAGGTGCGCCGGCGCGAGCGTGCCGCGTACGACATCGTGTTCGTCGACGAGTACCAGGACACCGACCCGGCGCAGGAGTTCCTGCTCCAGCAGCTCGCGGGCGACGGGCGCGACCTGATCGCCGTCGGCGACCCGGACCAGTCGATCTACGGCTTCCGCGGGGCCGACGTGCGCGGCATCCTCAACTTCCCCGAGAGGTTCCGCACCGCCGAGGGGCGGGAGGCGCCGGTCGTCGCGCTCCGCGTGTGCCGTCGCAGCGGCCCCGACCTGCTCACCGCCTCCCGCCGCGTCGCCGCCCGCCTCCCTGCCCCCCCGACCCCCGCCCGCCCCCACGACGACCCGCCCGCCGGCGTCCCGGCGGCCCGTGACGGAGAGCGTCCCCAGCAGGCGCCCACGGCCGAGGAGCGCAGGCGCGGCGACGGCCACCGCGAGCTGATCCCCGTGGCGGGCGCCGACCCCGGTGAGATCCGGGTGCTGCTGGCCGACAGCGAGACGCAGGAGGCCGCGGTCGTCGCCGACACGCTGCGCCGGGCCCACCTGCTCGACGGCGTCCCCTGGTCCCGCATGGCGGTGCTCGTGCGCTCGGCCGACCGCCAGGTGCCGATGCTGCGCCGCGCCCTGCTGACCTCCGGGGTGCCCGTCGTGGTGGCCGGCGACGAGGTGCCCCTCATCCAGGAGCCGGGCGTCCGCCCCCTGGTCACCTTGCTGCGCATCGCGCTCCACCCCGACGCGCTCGACGTCGCCACGGCCGAGGAGCTGTTCACCGGCCCCCTGGGCGGCACCGACGCGATCGGGGTCCGCCGCCTGCGCCGGGCGCTGCGCGTCGCCGAGCTGCAGTCGGCCGCGCTGGAGACCGGCGGCGTGGCCATGCCGCCGCGCTCGTCCGACGAGCTGCTGGTCGCCGCCGCGCGTGACGCCCGCGAGCTCATCCCCGTCGAACCCCATGTGGGCGCGTGCGCCGCGCGCGTCGCCGCGCTGATCGCCGTCGCCCGCGAGGCCGTACGCCGGGGGGACACCGCTGAGGAGGCGCTGTGGGCGATCTGGCAGGCCTCCGGGCTGTCGGAGCGCTGGACCGACGCCAGCCTCGCGGGCGGGGCCCGGGGCGCCCAGGCCGACCGCGACCTCGACGCGGTGGTGTCGCTGTTCGACTACGCCGCCCGTTTCGTCGACCGCCTCCCGCACGCCGGCGCCGAGGTCTTCCTCGACGACCTGGTCTCCCAGGAGATCGCCGGCAACTCCCTGGCCGAGCACGCCCCCGACGGTGACGCCGTCCGCATCCTGACCGCCCACCGCTCCAAGGGCCTTGAGTGGGACGTCGTGGTGGTCGCGGGGGTCCAGGAGGGCGTGTGGCCCGACCTGCGCCTGCGCGGGTCGCTGCTCGGCGTCGAGGAACTGGTCGAGCTGGCCGAGGGCTCGGTGCTCGACGGGGCCGACGTGGCCAGCGCCGCGCTGGCGTCCAAGCTGCTCGCCGAGGAGCGCCGGCTGTTCTACGTGGCCGCGACCCGGGCGCGCCGCCGTCTGGTGGTGACCGCCGTGGGCGGCGAGGACACCGACGAGCGGCCGTCCCGGTTCCTGTCCGAGCTGCTCCCGGGGGCGGTCGAGGAGGCCGCCGTCGACGACCGCGCACGCTGGCTGAGCATGTCCGCCCTGGTCGCCGACCTGCGCTCTGCCGTGTGCGACCCCACGCGGCCCGAGTCGATGCGCACCGCCGCCGCCGGGCACCTCGCGCGCCTGGCCCGCTCGGGCGTCCCCGGCGCGCACCCCGACGAGTGGTACGCGCTCACGCCCATCTCCGACGACCGCGCGCTGACCTGGCCGGAGGGCATCGTCCGGGTCTCCCCTTCCGCGGTGGAGAACTTCACCAAATGCGGCCTGCGCTGGCTGCTGGAGACCGCCGTCGGCGCCTCGGGCACCGACATGTCCCGCAGCCTGGGCAGCGTCATCCACGCGATCGCCGTGCTGGCGGTGGCCGGGCAGGCCGGCGAGACCCTGGGCAAGCGCCTCGACGAGATCTGGGACGAGCTGGACTTCGGCGGGGTCTGGTTCAACCGCAAGCAGCGCGTGGTGGCCGAGCAGATGGTCGGCCGCTTCCTCACCTGGCAGGAGGAGAACCCGAGGGAACTGGTCGCGGTCGAGGAGGCGTTCACCGCCATACTCTCCGAGGACGTCCAGATCAAGGGGCGGGTCGACCGCGTGGAGCGCGACGGCGACGGCCGGGCCGTCATCATCGACATCAAGACCGGCACCACCAAACCGTCCGACCAGGACCTCGACCGCCACCCACAGCTCGGGGTCTACCAGCTCGCCACGCTCCTCGGCGCCTTCGAGCGCCACGGCATGTCCGAGCCGGGCGGCGCCGCGCTCGTCCAGCTCGGCAAGGCCGCGGGCAAGGACGCCAGGGAGCAGAAGCAGGGCGCGCTCGGCGACGACCCCGAGCCCGGGTGGGCGCGCGGCATGGTCGAGACCGTGGCGACGGGCATGGCCGCCGGGGTGTTCACGGCCAGGGTCAACGACGGCTGCCGCACGTGCGCGGCCAAGGCGAGCTGCCCGGTCAACGACAGCGGGGGCCAGGTGTGCTAGGCCCCCACCCGCCGGACACCGACGAGGCCGGCACGGGCGCGGGCGAAGGGGACGCCGAGACGGCGCGTCCCGCGCTGATCGGGCCGGTCGAGCTGGCGGAGCGGCTCGGCATCCCGCCGCCGACCCCCGAGCAGGCCGCCGTCATCGAGGCGCCCAGGGAGCCGATGGTCGTGGTCGCCGGCGCCGGCTCCGGCAAGAGCGAGACCATGGCCGGCCGCGTCGTCTGGCTGGTCGCCAACGGGCTGGTCCGCCCCGAACGCGTGCTCGGCCTGACGTTCACCCGCAAGGCCGCCGCCGAGCTGGCCGCCCGCGTGCGCAAGCGGCTGGCCCGGCTCGCCGAGGTCGGGCTCGCCCCGGCCGAGATGCTGGACGCCGAGCCGACCGTCTCCACCTACCACGCCTACGCCGCCCGGCTGGTCACCGACCACGCGCTCCGCGAGGCGCTGGAGCCGACCATGCGCCTGGTCAGCCCCGCGGTCTCCTGGCAGATGGCGGCCCGTGTGGTCGGCCGGTACGACGGCCCGATGGACCGCGTCGACCTGGCGCCGCCCTCGGTCACCGCCGCGGTGCTCGACCTGGCGGGCGAGCTGTCGGAGCACCTCCGCACCGCCGACGACGTCCGCGAGGTGGGCCACTGGCTCGACGAGCGGTTCGCCCTGCTCGACGGCAGGCCGACGCTCGCGCAGCGCCGCCCGGTGCGCACCCAGGACATCCGCGAGCAGTTCCTGCCCCTGGTCGACGCCTACAACCGGCTCAAACGCAGCCGCGAGGTCATCGACTACGGCGACCAGATGGCGCTGGCGGCCCGCATCGCCGACCGGCACCCCGAGGTCGGCATGATCGAACGGGGCCGGTTCTCGGTGGTCCTGCTCGACGAGTACCAGGACACCAGCCACGCGCAGCTCGTCCTGCTTCGCGCGCTTTTCGGCGGCGGGCATCCCGTGACCGCCGTGGGCGACCCCTGCCAGTCGATCTACGGCTGGCGTGGCGCCTCCTCGGGCAACCTCAAGCGGTTCGTCCACGACTTCCCCACCACCACGAACGAGCCCGCCGCCGTGCGCCGGCTCGCGGTCAGCTTCCGCAACGGCGAGCGCGTCCTGGACGTCGCGGCCCGCGTCCAGGTGCCGCTGCGCGAGGAGGCGCGTGAGGTGCCGGTGCTGGTGCCCGGCGTCAACCGCGTCGGGCGCGGCCGGGTCGTCTCCGCGTTCCACCAGACCGCCGAGGACGAGGCCGCCTGGATCGCCGACGGCGTCCACCGCATGCTCGGCCACGAGACCGCGCCGGACGGCCTGCCCTGGGGCGAGGGGGAACGCGACCGGCTCCGCGAGAAGATCAAAATCGGCGGCACGTGGGGCGGGCCGATGGCCCTGCAGCCGCAGGACGTGGCGGTACTCGCCCGCAAACGCGCCCAGTTCCCGGCGCTGCGCCGCGCCCTTGAGGCCCGGGGCATCCCGGTCGAGGTGGTGGGCCTCGGCGGCCTGCTGACCGTGCCCGAGGTGGCCGACCTGGTGGCGACGCTGCGCGTGCTGTACGAGCCGACGGCCGGCGACGCGCTCGTACGGCTCCTCGCCGGCCCGCGCTGGCGCATCGGCGTCGCCGACCTCAAGGTGCTCGGCGACCTGGCCAGGGAGCTCACCGTCGCGAACCGCGGCGGGCCCTCGGCCGACGACCCGCTCGAACAGGTCGTCGCGGACATGGCCGAGGAACGCGGCAGCCTCGTCGACGCCCTGGACGAGCTGCCCGACCAGCCCGAGTCGCTCGAACCGTTCTCCCCGCTGGCCCGCGCGCGGCTGCCCCGGCTCGCCCAGGAACTGCGCACCCTGCGCGCGCACACCGGCCAGCCGCTCCCCGACCTGATCACCGAGATCGAACGGCGGCTCGGCCTGGACGTCGAGGTCGCCGCCCGGGGCGGCGGCCCGCTGACCGCCCGCGCCGACCTGGACGCCTTCCTGGACGCCGCGTCCCGCTTCGCCGGCGACGCCGAGGACCCGACGCTGGGCGCCTTCCTCGCCTACCTCAAGGCCGCGGAGTCGGAGGAGTTCGGCCTGGAGGCCGGCCGGGTCGGCGAGACCAACAGCGTCAAGCTGATGACCGTGCACGCCTCCAAGGGGCTGGAGTGGCCGGTCGTGATCGTGCCGGGGCTCTCCCAGCTCACCACCCAGCGGGGCGCGCTGGCCAAGGGCAGCGTCTTCCCCGCGACCCCGGTGACCAACTCCCGGTGGACCGAGAACCCGCGCAAGCTGCCGTACGCCCTGCGGGGTGACCGGTCCGACCTGCCCGAGCTGCGCGGGCTGGAGAAGGACGACCTGGCGGAGTTCGACGAGCGTTGCCGTGAGCGCGACCTGATGGAGGAGCGGCGCCTCGCCTACGTCGCCGTCACCCGGGCCCACTACCTGCTGATCGCCTCCGGCTACCGCTGGGGGACGGCCGCCCGGCCGCTCGACCCGTCCGACTTCCTGCTGGAGGTCCGCGAGGCGTCCGGCCAGGCCGCCTACTGGGCGCCCGAGGTCGGGGAGAACGAGGCCAACCCCCTGCTGGCTGAGCCGGCGGCGCAGGAGTGGCCCGTCGCCCAGGGAGGCGAGCGCCACGAAGCCGTCCAGGGCGGGGCCGATCTGGTCATGAACGCCATCAACGGCAGCGCCCCGCCCGCCACGCCCGGGCCCCCCTTGAAGGACTGGGAGCACGACCGCGTCCGCGCCTGGGCGCGGGACACCGAGCTGTTGCTGAAGGAGCGCGACCAGGTCAGGCGCCGGGGCGGCGCCGTCGTGGAACTGCCCGCCCACCTCACCGTCTCCTCCCTGGTCACCCTCGCGGCCGACCCGGCCGCGCTGGCCCGGCAGATCCGCCGCCCGCTGCCCCACAAGCCCGCGCCGCTGGCACGCAGGGGCACCGCCTTCCACCGCTGGCTGGAGGGCCGGTGGGGGCAGCAGCGCCTGATCGACGACTTCGAGCTGCCCGGCGCGTCCGACGACCTGTCGGGGGTGGACGCGCATCTCGCCGAGCTGCAGGCCCGGTTCGAGGAGAGCCCGTGGGCGGGCATCGAGCCGGTCGACCTGGAGGTGCCGTTCGAGACCATGATCGGCGACCGGCTCGTGCGCGGCCGGATGGACGCGGTGTTCCCCGAGGGCGACGGCTACGTGGTCGTCGACTGGAAGACGGGAGAACGGCCCCGGGGCGTCGCCGCCCGTGCGGCGGCCGTCCAGCTCGCTGCCTACCGGCTGGCCTGGGCCCGGCTTGAGGGCGTCGCCCTGCGAACCGTCGGCGCCGCCTTCCACTACGTCCGCGCCAACGAAACCGTCCGCCCCGTCGACCTCCTCGACGCCAAAGGCTTGGAACGCCTCCTCACCTCCATCCCCGAAGAAAAATAAGACACTTTCCCTCGCCGGCCCCCTAATGGTCCTCGCCTCCGGCTCGGGCGATTTCCCGGCCTACCGGCCCATCCGCCCCGCCTGCCGAGTCTGCGGAAACGCGGAATCCAGGCATGTGGAAACGCGGAAGTAAAATGACATAGCCGCAGCTTGGACGGGGTACCGACAAGGCCGGCGAGCAGGCCACTGGGAGGCAGGACATCACCCCGGTCCGCCCTCTCCCGAGGAGATCGACGGAGCTCCCGAAGCTCAGGGGCCTGTCGGGGGTGGGTCCTCGGCGGGGAACAGGATCGGGCTGAGCAGGTGGCGGGTGCGGGTGGGGGAGGGCTCGTTCCCCAGCCGGGACAGGATCACCTCTCGTAGCTCGCCGATCATCTCGGCGCGCTCGTCCTGGCTGAGCCAGAGGGCGTGCTGGCGGTAGCCGACGAGGTCGGCCGCCGGGTCGGCGTGGTCCCGGTCGAGGTAGGCGTTGAACTCGGCCATCAGGATCGCCATGGCCAGGGCGAACACGCGGCGGTGGTCCTCGAGCGACGTCGAGGCCGCCGTGCCCGCGTCGATCACCGCCTGCGCCCGGCGCAGCCGGTACCGGCGCTCGACGGCCCCGCGCACCCGCTGCTCACCGTCCACTTCCAGCAGACCGCCGTCGGCCAGCAGGCCCACGTGCCGGTAGACGGTGGCCGTCGAGACGTCGGGCAGCAGGGCGCACAACTGGGCGGTCGTGAGGGCCCGTCCCCCGGACATGGCGTGCACGACGCGGAGCCGCACCGGATGCAGAAGCAGGTCCACCGTGTTCATGGCCATACGATCTCACGTCTGATACCTTTCTCAAAGTTAAGAATAGATCGAGCCTAGGAGTCGCCATGACCCCCCCAACGCCCCCGACCGAGGCGGCCGTCGCCCCGCCGCTGGGCCGCCTGTACGACGTCGAGGGACGGCGGCTGATGCTGTACCGCTCCGGCGACGGCGGCCCTGCCGTGGTGTTCCTGCCGGGGGCCGCCCTGGTCGGACTGGACTTCCTGAACATCCACGAGAGGACCGCCGAGCTGACCACCAGCGTGGTGTACGACCGCGCGGGCACCGGCTGGAGCGAACGGGTCGAACTGCCCCGCAGCGCCGCCGACGTCACCGATGAGCTGCACGGACTGCTCCGCGCCGCCGAGGTGCCCGGCCCGTATCTGCTGGTCGGGCACTCTCTGGGCGGGGCCTACGCGCGCCACTACGCGCGGCGCTTCCCCGGCGACGTGGCAGGCCTGCTCCTGCTGGACCCCTTCCACGAGGACATGGCCGCCCGGGCGCCGCAGCAGGTGCGGGAGATGCTGGAGAAGTTCAAGAACCCCGAGCTGCCGGAACCGACGGAGGCTCAGCTCGAAATGGGCCGGGGGCAGCTTGAGCAGCAGTTCGCGAAGTGGCCGGATGCCGTACGCGGGCCGCTCGTCGACCTCCACCTCGCCTCGTGGCGCACGGGGTGGGACGAGGGCAGGAACCTGTACGACGAGGTCTCCGACGAGCTCCGGCACGCGCCCGACATGCCCGACGTGCCCGTCATCGTGTTGACCGCCCTGGGACACGACGCAACGCAGGCCCAGCTCTGGCCCGAAGAGGTCCTCCGCGAGATCAACGACGGCAAACGGGCCCTGCACGCCGAGCTGGCCGCGTCCGTCCCGGACGGCGAGCAGCGAGTACTCGACGACGCCGGCCATGCCTGGCTCCACGAGGAACGACCGGAGATCATCCTCCAGGCCATCAAGGACCTCCTCCACAAGACCCGCGCCCGCCTCCAACACTGACTCCGGACATCCACCGGGCCCCGGCACTGCCCGCCCGAGGCCGGTCCGACCTCAGCATTGAGCCCGGGAGGCCCGCCCGGCCTCAGCATTGAGCCCGCCGGGAGGCCCGCCCGGCCTCAGCATTAGCCCCCGAGGCCCGCCCAGTCCCAGCATTGAGCCCCGGAGGCCCGTCCGGTCTCAGCATTGAGCCCCGGAGGCCCGTCCAATCTCGGCGCTTGGCTTGCGGACATCCGACCGGCATCGGCGCTGATCGCGCGACACGCCGGCGGTGCGGACGTAGAGTCCGTCGCATGACGACGGTGCTCGTTCCCCCTTCATCGGTGCGCGCCGCTTTCGCAGCCGGGCGGCCACCTGGATCACCCCCCGCGCCGCCCACGACGGGCTTTCCCGACGGGGACCAGCGTCCCTACTTCTTCCTCTCCTACGCTAGAAAACCTGTCGAGCAGCTGAGGGAAGTGTCCCGTCTTCTACATGAAATATCCCGTCTACCTTTTGGCGAGGGGCATGCTCGGCTCACGACCTGGGTCGTCCGTATTCTTTCGGAGGATGACCTTCTCCCAGCGGACGACCTCGGCACGGCCGGAAGGCTTTTGGTGATCAAATTCAGCCCTGAGCCGGTCGCGATTCCGCCCACGTTCGTTCCGTCAGTGTGGGAACTCGAACGGCTCCTCGCCCTGCCCATGACGGACGACCTGATCCCGCCTCTCGTCAAGAACGTGATCACAAGGGCCACACTGGCGCGACAAAGCGACTTCCCGGTCCTCTGGCCCCCGCCACACCTGCACCGCCAACTGTCCGCCACGCCAGATCCCTTCACTACACCGGACGTCACGCGGAATCCGTTCGCCACCTTGGACGTCGCACCGAATCCCTTCACCACACCGGGCTCCACACCGGATCCGTTAGCCGTCCTGGACGTGGGTTCAGCGCCGGCCGGCCCGTCGGCGACCTCCCGAGCGTTCCGCCGCCGCGTCGTGTGCGGGTCGGTCTTCGCCATCACCCTGTCCGCCCTGGCCGAGGCCGTCCTGTCCCACCGTGAGGTCGCCGAGTTCGTCAACCTCACCACCGGCATCGACCCCTGGATGATCGCCCTGCTCACCGCCACCCTCGCCGGCCTCACCTTCGACAAGCTCTATCCCCCCGAGGACTGAGCAAGGGCCTCGCCTTCGGCTCGGGCAGTTTTCTAGGACCCCTGCCGGCCTTCAGGCGGAGGCCGGCTGCACGCGGGCGACCGCGGTGGTCACGGACGGAGGTCGATCCGAGCCGGCAATGGCGACCGGAATTCACCTCGGGTCGGCTATGAAGTCGGCCGGGCGGTAGGTGGACGGACGTGAAGGTCGTCTCGGGAGAGTTGGGCCAGCCAGCGGAGGATCTCGGAGATCTGGTTGATGGGGAACTGGAACTCCGGGAGGTCGCGCGCGGGAGTGACCAGGAAGGCCGTGCCCCAGACCCTCGTTCGTACGGTGACCTTGGCGCGGCCCAGGCCATCAGGGCCATAGACGACCATCTCGGTGGGGTTGTAGGCGCGCCTTGGCGGGATCGTCTCGGTGCCGATCGCGAGCCGGACCCTCTTGAAGATGCGGCACCGGATCCCGTCGTCCGCAAGATGGCGGTAGAGGATCGAGAGCAGCCCGGCATCCTCGTCGGCCCGCCTCTCGGAAACGGTGTTGTGATCGGCCCGGTGCCCGTCGTCGGTGCTCATCGATCATGATCCATTGGGCATAGGCAGGCCGGGCCGGTGCCTTGAGGTCGATCCTCTTCGTCGTCACGGCCCCTACCCGCGGGCGCGGTTGGAATTGGTACGGCGAAGGCGGTGCCGTTGTACGGAGGCAGGTCTGGCGCATGATTTCGGGCATCCCAGGTGATTTCCAGCGTCATAATCCACACCATTCCTCGGAGAGTTCGGTTTCTCTCACCAAGGCTGGCGCCTACCCTCTACTCTCCGTAAGGGAATGGTGACAACAGCGTTGCGATTCTCTGGTTGTCTCCTATCGCGTTCCGTTGTATTCCGTTGCGTGGAGGTCAGATGCCGCGACAGCCAACGATCAATCCGGAGACTTCGCCGGCGGCTCGGTTCGGGTTCGAGCTGCGGAGACTCCGGCAGGAGATGCGCATCACCCAATCAGAGTTGGGGCGTAGAATCGGTTATACGGGCGCGGCGATGGGGGCGATCGAGCGTGGGATACGCCTTCCCCAGCAACGAGACCTCGTTGAGCGGTGCGATGTCGCTTTGGAGGTTGATGGAGCCCTGGTTCAAGTATGGGAACAGTGCCGGTCCGACGGCAACCAACGCTGGTTCTACCCATGGCTGGAAGCCGAACAACAGGCCCTTACGCTTCGGACAGCCCAACCGAACCTGGTGCCGGGTCTGCTCCAGACGGCTGACTATGCGCGGGCGATCTTTCTAGGGAGACCAGGTACGTCAGCAGAGGAAGTCGAGAAGGCGGTCGAGGCCCGCATCGATCGCCAAGTTCTCTTCGAGCGCAAGCACCCGCCGGTCATGTGGGCTGTTCTCGATGAGGTGGTCCTTCAGCGGCCCGTAGGTGGTCCGACTGTCATGGGAGGGCAGTTGAAGCACCTCTTGGCCATGGCAGAGCATCCTTGTATCACGCTCCAGGTAGTCCCCGTGATGGCGTCGTGCACCGCAGGATTGCTAGGAGGGTTCTTTCTCGCACAGCTACGCGACGGCCGCGAGGTCGCCTATTTGGAGTCCGCAGGCAAAGGGCAAGTGATCTCCCAACCCAGAGAGGTGCGGGACGTTCAGCTACGGTATGAAGCGATACGAACGAGTGCGCTTCCGCACATGGAGTCCCTGGATCGGATCAAGGAATGGATGCAAACATGGACGACCTGATTAGTGCCAGATGGGTGAAGTCCTCTTACAGCGGTGATAACGGTGGCGAGTGTGTGGAGGTCGCCTTCTTGTCTGCTGGCAGGATGGGGATTCGGGACAGTAAGTGGGCGCGTGGGCCGGTGTTGTGGTTCGGGGCCGCTGAGTGGGATGCGTTCCGGGAGAGTGTGAGGCGCGGCGGGTTTGGTGGGTCGGCTGCCATCTGAGGTGGAATGGTTCCTGCTGGATGGAGCGCCTTCCCTGATCTTGGGCGGTCCTTGCGGAAGTGCCGGTAGGCCGGGGTTATAGAAAATCGTGCGTAGCTCCTTGTTTTGGGGCGTACGACGTCACCGTGTTGTCAGGTGAGGTGGTGGAAGGTCGGGTGGGGGTGCATGAGGAAGTCGTGGTGGGAGATGGTCCAGGCGTAGGCGCCTGCCATGCCGAAGGCGATGACGTCGCCCACGTTCACTGAAGTGGTGATCTGGCGGGCGAGGACGTCCTTGGGGGTGCAGAGCTGGCCGACGACGGTGACCGGTTCGTCGGTTACGCCCGAGCCGGTGCGGCCCGTGGGGAGTACGGCGAACGGCTGGTCGTGGCCCTTGGCCGCCGGGGTGCGCAGGTGGTGGGTGCCGCCGGTGACGACGGCGAACGCCTCGCCGTGTACGCGCTTCACGTCGATGACCCGGGTTAGGTACCAGCCGCAGTACGCGGTCAGCGCGCGGCCCGGTTCGATCCGGAGCGTCTCGCCGGGGCGCCACATCTCGGACAGGCCCCGGCCGTACGCCTCCCAGTCGAACCGCTCCTCGGGGTCGTCGTACGACACGGCCATGCCGCCGCCGAGGCCGATCTCCGGCCAGGTACCGGTGTCCCGGCCGAAGGACAGGACGGCCTTGGCGAGGTCGAGCATCTCGGGGGCGTGCAGCCCGCTGGCCAGGTGGGCGTGGATCCCGCGCGTCCGCACGCGGTCTCGGTCACGGGCTCGGACCAGTTCCAGGCACTCGTTGATCCCTTCGGGGTCCATGCCGAACGGCGTCGCGCCGCCGCCCATCGCCAGGGCCGCGCCCGCGACGGGGACGTCGAGGTTGACCCGCAGGAGGATGTCCGCCGCCCTGCCCGTGCCGATCAGGCGGCGCAGTTCGCCGGGGCTCTCGACGTGCAGACGGTGGACGTCCAGGGTCAGCTCGGCGTCGGTCTTCCCCGGGCCGCCGAGCGCGAGCGGCGCCCGAGGCAGCACCGAACGCACGTGGGCCACTTCGCCGCCTGAGGAGACCTCGAACCCGTCGACGTGCGGGGCCAGGGTGCGCAGCAGTGCCGGATCCGGGTTGGCCTTGACCGCGTAGTACAGCTCGATCCCCGGCAACGCCCGCCGCACGCCGGCCGCGTGCGCGTCCAGGGCGGGCAGGTCGTACACGTACGCGGGCAGGGCATCGGCGAGGCGCATGGCCCGCTCGCGAACCGCCTCAGGAAGAACGATCACATCGGCCGCCGCTTGGGTGGGGTCATGTGGGGCCTCCGGCCGGACTGGGTCACATCGGCCTCGGTCACGTTGGCCTCCGCTTGGGCGCGGTCACGCTGGGCTCTGCGCGGGTCTGGTCGCGTCGGAAATCGGTCGGGCGGGGGGTCATGTCGGGATTCCCGCGAAGGGGTTGCCGACGGGGACGTAGCCGGTGTCGCGGTCGGCGGAGCGGGTCCAGCGGGCCGTCAGGTTGGCCTTCGCGGGGAGCGGGACCCCGGCCAGCAGGTCGCGCAGGGGGAGCGGGTGCCCGTGCTCGCCCGCGTACCGGGCGACGCGCTCGCGTGCGTCCGCCCACAGCGCGCGCAGGAGTACGCCCCCGTCGCCGGGCGCCGCCGCCCCCGCGATGGTGGCCGCGATCTCCGGCAGGTGGTTCACCATGAGGCAGTACACGACGCGGTTCCAGCCTCGCGTGGCGTCGTAGGTCGCCGCCCTGGCGACCTGGCCGGGCAGGCCGGAGACGTCGTGGCGCCCGGCGACGAGTTTGGTGCCCTCCAGGTCGCGGAACACGGCTTCGACGGGCATGCCTTCGGCGTCGATGCCCACGAGCACGTTCTGCAGGTGGGGCTCCAGCACCACGCCGTGCCGGAAGTAGGCGTCCAGGACGGGCAGCGCGACGTGGTCGACGTAGGCCCCCCACCACCGCGACGGATCCCGCCGCAGCGCCCCCGGCACGTCCCCGCCGTCCGGCGCGGCCAGGGCGCCCGCCAGTACGGGCGTGACGCCGGGGCCGGTGACCTCCCACGGGCTGGAGCGGACGATCACTCCCAGCCCTTCCAGCAGGCGGGTGCCGAGCGACGCCGACCGGTACCCCGGCTCGCGCAGCCAGCGGGTCCCCGGGAAGCGCCGGCCGAGGTCGGCGAACACCGGTCCCAGGCGCGTGCTGAGTTCGGCGGCGGCCGTCAGCTCGTACCAGGCGTTCTTCCGCACGCAGTTGGTTATCCGTACATCGATGCTGAATTTCAGGCATTTGCCGATCTGCGGCTCGTACACCGTCCGTACCGAGGACGTGGGGACCGCCGGCAGGGCGCTGGGCCCGAGGTCCACGAGCCGGCCGTCCGCGAAGGGCGCCGCCAGCTCCGCGCCGAGCAGTTCAAGTTGCCACGGGTGCGCGGGCAGGAGCGTGTACCCGGGCGGCGCCTGGCCGAGGCCGTCGAGCACCTGAGGGTCGCCCCCGGTCGCCAGCAGGTCGTCCCGTACGCCGAGCAGCCGCGTCGGGAAGGCGGCGTGCGCCTCCGGGGCGTACCGCACCCACCCGGACCCGCCTCTGGACTTGGGGGAGGGATGGAACGGGTGCCCGTAGACCAGCGACTGCTCCGAGGCCAGCCACGGGTCCTCGGGCGGGGTGGTGCCGGCCCGCGCCCGCAGCAGCGTCGAGATCGCCGCCCGGCTCTCGGTCACCTGCCCCGCGAACTCCTCGTTCGCCCCCGCCGGCGCATCTTCTCCTGCGGAGTCCCGGTTCGGCGCGTTGTGGCCTGTGCCGCCCAGTTCGGATTCGACCAGTTGTACGAGTTCGTCGACCGAGAGAGGGCTCCACGAGCCGGTGTCCAGGCGTTCGGCCGGGCCGTCGAAGCGGAGGGCGAGCCCGCCCGAGGTGGGGACGCGGATCAGGTCGCCCGCCATGCGCAGCAGCAGGTACGGACCGGCCGGCCAGACCTGGCCGCGCGGGCCGGCGACCTCCCGCACGCAGCAGCGCAGCAGGGCCGCGAGCGCCGCCTCCTCCGCGACGTCCTCCACCGCGCCGCGCGACGGGCCGGCGGAGGGGCTGAGGGAGGTGGGGCCGGCGCCGGGGGAGGCGAGCACGACGCCGTTCATGGTGTGGCCTCTCTGCGGGGGTGGCGGCGCAGGTAGTTCGGGCCGCTCGTGCCGTAGTGTTTGTTGATGTCGGCCGCGCCGATGCGCGCGCGCTCCACCAGGGTCCCGGCGCTGACCATGGACTTGCCGACCAGCCGCGCGGCGTCCAGCGTCCTGGCCCGCAGGAGCCGGGCCATCGGGTGCCCGCCGTGCTCGGCGAGGGCTTGGGCGAGGGCCTCGGCGACCAGCTCGCCGTGCCCCGCGCCGAAGGCGATGGCCGCGGCGGCGAGGTGCAGGGTGATCGTGACGAACACGTCCGCGAGGGCGTGCGGGTCGCCGGTCAGCAGGCGCCGGTCGGCGAACTCCGGCACGGCCAGGCCCGCCGCCACCAGCCGGTCCGGCGAGGCGAGCAACCCGTCGTTGTCCTTGACGAGCAGCCGCATCGTCCCCTGGTCGCCGAAGACCAGGGCGAGGTTCTGCTGGTGGGCCTCCAGGGCGACGCCGTAGGTGACGAACAGCCGGACGTTCCACGTGAAAAGCAGGCGCAGGTACCCGGCCAGCAGCGCCGCGACGCTCCCGCCCCGGTACCGCGCGGCCAGGTCGTCCACGACCCGATCGCCCGGGGACGGCGCGAGCAGGCCGTCCACCGTCCGAGGGTCCTGAGACAGGTCGTCCACGACCCGAACGCCCAGGGACGGCGCGAGCAGGCCGTTCTCCGTCCGAACGCCCGGGGACGGCGCCAGCAGGGCGGCGATCGGGATGATCTCTCCGGGCGGCAGGTGGCGGACCATCCAGCCGAGGTACTCGTGCCCGGCGTGCGCGTAGGTCTGCTCGTCGGCCAGGACCACGTCCAGGTCAGGTTCCCTGGCCAGCACCTCGCGCAGCAGCCGCTCCGCCCGCGCGCCGTCGCCGAGGGTGCCGGGCCGGATGGACCGGCGGTTGCGCGCGCCCAGGGTGCTGGTGGCCAGCGGCAGCTTCAGGTGGGTACGGGCGCCGACCTCGACGGTGCGCATCGACAAGGTAGGACGTACCACCAGATGCGGCTCGTCCCGGACGGTCACCCCGGGGATCTCCCGTACGGCGGGCAGCGTCAGCGGATGCACGGGAAACAGCGCGTGCGCGGAGTCGCTCGAAGGCCACCAGTCCGGCAGGTCCCCCGAGCGGGTCACCAGGTCCGCGTCCACCTCGGCCCAGCGGAGCGGGAAGCTCGGCGCGAACTCCGGGGCGTACGCCGCCACCTCCTCGTCGGACAGGCCGATGCGCGCCCGCGACGTCGGGTACACCGGATGGTCGCCGAACGCGCCGAGCGCCTCGTACACGATCGTCTCGCGGGGCCCGGGGCGGCGCAGGCGGGTGAGCACGTGCTCGCGGTGCCGGTCGTGCAGGTCGTACGCGCGCAGGGCCGCGCGGCACTCCCCGGCGAAGGCGGCGACCCCGTCCGCGTCGGCGGGGGCGGCCTGCGCGACGAGCGCGTCCAGCACCTCGCGCAGCCTCAGCGCCTCACCATCCGCGACCACGAAGTCCTGATACAGGTGGCCGGGCGCGAGCCGTACCCGCCGCCCCGAGGGCAGGACGAGCAGCACCCCGTCCTTGGTGCGGGTCATGCGGGCGGCCAGACCGCCGTAGTCCTCGCGGAGCAGCGCGTCCAGCACGCGCGCGGCGAGGTACGGCTCGGCGGGACCCCGCCCGCCCGGTCCAGGGGCGGTGCCGACGGCCCACCCAGGGCATTCGACGCTCGCGCGGGTCACTCGATCACCCAGGGGGAGCGGGCACGGAAATCGCCGATCGCCCGGTCCACAGCGGCCACGTCAGGGCCGGTCGCGCGGACGACGCCGAGGTAGTCGCGGTTGGTGCGGGTCAGCTCGACGGTGTCGCCGACCGCCCGCAGCGGCCGGTGCCGGAGCCGTACGCCGCCGGCCGTCGTCTCGGTCACGTCGCCGGGGGCCCGCTTGACGACCCCGGACCGGTCGGCGACCAGGCTCACCGCCGCGCCGTGCCCGGTGACGTGCGGCGGCTCCCCGGCGGGCTCGCCGAGGTGGACGCGCAGGATCCACTCGAAGAGCGGCACCCCGAGCAGCTCGGCGAGCAGGAAGTCGCACGTGTCGCCGATGGCCCGGTAGTTGACCTCGATGACGCGCGGCCCGCGCGCGGTGAGGACGTACTCGGTGTGGCAGGCGCCGAACCCGGCGCCGATCGCCGCGAGCGCGCGCAGGACGTGTTCGCGGGACTCCTCCCCGGGCGTGCGGGCCGAGGGGTCCCAGTCGAGGCGTTCCTCCACGAAGTGCGGGAGCGGGCCGAGCGTGGTGCGGAAGCCGCCAAGGACGTGCAGGGAGCGGCCGTCGCCGAGCGTTTCGAGGGTGCGCAGCGGCCCCTCCAGGTATTCCTCGGCGACCAGCGTCGCGCCCGGTCGGCGGGCACGGATGCCCGCGACGGCGCGGGCCAGCTCGTCGCGGTCGCCGGCCAGCACGACGTCCTCGCTGGCGACGCCTTCGCGCGGCTTGACGACGGCCGGGTACGGCAGGGCGTCAGGGATCGGGTCGCCGGGCGCGATGCGCGCGGACCGGACGGACTCCACTCCGGCGGCGGCCAGCAGGTGACGGGTGAGCGCCTTGTTCTTGGCGGTCAGGCAGGCGCGCCAGTCCTTGGCGGGCAGCCCGAAGTAGCCGGCGGCGAGTGCCGTCTCCGCCTGGAGGTGGTCGGAGTTGGTGAAGATGGCGTCCGGCGGGTGGTGGCCGGCGATCGTGTCGATCACGGCGCGGGCGTCCCTGACGTCGGCTCGCAGCGTCTCCACGCCGGGGTGGCGGTCCGGCCGGTCGGTGAGCAGGGTCACCTCGCATCCCAGCGCACGGGCCGCGGGGAGGAATCCACCGGTGACCGAGTCGGTCGGATTGAGCGCGGTGAAGTACAGCCGCACGCAGGACACCCCCGGATCAGGTAAGGCTAACCTAACCAGCGCATCTTAGCCGCACGGAGATCCATCCGCTGCTGGACATGGTAATCAGGCTGAATGTCCGTGTTGTCGCGGGGCTGCCCGAGCACGCCTCGTGAACGGCCCCGGGGCGGCGGGGTGTGGACAACGTTCCGGGCGCTCCGCGCAGGCGGCATAGGATGGGCAGCCTGCCGGAAGGAGGCGCGCGTGGAGGAGATCCCGCAGGGTGAGGGGCTGCTCGGACCCCTGCTTCTGGCGCGAGGCGGGGTGGACAGGTCCGCCGTCCACCGCAACGACGAGGCCTGGCTGAAGACCGCATGGGCCGACCCGGCGTCCCGCGTCCTGCTCGTCCACGACGGCGAGACCCTGATCCGCCGGCACAACGGCACGGCCGACCTGGTGTTCCTCGCCCCTCACCAAGCCCCGCCCGGCGAGCGCTACCTTCTGGGCGTCGACGCCGACGACGTCGCGTACTTCGCGGTCGCCGTCGACACGCTGCCGCGCCCCCCGGAGGGCACCGAAGTCGCCGGCGCCGTCCAGGACGTGCTCGACTGGGCCGACATCGCCTCCGAAGGGCTGCGGAAGGCGGGCGCGGCGCTCGGCGACCGCGACGCCGGCCTGCTGGTCAACGCGGTGGCCCTGGAGGGGTGGCACGCGACCCACGACCACTGCCCGAGGTGCGGCTCCCCGACGACCGTCGTCGCCGGCGGCCACATGCGCGTCTGCCCGGACGACGGCAGCCAGCACTTCCCGAGGGTCGACCCCGCGGTCATCATGCTGGTCCACGACAAGGACGACCGCTGCCTGCTGGCGCGCGGCCCGCAGTGGCCGGAGGGACGGTTCTCGGTCCTCGCGGGTTTCGTGGAGCCCGGCGAGTCGCTGGAGCAGGCCGTCGCCCGTGAGGTGCTCGAAGAGGTGGGCATCACCGTCACCGCGCAGCGCTATCTGGGCAGCCAGCCGTGGCCGTTCCCCCGCAGCCTGATGCTCGGGTTCTTCGCGCGGGCCACCACCACCGAGATCACGTGCGACTCCGAGGAGATCGTCGAGGCGTTCTGGGTCAGCCGGTCCGAGCTGCTGGCCGCCGTGGAGAAGGGCGACATCCGGCTTCCCCCGGGCGTCTCGATCGCCCGTCGCCTCATCGAGACGTGGTACGGCTCCGCCATCCCCGGCGACTGGTGACCCGCCGGGGCGGCGGGCGGAGGACGGTCAGGTCCTGATGCGGGCCAGGTGGCCCTTCAGCTGGATGACGGAGGGGTTGGTGAGCGCGGTGCCGTCGTCGAGGACCACGGTGGGGACGACCTGGTTCCCGCCGTTGACGCTCATCACGAACTCGGCCGCCTGCGGGTTGGCCTCGATGTCGATCTCCTGGTAGGAGATGCCTTCCCGGGTGAGCTGGCTCTTCAGCCGCTTACACGGACCGCACCAGCTTGTGGTGTAGACCTTGAGCGCCATAGCGTGATTTATCCCTTCACGTCCTCCGAGTGGCGTTGCACTAGCTGGCAACACTCCGAGCCTCGCTCGTGTTCCCGGTCCGCGACCGCTCGTGTTCCCGGCCCGCGACCGCTCGTGTTCCCGGTCCACGACCGCTCGTATTCCCCGGCCCGCGACCGCTTGCGTTCCCGATCCGCAGCGGTCCGCGACCTGGTCGAACCGCCTTGGAACCGGCCTACCGCGCGCCGACCTTGCGTAGCCCGGGCAGGCGGCTTCCCGCCTTCTGTCCCTGCGCCTTCGGCGCCGGCGCGGCCAGCTTGCCCGCGACCCATTCCTGGATGCCCGTCGCGACGCCGGGCTCGCGGTAGAGCAGCATGCTGTGGTTGATCCCCGGCACGATGCGGATGTTCATCGCCACGCCCACCTGGTTGAGCTGCTCCTTCAGCAGCTCACTCTGGTACGCGGGCACGAACTCGTCCTTGGAGTGCACGGTCAGCATGGGCGCGTCGTGCGCGCTCGCGTGCCACGGCACCTCCATGCTGGACCAGACCCGCGCGCAGGGACCGGTCGGGCGGCAGCCGCCCGCGAGCGCGATGGCCGCCTGACGGAGCTTGCGCTGGTCGTAGTCGGCCCCCTCGTCTCCGTCGGAGTACGCCGTGAGCGGGGAGACCACCGGTGACACCCCGACGACGCCGCGCAGGCCAGGGATGCCGTCCTTGTAGGTGCCGACCGAGGTCGCGATGTGACCGCCGGCCGAGAACCCGATGATGACGTAGCGGTCGGGGTCGAAGGAGAAGTAGTCCGCGTGCCTGCGGGCGGCGGAGATGGCGGCCAGCGTGTCGTCGCGCTGGGCCGGCCAGGCGGCCTCCTGCGCGAGCCGGTAGTTGATGTTGAAGACCGTGTAGCCCATCTCGGCATATAGGCGGGTGACCTCGGCCATCGGCTTCTTGTCGCCGCTGTTCCACCAGCCGCCGTGGATGACGAAGACCCCCGGCCTGCGCCCGGCGTTGGGCTGCCACCACACGTCCATCCGCTGGCGGGCCGACTCGCGCCCATAGGAATAGGTGCGCACGACGGTGGCGGCGAGGGCGTCCTCGGTGGGCACCGGAGTGGGGGTGGGCGTCGACGAGGCGGTCGCACCGGCCGGTAGCGCGGCGGAGGGTACGAGGAGGACGGCTGCCAGAGCGAGTGAACCCACCGTTACCGCACTTCTCACTGGGCTCTTTCCTTCCCCGGAATCATGGCACCTCATTGTGGGGCAAAACGCCCCGGTTGTGCACGCACGATCGCCGGATTCGCGCACAGCCCACAGCCATGATCACGCACGTGAGGCCCAGAGTTGTGCACAGGCGAAGCGACGCGCGCGGTTCGCTGCTGGAAGGATGATGCCAGCACACCCGTCCGCATCGCACGTTAGGAGGCCCAGTTGCAGCGCGAAGACGCACTCGCCGGGCTCGACCCGGAGCAGCGTGAGGTGGCCGAGACGGTCAGGGGACCGGTCTGCGTGCTCGCGGGCGCGGGCACGGGCAAGACCCGGGCGATCACCCACCGCATCGCCCACGCCGTACGGACGGGTGTCGTCGAGCCGCACAGCGTGCTGGCCGTCACCTTCACCACGCGCGCGGCGGGCGAGCTCAAGCAGCGGCTGCGCGAACTCGGCGCGCACGGCGTGCAGGCGCGCACCTTCCACGCCGCCGCGCTGCGCCAGCTCACCTACTTCTGGCCCCGCGTCATCGGCGGCGACCCGCCGAAGGTGGTCGAGTCCAAGCTGCCCGTCCTCATCGAGGCCTGCCGCGAGCTGCGCCGCAACCCCGACCGGGGCGAGCTGCGCGACGTCGCGAGCGAGATCGAGTGGGCCAAGGTCACCCAGGTCGGCCCCGAGGACTATCCGGCGCTGGCCGCCAAGGCCGGCCGCACACCGCCGGTCCCCGCGGAGGAGGTCGCGCGGCTCTACGAGGCGTACGAGACGCTCAGGCGCCGGCGCCACCTCGTCGACTTCGAGACGATCCTGGAGCTCACCGCCGCGGTGATGACCGAGCACGACGAGGTCGCCTCCCAGATCCGCCGGCAGTACGGCTACTTCGTGGTCGACGAGTACCAGGACGTCAACCCGCTGCAGAAGCTTCTGCTGGACACCTGGCTTGGCGGGCGCGAGGACATCTGCGTCGTCGGCGACCCGAACCAGACGATCTACTCCTTCAGCGGCGCGACCCCGCGCTACCTCACCAACTTCGCCGTCGAGCATCCCTCGGCTGCGGTCGTCAAGCTCGTCCGCGACTACCGTTCGACACCCCAGGTCGTCGGCCTGGCCAACAGCCTGCTCGCCAAGGCGCGCACTCCCCATCGCCTGGAACTGGTCGCGCAGCGGCCCGAAGGGCCGGCGCCCGTCTTCGCCGAGTGCGACGACGAGCCCGCCGAGGCCGAGACGGTGGCCAAACGCGTCAAGGAGCTCGTGGCCAAGGGCGTGCCCACGCGCGAGATCGCGGTGCTGTTCCGGGTCAACGCCCAGTCCGAGGCGTACGAGCAGGCCTTCACGCAGGTGGGCGTCCCCTATCTCCTGCGCGGCGCCGAGCGGTTCTTCGAGCGCCCTGAGGTGCGGCAGGCGGTCGTGCTGCTGCGGGGCGCCGCCCGCTCGGCCAACGACGAGGAGCCGCTCGCGCAGGCCGTCCACGGCATCCTCGCCGGCATCGGCCTCACCGTCGAGCCGCCCGGCGGCGGGTCCGCGCGGGAGAAGTGGGAGTCGCTGAACGCCATCGCCGAGCTGGCGGAGGACCTGGCGGCCGAGGGCGGTGACCTGCCGCGCTTCGTCGCCGAGCTGGAGCGCCGCGCGACCGAGCAGCACGCCCCGCCGATCGAGGGCGTGACGCTCGCGTCCCTGCACGCCGCCAAGGGCCTGGAGTGGGACGCGGTGTTCCTGGTCGGCCTGACCGACGGCATGCTGCCGATCATCTACGCCGAGCGTCCCGAGCAGGTGGAGGAGGAGCGGCGCCTGCTGTACGTCGGCGTCACCCGCGCCCGCGCGCACCTCCACCTCTCCTGGGCGCTGGCCCGCTCGCCGGGCGGGCGCAAGGCCCGGCGCCCGTCGCGCTTCCTCGACGGGCTCACCGGCCCCGCCTCGGGCGGCGGCCGTACGGCCGCGCCGGCGCGCGAACGGCGCTCCGCGCAGGCCCGCGTCGCGACGACGATCCAGTGCCGGGTCTGCGCCAAGACGCTGACCGTGGGCGCCGAGCAGAAGCTCGGCCGCTGCGCGACCTGCCCCGCCGATTTCGACCAGGAGCTGCTCGAACGTCTCAAGCTGTGGCGGGCGGAGGCGGCGAAAGAAGCAAAAGTGCCCGCCTATGTGGTGTTCACAGACGTTACGCTCCAGGCGATGGCCGAGCGGGTCCCGCTCTCACAGGAGGACCTGCTCGCGATCGCCGGAATCGGCCGCGTCAAACTGGAGCGGTACGGCGAGGCCGTACTGGACATCTGCCGCGGAGGGGAAGTGACGTGAACGAAGCGCTCAAGGAGGTGCTCGACCTGCTCGACCTGGAGCAGATCGAGTGTGACATCTTCCGGGGGCGGAGCCCGGAAGAGCGCATCCAGCGGGTCTTCGGCGGGCAGGTGGCGGCGCAGGCGCTGGTGGCGGCCGGGCGCACGGTGCCCTCGGACCGCACGGTCCATTCCCTGCACGCGTACTTCATCCGGCCGGGCGACCCGGTGATCCCGATCGTGTACAACGTCGAGCGCGTCCGCGACGGCCGGTCGTTCACGACCCGGCGCGTGGTCGCCATCCAGCACGGCAAGACCATCTTCACGCTGTCGGCGTCCTTCCACATCCACGAGGAAAGCGTGAGCCACCAGGCGGCGGACATGCCGTCGGTGCCCGGCCCCGAGACGCTGCCGCTCTTCCGCGACCGCATGCGCGGGCTGGTCGGGGACACCGAGCCGTGGCGCGACTGGCTGGCCAAGCCGCGCCCGGTCGACGCGCGGTACGTCACCCCGCTCACCTGGGAGGCCCACCGCGACCCCTCGCTGCGCGGCTCCGAGACCCAGGTGTGGTTCCGCTACGACGCCGACCTGCCCGACGACCCGCTGCTGCACGTCGTGCTGGCCGCCTACGCCTCCGACTACACGCTGGTCGACACCGTCCTGCTCGCGCACGGGCTGGCGTGGGGCGCCTCGAACGTCACCGGCGCCTCGCTCGACCACGCCATGTGGTTCCACCGGCCGCTCAAGGTCGACGACTGGGTGCTGTACGCCCAGGAGTCACCCTGGTCCGGCGGCGCCCGCGGCCTCGCCCAGGGACAGATGTTCACCCCCTCTGGGGAGCTCGCGGTGTCGGTGGTTCAGGAGTGCATGATCCGTGTAGCGAATCCGTGAAATCGCAGGTAGAAAATATGTTGCCGGGCTGCATGGTCCACGTTTAGAGTCGTGCACAAGCCGGTCGGACGACCACTGTCCGGCCCCGCAAACGAGAGGGAGGTGACCACTGTGAAGCTGACTATCATTCCGACGCCCGCCACGCCGTGGCTCGCTTCCCTCAGTGGCAGCGCCGTTGTCCACACCGCTGGCCGCGCCATCGCTCCGATGACGCCGGCCACCCTCGGCCTCATGGTCGACGGTGCGGCGAAACTGCGGCATGAGAAGACTGCCCGCGTCCAGGCTGCCCTGGGCTCGGCCGCCTTCGCGTACGCCACCCCCGTCATGGTCACCGACCGTCCGGCCGTCTTCGGCCGCCCGGGAAGCGACCCGCAGACCACGAGCTCCGCCAATGGTGGGGTGCAGGGTCCGCCACCCTGGAGGCAACCGGTCATAACCTGACCGGTTGAAAGCCTCCAGGCCGCGGATCCGTACCCAGGATCCGCGGCCTTCTTGTTGTTCGGCCGCCAGATCCGACCACCACAAGAGGTAAACGACCAGATCAGACAGCAGCAGAAAGGTGACGCAGATGGCGGTTTGGACGACCATGGACCTGGTCGACGAAGCCGATATCCCGTGTCGTACCGACCCCGACCTGTGGTTCGCCGAGTCCCCCGACGACGTCGAGTTCGCCAAGGCACTCTGTGGTGGGTGCCCGATCCAGAAGGCCTGCCTGGCCCGCGCGCTGGAGCGCGAGGAGCCGTGGGGCGTCTGGGGCGGTGAGCTCGTCATCAGGGGAGCGGTCGTACCCAAGAAGAGGCCGAGGGGCCGTCCCCGTAAGACTCCGGTCGCGGCCTGAAGTACACGCAGAAAATCAGCTCAACCACAGCTTGAAGAATCGAAAGGACCACTCCGATGAGCTTCATCCCCGCAGGTACCGGCGAACTGCCTTATATGTATAAAGAACTGGTGCAGGACCGAATACAATCTCTGCACCGCGAAGCCGAGGAACAACGCCTCGTCTACCGCATCCAGCGGATCCGCAAGGCCCGCAAGCAGGCAGAACGCGCCTCCGTACGCCTGCGCAACGCACTCGCCCGCATGGCGTGAGCGACGTGACCGGCTGACCGCGACACCCTGACGTCACCGCCTCCCGGGGCGCAGGGAATCGCGGCCGGAGAATGACAATCGAAAGGGCCGGCCCGGAAGAATCCGGGCCGGCCCTTTCAATTACCCCCAGAATCGTCCACCATTCCCACCGCCGCACGATCGCTGAGGCGGGCCGTGGCCGGAAGGGTGCCGTCTGAACCGAGGGGGCTGTGGCGGGGAGGATGCCGTCCGAGACGGTTGGCACGGGCGGCCGGAGGAGGCACGCTCGGACGTCGGCCGGACGGCCGCCCGCAAAGGATCATGGGCCGACGGTCAGGACGATCTTGCCGGTGGTGCGGGCGGTCTCGCCGAGTTCGTGGGCTCGCGCCGCCTCCGCCAGCGGCAGGACCGTGCCGACCTCGGCGCGCAGCAGCCCATCGGTAACCAGCCCCGCGATGGTCTTCATGCCGGCGTGGTCCGGCTCGACCAGCAGGAATCCCGACCGGACGCCGGCCCGCCCGGCCTCGTCCGGGGGCGGGACGTCGGCCGGGGAGGCGAGCGTGATCAGGACGCCGCCCTCGCGCAGCACCCGCAGCGACCGGCGCCCGTAGTCCCCGCCGACGGTGTCCAGGACGACGTCCACGTCCCGGACCGCCTCGGCGAAGTCGGCCGTCGTGTAGTCGATCACCTCGTCGGCGCCCAGTTTGGAGAGGAACGGGTGCTTGGCCGCGCGGGCGGTCCCGATCACGTACGCGCCGAACGTCTTGGCGATCTGCACGGCCAGGTGGCCGACGCCCCCGGCGGCGGCGTGGACCAGGACGCGCTGCCCGGCACGCAGGCCCGCCGTCTCGGCCAGGCTCTGCCACGCCGTCAGCGCCGCCAGCGGCAGGGCCGCCGCCTCCACGTGGTCGATCATCGGCGGCTTTCGGGCGAAATGCCGCGCGGGGCCGGTGACGTACTCCGCGTAGGCGCCCGCCTGGTGCGGGAAGCGCGGCATGCCGAACACCTCGTCCCCGGGCCGGAACAACGTCACGCCGAGCCCCACCTCCTCGACCACCCCCGACACGTCGTAGCCCAGGATGACCGGGTCGCCCCACAGGCCCAGCCCTCCGTGGGACCGCGCCTTCCAGTCGGTCGGGTTGACCCCGGCCGCGCGCACCCGCACCAGGATCTCCGTCGCCCCGGGGCTCGGGCGGTCCACCTCGATCTCGGTGAGCACCTCCGGCCCGCCCCAGGACCGCGGGCTGATCGCCCGCATCCGAGGCCCGGTTCCCCTGCTGTCCTCGTTCATCCGCTGTCCCGTTTCTGCGAGGGGGCGCATCGTGTGTCCCGTCCTGCGAGGGGCGCATCGTGTCCCGTTCCTGCGAGGGGGCGCGTCGTGTCACGCGCTCCGGGACCAGCCTGCCCAGGGGGAGGACCACCAGAAAGTGGCCAGTTGGCCATCATGTGACAGGATCTGGCCATGCATCGTGTCGTCGTCCTCGCCCTCGAAGGCGTCATCCCGTTCGAGCTGGGCATCCCGGCGCGCATCTTCGGCGGCGCCCAGGGGCCGGGCGGCGAACCGCTCTACGAGGTGATCACCTGCACCCTGGACGGCCGGCCGGTGGGCACCTCGGCGGGCTTCGCGATCGTCGTCGAGCACGACGCCACCGCGCTGGCCACGGCGGACACCGTGGTAATACCGCCGTCCGCCGCCTTCGGCGAGGTCGGTGAGCCCGGTGCCCTCCCTCCGCCCCTGGCCGCCGCCCTCGCGCTGATCCGGCCGGGCACCCGCGTCGTGTCGATCTGCACCGCGGCGTACGTGCTGGCCGCCGCGGGCCTGCTGGACGGCCGGGTCGCGACCACCCACTGGCAGGAGGCCCGGCACTTCCAGCGGACCTTCCCCCGGGTGCGGGTCGACCCGGACGTGCTGTTCGTGGACGGCGGCGACATCCTCACCTCGGCGGGCGCCGCCGCGGGCGTGGACCTGTGCCTGCACCTGGTGCGCCGCGACCACGGCAGCGCGACGGCCAACCAGGTGGCCCGCCGCTGCGTGGTCCCGCCCTGGCGGGACGGCGGCCAGGCGCAGTACATCGAGCAGCCGGTGCCCGAGCCGTCGGCGGCCACCGTCGCGCTCACCCGCGCCTGGGCGCTTGAGCACCTGCACGAGCCGCTGTCCCTGCGGGAACTCGCCGCGCACGCGCGGATGAGCGTGCGCACCTTCACCCGGCGCTTCCGGGCCGAGGCCGGCATGACCCCGGGCCGCTGGCTCACCGCCCAGCGGGTGGAGCTGGCCCGGCGGCTGCTGGAGACCAGCGACCTGACGATCGACCACATCGCCGACCGGGCCGGTTTCGGCACCGCCAACTCCCTGCGGCAGCACCTGCGCGCCGCCATCGGCATCTCGCCGATCGCCTACCGCCGCACCTTCCACGCCGCGCCCGCCCCCGGCACCGACCCTGGGTGAACCGGCCTGCCTGACAGGGCCGCCGTTCTAGGAGGTGGCCAGGGCGGTGGGCCTGCCCTCGGGGTCGTCGTCGGAGAACCCCGGCACCCAGCGGACCACCTCGTCGCGGAACCGCGCGGTGGTGCCGAGCTGGCACAGCACGCCGATGCCGGCCGCGTGCACCCGGTTGATCAGCACGTACGACGGCGGAAGGTTGAGCTGGCGCACCACGTTCGTCGGGCGCAGGTCGGTGACGGTCGCGACCTGCCGCTGCAGCCACTCGCGGCTGAAGGTGAACTCCTCCACCTGCGTCGGCTCGACGTACGGGGCCAGGAAGGCGCGCAGGGCCTCCTCGTCGACCTCGATGTGCGGGCGGATGAACCCCTCGTCGCGCAGCCCCTGCACCACGGTCGGCATGTCGCCCTTGTTGAAGATGCGGGTCAGCGTGCCGAAGACCTCGGGATACCCCTCGGGCATGCGGTTCACGGCGCCGAAGTCGAGCACCCCCAGCCGGCCGTCGGGCAGCACGCGGAAGTTGCCGGGGTGCGGGTCGGCGTGCAGCATGCCCGCGCGGGCGGGGGCGCTGAACAGGAACCGCACGAACAGCAGCCCGGTATGGTCGCGCTGCTCCTTGGTCCCCGCGGAGATGACCTTGGAGAGCGGGGTGCCCTCCATCCATTCGGTGACCAGGATCTGCTCGTTGGCGGCGATGACGTCCGGCACGAAGAAGTCGGGATCGTCCAGGTAGGCCTGGGCGAACCCGTGCTGGGCCTCGGCTTCCCTGAGGTAGTCGAGCTCCTCGGAGATGCGCTCCCTCAGCTCGCCCAGCACGGCCTTGATGTCGAGGCCGGGCAGCAGCACCCCGAACAGCTTCCCGAGCCGGGCGAGCTGGTTGAAGTCGGTCAGCAGCGCCTTGCCGGCCCCGGGGTACTGGATCTTGACGGCCACCTCCCGGCCGTCGTGCCAGACGGCCTTGTGCACCTGGCCGATCGAGGCGGCGGCGGTCGGGGTCTCGTCGAACTCCAGGAAGTTCTCCCGCCAGTCGTCGCCGAGCTGCTCGGTGAGGACCGCGCGCACGGTGGAGGCCGGAAGCGGGGGCGCCGCGTCCTGCAGCTTGGTCAGCGTCGCGCGGTACGGCCCGGCGATCTCGGGCGGGAGCGCCGCCTCGAAGATCGACAGTGCCTGACCGAGCTTCATCGCACCGCCCTTGAGCTCGCCCAGGACGCGGAAGACCTGCTCGGAGGTGCGCTGCTGGATCTCCTGGGCGACGATCTCGGCGGACTTCCCACCGATCCTCTTGCCCAGTCCCAGGGCGGTGCGGCCGGCGAACCCCAAGGGGAGCGTCGCCAGCTTGGCGGAACGCGTCACGGCGTGCTGGGGGAAGTCACTCACGCGACCATTGTTAGCGGTCCGAACTGGTTTCGACTACAACGACATTGTGGATGTCTGCTCCAGGAGCGTTTTTTCCAACGCCAATCAGGCATTACGTCAACTGTGCTATTCGTCACAACGGGCTCCAGGCCGTCGACAGAACCCAGCGCGTGACCGGCCGCCTGGGCCGCGACCAGCGTTGACAGTACGGTGTCGCACGCGATCTCCCCGGCGGGAAAACCGCCGAGACGCGCCCCGACCGCCGGCCAGGACGGGTCACGGTCGCGCCGGATCAATTCCAGGCAGTGCAGGCAGGAGGTGCGCCCCGGCAGGACGAGAGGGCCGACCGAGCCGACGCCCTCCCCGGCGGTCACCAGAAGGTGCGGGATCCGGAGCGCCACGAGCTCCCGGGCCACCACCGCGTCGAGCGGTCCCACCGGCGCGAGGACGACCAGATCGGGGCGGCGCGCCCCGTCGGTGAGCTGGGAGGCCGTGCGGCCGGTCCACGCGTTGACACCCGGCGCCACCCGCAGGGCCACCGCCACCGCGCCGTCCTCCCTGCTGCCGCCGGTCTCGGCGTACGACAGCCCGCCGGGGACTACGTCCTGGTCGCGGGCGGTGCCCGGGTCGACCACGCAGAGATGGCCGACGCCGGCCGCGGCGAGCAGGGCCACGACCTGGGCGCCGATCCGCCCCGCCCCGTACACCCGGACGTAGGCCCCGCGGCGGCGGTCGAGCGCGGTGAGACCTCCGTCACCGGCGTCGGCGGCCGACAAGGAAAGGGCGTCGAGGTCGGGCCCGAGCCGGTCGCGCTCGGCCGAGGTCAGCCCGCGCAGCGGTTCCGGCCGCACGGCGGCGTCGTCGAGCACGCCGCGCTCGGTCAGCAGCCGCACGACCTGGCGCACGGTGCCCTCGTCGAGATCACTCCGGCCGATCAGCTCGTCGAGCGTGCGGGTGCCGTCCAGGCTCTCCACGAACCCGCGCATGCGGGGGTCGAGGTCGGTGAGCACCACCGCGCGGAGCGGATGGACCCCGAGCTGCAGCGTGCGGGCGTCACGTTCTAGCAACCGCAACGCCGGTTTGAGCCTGGGCCGCACCGGTTGCCGCCCGGAGGCGTCCGGACGGGGGAGGGGCGGAAAGGGGGAGGTGGGAGCGGGGGGTGAGGTCACGATCGCGCAGCCTGGCACACGGCCGCCGGCCACCGGAGCCCGATCACGCCCCCTGTGGACAACCTTTCCGCCATATCCGGCCGGAACCCCCGTGCCGGGCGGGGCTGTGGACGGACCGCGCCCCTCCGTACCTCACCGCCCCGTGGGGCGGATGTGAGTCCTGTGGTAGCTGAACATTACGCGAACGCGGATTGACCAGGGAAAACGTGATTCACCCCCTGTGGAATCCCAGAACTCTCGGCTACCGTGCATATGTGCCCCCCGAGACAGTCGAGGTCCGCCGGAGTGCACGCCGACGGCGGACCGTATCCGCATATCGCGATGGCGACAAGACCATCGTGCTCCTGCCTGCCGGTTTGAGCAGCATGGACGAGGAACAATGGGTGCGCCGGATGCTCGACCGGCTCGCCGCGAAGGAACAGCGACGGCGCCCGAGCGACGACGACCTGCTCGAACGGGCCAGGGACCTGGCCGCGCGCTACCTGGACGACAAGGCGTGCCCGACCAGCGTGCGGTGGGTGGAGAACCAGCGGCACCGCTGGGGGTCGTGCACGCCCGACCACGGCAGCATCCGGCTCTCGACCCGGCTACGCGGCATGCCCGCCTGGGTGGTCGACTACGTGATCATGCACGAGCTGGTCCACCTTCTGGTGCCCAGCCACGGCCCCCGCTTCTGGGCGCTGGTGGAGCGCTACCCCAAGGCGGAGCGGGCCCGCGGTTTCCTCGAGGGCTACTCCATGGCCGCCAACGGCTCCACGGAGGAATGTTGAGGCTCGCGGCCGTACTGGTCACCCCCGCCATGGGCAGGGCGGCTCCGCCCGGGGTCGACCCCGCCGAGTTCCTGCTCGCCCTCGCCGAGGACACCTACGAGATCGTGGCCGGGCTCGACCTGGTGGAACCCGTGATCCTCGCCGCCGGCGTGGACGGGCTCGAGGACCTCGCCTGGCCCGGCACCCGCGTCCTGTCGATCCCCGACCCTGGCGGCCCCGCCGAGGCGTTCGCCGCGCTCCAGCCGTACGGCGAGGAGGCGGTCGTGATCAGCGGTGACGCGCCCGACCTGCCCCCGTTGCTGATCGGCAAGCTCTTCCGCGAGCTGGGCCGCGCGTCCATCGCGATCTGCCCGGCCTCGGGCGGCGGCGCGGTGGCGATGGCGGCCCGGCTGCCGTTCCCCTCCTGGGCCGAGGCGGGCATGGACGAGCCCGACGTGGTCGCGCTGCTCCGTAACCAGGCGCCCGGCAGCCGCATGGTGGCCACCGGCCCCGGCTGGCACCGCCTGCGCGTCCCCGCCGACATCGCCCGCCTGGACCCCGGCCTAGAAGGCTGGGACAACACCCGCTCCCTGCTCACCGCCTGAAAGCACCGCGGGAAGCGCGGATGATCAGGGGGCCGGGAGGGAGAGCTCGGTGAGCACGGCGCGATGGTCGGTGTGCGGGACGTCGAACACCTGGTAGCCCCGCACCGACACGCGGTGGTCGGCGAGCACGTGGTCGATCGTGATCAGCGGGGGCACCCGCTTGCCGGCCGGCCAGGTCGGGATCAGGCCCTCGCCCATGGTGTCGCCGGCGTCGTGGTAACCCCGTGCCACCAGCCGCCGCATCTCGGCGTGGTCCAGGCTCGCGTTGAAGTCACCGGCGAGGATACGGAAAGGCCCGGTCGACGGCCCCGGCGGCAGGGCGCGGAGCCCTTCGGTCCACTGCGTCACCTGCGGGCCCAGCGGCGGGTAGGTGTGCACGTCGACGATCTCCAGCTCGGCGCCACCCGGAAGGGTCATCCTGACCGCCGGCATGTTGTGGCCGACGACTTGGAACAGCCCGTTGATCTGGGTGATCGGATGGCTGGAGTAGATGCCGCTGCCCGCCGCGCTCCACTCGTCCTGCAGGACGCGGTAGGGCATCAGCTCCTTCAGCCCGGCCGCGTCCATGTTGGCCACGGCCTCGGGGGTGAGCTCCTGGGTGTTGAGGATGTCGGGATGGTGGCGGCGGACCAGGTCCACCACTGTCTGGGCGTCCCCTCGGCCGAAGAACAGGTTGGCCGTGAGCACCGTGAACGGCCGGCCGGTCGTCGGCTGGGCGTCCCCGAACGCGCGCGGCAGCACGCTGAACCCCATCGCGGCCGTCGTGGCCACCGCGACCGCGGTCACCGCCTTCTTCCTGGACAGCACGGCGAGCAGCATCGGCAGCAGCGAACCCGCCGCCGCGTACGGCGTGGCCGTCATGATCTGCGCCGGGAACGATCCACGCTCGAGGCCGGCCACCCGGGCGACCGCCCAGGCGGCAAAGGGCGTCACCGCGAGCCAGGCGAGTGTGCCCGGCACCCGCAGGCGAAGCCGTCGTAAGCGGGACGGAGTCACGATCACTCCGCCCACCGATGTCTCGGTCGTGGTGTTCACCCGTCCCCCGGCTCGCCTCGGTGTTACCAGTCCGACCTTATCCAGACGATGTATGGGAGGCGTCAAGAAGCCCGGCCAACCAGGGGCGTGTCACCAAGAAGGAAGGCTCACGGGCAAACGGTCAGGACAGCAGGAGTGCCCGCGCGCGGCGGGCCAGCCTGCGGGTCGCCTCGTCCGTCGGCTCGGGGATGTCGTCCACCGGCACCCACCGCAGCTCCAGGGACTCGTCACTGATCACGTACTCGGCCCCCGGCGGCGCCACCGCGCCGTACTCGACGTCGAGGTGCCAGCTGTGCGGCGGATGGCACCACACCTGGTGCCGGTCGAGCGCGAGCGGCCCCTCAAGGAGCCGGAGCCCGGGAATGCCCGACTCCTCGGTGGCCTCGCGCAGCGCGGCGCCTTCGAGCGAGGCGTCGGTGGTCTCGCAGTGCCCGCCCATGGGCAGCCACATCTCCGCCTTGGGATGCAGGGTGAGCAGCACCTTGCCGCCGTCGTGCGACAGCACGGCCGTCGTGGCCGTGAGGTGACCCGGCGCGCACGAGCGCCACATGGCGTCGTCGTGGTCGTTCAGGTGGTCCAGGAACTCCTTACGGAGCGACTCCTCGGCGGGTGTGGGGGCCGTCCACCGGGTCAGCGCGGCTCGCGCCTGGTCGCGTAACGTCATCCGTCGCCGGGCTCCTTCGGGCCGCCGTCGCCTGGCCCGCCCTCCGAACCCGGAGATCCGGAGGCGTCACCGGGCTTCTCCCGGCCGTTCTGGTCATCGAAATCCGACAGGTCGAACTTGGCCTCGCCCCGGACGAACGCCTCGGGGTCGTCCAGGTCGGCCGCGGTCGGCATCAGGTCAGGGTGGGACCACACCGCGTCGCGCCCGTCCACGCCGCGTGCGGCGGCGAGCGCCTGCCACAGCGCGGCGGCCTCGCGCAGCCGCCGGGGGCGGAGCTCCAGCCCGACCAGGGTGGCGAACGTGCGCTCGGCCGGCCCTCCGGTCGCGCGGCGCCGCCTGACGGTCTCGGAAAGGGCGGCGGAGGAGGGCAGCTTGCCCTCGGCGGCGGCGTCCGCCACCGTGCCCACCCAGCCCTCGACCAGCGCCAGGATGGTCTCCAGCCGCGCCAGCGCGGCCTTCTGCCGCTCGGTCTCCTCGGGCTTGAGCAGCGCGCCGCCGCTCAGGGCCTCCTGGAGCTGCTCGGGGTTGTTGATGTCGAGCCCGCGGATCTGCTCCTCCAGGGCGGAGGTGTCCACGGTGATGCCCTTGGCGTACTCCTCGACGGCGCCGAAGAGCTGGCCGCGCAGCCATGGGACGTGCTGGAAGAGCCGGTGGTGCGCGGCCTCGCGGAGCGCCAGGTAGAGGCGGATCTCCTCGGCGGGGATCTCCAGGCCGTGGCTGAACGCGGCGATCCCGCCGGGCAGCAGGGCCGCGGTCTCCGAGAGTGGCAGCCCGATGTCAGAGGACCCGATCACCTCGGGGGCGAGCGTGCCGAGGGCCTGGCCGATCTGGCTGCCGACCATCATGCCGCCCATCTGGCGCATCATGCCCATCAGCGGGCCGAACTGGGCGGCCATCGCCGCCTGGCCCTCGCCGCCGAGCTCGCCGAGGCCGGCCGAGCCCAGGGCGCCGCCCATGGTCTCCACCATGCGCTCGGCGATCGGGTCGCACAGCCGCTTCCAGACCGGGACGGTCTTCTCGATCCACTCCGAACGGCTCCACGCCTCGGGCGCGGTCAATCCGGAGGGTAGTTCGGTGACCTCGTTCAGCCACAGGTCGGCGAGGCGCAGCGCGTCGACGATCTGGCGGCGCTCGCCTTCCATGACGCTCGGATCGCCCTCGGCGACCACGGCGTGGCGCGCGATGTTCTTGGCCATGTCCCAGTTGACGGGCCCTGAGCCCGCCGGGGCCGAGAGCATGTCGGCGAACTGTCGCATGGCCGCGGCCATCTGCTCCGGATCGCCGAACATCGCGAACGGGTTCTCGTTGGGGTCGTTTTCGCGACCTGGCAGGTCAGTCACCGCTCTACCTCGTGCAGGATGGAGGAGTCCACATCCGCCACGTTATCCGTCGCAGGGCGGATCAGTGCAAAGTGAGGACCTCGTGCCTACCTCGAAACGCCTCCGGCCCCCGGTCGTCGCCGTCACCGGCGCGGCCACCGGGCTGGGGAGAGAGTTCCTCTCCAGGGTCGCCTCGTCTGCGGATTTCCGCCGCGTGGTGGCGATCGACGACCATCGCGGCGACGTCGCGGACGTCACCTGGCGGGTGCTCGATGTCCGAGATCCGCTCTTGGCGAACCGCATCTCCGACGTCGACGTCCTGGTCCATCTGGCCGCCGACTACTCGCTCGACTCCGATCCGGCCGAGCGCCGCGCCTACAACCTCAGGGCCTCCCAGACCGTGCTCACGGCCTCGGCCGCCGCGCGCGTACGGCGCGTGGTCGTTGTGACCAGCGCCATGGTCTACGGGGCGGTGCCCGACAACCCGGTCCCGCTACCCGAGGGCGCTCCGGTGGCCGCCGAGCCCGACTCGGGCGTGGTCGGCGACCACCTGGAGATCGAGGCGCTCGTCCGGCGCTGCCTGCGCAGCCATCCGGGCCTCGACGTGACCGTGCTGCGGCCGGCCGCCGTCGTGGGCCCGGGGATGGACACCGTGGTCACCCGCCACTTCGAGGCCCCGCGCCTGCTCACGGTCAAGGGCTCGGCGCCCCGCTGGCAGTTCTGCCACGTGGAGGACCTGGTCTCGGCGCTCGAAATGGCGGCCCTCGGCCAGGTCACCGGCGTCGTGACGGTCGGCAGCGACGGATGGCTGGAGATGGAGCAGGTCGAGGAGCTGTCCGGCCTGCGGCGTTTCGAACTGCCCGCCGTGCTGACCTTCGGCACCGCCGAACGCCTCCACCGGCTCGGGATCACCCCGGCCCCCGCGACCGACCTGCACTACGTGGTCTACCCGTGGGTGGTCGACTGCGCCTCGCTGCGCGCGGCCGGGTGGAAGCCCGCGTGGACCAACGAGGACGCGTTCCAGCAGCTTCTGGACCTCCGCGAGGGCAAGCACGCCGTCGTCGGCCGCCGTCTGTCCGGCAAGGACGCCACGTTGACCGCCGCCGGCGCCACCGTCGCGGTGATCGGCACCGCCGCCATCGTCCGCGCCGCCCGCCGCAAGCGGCGCACCTGATCGGCCCGGGGTGGATCTATGGCCGCCTAGGGGGCGGCGCCCGGCCGGCCGCGCTGACCTGCGGACGCCCGTTCCCCCCTGGGCCGGCCGGTGGGGCGGGAGCCGCCGGAGGCACCGCCGTTCCGGGCGAGGCCCGGGACGCGGAGTACCCTCGTGGCGTGGACGCCATCCGTTTGCTGGGCATTCGTGACACCCCGCTCTCCGTCGACGAGGTGCTCGCGGCCGTCGGTGACCAGGGTGCGGGCGGGACGACGCTGTTCGTCGGCACCGTGCGCGACCACGATCACGGAGAGGCCGTCACCCTGCTGTCGTACTCGGCCCATCCGACCGCCGAGGCGGAGCTGCGCCGGGTGGCCGAGAAGGTCGCCGCGGACTTCCCCGGGACCCTGCTCGCCGCCGTCCACCGGGTGGGCGATCTCCGGATCGGCGACAGGGCGGTGATCGTCGCGGTGGCCGCCGCGCACCGTGGGGAGGCCTTCGAGGCGTCCCGCCGGTTGATCGACGATCTCAAGCGGGAAGTGCCCATCTGGAAGCACCAGCGCTTCGCCGACGGCACGGCCGAATGGGTCGGCAGTTGCGGCTGAGCAGGCACTTCACCGGCCCAGGGGATGCGATTGACCTGGATGTCCGCCCTGTGTGTGTCCGCGTAACCCTGGTCGCGGGGAGCGCATAGAGTTGCCCCCATGTCCCGACGACGTCTGACGTTGATGGTTGCGGGCGTGCTCACGCTCGTGCTCGGCGGCGCCGGTGCGCTGCTGCCCGTGCCGTACGTCGCGCTGAGCCCCGGGCCGACGGAGAACACCCTCGGTGACGTCAAGGGCAAACCCGTCATCACCGTCTCGGGCCACCAGACCTACCCCACCACGGGCAAGCTCAGCCTGGTCACCGTCGCCTACCAGGGCGGACCCGAGGCCCGCATCGACCTGCTCACCGCGCTGCGCGGCTGGATGGACCCGACCGTGGCGGTCGTCCCCGAAGAGACGATCTTCCCCAAGGCCGTCTCGGTGAAAGAGGTCGAGCAGCAGAACACCCAGGAGATGAGCAGCTCCCAGCAGGACGCGACCGCCGCGGCGCTGACCGAGCTGAAGATCCCCATCAAGGTCTACGTCGCGGTCGCCTCCACCCAGAAGGGCAAGCCCGCCGACGGCAAACTGCTGCCGAACGACGAGATCACCGAAGTCGACGGCGCCGCCGTGCGCACGGTGGACGAGGTCGCGGCCGGGGTGCGCAAGCACAAGGCGGGCGAGCAGGTGAGGTTCACCATCGTGCGGGGCGGCAAGCCCATGACCGTCGAGGTCGGCACGATCAGCGGCCCCAGCGGCTCCATCGTCGGCGTGATCATGGGCTCCCAGTTCAAGTTCCCGTTCACCGTCAACGTCAACGTCGGGGACGTCGGCGGCCCGAGCGCCGGCCTGATGTTCTCGCTCGGCATCTACGACAAGCTCACCCCCGGCCCGCTCACCGGCGGCAGGTCGATCGCCGGCACCGGCACGATCACCCCCGACGGCCAGGTCGGCCCGATCGGCGGCATCCAGCAGAAGTTGGTCGGCGCCCGCGACGCGGGGGCCACGGTCTTCCTGACCCCCGCCGACAACTGCGACGACGCCGTCCAGGCCGTCCCCAAGGGGCTGCGCCTGGTGAAGGTGAGCACGATGCACGAGGCCGTCCAGGCGGTCGACGCGCTACGCACGGGCTCAGGACAGGTGGCTAGTTGCCCGGCCCGATGACACCGCGCCGGGCGGACTCACGCGGCGGCGGGGAACCCCTCGCCCGGCCGGGGCGTTGGGGCACGTGTGCGCGCACGCCGTTTCCGATGGCGCCGCCCGCGCGCCGAGCCGGGTCCACGGCCGTGTCCTTGACGGACGCGGCTCGCGTGCCCGCCGCAAGTTGTGGCCTGACCGTGCTCAGGGCTTGGAACGTGACCCGCACCACCGGTGTAGGTTGCCAGACACGGACCGTTACTCGTGAAATCTAGGGGTGGGCCTTGACCTTCCGGAACCCCGGCGCGGGTCGGGCGATGCGTTTGCCCCGCCGGCCGCGGCTTCTCGTGCCCGTCGCGATCACTCTCGTCGCGATCGTGATCTTGTTCTTCGTCTTCGCCGGCATCTTCACCGACTGGCTGTGGTTCGACTCGGTCGGGTACACCTCGGTCTTCTCGACCATGCTGGTGACCCAGCTCCTGTTGTTCGTCTTCGGCGCCCTGATCATGGGCGCCATCGTCGGCGGCAACATGATCCTGGCCTACCGCGCGCGTCCCCTCTTCGGGATCGGCATGTTCGGCGGCTCATCGCAGGGCGCCGACCGCTACCGCGCGGCGGTCGACCCGCACCGCAAGCTGGTCTTCATCATCGGGCTGGCGATGCTCGGCCTGTTCACCGGCTCCTCCACGGCCGGGCAGTGGAAGACATGGCTGCTGTTCATCAACGGATCGTCGTTCAACCGGCCTGATCCGCTGTTCAACATGGACGTCTCATTCTTCATGTTCACGTATCCGTTCATCCGGATGCTGCTGAACTTCCTGTTCACCGCGGTGATCATCTCGATCATCGTCGCGGCGATCGTCCACTACCTGTACGGCGGCTTCCGGCTGCAGTCGCCCGGCGTGCACGCCACCCGCGCGGCCCGGGTCCACCTTTCGGTGCTGGTGGGCCTGTTCGTGCTGCTCAAGGCCGTCGCCTACTGGATCGACCGCTACGGCCTGGTGTTCTCCGACCGGGGCAAGGTCTTCGGCGCCTCCTACACCGACGTCAACGCGGTGCTCCCCGCCAAGAGCATCCTCGCGATCATCGCGTTGATCTGCGCCGCGCTCTTCTTCGCCGGCGTCGTGCGGCCCGGTGGCATGCTCCCGGGCGTCGGCCTCGGCCTGCTCGTGCTCTCGGCCGTCCTGGTCGGCGGCGTCTACCCGGCGCTGGTCGAGCAGTTCCAGGTCAAGCCGAACCAGCAGAGCAAGGAGCAGGTGTACATCAAGCGCAACATCGAGGCGACAAGAGACGCCTACGGTGTCGCGTCCGCCGAGGTGGCCGCGTACAGCGCCAAGACGCAGGGCACCCAGCAGGAGCTGCAGAGCGAGGTCTCGACGATCCCGGGCGTGCGCCTGCTCGACCCGACGGTGCTGTCCCCGACCTTCCAGCAGCTCCAGCAGATCAAGGGCTACTACCAGTTCCCCGAGCAGCTCGACGTCGACCGCTACACGATCGACGGGGCCTCCCGCGACACGGTCGTGGCCGTGCGGGAGATCGGCCAGCCGCCGGACGGCAACTGGATCAACAACCACCTGGTCTACACCCACGGTTTCGGGTTCGTCGCCGGGTCCGGCAGCAAGACCGACCCCCAGGGCAAGCCCGACTTCATCGTGAAGGACATCCCGCCCACCAACGGGCTCGGCACCTTCGAGCCGCGCATCTACTTCGGCGAGAACTCGCCGGAGTACTCCATCGTGGGCGGCAACCAGAAGGTCGTGAACGGGAAGGTCGTCAACGACAACATCGAGCTCGACTTCCCCGAGCAGAGCAGCACCCCCCAGGGCAGCGGCCAGGAGAACACCACCTACACCGGCAAGGGCGGCGTGCCGATCGGCAACTTCTTCACCCGCCTGCTCTACGCCGGCAAGTACGGCGAGACCAACATGCTGCTGTCCTCGGACATCAACAGCAAGTCCCGCATCCTGTACAACCGCGACCCCCGCGACCGGGTCCAGCAGGTGGCGCCGTTCCTCACCCTGGACGGCGACCCGTACCCCGCGGTCGTCAACGGGCGCATCCTGTGGATCGTGGACGGTTACACGATGTCGGAGGACTACCCGTACTCCGAGCGCCGCAGCTTCGGCGACATGACGCGGGACACCTCGACCGAGCGCCAGCTCACGCCGCAGCAGCCGCGCGACCACATCAACTACATCCGCAACTCGGTGAAGGCGACGGTGGACGCCTACGACGGCACCGTCTCGCTGTACGCGTGGGACGACCAGGACCCGCTGCTCCGCACCTGGGAGAAGGCCTTCGGCGGGGTGATCCAGCCCAAGTCCAAGATCCCGACGCAGCTCATGGACCACCTGCGCTACCCCGAGGACCTGTTCAAGGTGCAGCGCGACATCCTCGGCAACTACCACGTCACCGACGCCAACGCGTTCTACGGCGGTCAGGACTTCTGGAAGGTGCCTGAGGACCCGGCGAGCAACAAGACCAAGCAGCCCCCGTACTACGTGACGCTGCGCATGCCCAACGAGCCGGGGCCACGCTTCTCGCTGACCACCACGATGGTGCCGAACAACCGGGACAACCTGGCGGCCTTCATGGCGGTGGACGCCACCGGCGACTCCACCACGAAGATCCAGATCCTCCAGCTACCCAGCGACACCACGATTCCAGGTCCCAAACAGGCGCAGAACACCTTCGACACGAAGGCGGCCAGCGTCCTGAACGACCTGCGCATCGGCGGCACCACGGAGACGCTGAACGGCAACCTGCTGACCCTGCCGTTCGGCGGGGGCCTGCTGTACGTCGAGCCCGTCTACGTCCAGCCCAAGGTGCAGAACTCCGCCCGCTACCCGACGCTGGCCAGGGTCCTGGTCATGTTCGGCTCCGACGTCGGCATCGGCACGACGCTCAAGGACGCGCTGGACCAGGTGTTCGGCCAGGGGCAGCAGGTCACGACCCCGAACACCCCGACGACGCCCACCCAGCCGAACACGCCCGGGGTCACCACCGACCTCACCAAGGCCTACGACAACGCCCAGAAGGCGTACGACGACGGCCAGAAGGCGATCAAGAGCGGTGACTTCGCGGCGTACGGCGAGGCGCAGAAGCGGCTCGCGCAGGCCCTGAAGGACCTGGAGTCGGCGCTGGGCAAGCAGAAGGCGGCCCCCACGGCCACCCCTTCGGCGACGCCCGCACCGTCGTCCTCGGCGTCCGCGCCGGCGACGCCCGCTCCGACACCCACACCCAGCTCGTAGGCGTGTCCCGGGTGGGGCGGCCGGCACCGGCCGCCCCACCCGGGAGCGCGTCGAGCCGAACGATTTGCCAGTGCCCGTAAGGGCCGATAGTCTTTTGAACACAAGCCGACGCGGGGTGGAGCAGCTCGGTAGCTCGCTGGGCTCATAACCCAGAGGTCGTAGGTTCAAATCCTACCCCCGCTACCACGAAGGCCCTGGTCACCGGAATCCGGTGACCAGGGCCTTTCTCGTTGGCCCCCGGTTTCCCGCTTCACCGGCCTTCGCCGCCTCGTGGTGGGCACGCCGCTCGTGGATGGCACGCCGTCGCGCGGGCCGCGAGGAGATCACGCCAGTTGCCCGCCCTGGGCCACGAACATCGTCAGGTCGATCAGGGCCACCGCGACGATCACGCCGAAGGCCGCCCGCCGTACCGACCGCCGCGCCACCACCACGCCCGCCCCGAGGACGAGCGCCACGGCCCCGAGCCCCGCCAGTGTGAGCGGGCCGCCACGTCCCTCGGGCGCCACGGTGATGACGATGGACGCGGACACCAGAAGGCCGGCGGCGCCGATCCTGGCGCCCACGGGCCCGAGGCGCTGAGGCAGCCCCCGGACGCCCAGCGCGAGATCGTCGGGCAGGTCGGGCAGGACGTTGGCGAAATGGGCCCCCATGCCCAGCAGGGCCCCCGCGGCGAGCGCCCACCACGCGGGCCACGGCCGCCCTAGCAGCCCCAGGGTCACGAACGCAGGAAGCAGCCCGAAGGCCACCGCGAACGGCAGCGGCGAGGCCACGGTCGACTTGAGCCGGACGTTGTACAGCCACCCGCACGCGACGGCGGCCAGGTGCGCGAGCCCGGCCAGGACCCCGCTCGCGAGCGACAGCGGCACACACAGGGCCAGTGCGGCGAGCGCCGCCGTCCCGACCGTGCGCGGCTCGACGGCGTCGGCGCTCAGCGGCTTGTCGGCCCGGCCGATGGCGCGGTCCCGCGCGCGGTCGATCCAGTCGTTGCTCCAGCCGATCGACAACTGCCCGCTCAGCACGGCGGCGCCGACCAGGACCGTGCCCGCCGCGCCCCTCCCGACCCCGGCGGCGAGCGCGCAGCCCGCCGCCGTGACGACCACCGTGGGGCCAGGGTGACAGGCTCTGATCAACGCAAGCATGTGATCAGCCTCGCCCCCGCACCCCCGTCCACGCAACGCGACAGCCCCGAGGACACGCGGCGGCGCGGTACTCGAACCTGTGATCGAAGACCGTCGGACCCTTCGGATAGTCTGCGGGCTATGCGGATCGCGGTGACGGCGGACGCGCGGGGCGGCACGCTGCGGCCGATCGGAGAGGCGGCGAGGCGCGTCGGCGACCTCGCGCATGCCGTCGACGAGCTTGAACGGTCCGCGCGCCCCCGCTGGATCTGGGCCGACACGCGCGCCGTCTACCCCGCGCTCCTCGCCCGCGAGGTGCGGCCGGCGCGCTGCCACGACCTGACCCTCACCGAGGCGCTCCTGCTCGGCCACGAAGGCAGGTACGGCGAGCCGAGGTCGGCGGAGGCCGCGTACGCGCGGCTGCGCGGGCTCCCGGTCCCCGACGACGGCTCGGGCGCGCACGCCGTGCAGGACACGCTGTTCGAGCCCGAACCCGCCGAGATCGACGTCACCGACGTCTACACCGAGCAGCTCCGGCGCATCGAAGCCACCGAGAACCCCGGCCGCTTCCGCCTGCTCGTCGCGGCCGAGTCCGCGGGGGCGCTGATCGCCGCCGAGATGGCCCACGACGGCATGCCGTGGCGCGAGGACGTCCACGACGAGCTGCTGACCGGCCTCCTCGGCCCCCGGCCCGTCCACGGCATGCGGCCCGCCAAGCTCCAGGCGCTCGCCGACCAGATGAGCGCCGCGTTCGGTGCCACCGTCAACCCCGACTCCCCGCAGCAGATCGTCAAGGCCTTCAAGTCCGCCGGCATCGCCGTCTCCTCCACCAGGTCACATGTGCTCAAGCAGGTCGACCACCCCGCGGTCGCGCCCCTGCTCGCGTACAAGGAACTGGCCCGGCTCTACAGCTTCCACGGCTGGACCTGGGCTCACCAATGGGTGCGCGGCCACCGCTTCCATCCCGAGTACGTAGTGGGAGGCGTCGTCTCCGGGCGCTGGGCGACCAGCGGGGGAGGCGCCCTGCAGATCCCCAAGGTCATGCGGCGCGTGGTGGTCGCCGACGAGGGCTGGAAGCTGGTGGTGGCCGACGCGGCGCAGCTCGAACCCCGGGTCCTCGCCGCGATGGCCGGCGACCGCGGCCTGGCCCGCGCCGCGGGCGAGATCGACTTGTACGCGGCCCTCGCCCAGTCCTTCGGCGGCGCGCGCGACAACGCCAAGATCGCCATGCTGTCGGCGATGTACGGCGGGACGAGCGGCGACGCCCCGAAGCTGCTGGCCATGATGAGGCAGCGCTTCCCGCAGGCCTACGCCTTCGTGGAGGACGCGGCGAAGGCCGGCGAGGACGGCCGGTTGGTACGTTCCTGGCTGGGGCGCACGTGCCCGCCGCCGTCCGCCCGCTGGTCGAACCTCGTCTCCGGGCCCGAGGGCACACGGGCGCTCCGCGACCGGGGCAGGTTCACACGCAACTTCGTCGTCCAGGCCACCGCCGCGGAATGGGCCCTGACCCTGATGGCGCTGCTCCGCGGGCGGCTGGTGGCCCCGGCCAGGCTGGTGTTCTTCCAGCATGACGAGGTGATGGTGCACTGCCCGGACGAGATGGCGGCCGAGGTGTCGGCGACGGTCGGCCGGGCGGCCGAGGAGGCCACCCGGCTGATCTTCGGGGAGACCTCGGTCCGCTTCCCGATGGAGGCGGTGGCGGTCTCCTGCTACGGCGACGCGAAGTGACTCACGCCATGGTCCTGATCAGGAGAAGCGACTTCTTCGTCGCCCAGCCGATCAGGCCGATGCTCAGCACCGCCTGGGCGGCGCGCAGCCATCCCGGGGCGGTCGTCGCGGCGAACACCACCACGCCCAGCCACAGAAGTCCGAACACCGCTACCAGGGTGATGGCCCCCCAGTTCAGCCCCCGCTCCCACATGAGGAAAGTCTTCCAGGACGACCCTCATGTCATGGCAAAGCCTGTCATCTCGGCAAGCGAGGTTGCTTCACCGATTTCACCGCATTGTTGCTAGCGAGGCAGCCTCCGGCCGGCGCCCGCGCACCGGCGCATCCTCGCGCTCGTCCGCAGCCGGGTCGGCTGGGCCTCGTCGATGTGGGCGAGCAGTTCCTCCGCCGTACGCGCGTCCGCAAGGATACGCACGACCTCCTCGTCCCCGGAGGGCACTTGTCCTGCCTTGCCGAGCTCGTGCCGGAGGAATGTCAGCGGATTGGGGTCGCCGACGGCGTCGGAGGCCACGGTCGCACGTGCGGCCGTCAGCAGACCCAGGTACCGAGCGCGAAGGGTCGCTTCGCGCAGTCGCGCTTGCTCCAAGTCGTCCAGCAGGGTTCGGGCGATCTGCAGAAGATCGTCCGAGTCGCCCTCCTCGGCCGCGATGTGAGCGCGGATGTCGTCGAACTCCGACCGCGTCATGATGACCACCTCCACGGGCGGGGTTCCGGGCACCGGGGTGGCGCCAGCGGAGTCCCGCACCCTCTTCGTAACGTCAGGCGATTGCGGATGACTTGCTGGCGGGTTGCGCCAACGCGAAATCGCTCGTTGGTAGGGATGGCTGAGAGGCAGGAAAGGTTTACCGGCTACCAGAGTTGCGTCCGGCACTCCTGGGATGCTGCTAGAGTTTCCCCTCGTTGGGCGGCGATGAGCGCCCCGAAAGATCCAAAAAATCTTGAGGGCTGCCAGCCTGCTCACACCCTGTCTCACCCTCCGGATGATCAAGGTCGATGCGGTCGAATTGCATCTGCCAGATCGACTCGGTAAGTTAGACGGGTTGCCCTGGAGACGGGGCAGAGAGACTTTGGTTGGTTTGGGATGATTCACGGCAGATCGGCTGATTTGACGGGGATTGTCCGAATCGGATAAAGTTGATCAACGAGATGCCCGCCCCTGACGGGGTCGTAGCCACTCCGGCTTCGATCGCGAACGGTGTACGCGTCCGTTTCTTGAGAACTCAACAGTGTGTTAAAAGCCAGTGCATGATTATGCATTTTCTCCGTCCTTCACACGCTTCGGTGTGTGGGGATGGTTCCTTTGGTTGACACCTCATGCTTGATAGCGGGTGTGGTGGTGTTCGCCGGGATTTCTTCAGGCATTGTTTGGAGAGTTTGATCCTGGCTCAGGACGAACGCTGGCGGCGTGCTTAACACATGCAAGTCGAGCGGAAAGGCCCTTCGGGGTACTCGAGCGGCGA
>NZ_JANZYP010000080.1 GCF_025506355.1 Sphaerisporangium corydalis
GTGCCGACGGCTTTGGCCGCGATGGGTCTGGTGCCGGCGGTGGCGTACATGGCGTCGTGGACCGGGTGGTTCGCCTCGGCCTACGGATACGGCCGAAACTGGGCCCAGGCCACCTCAAGCGGCTGGGTCTACTTCATCTTCGACTCGCTGCGGTCCTGGTGGAACTACCAGTGGATGGTCCTGAGCTTCCACACGGGCCTGGACTCCACCCACCCCTACCAGTCGCAGCCCTGGCAGTGGCCGCTGCTGCTGCGGCCCGTCGCCTTCTTCTACGAGAGCCCCGGCGGCTGCGGGGCCGCGAAGTGCTCCCAGGCCGTGCTCGGGGTGGGGACGCCGGTGATCTGGTACGGGGCGGTGATCGCCCTGATCGCGCTGATCGCCTGGTACGTCGCCACCCGCGACTGGCGGGCCGGCGCGGTCCTGCTGGCCTACGCCGTGGGATGGCTGCCCTGGTTCTACTACGCCATCGCCGACCACCGCACCATGTTCCTGTTCTACGTCGCCCCCATGCTCCCCTTCATGATCCTCGCCCTCACCCTGGCCGCCGGACTCCTCATCGGACCCGCCGACGCCGAACCCATGAGGCGGATCATCGGAGCCTCGCTTTCGGGTGCCTTCCTGCTCGTAACACTGATTAACTTCTGGTGGCTGTACCCCGTTATCGCCGCCGAGATCATTCCCTACGACGATTGGCACCGGCGCATGCTGCTGGACCGCTGGATATGACCCGCCGACCGGTACAACCCAGCCCTTCTGCCCTTTCTGGCCTTACAGGTAGGTGACGTGGAAATCGTCCGTGGTGGTGGTCGTCGTCAGGGCCCAGGCCTATACGGCAGACTGCGGGGCATGCCTGCACCCGACGTTGCCGCGCTCCTCACCGAGCTGGAGCGCTCCGATCCGGACGTCGCCGACGACGCCAGGATCGCCGTCGAGTGGCTGACCGGCGCCGAGCCACTCGAAACGATCACTCAGCTCGATGTGTGCGAGTTCCTCTGGTTCACCCTGCCCCTGAAGGTGACCGGCGACCACGGCGACATCGCCCGCGCGCTGGGCAGGCTGCTGCGCCTCGGCGGCATGGACCGCTACGCCGCCCTGTGCGTGTCCCCGGCCACGGCCCAGATCCTGCGCGCCTACGCCCGCGAGGGCGAGGAGGCCGGCACGGCGGCCTACCAGCGCGCCCTCAGCGCCACCGGCGTGCTCCCGCCCGACGTGCCGGAACTGCTCTGGAGCTCGATCATGGGGCCGGAGGAGTTAGGCGCCCACCTCGCCTGCTCGGCCGCCCTGGAGCTCGCCATCGTGTCCGGCGAGCTCGACCCCGCGGCCGGCACCTGGAAACCCCGCGCCGAGGCGCTGACCCGCCGCTGGCTCACCGCCCCCCGCACCGAACTGGGCGGCGACAACTGGCTCAACCGGGTGCACGGCGAGCGGCTCAACCGCTGGGTGCTCGGCCGGGGCGCGGCCCGCCGCGAGCTGGCCCAGCCCTTCGAGGTCCGCCTCCACGCCCCTGTCCCCGCCCCCGACGGCGCCCATTTCGACGCCCTGCGCTGGCTGCTCACGGCCGCCTCCCGCCCCGAGGGCCTGCCCCTCACCCAGCGGCACAACATCGCCCGCGCCTTTGTCGTCGAGGCGGCCGAGCGGTTCGGCTGGGAGATGACCGCCGCGCGCAGCGAGCACGGCACGGCCGCCCTGCGCACCCTGCGCCGCATCGCCGAGCACGAGATGCAGGCCGTGCGCCGCATCGGCCGGCGGCTCCTGATCACCCCGGCGGGCGGCAGGCTGCTCGCCGACCCGGCCGCCATGTGGCAGGCCGTGTCCGCCGCGCTGCTGACACCGGCGACGGGCGAGCGGGAGATGGAGATGTCGGTCCGCGAGGTCGGGCTGATGATCATGAGCGACGGCCGGGAGCTGCCGTGCGAGTCGCTCGCCGAGCGCATCACCGAAGTCGTCGTGGGCGAGGGCTGGCGCACCGCCACCCCCGCCGACGTGGCCCGTCCCCTGGTGGAGCTGCGCCACCGCCTGGAGGCGCTCGACCTGTGCGCCTCCCCCGCGCAGATCACCTCCCCCGACGGGTCCACCGGGTCCACGGCCTCGGGTGCCGTGTCCGCGGGTTCCCCGGGGGGTGGGCGCTCCGGCGCCGCTTCCCGCGAGCCCGCGCCGGCGACGCTGACGCCGGTCGGCCGGGCCGCCGCGCTCGCCGCCCTGCGCGGCCAGGCCCTCCGCCCCCGCCAGTACGTCGCCCTCTCCTGAGCTGTCCTGAGAGGCGGGTCAGGTCTCGGCGGGGCCTAGGGCGGGTGCCGCGATGGCCGACATGATGTTGTCCTCGGTCACGTCATGGCCGGTGAGCTCGCGGGCGACCGTCCCGTCCCGCAGGACCACGACGCGGTCGCAGTTCTCCACCAGCTCGCCCACGTCCGAGGAGATCAGCAGCACCGCGAGGCCGTCGACCGCCAGCTCGTCGATGAGCGACCGCATCTCCGCCCTGCTGGGGACGTCGACGCCGTGGCTGGGCTCGTCCAGGAGCAGCACCTTCGGGTTCATCGCGAGCCAGCGGGCCAGCAGCACCTTCTGCTGGTTGCCGCCCGACAGCTCCCCGGCCCGCTGGCCCGGCGACACCGCCTTGATGCGCAGCCGCCGCATGAAGGTGGCCACGATCCGGTCGACGCGGGCGTCCGACACGATCCCGGCCCGTGACAGGCGGGGGAGCGCCGCCAGCGCGATGTTGTCCCGCACCGACAGGCTGGGGATGATCCCCTCGGTCCTGCGGTTCTCCGGGACCAGCCCGATGCCGGCCCGGATGGCGCTCCTGATCGACCACTTGCCGAGCGGGGCGCCCGCGACGGTCACCTGCCCGGCGTCCAGGGGCTCCACCCCGGCGATGGCCCGCGCCGTCTCGCTGCGCCCGGCGCCGAGCAGGCCGCCGAGGCCGACGACCTCTCCGGGGCGCAGGGCGATGGAGATGTCGGCCAGGACGTGGCGCCGGCTGAGGCCGGTGGCCTCCAGGATCGGCAGGTCGGCGGGCTCGTCGGCCGGGCCGCCTGCCTGCGCGGGGCCGCTCGGCGGGTTGAACGGCATGCCCAGCATGAGCGAGACGAGCCTGAAGCGGTCCAGGCCGGACATCGGGCCGGTGTGCACGACCCTGCCGTCCCGCAGGACCGTGACCCGGTCGCAGACGCGGTAGAGCTCCTCCAACCGGTGGCTCACGTAGATCACCGAACGGCCGCCGTCCCTGAGCCCGTCGATCACGCGGAAGAGCGTCTCGACCTCGCCGGGTTCCATCGAGGACGTGGGCTCGTCCATGATCACGACCTTGGCCCCGGCGGAGACGGCGCGCGCGAGGGCGACCAGCTGCTGCGTGCCGGCGGGCAGCGCCGCCACCGGCCGGCGCACGTCGGCGCGCACGCCGTACCCGGCGAGGATCTCCTCGGCGTCCGCGTGCATCCGGGTGAAGTCGATGAGCCCGAGGCGCCCGCGCGGCTCCCGGCCGAGGAAGATGTTGCGGGCCACGCTCATCTGGGGAGCGAGGTTGCCCTTCTGGTAGATCGTCGAGATCCCCGCGCGCAGCGCCTGGAGCGGGCCGGCGAACCTCACGGGCTCACCGAGGTGGCGGACCTCTCCCCCGTCCGGCTGGTACACGCCGGAGAACACCTTGACCAGAGTGGACTTCCCCGCGCCGTTGCCGCCGACGAGCGCGTGGACCTCCCCCTCGGCGACGGCCACCGACACGTGGTCGAGCGCGCGGACGCCGGGGAAGCTCTTCAGAACGCCGGCGGCCTGGAGGACCACGCTGCTACCTGTCACAAGCTTCCTCCCCGGACGACCTGGCTCGGCGAGAGGAGACACCTCGGTGAGACCGATGGTGATCGGGGAATGACACATTCTCGTAACAGAAGGAAACTTATCGGATCACGGACGATCAAAACCAGTCACGCCTCGCCACGACCCTGCCAGGCCGCACACCGTACGCTCCCGGACGGTCCGGCGGGACGACGCGGGCCGGACGGGTCAGCCCAGCCGGGCGACATGGAGCCGTACGCCCCGGCCGGTCAGCTCGTCGAGGACGTCACGGGGCGCGCCGTCGTCGGTGACCAGGTGGTCGATCTGCTCGGTCGCCACCGTCTGCACCATCGTGTCGATGCCGATCTTGGTGTGGTCGGCCAGCACGACGACCTCCTCCGCCGCCGCCGCGAGGGCGCGGTCCACGCTCGCGACCTGCAGGTTCGGCGTGGAGAGCCCGCGTTCCGCCGACAGCCCGTTGCCCGAGATGAACGCCCGCCGCACGCGCAGCCCGGCGAGCGACCGCTCGGCCGCGCTGCCGACGAGCGCGTGGATGGAGCCGCGCAGGGTGCCGCCGGTGAGGACCACCTCGACGCGGGGGGAGCCGGCGAGCGCCTGGGCGACCAGCAGCGAGTTCGTCACGACGGCCAGTTCGGTGTTCCTGCTGAGCCTGCGGGCGAACTCCTGGGTGGTCGTGCCGGGCCCGACCACGATGGCGTCGCCGTCCTCGACCAGCGAGGCGGCGAGGTCGGCGATCACGCTCTTCTCGATGGAGGCGACCTGGGACTTCTGTGAGTGCGTCGGCTCGCGCGACAGCTCGCCGGGCAGCGTCGCGCCGCCGTGGTGGCGGTTGAGCAGGCCTTCGGCCTCAAGGGCCCGCAGGTCACGGCGCACCGTGACCTCCGACGACCGCACCGCCTGGGCCAGCTCCCTCAGCGAGACCGCGCCGTTGACGCGGACCAGCTCGATGATGCGCTGCCGTCGCTCGGCGGCGAACACAGGCCGGCGGACCTCACCCGATCCCCCGGTGTCGCCCACGGCTCCCACCTTGTCATCCGTGCCGCCCGTATAACACTTGTCCGATTCTGATCATAGTCGGCCCGCCGACACCGCCGCGAGCCGTACGGCGAGGGCCTGGGTCACCGCCGATCGTGACCGAGTTAGAGCGTTTGTGATCGGAACTCTTGACTGTTTTGGTCCATTGATGCTTATTTTGGGGCAGCATCCATCCAGACCCGCTCGATTTCGCGACATCCGATTCTGCGCGCAAGACGTCGGCCGCTCGAAGGGCGTCGCCGCGTACGGCACACCCCCCAGGGGAAGGAAAGCTCATGACCATGGAGCCCGGCCGTCACACCCGCACAGCCGCCATCGCCCTGGCCGTGGTCCTCGCGGCCGCCGGCTGCGCGAAGTCGGAGGAGACCACGGCCGCACCGGCCGCGAGCGACACCCAGGGACGGCAGGTGGTGCAGACGCCCACCGGCGACGCCGGTCCCACCTGCACGCTCGCCAAGTTCGGCGGCACGAAGTTCGACCTCAAGGCGGCGACGGTGGGCTTCTCCCAGTCGGAGAAGGAGGCCAACCCCTTCCGCATCGCCGAAACCAGGTCGATCAAGGACGAGGCCGCCAAGCTCGGCATTCAGAAGCTCAGGGTGACCAACGCGCAGTCCCAGTTCTCCAAGCAGATCACCGACGTGCAGCAACTGATCGCTCAGGGCGCCCAGCTCCTGGTCATCGCCCCGCTGAACTCCGACGGCTGGGAGCCGGTGCTCCAGCAGGCGTCCGCCAAGAAGATCCCGATCATCACGGTCGACCGGAAGATCAACGCCACGTCCTGCGGCGACTACCTGACCTTCATCGGCTCCAACTTCTACGAGCAGGGCAGGCGCGCGGCCGACCAGATGATCAAGGCGCTGGACGGCAAGGGCAAGGTCGCGATCCTGCTCGGGGCGCCGGGCAACAACGTGACCACAGAGCGCACCAACGGCTTCAAGGAGCAGGTGCGGAAGCAGGCGCCCGGCATCGAGATCTCGTTCGAGCAGACCGGCGAGTTCGCCCGGGAGAAGGGCCAGCAGGTCACCGAGCAGCTCATCCAGTCCAACCCGGACATCAACGGGATCTACGCGGAGAACGACGAGATGGCGCTCGGCGCGGTGACCGCGCTCAAGGGCGCGGGCAAGGAGGCCGGGGACATCAAGATCGTGTCGGTGGACGGCACCCGGAGCGCCGTTCAGGGCATCGTCGACGGCTGGCTGTATTCCGTGATCGAATCCAACCCGAGGTTCGGCCCGCTCGCATTCGAGACCGCCCAGAAGTTCCTGGACGGCCAGGCGATCCCCGACAAGGTGATCATCTCCGACCGGGAGTACGCCGGGGACACCGCCAAGGCGGGCCTGGACGAGGCGTACTGACCCAGGCCGGCGCGGGCGGCACGCGCCGCTCGTACCGGGAACCGACGTGAAGGGGGAGGTCAGTGGGCGCGTCCGAGGAGCCCGTGCTGGAAGCCAGGCAGGTCACCAAACGCTTTCCCGGCGTCGTGGCGCTGGACGGGGTGTCGTTCGCCGTGCTCCCGGGCGAGGTGCACGCCCTGGTCGGCGAGAACGGGGCCGGGAAGTCGACCCTGATCAAGGTCTTCACGGGCGTCTACCGGCCGGACGGCGGCGAGCTGCGCTACCAGGGGGAACGCGTCGCCTTCGGCACGCCCCTTGAGGCCCAGAGGTCCGGCATCTCGACGATCTATCAGGAGGTCAACCTCGTCCCGATGATGAGCGTGGCCCGCAACCTGCTGCTCGGACGCGAGCCCCGCAACCGGCTGGGGGTGATCGACGCCACCCGCATGTACGCCGAGGCCGAGGCCCTGCTCGCCGGGTACGGGGTGCGGACGGACGTACGCCGTCCCCTGCGCACGCTCGGCATGGGCGCCCAGCAGATGGTCGCCCTGGCCAGGGCCATCTCGGTCGACGCACGCGTCGTGATCATGGACGAACCCACCTCGTCGCTGGAACCGCGCGAGGTGGAGACCCTGTTCGGGGTGATCAGGCGGCTCCGCGACGACGGGATCGCCGTGGTCTACGTCAGCCACCGGCTCGACGAGCTGTACCAGGTCTGCGACCGGGTGACCGTCCTGCGGGACGGCCGCCTGGCGCACACCGGGCCGATGGCCGGCCTGGACCGGCTCCGGCTCATCTCCCTCATGCTCGGCCGCGCCCTCGACGAGGTCAGGACGAGCGGCGCCACCCGGTTCTCCCGCGACCACGACGCCGAAGCCACCGGCGCGCCCGTCATGGAGGCGCGGTCCCTCACCAGCAGGCACGTGCTCCGGGACGTGTCGGTCAGCGTGCGGCCCGGCGAGGTCGTCGGCCTCGGCGGGCTGCTCGGCGCCGGGCGCAGCGAGACCGCCAAGGCGATCCTCGGGGCACTGCCGCTCGACTCCGGTGTGGTGCTCGTCGCCGGGCTGCCGCTGCGGCGCGGCTCCACGACCACCGCGATCCGGGCCGGCGTCAGCCTGCTCCCCGAGGACCGCAAGGCCGAGGGCATCATCCCCAACCTTTCGGTGCGCGAGAACATCGTCCTGGCCTCGCTCTCCCGCCTCGCGCGCGGCGGCGTCGTGTCGGACGCGCGGGTCGACGAGGTGGTCGACGCCTTCATCCGCAAGCTCCGGATCAAGGCCTCCTCGCCGCACCAGAAGGTCTCCGAGCTGTCCGGCGGCAACCAGCAGAAGGTCCTGCTGGCCCGGTGGCTCGCCGTACGCCCCAAGGTGCTGCTGCTGGACGAGCCCACCCGGGGCATCGACGTGGGCGCCAAGGCCGAGGTCCAGGCCCTGATCGACGAACTGGCGGACGAGGGCCTCGGCGTCCTGCTGATCTCCTCCGACCTGGAGGAACTGGCCGAGGGCTCCGACCGCATCATCGTCCTGCGCGAGGGCGCCGTCGTGGCCGAACTCTCCGGCGCCGACGTCACCGAGCAGGGCATCATGACCTCCATAGCCCACCACTCCCCCACCTCCGGCCCCTTGGCCGTGGAACCGGTCACACGGGCGGACCACTCCTCGAAAGCGGAATCCCATGACTGACACCACGACCGCGGCGCCGGCCACGCGCGTGGACCGGACGCGCCTGTTCGCCTGGCTCCAGGAGTACGGGGTGTACGCCGCCGTACTGACCCTCCTGGTGCTCAACGTGCTCTTCACCCCCCGCTTCCTGGACGTCGCCAACTTCCGCACCCAGCTCGTCCAGGTCACCCCCATCGTGATCGTCTCGCTGGGGATGGCGCTGGTGATCGGCACACAGGGGATCGACCTGTCGGTCGGGTCGGTGATGGCGCTGTCGGCGGCCATGGTCGTGCTCTACCTCGGGTACGGCGTCCTGCCCGCCCTCATCGTGGCGCTCGTCGCGGGCGCCGCCGTCGGAGCGGCCGGCGGCTCGCTGGTCGCCTACGTGGGTGTGCAGCCGATCGTCGCCACGCTCGCGCTGCTCGTCGGCGTGCGCGGCCTGGCCAACGTGCTCGTGCCGCAGCTCATGGAGTTCCGCAACCCGGACCTGATCGCGCTCGGCAGCAGCTCCGTCGCCGGAGTGCCGATCATCGTGGTCATCGCGGCGGCCCTGACCCTGCTCATGGCCTTCCTCGTCCGCCGGACCACGTTCGGCCGGCAGGTGGTCGCGATCGGCGGCAACCGCACGGCGAGCGAGCTGTCCGGCCTGCCGGTGAAACGCGTCCTGATGACGGTCTACATGATCTCCGGGGCGCTGGCCGCGCTCGCGGGGGTACTGGCCACGGCCCGCCTGCAGGCCAGCGACCCCACCTCGCTCGGCCTGTTCATCGAACTCTCCGCGATCACGGCCGTGGTGGTCGGCGGCACCCCGCTGGCCGGCGGGCGCATCAGGGTCCTCAGCACCGTCATGGGAGCCCTGCTGATGCAACTCCTCTCCGCCACCCTGATCAAGCACAACCTCCCCCAGTCCTGGACCCAGATGGTCCAGGCGGTCATCATCCTCACCGCCGTCTACGTCACCCGAGAACGCGGCCCCCGATGACCCCACCCCCCGGGTGCGCACGTCCTCCCTCACGCGGCCGCCCGGCGATCCGCCCCGACGCGAGCGGAGTGGCCCCAACATGATCGACTCCGATGCCGACCCCTCCCTGGAGCGTGGAGCATGATGACCGACTCCGAGGTGCTGCCGGCGCACGACGCCCCCGCCGCCCGGACGGCGGCCGCGGCGCGGCGCGAGCACGTGGGCCGGCTGCTGCAGCACCACGGTGCCCTGATCGTCCTCGCCGTCCTCGTCGTCGTCGGCAGCGTCGCCTTCGACTTCTTCGCCACACCGGAGAACGCGGCGAGCGTCGTGGTCTCCTCCTCGTTCCTCGCCATCATCGCCCTCGGCATGACCTTCGTGATCATCAGCGGTGGCATCGACCTGTCCGTCGGCTCGCTCTTCGTCCTCGGCGGCGTCCTCGCGGCGTACGGCTCGCAGGCGGGGGTCGTGGTGGCGCTGCTGCTCCCCCTGGCGGTCTGCGGGACGTTCGGGCTGGTCCAAGGCCTGATCATCGCCCGCACCGGCATGGCCCCGTTCATCGTGACCCTCGCCGGCCTGCTCGGCGTCCGCGGCCTGATGCTCGCCCTCTCGAACGAGGGCGCGACGACCTACCTGGTCAAGAACCCGGCCTTCGCCGCGCTCGGCCAAGGAGAACTGTTCGGTCTCACGTACCCGGTCTACATCGCCGCCGCGCTCGCCCTGCTGTGCATGCTCCTGCTGCAGCGGACCGGCTTCGGGCAGAACGTCTTCGCCATCGGCGGCAACGAGCACGCCGCGACCCTGATGGGCGTCCCGGTCGTCCGGACCAAGGTGCTGGTGTACCTGATGTCCGGCCTGCTCGCCGGGCTCGCGGGCGCGCTGAACGCGGCCCGGCTCTCCTCGGGGGTCACCATCCTCGGCATCGGCCTCGAACTGGACGTGATCGCGGCGGTCGTCATCGGCGGCACCCTGCTCACCGGCGGCGCGGGCAGCGTGACCGGCACGGTCTCCGGGGTGCTGCTGCTCGGGGTGATCCAGAGCCTCATCAACCAGATCGGCGACCTGACCTCGTCCTTCCAGCAGGTGGTCAGCGGCGGCTTCCTCGCCCTCGTGGTGATCGCCCAACGCCTCCTCAGCAAGGCCCAACGCCTGAACTGACCTGGCACCGGCCTCGTCCACCGGCCTCGTCGCAGGGGCGCACGAGCACCTGGTACACAAAACGACGAACCATCTCCTGTCACACAGGTCGTCCGCGCACCTCCCGGCGCACGGACGACCATAACGAACAGGGGATATCTCCTCAGACTCCGGCGGTCATGCGGCCACCCATGCGACGGCCCATCCGATCCTGCTGGCGTCGGTCCTCTTCGGTGCGGCCGGTCATGATCTCCTCGCGCGTCTCCTCGATCTTGAGGGCGACGCCCATCGCGAAGAAGGTCGGTGCCCACTCGCCGACGAACAGACCCCAGCGGTCGGCGCGGGCGATGTCGCCCTCGTATTCCTTGGACAGGATCCACGAAACGAACGACGCGCCGACGGAAATGATCCCGGCCGTGTACATCATGCCGGACCGGATTCCCATTCGGTGGAGTGACCTGATCATGTGCCCCCCTTGATAACGGCGTGTTGACGCTACCTTCCTACCCCTTCGCCATGGCTCGCAACGATAAGCGTGGATAACGAGATATAAGGCACTTTCCTATAAATGTCCCCCGCTTACCCAGAACGCCATTCCCTATTCCCGACACCGACCCATGACCCCACAAAGCCCGTACAGCGGCCGACCAGACGTGGCACACACCCCGCCGTCGGACGTTGGCACACACCTGGGCGCCAGACGTTGGTGCACCGACCCGGGCGGACGTTGGCGCACACCCGGCCGGCTAGATGTTCACCCTGAACACGGCGAGCGACTCCAGTTCCTCGAAGACGCCGTCCTCGACCTGGTTGCGGGCCGACACCGACGTGACGCCGAAGTCGACGGGGACCAGGACCAGGTAGAGATGCCAGTCGAGCCCCCTGGACCCGCTGTCCGCCGGGTTGAGCGAGAGCGCCGACCAGCAGTGCGCCTCCTCATCGACCTGCAGTTCCTGCACGTAGTAGTAGTGACCGTCGCCCGGACGGTGCTCGGGACCGGCGTCACGCGAGCCGGGGTCCGCACGCGCGATGACGGCGATGCGCCGCCCCTCGTCGATGTCCCCCCGGTACGTCCCGGCCAGGTCGATGCGCGGCCGGTCGCCCGCCTCGTCGACCGAGTACGAGATCTCGGGGAACGTGATGGTGTCACTCATCTGGTGCACGTTCGCCCTGGAGGGCAGCGGCTCGCAGGACCGTTCGGCGGCCTCCTCGGGGGAGGCGCCGGAGACGGCCGGATCCGACGGCGGCGGGGCCGGCTGGGTCGTGGCGGAGTAGCCGATCGCGGACGCGATGAGCACCACGGCCGTGCCCACGAGAGCCGGCACCATGATCCTGCGCCATCCGGGCCGCTTCCCGTCCCCATCGCCGTTCCCGTTGCCGACTGTCGCCACCCAGACCTCCGACGGACCAAACGCGTGCCGGCGTTTCACTTCACGAATATCGGCGCCTCCAGCGGGCACCGGGTTAACTACTCTGGCACGCCACGAAGTCTCCTTCAGCGATTATCGAGGAAACGCCGGAAACGGCAAAGAAGAGTCCCCTCGTCTCCTACTAAAGAAACCCTCTCCCGCGTTTCCCCATCCAGAACACCGGGAACCGACCCCACACACCAGAAACACCCCACCCCATCCCGAGCGGCCACCCCAAACTGGCACAAGGAGTGCACACCGACGCCCGACAGACCTCCCACACCCCCGTCTGACGATGCCCTGCAGACCTCCCACCACCCCGCCTAAGGAGGGCACCACCAATGCCCGACAGACCTCCCACCGCCCTGTCTACGGCCGAGGAGACGACCATGCGCGACCTCCTCGGCGCGGACCGCGAGCTGACCATGGCCCGGATCACCGCCCTGACCCGCGACTGGGATGACATGGTCGAATCATCCTCATTGGTGGCGACCGACGACGAGCACGACCCCGAAGGCTCCTCGACCGCCTTCGAACGGGCCCACGTCCAGTCCTTGCTCGACCAGGCCCGCACCCACCTCACCGACCTCGACCGCGCCCTCGACCGCCTCCACGCCGGCACCTACGGCGTATGCGAGGGCTGCGGCCACCCCATCCCCCTCGACCGCCTCAAAGCCCGCCCCGCCACGACAACCTGCATAACCTGCGCCACCCACTGACCAACGGGCCCCCATCCCGGGCCCCGGACCAACCCCGGCCCACCAGTGGCGCGGGCAGTGGCCAAAGTTTGCTAATCTGGTCGAGTCCCACGGGGCTGTAGCGCAGTCCGGTAGCGCACTTCGTTCGCATCGAAGGGGTCAGGGGTTCGAATCCCCTCAGCTCCACCCAGGTCAAAGGCCACTTCCATCATCGGAAGTGGCCTTTCTGATCTCCGTACAACGCCCTCGTACAGCGCGTCTTCCGCGACCTCGCGAGCGGCATCCTGCTCCGCCACCGGCAACGTGGTTGTCAGCGATCATCGCCTCCTCAGGTCCGCCACACCGGTGGTGTAGTTGCGGGTCCGCCCCGCGGCGTCACGCGTCGAGGCCAGCGCGGCGGGGAAGGCACCGCTCTTGACCAGGCGTTCCAGGTGTTCCCTTACGATCTCGGAGGTGTGGCCGGGGCCGGTCGCGGCGGTGGCGGAGGCGGCGGTCAATGGTGCCAAGGGTGGACGGCGGTCAGGCTCGGCGGTCGGAGTCCTCGAGGTAGTGCAGGACGGCGGTGACGCGCCGGTCCGCCCGGTCGGTGGGCGCCAGCTCGAGCTTGGCGAAGATGCTGCGAATGTGCTTGTGGACGGCGCCGTCGGTGACGAAGAGCCGTTCGGCGATGGCGGCGTTGCCCAGACCCTCGGCCATCAGGGCCAGCACGTCGCGCTCACGAGGGCTGAGGCGGTCCAGCTGGACGTCGGGCCGGGTGCGTACCAGCAGTTGCGCGACGACATCGGGGTCGATGGCCGTACCTCCGTCCGCCACCCGGTGCAGCGCGCTCAGGAATTCCTGGACTCGCCCGACCCTCTCCTTCAGCAGGTATCCCAGGCCCGAGCTGCCGTGGGCGAGCAGTTCGGTGGCGAACGCCTGCTCGACGTAGGCCGACAGCACGAGCACGGCCAGGCCCGGCTGACGTCGCCGGGCCTCCACCGCCGCGACGATCCCCTCGTCGGTGTGGGTCGGCGGCATGCGGACGTCGACGATGGCGACGTCCGGTTTGTGGGCGTCGATGGCGTCCAGGAAACCGCCGGCATCGGCGGCGGTGGCCACGACGTCGAGTGACTCGGCGCGCAGCAGCAGCGCGAGGCCTTCGCGCAGCAGCGCGTCGTCCTCGGCGATCACGATCCGCATGGCAGGCTCACAGTGAGGGTGGTGGGTCCACCGGGGGGGCTGTCCAGCATGAATGTCCCATCGTGTGCTTCGATACGCCGGCGGATGCCGACCAGACCTGACCCGCCGCGCTCCTCCGCCCCGCCGTGGCCGTCGTCGGTGATCTGGAGGCTGAGCCGGTCATCGTCGCGGCGGACCTTGACGGTGGCGTGCCGGGCCTGGCTGTGCTTGGCGATGTTGGTGAGCGTCTCGGCCGCCACGAAATAGGCCGTGGCCTCGACGGACGCGGCGCACCGTATGGGGATGTCGGCGTCGATCCGGCAGGGCACCGGACACGCCGTGGCCAGGCCGGTGAGGGCGTCGGCGAGGCTCCGGTCGGTCAGCACCGGCGGCAGGATGCTGCGGACGACCCCGCGAAGCTCGGCGAGCGCCTGCTCGGCCGCGTCCTGCGCGCGTCCGAGGATGTCCTCGGCGGTGGCCGGGTCACGCGCCAGCGCGCGGCGCGCCGCGCCGACCAGAACGGTGACCGCCACGATCCGGTTCTGCGTCCCGTCGTGCAGCGACCGTTCGATGCGCCGCAACTCGCTGGCGTGCGCGTCCAGTGCGGCGGCGCGGGTCGCGGTGAGCTGCGCGACACGCAGTGCGAGGTCGGTACCGGGGTCAGGGGCCAGGAGTCGCCGTCCGGGCCATGCCTGCAGCCGCGCCATACCCGGAAGGATCACCATGGCGATGACGAGCCACGCCACACTCAGCAGACCGACTCCGATCGCGCCGTACAGATCCCGCACCGGCCACAGCCCCATGGACATGCTCGCCGCCTCATCCTGCGGCAACGACCACCACCAAAACGGGAATGTAGCGTTACGCACCACGTACATGGGCAGCGTGATCCCGACCACGGAAAGAACCAGCCCGAGGGTGACGTGGGCGCCCACCCAGCCCAGCTCCCGGCGCGTGGCCCGATCGGCGATGGCGGCACGCGGCCCGGACGGCACCGACTCCGGGCTGATCAACTCCGGACCACCCCAGCGTGACAGCCGGGCACGCTCCCGATCGGCGATCGCCCGCAGCCCACGCAGCGTGAAGGGCACCAGCAACAACCCCACACCGACCAGGCAGGTCAGCGCGGTGCCGATCACCAACAGGAGTGCGATCAGTGCCAGGACCACGGTGCCCAGCCCGCTGAAAAGGTGCTCGAGTGCGTCCAGGGTGGCGCGGGCGCGGGCGAGAACGTCCCACCGATCGGCCGTCCCCTGGTCGGCACGGGCCTCACCGGTCGGCATCCGTACCTCCTCGACCAGACCGCAGGACACCCGGATCGTCGTAGATCGCTGACCGGGAGTACAGCAGGCTATACCCCGTTTGTCCTATTGGCGGGATCGCTGCCAGCGGTGATCGTCCGTAAACTTCGATGCATCGCAAACGACCTGTCGATCGCATCGGACAAGGAGCACACCATGGCCGGCATCCACGCCACCGGAGAAACCGCTCAGACGCCGCAGTCCGTCACCCTCCCCAGCGGCAAGGCGCGTCGTGTCCTGTGGTCGGTGGTGGTGATCAGCTCCGTCGTCAACGTGGTCACCTCGGTCACCATCGGCAACCTCCTCATCTCCAACGCCTTCGGCCTGATCGCGCTCGCCGGCATCGCCGCTCTGATCAGCGACCGCTACCGGCACAGGCGCCGATGAGCACCGCCCTTACCAGCGGATTGATCGTTTACATGAGAAAAGCGCCCCTGAGCTGGGAAGATAGGGCTCGTCGAGAGCCCACCCGCTGTGTGCGTCCCTGTGGTGTCCGTCCTGCGGGGGGAAGTTCGTCAGGCGTTTCGTGCACGGGTCAGGATGTGGCCGACCAATTCGAGTGCGTGGTCGATGTCCTGGCCGACTTCCATGAGGTCGACGAACGCGTGCTCCACGGGGGTGTGCCGCTCCGCACCGGTGAGGGCGTCGACGATCTGGTCCACGGTGGCCTCCTCGGTCGGGTAGACGCGAAGGATGAGATCAAGTTGAGCGGGATCGCGGCCGTGTTCCACCGCCCTGCTCCTGAGCTGGTCGACCGGGCCGTTGATCTGGGCGGCGTTGAACTCCCAAGGTGTGCCGTAACCCGGCCTCACCACCGGCAACCAGCCGTCCGCGCGCCGCGCTGCCCGGCCCATCGCCGCCGGGGAGTATCCGCCCAGGTAGATCGGCGGCCGGGGACGCTGGACGGGCTTGAGATCCGCGTACGTCGCCGGAATGGTCCAGTGCCTGCCCTGATATTCGACCGGATTCTGAGACCAGTAAGCGTCCAGGGCGTCCAGGCACTCGTCCAGGCGTGCCCCGCGCTCCGCCATGGGAACGCCGGCGGCGACGTATTCCTCCGGCGACCAGCCCACCCCGAACCCCAGGACCAGTCTGCCGCCGCTGACCAGGTCGATACTGGTCAGGGAACGGGCCAGCAAAGCCGGCGGATACCAGGGGGCGTTGAGGACGTTCGTACCGAGCCGGACTCGCTCGGTGGAGACCGCCGCGATCGACAGAAGGACGAACGGGTCCAGGAGCGCGTGGAAGGCGGCGGGGATGGTGTCGCCGCCGCCGTATCCCACGGTCGGGTCGACCGGGGCCAGCAGCCGGTCGCCCACCCACAGGCTGTCCGCGCCCAGTTGCTCGGCCTGTTGAGCGAATCGCGCGACCTCGCGCGGGTAATGAGCCAGATCTCCCATCTGCGGGAGCGTGAATCCGATGCGCACCATGTTCTCCACTTCGTGCAAGGTTGATCAGCCGGCGAACGGCGCCCCCGCGCGGCACGGGCCGGGCGGGTAACGGTCCGCTCGCGTTCGTTGGTTCCAGGGTCCCAGGGGGGCGCTGCGGCAGGGAGTGGAGGTCCCGTGGACACGCTCGGGAACACGTCGCGAAGTCAAGGATCCCCTGCTCCCGCGTGCGGCCGGTGACAAGTTTTACCCCTCTACCGTCTGCTGGAAGAAGGCGGTGATGTCGCCGGCCAGCAGTTCGGGTTCTTCGTGAGCGGGGAAGTGGCCGCCGCGTGGCAGGTGCGTGTATCGGGTGAGGTGGTACTTGCGTTCCACAAAGCCGCGGGGTGCGACGACGCCGAGGTTGGCGGGGAACAGGGCGAGTGCGGTCGGCACTTCGACGCGTTCGAGCTTGGGCACGAGTCCCTGGCCGCTTTCGTAGTACGGCACGAATGATGTCGAGATCGTGTTGGTGAACCAGTACAGCGAGGCTTGGGTGAGCAGGAAGTCGTCGCTGAACCGGGTGGCGAGATCTCCGTCGCAGTCGCTCCAGGCCCGGTACTTCTCCAGTATCCAGGCGAGCAGGCCCGAGGGGGAGTCGCTCAGTCCTTGGGCCAGGGTGAGCGGGCGGGTGCGCTGCTGGTGGGCGAACGCGCCTTCTTCATAGGCCCAGGCACCGAAAGCGTTCAGATAGGTACGTTCCTCGTCGGTCATTTCGGCGCCGACGTCGGGCGGTGTGCTCACGACGTCCAACAGGTGAATGCCGATGACGGACTCGGGATGGGCCTGGGCCAGCAGGGCGGTGATTCCCGCACCGAGATCGCCGCCGTGGGCGCCATAGCGGGCGAAGCCGAGTTCGTCGTGCATGAGCCGGTGCCAGAGTTCGTGCGTGGGAAGCGTCCCGTCCAGGGCCGGAAGCTGGGAGGAGAAGGTGAATCCGGGGAGGGACGGCACGATGACCGTGAAGGCGTCCTGCGGGTCACCGCCGTACCGTGAGGGTGTCGAGAGCCTTCGTGCCAGTTCGATCAGCTCGTAGAACGTGCTCGGCCAGCCGTTCGTCAGGACCAGGGGCAGGGCTCCTTCGCGCTCGGCGTCGAAGCGCAGGTAGTGCAGGAGCGTGCCGTCGATGTCGGCGAACCGGGAAGGCAGCGCGTTGACGGCGGCCTCGTGCTCGCGCCAGTCGTAGCCGTAGGCCCAGTAGTCGACCAGTCGCCTCAATTCCTCACCGTCGGTGCCCGCCTCCCATCCGGCGACAGGCCACGGCTTCGCCCACCTCGTCCCGCGCAGCCGGGCTCGTAGATCGTCGAGGTCGGCGTCGGGCACCGCCAGCAGGGGGTCGGCATTCGTCCTTAGGATCTTCTGTGAGTTCGACACCTATAAAAGCTATAGCCGGTGTCGAGGGTCGTCAACACCAGTTTTTCGTTACAGTGGTGTCATGACTGGCGCCGTCGTGGATCTGAACGTGGTCGAGCAGTTCCTCAACACGCTCGACGAAAGGTCCTTCAGCTGGCACGGGGAGAAGTTCGTCCCCAGCGACAGGCTCACCTCGGTCGAGGCCCTGTCCGCCTGGCTCGAGGAGCATGGCCTGGCCACCGCGGGGCAGGAAGTGCGCCCATCCGACCTGGCCCCCGCGGTGGCCCTGCGTGACACCCTGCGGGACGCGCTCACCGATGGCACTGACAGCGCGAAAGCCGCGCAGGCGCTCGCCCTGTTTCCCCTGCGCCTGGCACTGGACTCGTCCGGGCAACTGCGCATCGCCGCCGCCAGCGGGGTGGCCGGCCTCGACGCCATCATCGAGACGGTGGCGACGAGCGTGGCCGGCGGCGGCTGGAAGCGCATGAAGCTGTGCTCCTCGGCTGACTGCCGCCGGGCCTTCTACGACACCTCACGCAACGGCAGAGGCCGCTGGTGCAGGATGGAGGTATGCGGCAACAGGCACAAGACCCGCGCCTACCGTCGTCGCCAACAGGGAGAGTGACGGTGCCCTTCGCGCTTCCCGCCGCCTGTCCCGGCGCGGGAAGCAAGTCAGGTGACGTGCGTGGGCCGTCGGGCGCGGTGGCGGCGTACCGCGTCGCGGTTGGCGCAGGGCTGGGAGCAGTAACGCTGACGCGCGGTGCGTGAGGTGTCCGAGAAGATCATCTCGCAACCGGCGGCTGCACACCGTCCGAGCCGGTCCATGCCCCGGCTGACGAGGTGCATCGCCGTGCCCACGGAGATCAGCGCGAACAGCACCGCGCCGAGCGGCTGCAGGTCGTCGCGGTAGTGCAGGTGCCAGCCATGGGCGTGGTCGGTCAGCCGGGGGTAGGCGGCCGACCGGGCCAGCATCTCGTTGACCAGCTCGGCCTTCGCGCGCTCGTCCGTGGCATCGACGACGTTCGTCCAGGCGGCGATGACGGCGAGGGTCTGGTCGAGATCCACCGGTTCGACGGGGCGTTCCAGCACCAGACCGGCCGTGCGGCAACGGTCGGCGAGTTCGCCGGCGCTCGCCGGTGGGCGGTTCGCCAGGTCCGCGGCGAAGTTCACCACGTCCGCGCCGTAAGGGTTGAGGTGCACAAGACCATTACATCATCCTTGACGCCATGCCGCGAACAGCAACAGAGCACGATATTTCGGAACTCGTCCGCCTCAGGGCGCTGCTCTTCGACGACCTCGGCGGAGACTTCTTCACCCCCGCGAACGCCGGCGACGACTGGCGCGACACGCTCGCACGGGTCTCCACGCGGAAGCTGACCGAACCCGACTGCCAGATCCTGGTCGTGGACGGCGACACCGGCCTGGCCGCCTGCGGCATCGGCACGATCGAACAGTGGTTCCCCGGCCCCCACTCCCGCAACGGGCGGATCGGCCACGTCATCGGCATGGTCACCGACCCGTCGTACCGGCGGCGCGGGCACAGCCGGGCGATCATGCTCGGCCTGCTCGACTGGTTCCGCGACCGCGACGCCGTACGGGTCGACCTCACCGCCTCCCACGAGGCGGAACCGCTCTATCGGCAGCTCGGATTCTCCGACCACCCCGATCCCCTACTGTGCTGGAAGCCGTGAACTCATCGCGGTACCGCTGGGTCATTCTGGGTGTCGCGACCTTCACCCAGGCCGCGGCCGCGTTCTTCGTGCAGGGCATCGGCGCGATGAGCGTTCTCCTGCGACGAGACCTGGAGCTGAACACCACCCAACTGGGCCTGCTGCTGTCGGCGGCCCAGCTACTTCCGCTGGCCGGACTCCTCGTGGCGGGACGACTGCTGGACCGCCACGACGAACGCTGGGTCGTCGGGATCGGTGCTCTCGTGGTCGCCGCCGCCCTGGCCGCCGGCAGCGCGGCCCCCGGGTACGTCTCCCTGCTCGTCGTGCTGCTGATCGTCGGCGCGGGGTACAGCACCATTCAGCCGGGCGGCAGCAAATCGGTCGCGTCCTGGTTCGACGCCTCGCAGCGTGGCCTGGCCATGGGCATCCGCCAGGCGGGGCTCCCGCTCGGGGGCGTCTTCGCCGCCTTCGCCCTTCCCGCACTGGCGACGGCCTTCGGGTGGCGGTCGACGCTCGTGGCCGGCTCGCTCGTCGCCCTGTCGGGCGCCGTCGCCTTCATGACCTTCTACCGCCGCCCACCGGACCGACGCCCGATGCCGGCCACGTCCCGTCTGCGGCTGGAACCGCTCCGCGAACCGTACATGAAGAAGATCATCTTGTCCGGTACGAGCATGGTGTCGGTGCACAGCGGCGTGGGCGTCCTCACCGTGCTGTACCTGCACGAGGTGACGTCCATGGACCCCGCCTCGGCGGCGCTGGTCTACGTCGCGGTTCAGTGCGCGGGCGCGCTGGGCCGAATCTGCCTGGCGGCGTGGAGCGACCGCCGCCGATCCGGCCGCTATACCTGCGTCCTGACCTGCCTGGCCGCCGTGATCATCGGGATGACGGTGCTGACGACCCCCATCGGCCGATCCCCCGTCGCGGCCTGCCTGCTCTTCGTCTGGCTCGGCTTCTTCGGAATCGGCTGGTACGGCCCCTGGGTCGCCTACGCCGCCGAATCGGCACCACCGGACCACACCGGCTTCGCCCTCGGCCTGGCCATGGCCGTCAACCAGGTGGCGGTCATCCTGGCGCCCCCCGTGCTCGGCCTGCTCACAGACCTGACCGGCACTTTCACCCCCGCCTGGACCCTGCTCGCCACCCTGACCGCCGCCACCCTGACGACGACGGCCCGGCTGTGACCAGCGGCAACAACTGCGGCCCTCAGACAACGGCCGACGCCTTCACGAACGCCACCACGTCTGCACCATGTCCTCACAAGGGCTGCACGTCGCTCGCATACGTGTCTGCTTTGCTGACGTCATGATCAAATGGAGAGCGCCAGAAGCGCGCGAGATCTACTGGACGTTCGGATGCGGGCTCTCCACGATCATCGCCGTGGCGTGCGCCACATTCGGCACCTTCCTCGACATCTACCTGGTGGCCCACGCGCAGGTCTACTGCCTGGGCGACCTGAGCTCGGGAGAGAACTTCGCCGGCACTTTGTGGTCCCTGAGCCGATTAGTGATCTTTCCGATCGTCTCAGTACTGTCAGCACTTCTCGCGCAGTCATTCCATCTGGTCGCCCGGCTGCCCTGGCCGGCCGGGCGCATATGGTCGAGCCTCATCCTGCTCGCTCTCACCGTCGCCGGTTCCGTCGCCGGACCGGTAGCGATGACCCTGTACGACCTGGCCACAGAGGGCACCCCAGGCGATTGCGTTCTACCGTGGTGGCCCGCATGGCTTCCCTCATGACACAACCCCGCAGCCCGTGAACGGCGGCCATCGGTGGTGTTGGATCGCTGCGAGCGCCTGCAATGCGTCTTGAGGGGATATCCACGGTCGGTTGTGGCGGTGGTGGGGAGGTATGCGGCAGGTAGCGTGCAAATCATCGTGTGGGTGAGATATCGCTCCTAGCGTCGCTAAGTATGCGGACCGTGGATGTGCTGGTCGTGGGGGCGGGGCTGGCCGGGTTGCATACGGCTCGTTTGCTCGCGTTGCGGGGACTTGACGTGATGATGGTCGACCGGCGCAGGTCGCTGTCGGTGGGCATCCGTACGACGGGGATCTTCGTCCGCCGGACTCTCGATGACTTCGACGTGCCGGATCACCTGCTCGGGCCGGGTGTCCGGGACGTGCTGCTGTATCCGCCGTCGCGGCGGGCGCCGGTCCGGCTCACCAGTGACCGGGACGAGTACCGCGTGGCCGACATGGCGGCCGTCTACGAGCACGCGCGGCGCGCGGCGGAGTCGGCCGGGGCACGGGTTCACCTGGGCGTGCGGTATGTCGGCGCGTCGATGGGCCTTGTGTGGTTCGCGGGTGCGGAACCGGTGGCGGTCCGGTTCATCGTCGGTGCGGACGGTGCTCGGTCCCGGGTGGCCCGTGATCTCGGTCTTGACGTCAACCGGCGCTTCCTCGTCGGTGCCGAGCTCGTCCACCCGGTCGCGTCGGGCACGACCACCCCGGCGTTCCACTGCGTGCTGGATCCCCGGATCGCTCCGGGGTACCTGGGATGGGTCATCGACGACGGACGGCACGCGCACGTCGGCGTCGCGGGGTATCCGCACGCGATGCGCACCGGCATCCGCCACCTGCTGGACGCTTTCGCGGCGGACGCACCCGGCCGTACCCCGCCCGCCGGGCCGGTCGAGCGCCGAGGGGGGCCGATCCCGGTCGGCGGTGTGCTGCGACGGCTGGCGTGCCCCGCCGGGCTGCTCGTCGGAGACGCGGCGGGCGCGGTGTCGCCGCTGACGGCCGGCGGGTTGGACCCGTGCCTGCGCATGTCCGAACTGGCCGCGGCGGTCACCGCCGGGTACCTGCGTACCGGCGACCGGCGCATGCTGGGCCGGTACGACGGGAACGCGTTGCGGACCCGGTTCCGCGTCCGGCTGACGCTGCGCCGCGTGTTCGCCGGCATCCGCTCCCCTGTCGCGGCAGAGGCTGCGGTGACCGTCCTGCGCGGTCGTGCCGGTCGTGCCCTGGCGGCGCGGATCATGTTCGGCGACGGCTCGTTCCCCGACGTCAGCCCACCGCCGGCGGACCTGGCGATCGACCGCCCATACCGGTAACGCCGACCGGCTCACCTGTGGCGGAGCGGAGGTTCTCGTCGCGACTGATCCCGCATCTGAGCGGACACTACTCCCGGCGATGTATCGGGGCCGTCTCTACTGCCCAGGTGCCGGACGGAGGAGTCTCCCCGGGCAGGACGACCGCGGCCCGCTTGAAGACCACGATGGTGGCATGCTCACGATTCAAGTCAGGGCGAGTCGCCGTTACATGAGCCCGGGGGCCGCCGCATCACGCGAGCCACTGAGCGGAAGACCGCCGCTCGAAGGACGTGTCGGCATGACCGTCACCCCGATCGATCTCTTCGCGTCGTTCCTCCGCCTCCACCAAGGCGAGATCCACGCCGGGAACCGGCCGCTCGGCTCCGGCCAGGACGGCTGGCAGCTGTCGGCCTTCCATGCGAAGACCAATGCCGACGTGCACTCCGACCACTGGGAGGTCAACCCCGAGGCCGAGACGGTCGTGTCCTGCCTTATCGGGATCATCCGGCTCTACCTGCGTCCGGAGCGGCCGGGACAACAGGAGGAGGAGATCAGGCTGACGGCCGGGACCGCCGCGATCGTCCCGCGCGGGCGGGGGCACCGGATCGAGCTGGACACCCCCAGCAACATCATGACCGTCACCCTGCCGCGCGGCAGCCGGCTGGAGAAGCGATCCGAGGCTTAGGCCGGTCCGCCTCGAGCCCGCCGCGGCCCGCGTCGGCCGGGTTCCGCGGCGTGGTCAGCCGCAGTTCGCGCAGTCGGGGTTCCGCGGCGTGGTCAGCACGGCCCGCGCAGTCGGGGTTCCGCGGCGTGGTCAGCCGCGGTCCGCGCCGTCGGTGGAGTCGGCGACCTGGAGGAGGACCTTCAGCAGGTCGTTCGGCGCGTCCCGCATGAGGTTGTGCCCGCCGTCCAGCGCGTGCGTCGTCCACGCGGGGTCCTCGCGCAGCCGCTGGTAGACGGGGGTGAACGGTGATTCGCCGTTCCAGTTGGCGGCGTAAACGTAGTCCCTGCGGCGGATGTGCGCGAGGTCGCCGGTGAGCCGGAGCGGCTGGAGCAGCGAGGCGATCGGGTGGGGCGTGGCCCGTGGGTCGAAGAAGGGCAGCGGCCGTACCGCGTAGCCGGTCTCCACCACGTCCATGTACCAGCCCCGCTCGTCGTCGGAGACGATGTTCCAGGCGGAGTCGCCGGCCTCCGGCACCATGGCGTCCATGTACACCAGGGCGTCCACGCGGTCGGGCGCGCGGTCGGCGGCACCGGTGATCACCATGCCGCCGTAGCTGTGGCCGACCAGCACCGCGTCCTGGATGTTCTCGGCGGCCAGCACAGCAGTCACGTCCTGGATGTGCGTGTCGAGGTTCACTCCGCCGTGCAGCAGGTGGCCGCGCTCGCTGACCCCGGTCAGCGTCAGCGGGTGGACGGCATGCCCGTGCGCGCGAAGCCCGCCGGTGAGTTCCTCGAAGCACCAGCCGCCGTGGCACATCCCTGGGATGAGCACGAAGGTACCCATGGTCTTCCCCTCTTTCTCGTGCCGGATCTCGTGTCCGGTGGAGCGCACGGCGCGGCCGCGCTCACCCTACTGTCCGCCGCCGCGAGGTGCGCCTGGCACGATCACCTGCCCGCCGCCGGATGGTGAACACCTCGGGCCGGGGCATCAACCATTCGGTTGGTTCTCCGGTCAGCCGCATCCAGGGATGATCACACCCGGCAGGCCGATTCGCCCGAAGCGCGGGCCGAAGATGCTTGATCCATGGCAGTCATCGAGGTCACCGATCTCCACAAGAGGTACGCGGATCTGACGGTTCTGGACAGGGTGTCGTTCTCCGTGACGGAGGGCGAGATCTTCGGCATCCTCGGGCCCAACGGCACCGGCAAGACCACCGCCGTGGAGTGCGTGGAGGGGCTGCGGCGGCCGGACGGCGGGTCGATCAGGGTGCTGGGGCTCGACCCGGTCAAGGACGGGCGGCGGCTGCGTGAGCGGATCGGCGTGCAGCTCCAGGACACGCAGTTGCCGGAGAACATCAAGGTGTGGGAGGCGCTGGACCTCTACGCCTCCTTCTACGCCAAGCCGCGCGACTGGCGCGAGCTTCTCGAGGAGTGGGGGCTGGCCGACAAGCGCACCGCCCGTTTCGGGAAACTGTCGGGTGGCCAGAAGCAGCGGTTGTTCATCGCCCTGGCGCTGGTCGGCAGCCCGACGGTGGCCTTTCTCGACGAGCTGACCACCGGACTCGACCCGCAGGCCCGCCGTGCCACGTGGGAGCTGATCAAGCGGGTCCGCGCGAGCGGCGTGACGGTGGTGCTGGTCAGCCACTTCATGGACGAGGTGGAAGAGCTCTGCGACAGGGTCGCGGTGTTCGACGGCGGCCGTGTCGTCGCCATCGACACCCCGGCCGGGCTGGTCGACGGGACCGACGCCGAGCACCACATGAGGTTCACGCTGATGGACGGCGACCTGGTCGAACTCGGCGACCTGCCTGGCGTCACCGGCGTGAGCAGGAACGGAAACCGGGTGGTCGTCAGGGGCCGAGGTGACTTCGCCACGGCCGTCACCGGCCGGCTCGCCCGGCATCACATCCTGGTCAGCGACCTGCGCATCGACAAGCGCACCCTCGACGACGCGTTCATCGCGCTGACCGGCCGTTCGTTCGGCCCCACCCACTGACGGAGGACCACCATGACCAAGCTCACCTTCGTCGAACTGAAGCTGCTGGTCCGGGAGCCGGGAGCGATGTTCTCGCTTCTCATCCCGCTGTTCATTCTGGTGATCTTCGGAAGCTCGATCGGGCCGGGCGACACCATGCTCCTGCCGATGGCGCTCGCGATCGCCGTCGGCCTCGTGGGCCTGTACATGCTGCCCACCACCATGGCCACCTACCGCGAGAGGGGCATCCTGCGCAGGCTTTCGAGCACGCCGGTACGTCCCGCGAGCATGCTGGTCGTGCAACTGATCCTGCAGTTCGTCCTCGCGGTGGTCTCCTGCGGCCTGCTGGTGATCTTCGCAGGCACCGTCCTGGGCGCTCACCTGCCCACCCGGGGGCCGTTGATCGCGGTGACGTTCCTGCTCGGCACGGCGGCGATGTTCGCCATCGGGCTGCTCATCGCGGCCCTGGCCCCGAACGGGCGGGCCGCCAACGGGGTGGGTGTCCTGCTGTACTTCCCGATGGCGTTTCTCGCGGGACTGATGCAGCCCACGGATAAAATGCCCGTTATCTTGGCTCGTATTGGCGAATACACCCCTTTGGGGGCTTTCCGGCAGAGCATGCAGGATGTCTGGGCGGGCGGCGCCCCCGATCCGCTGATGTTGGTGGTGATGGCCGCGTACGCCCTGGTCATCAGCATCGCCGCGGCCAAGTTCTTCCGCTGGGAGTGAGAGATGACCGGGCGGCTCGACCAGTGGGAGAAACTCCTGGACCGCCAGATGGCGGCCGCGCCGTACATCCTGCTGACGATCTCCACCGTGCTCGCCCTCCTCGTGAACGGCCGGTCGTGGCAGACGATCGCGCTGGCCGCGTCGGCCGCCGCCTGGATCCGGCTGGTGCCGCGAGGCGTGGTCTACGTGACGGGCCTGGTGGTCCTGGTCGGAGTGCTCTGCACGCAGGGGATATGGTTCGCCAGCTTCTTCGGCTTCGCCGGGTACCTGCACTCATGGCAGTACCTGAACGGCACGTGGCGGTTCGCCGGGGTGACCGCCACGGCGGCGATCAGCGTCGCGGCGTACAACGGCGGGTTGCCCGACCCCACCCCATCCGCGATCTTCACCTACCTGTTCTTCACCGCCGCCATCGTGACCGTGGTCGGCCTGTTCAGCTTCTTCGGCGACATCACGGCCGAGCGCAGCGCCGAGCGGAAGCGGACCGTGGCGCAGCTTGAGAAGGCGATGAAGGAGAACACCGGTCTCCAGGCCCAGCTCCTGGTACAGGCGCGGGAGGCGGGTGTGCTGGACGAGCGGCAGCGCATGGCGGCGGAGATCCACGACACCCTCGCCCAGGGCCTGGCCGGCATCATCACCCAGCTCCAGGCGGCGCAGCGGGCCGAGGACTGGCGGCACCGCGTGGACAACGCCGTACGGCTGGCGCGGGAGAGCCTCACCGAAGCGCGGCGCTCCGTCAACGCGGTCGGACCCGGCCAGCTGGAGACGACGCCGTTGCCCGAGGCGTTGCGCGAGCTCGTGGCCCGGTGGAGCGAGCTCAACGGGGTGCGCGCCGACGTCACCATGACCGGTACGGTCCGTCCCATGCATCCGGTGGTGGAGGAGACCCTGCTCCGCACCGCGCAGGAGGCCCTGGCCAACGCGGCCAAGCACGCGGGCGCGTCCCGGGTCGGGCTGACCGTTTCGTACATGGAGGACGTGGTCACCCTGGACGTGCGCGACGACGGCGCCGGATTCGACCCGGAACGCGTCCGGGACGGCGGCGGCTTCGGCCTGACCTCGATGCGCACGCGCGTCAGCCGCCTGGCGGGCACCCTGGAGATCGAGTCGGAGCCCGGTGGCGGCACCGCCATCTCGGCCAGCGTTCCGGCGATGGCCCGTGGCTGAGCCCCCGATCCGGTTGCTGATCGCCGACGACCACCCCATCGTCCGTGACGGCCTCCGCGGCATGTTCGCCGGCGACCCGGGCTTCGAGGTGCTCGCCGAGGCCGGAGACGGCGCGCAGGCGGTCGAGCTCGCACGGGCCCTGAAGCCGGACGTGATCCTCATGGACCTGCGGATGCCGAAGATGGACGGCGTCGCGGCCATCAAGGAACTCGCGCGGCTCGGGGTCACGGCACGCGTCCTCGTCCTCACCACCTACGACACCGACAAGGACGTCCTGACGGCCATCGAGGCCGGCGCCACCGGCTACCTGCTCAAGGACACCCAGCGCGACGACCTCATCCGCGCCGTCCGTACGGCGAGGCGGGGCGAGGCCGTGCTGTCCCCGTCGGTGGCCACCCGCCTCCTCGGTCAGGTACGCGCTCCCGCCGACCCGCTGAGCGCGCGGGAACTGGAGGTCCTGGACCTCATCGCCCAGGGCACCACCAACCGCGAGGTCGCCGCGCGCCTTTTCGTCAGCGAGGCCACCGTCAAGAGCCACCTGCTGCACATCTACCTCAAACTCGGCGTGAACGACCGCGCGGCCGCCGTCGCCGTCGCCTTTCGCCGAGGCCTGCTCGACCTGGAGAACGACTGACGACGCGGAAACCCGTCGCGTATCCGATGTCTCGCGCGGACAACCTCCGGGCGTGCTCGATGCGTCAGTACCGTCAACGGGCGGTGGCTGGAGGCAGGGTTTGGCAGATCGAGCGATCTACGCGGATTTCGTGGCGACGCGGTCCGATCGGTTGCTGCGCGTCGCGTACATGCTGACGCACGACTGGGCGACCGCGGAGGACCTCCTCCAGGAGTCGCTGGTCAAGACGTGGTTCGCCTGGCCGAGATTGAGCGAGCCGGAAGCGTACGCGCGCAAGGTGCTGGTGACGACGTATGTCTCCTGGCGGCGAAGGCGCTGGCGGCACGAGCTCCCGAGCGATGAGCTGCCGGAAGGCGTACGCGCCGGTGACGGAAGCGAGAAATCGGATGAGCGCGACGCGATGTGGCGTGCCCTCGGCAGGCTGCCGGTGAGACAGCGCGCGGTGATGGTGCTGCGCTTCTACGAAGATCTCTCGCTGGCCGAGGCGGCCGATGTGCTCGGTTGCGGGATCGGCACGGTCAAGAGCCAGACCGCGAAAGCGCTGGCCAAGCTGCGAATGGACGACTCGATCGTGAAGGAGCTGTGTCGATGAGCATGCATGAGTTGCGCAGTGTCCTGCGCGAGCGTGGCGATGACGCGCCCGCGCCGAATCCGGCGCGATACGCCCAGGTCGAGGCGCGCATCAGGCGAACCCGGCGGCGCCGGCGCGGCGCGGCGGCGGCCGCGGTACTGGCCGCGGTGAGCGTGATGGCCCTGCCGCTGGTGGACCTGACGCCCGGCCGGCCCCGCGACACCACGACAGCGGCCGTGCGGCCGTCCCCCGACCTTCCTGGGCGGTTCACCGCCGACGACGGGGCCGAGTACACACGCCTGGCCGTCACCAGGCTCGAGCCGCCCGGCCGGCCGAAGGCCATCGTTACGGTGCCGGTGTCGGGCAGACCTCTCGACATCGCGGCGACCTGCGACGGCGGTGAGAAGGCACAGGTCCCTCCCATCACCTCGATCGACGGGAAGGTGTCGATCGAATCGAGCTTCATCGGGCCGTGCACGAAGAAGATGACGCTGAAGCCGCTGTCAGTGCCCAAGGGCGCCAGTGAGGTGACGATCAAGTTCACCATAAGCCGGGGCGAACCTTCGGCCTGTGTGCAGGGCTCGGGCAAGAAGACCTGTGAACCCGTGACCGGACCGCAGGACCAAGCCGTCTGGCATTTCGCCATCTATGAGTGGCTGCCCGCGGAGACGCCCAGCCGGCCGCGGGCGCCCAAGGCTTTTCCCGAGCGTGTGGAGGGGGAGAAGCTCCTTGAGGTGCGGAACGGCACGTGGCCGCAGAACTCGGAGGCCACGTTCAAGGTCATGGGCAGGGGCCGCAAGCTGGGCCTGGACCAGCTCTGCACGGGTACGCTGGCCGACCGCATGCGTTACACCTACCAGGTGAACGGCCGCGACCTCGGCGTCGCCGGCGACTGCGCCGTATGGACGACCGGGTCGTACCCCATGGCGATCAGCGAATTCGACGCGCCCGCGGGTAAGTGGATCACGGTGCGGCTCAGGTGGGAAATGCCCGGCGCGCCGACCGGCCGGCCCGTCCGATGGTCGGTCGGGCTCTTCGAGCAGGTGAAGAAAGGGGACCCGAGGCCATGATGGCCCGCCGTCCCGGCTTGTGAGCGGCCTGGACCATCGGCGGAGAAACGGTCACCGGGGAGTGCGTCACGAGGTGTGCATCAGCGGGACGATGGCCTCGCGTACGGAGGGGCCGATCGGGCTGGGGTTCAGGGTCGTCTGGTCGATCTTCACCTGGACGCGGCGGCCTTCGGCGTGGACGACCGTGTGGTCCCCGGACAGGACGCGGAAGCGGTACACCACGCTGGTCGTGCCGAGGTGTTCGACCCAGAAGTGGACGGCGACCTCGCCCACCGTGGTGACGGGGACGTGGTAGGTGATGGTGAACTCGCGCACCACGAAGAAGACCTCGGCGAAGTGCGGCAGGGCCGGGTCGAACGGCCAGCCGTGCGTGGCCCAGTATGCCGTGAGCGCGCGTTCCAGCAGCAGCACGTAGCGGCCGTTGTGGACGACGCCCATCGCGTCGAGGTCCTCGAAGTGGATCTGGACGGGCTGGGTGTGCCCGATGCGCAGGGCGGTGGTCATTTCAGGCCTCCGGTAGGACGCTGGGGTCGGTCGCGAGGGCCCGGAGCCGGTCGAGCACGGCGCGCCGGGCGTAGAGGTAGCTGCGTTCACGGCGGAGCAGGTGGTGGTGGACGACCACGGCCTCGCCGAGCGCCTCGACCTCGAAGGCGAGCTGGCCGGCGTCGGTGCCGGGCCGGAGCTCTCCCCGTTCGACGGCCTGCGTGGTGAGCCGGTTCAGCAGGTCCATCCACTCGTCCTTGGCCTGGACGACGGAGTCGCGGACGGGACCCGGCCGGTCGTCGAGTTCGGCGCCGACGGCGGCGAAGAAGCAGCCGCCGGGGAGCGTCCCGGCCTCGTAGAAGGCCAGGCGGCGTTCGTGCAGGGCCCAGAGCCGCGGCAACCCCTTGGGGGCGCGCAGCGCGGGCCGGACGATCTGCTCGATGAACTGCCGGCGGGCGTGCTCGATGATCGCGAGCTGGAGACCCTGCTTGTCCGGCCAGTGCACGAAAAGCCCCGATTTGCTGACGCCGAGGGTCTGCGCGAGCCGGGCGAGGGACAGGCCCTCAAGACCCTCCACCGAGGCCAGTGAGACCCCGGTGTCCAGCACGGCCTGGCGGGTCCGTTCCCCGCGCAGAAGTCGTCCGTCGATCATGCCCCGACTCTACCAAACAATCTGACCGACCGGTCATCAATATTTATCGACGTGCACCACGCCCGGCCTGGCGACAGGGGTGTTTCGGCGGGGCCGAGATGAGGGTTGTGGTCGCCGACCTCCAGGTGGAAGGCGGTGGAATGTCGTCGTTCTCCGGCGCCGGTCCAGGGCCACGGACTACGGTGGGCCGGGGCATAGGGTGATCATCCGATTGTGCGGGGTGAAGCGGTGACGGTTCCTCGCGTGCTGAGGTCCGGCGAGCCCGAAAGCATCGGTGACTACCGGATCTCCACGCTGCTCGGCGAAGGCGGCCAGGGCACGGTCTACCTCGGGCGATCAGCCGACGGGACGCAGGTGGCCATCAAGCTGCTGCACGCCCGGTTCTCCCCCGACGCCGAGGTCAGGCGGCGGTTCCTGCGCGAGGCCGAGGTCGCGGCGAGCGTCGCCGCGTTCTGCACGGCCAGGGTGATCAGCACGGGCATGGCGGGCGACCGGCCGTACATCGTCAGCGAGTACGTCCCCGGCCCTTCGCTCGACCACCTTGTCAAGACGGACGGGCCGCGCACCGGCAGCGGGCTGGAACGGCTGGCGGTCGCCACACTCACCGCGCTGGCCTCGATCCACCAGGTCGGGATCGTGCACCGGGACTTCAAGCCGGCCAACGTGATCCTCGGCCCCGAGGGCCCGGTGGTGATCGACTTCGGCATCGCCCGCGCGCTCGACCACATGACGAGCAGCACCCACCTGGTCGGCACCCCCGCCTACATGTCGCCCGAGCAGTTCACCGAGGCGCCGGTCACGGTGGCGTCCGACATGTTCTCGTGGGCCAGCACGATGGTCTTCGCCGCGACGGGGCGGATGGCGTTCCCCGCCAAGGCCGTCCCGGCGATCCTGCACGCCATCCTGAACGGTCAGCCGGACGTCTCGGGCGTGCCCGATCCGTTGCGCGCGATCGTCCTCGCCTGCCTGGCCAAGGAGCCCTCGGCCCGCCCGCCCGCCGCGCGCCTGCTGCGCGACCTCACCGGCAACCACGCCACCCCCCGCACCCTCCTGGAGCGGCAGCCCGGCGGTCCGGGCACCGATCCAGGGTCACCGCCCGGTCCGGATCTCGAACCGACGTCGCCGGGGGTCAGGGCCGCCGGGACCAGGTCGTCCCGCGGACCGCTCGCGCGCCGGTGGCCGGTGCTCGCGGCGGCGGCCGCGGCCGTGGCGCTGGCCGTGACGGCGGCGGTGATCTTCGTACCCTCCTTGCACGGCGGCGACAAGGGGGCCGAGGCGGCCGCGCCGGGCGACGGTACCTTCACCCTCGCGGCGTTCTCGCACGTCGACGTCCTCGACCGCTTCACCGACGACACCTCCGGCGCGTACGCCGCGTACCGGCCGGAGAACAACGAGACCATCCCGGTGATCAGCAGCGGCGACGGCAGGTTCACCGGCGCCGACTCCGAGCCGTTCTTCGGCATGATCGCCGGGCCCGGGCTGCCGTCCTCGGGGACCGCGGTCAGCATCGTGACCGCCGGTACGTTCGCCGGCACCGGCGCGCCGGAGGACAGCATCTTCGTGGGCTGGGTGAAGGACGGGAACAGTTACGTGACCGCCTGGTACAACAACACCCGCAAACAGTCGGGGCTCAACGTGCAGGTGGGCGGCGCCTTCGTCAGCACTCCCGGCGAGACGCCGCTGACCCTGCGGCGGGGCGACCGCTTCGCACTCCTGCTCTCCGGCACGATGATCACCTCGTACGCGGAGAGCGCCGGGGTGTGGCGCCGGCTCGGCACCGCCGCCATCGGCGACGTCCTCACGACCGCGCAGGCACGGCAGCAGTACCGCTACGGCTTCGGGCTGCGCGGCTCGTCCGGCGGGATCAGCATCACCAGGACGGAGGGCCGCAGCGTCCCGAGCTAGGCTCTGACCGCCTCGCCACGGCCGACTCGGTGCCCGCCGAGGCTTGATCAGTCGCCCACGGCGCGGCGGGTGCGGTCGGCGTACTGGTCGAAAGGCTCGACGCGCCTGCGGAACTCGATGATCTCGGCCTCGGCCTGCTGCGCGGCGAGTTCCACGGCGAGCCGATGCTCGCGCTCCTGGCGCTCCCGTTCCGCGCGGGCCCGCGCGGCCTCGGCGCGCCGCTCGGTGTCCGCCCCGACGGCGACGCGCAGGACCGCGAGGTAGGACACCAGCAGCACGACGGAAGGCGCCACGCTCCACCACGGCGCCACGCCCACGGCCGCCGTCACCAGAGAGGCGATGTGCAGTAGCACGCTCCAGAGCAGCCAGCGGCGACGCCGGGCCATCACGCTGGCCCGGCGGCGGAACTCGATCGGCGGCACCTTCCCATTGATACCTGATGGGGAACCGGACGAACCATCGGACGGCACATCGGAAACCTGCTCGGACACCCCGGAAACCGGCGGCGCGACGGGACCGGACGCCTCGGCCGGGCCCTGGGCGTCCCTCTCCGCGGGGGACGACGCATCGGAGGCATGACCACGAAGCCCCGCACGCTGCTCGGAGCGTGCGTCGGCGCGCTGGTCTGCGCGAGACTCGGTGCGCCGCTCGGTGCGAGGCTCTGCACGCTGTTCGGCGCGTGGCTCGGCGGGGGCGAGTTCCACGGTGACCTCGTCGTCGGCGTCGGCGTCGAGCGGCGCGCGGGCGGCCGGGATCTCGTGCACGGGGACGTCGCACAACGTGTCGCCGTCCGACTCGGCGGAGCCGTCGGACTCCTCGCCCTCCTCGCCCTCCTCGTAAAGATCGTCGATGTCGACCGTGTGGCGGTCATAGCGCAACCACATCGGCACCAGGACGCACAACCACATGAGCACGATGCCGAGATAGAGGAAGGCGCTAAGCATCAGCCCACCCCCGGGCAGCGTGAACACACCACGGGGCGGGCGCCGTCGCAAATGTGCTCACGTCACGCACCGTAGGACCGCGTGTCACTGGTTGACGAGTATTCAGTGCGGTGTGTCGCGAGATCGTCAACCTGTTTATCCCCAGGCCTGCGTCAAACCTGTATATAGCTGGCTAGGAGGAGCCGTCGTGAGCGGTCTTCTCCCGGGTCTGCCTCCACTGGGCCAGCAGCCCCCGGGGCACGTCCTCGAGGGTCAGCGCGTAGCAGATGTGGTCGCGCCAGGCGCCGTCGATGTGGAGCTGCCGCCGCCGGACCCCTTCCTCGCGGAAACCGAGCTTCTCCACCACGCGCCGGCTGGCGTGGTTCTCCGGCCGGATGTTCGCCTCAAGCCGGTGCAGGCCCACCGTGAAGAAGCAATGGTCCACGGCCATCGCGAGCGCCGTCGGGGTGATCCCGCGCCCGGCCAGCGCCCCGCTCACCCAGTAGCCGACCTGGGCCGACCGCGCGGAGCCCCAGACGATCGCGCCCACCGTGAGCTGGCCGGCGAACGCCCCGCGCCAGGTCACGACCCACGGCAGCGCGAGCCCCTGCCGCGCCTCGCGCCGAAGCGTGCCGACCATGGAGATGTACGGCCCGAGGCCCGTGCGGAACAGCGGGGTCTCGGGGTTGCTGGGTTCCCACGGCCGCAGCCAGTCGGCGTTGCGCAGCCGCGTCTCCCGCCAGGCGTTGACGTCACGCAGACGCAGCGGCCGGAGGCCCACCGGTCCCTCGTCAAGGGTCACCGGCCAGCCGCGAAGTCGATCCACGGATCAATCATCCCCTGTCCGGCCCCCAATTCGCCATGGCGGCCGTCACGACCTCGCCTCCCATGGCCGGGGGCCGCTCAGGGGCGGGGGTGGTCGCCGCCCCTGATCTGGTCGACGGCGTGCCGGAGCACGGGGGCGAGAACGGCCATCCCGTCCCGTACGCCCCCCGATGATCCGGGCAGGTTCACGATGAGGGTCGTGCCCGCCTGCCCGGCGAGCCCGCGCGAGAGGATCGAGGTGGGCACCTTGTCGCGGTTCGCCTGGCGCACGGCTTCGGCGATGCCGGGGATCTCCCGTTCGATCACCCTGCGGGTCATCTCCGGGGTGAGGTCCCGCGGGGTGAGGCCGGTGCCCCCGGTGGTGACGATCACGTCGTACCCGTCCCGGACGCCCTCGCGCAGGGCGGTCTCGACCGGCTCGCCGTCGGGCACCACCCGAGGGCCGTCCACCGTTTCGCAGCCCGCCTCGGCGAGCAACGAGGCAAGCAGTTGCCCTGATTTGTCGGGGTAGACCCCGGCGGCGGCCCGGGTGGAGGCCGTCACCACCAGGGCCCTCACAAGCGAATCCCGGCGAAGGTCCTCGCGGTCGGGTCCAGGGACGGAGCCCGGCGGCGACCCCCGCCACGGAGGGCCCTCACGGGCGGGTCCAGACGCCGGTCTTGCCACCGGTCTTCTCCTCGACCCGCACGTCGGTGATCACCGCCGCCGGGTCCACCGCCTTGATCATGTCGATCATCGCCAGGCCCGCGACCGTCACGGCCGTGAGCGCCTCCATCTCCACGCCCGTACGGTCGGCGGTCTTGACCCGGACGATGATCTCCACGCCCGCGTCGACCACGGCGATCTCCACCTTGACGCCGTGCAACGCGATCGGGTGACACAGCGGGATCAGGTCGGGGGTGCGCTTGGCCCCCTGGATCCCGGCGATGCGGGCGACCCCGATCGCGTCCCCCTTCGGGACCGTGCCGGACCGCAGCACCGCCACCGCGTCCGCCGACAGCAGCACCCGCCCGGAGGCGCGCGCCGTACGGACGCTGACGTCCTTGGCGGACACGTCGACCATACGGGCGGCGCCGGACTCGTCCAGATGCGTCAGCTCACCCACAGCGCACCACCTCCCTCACGCCGGAACCCTCTCCACTGTCGCGGGGCCCGGTCGTACGTTCACAGCGAAGCCCACTCGCGCGTTCACAGCGGAACCCGCTCGCGCGTTCACAGCGGGGCCCGGGTCGCCGGTTCACAGCGGGATCACCTCCACCGTCGCGCCCTCAGGCAGGCCGGTGACGTCCTCGGGCACCACGATCAGGGCGTTCGCCCCCGCGAGCGCCGCAAGCTGGTGGGACCCCTGCCCGTGCACGGGGACCACCGTGGCCGCACCCCCGTCCGCGACCCCGAGGACCCCGCGCAGGAAGGAACGCCTGCCCGCCGGCGAGCGCAGCGGCGCCATCGTCGTCGCCGTGACGGTGGCCGGCGGCGTCGCGGGCAGCCCGCGCATCCGGGCGAGGGCAGGCTTCACGTACAGCACGAACGAGACGTACGACGAGACGGGATTGCCGGGCAGCGTGAAGATCGGTACGCCGCGCTCGCCCAGCAGCCCGAAACCCTGCGGCATCCCCGGCTGCATGGCGATCTTCTCGAACCGGATCGGCCCCAGCGGGGACAGCGCCTCCTTGACCGGCTCGTAGGCACCCATGGAGATGCCGCCGGTCGTGATCACGGCGTCGGCCTCGCCGAGCAGGCCGTTCAGGGTGGCGAGGAACTCGGCGGGATCGTCGCCGACGGCGCGCCGGCGGTACGCCTCCCCGCCCGCCTGCCGTACGGCCGCGACCATGGTGAAGCTGTTGGACTCCCAGATCTGCCCGTGCCCCAGCGGCGTACCCGGTTCGACGAGCTCGGCGCCGGTGGACAGCACCACCACCCGGGGACGCGGATGGGCGAGCACCGTCCGGCGGCCCACCCCGGCGAGGATGCCGAGCTGGGCCGGGCCGAGCACGGCGCCCGCCGTGAGCACGAGGCCGCCCGCCAGGACGTCCTCCCCCGACCTGCGGATGGCGTTGCCCAGGGGCGCGGCCCGGCGGATCGCGACCTTGACGGTGCCCCCGTCGGTCCACTCGACGGGCACCACGGCGTCGGCGCCATCGGGCAGCGGCGCCCCGGTCATGATGCGCGTGACCAGGCCGGGCTCCACCCTCCTCGGCGCCGTGTCGCCGGCCGCCACGTCCACGGTGACCGGCAGCACCACAGGGGCGTCGTCGGCCGCCGCCGCGACGTCCGCCGCGCGCACGGCGTACCCGTCCATGGCCGAGTTGTCGAACGGCGGCAGGGCGACCGGCGAGGTGACGTCCTCGGCCAGTGTGGCGCCGAGCGCCGCGTCGAGGTCCAGCTCGACCGGGTCCAGCGGGCGGACCGCGGCGAGGATCTCGGCCAGGTGCGCGTCGACCGTCTTCATCGCGCCCGCCGGCGGGGGGAGGGATCGGCCGGTTCCACGGAACTCACCGGGCATACGGGGCATACGGGGCTCACGGCGCGACTTCGTCCAGGAACTCGCGCAACCACGGCATGAAGTCCGGGGCCAGGTCCGGCCGGTCCGCCGCGAACTGCACGACCGTGCGCAGGTAGTCGAGCTTGTTGCCCGTGTCGTACCGGCGGCCGCGGAACAGCAGGCCGTGCACGGGGCCGCCCTCCTCGGTGGAACGGCCCGCGAGCTCGAGCAGGGCGTCGGTGAGCTGGATCTCGCCGCCACGCCCCGGAGGGGTGTTCTCCAGCACCTCGAACACCGCGGGGTCGATGACGTACCGCCCGATGACCGCCCAGTTGGACGGCGCCTCGTCCGGGGCGGGCTTCTCCACCAGGCCGGTGACCCGGACCACGTCGTCCTCCGACGTCGGCGAGATCTCCGCGCAGCCGTACAGGGAGACCTGCTCCCTCGGCACCTCCATCAGCGCGACCACGCTGCCGCCGTAGGTGTCCCGCACCTCGATCATGCGCTTGAGGAGGTGGTCGCGGCGGTCGATCAGGTCGTCGCCCAGCAGGCAGGCGAACGGGTGGTTGCCGACGTGCTGCTTCGCGCACAGGACGGCGTGACCGAGGCCCTTCGGCTCGCCCTGCCGCACGTAGTGGAACGTGGCGATCTCGACGGGTTCGAGCACCTGGGAGAGCCGCTCCGAATCACCCTTGGCGGCGAGCACCTCCTCCAGCTCGTACGCTCTGTCGAAGTGGTCCTCGATGGAGCGCTTGTTCCGGCCTGTCACCATGAGGAGATCGAGGAGCCCGGCCGACACCGCCTCCTCGACCACATACTGGATGGCCGGCTTGTCGACGATCGGAAGCATCTCTTTGGGGGTCGCCTTGGTGGCCGGCAGGAAGCGCGTACCGAGACCGGCGGCGGGGATGACGACTTTCGTCACAGGATCGTAGTCAGCCATGGATGCACCTTAATGGAGGGCCGAGTGGACAAGGCGGAGCTGCGCCGGAGGATCGTCGCCGCACGTGCGGGGCTCGCCGATCCGCGCGGCCCGGCGACCGCGATCAGGGAAACGCTACTCGACCAGCCTTGGGTGCAGATGGCCGGGCTGGTCGCGTGCTACTGGTCGATGGGCACAGAACCGGCCACCCACGGACTGGTGTTCGCCCTGTGGAAGCACGGCGCCACGGTCATCCTGCCCGTGCTCCAGCCGGACGGCGACCTCGACTGGGCCGTCTACGACGGGCCCGGCTCGCTGGCCCCCGGGCCGCGCGGCCTCATGGAGCCGGTGGACACCCGGCGGGGCGTCGACACCATCCGCACGGCCGCGCTGGTGATCGTGCCCGCGCTGGCCGTCGACCCGGTCACCGGCATCAGGCTGGGACGCGGCGGCGGCTCGTACGACCGGGCGCTGGCACGGGTGGGGCCGAACGTGCCGAGGGTCGCGCTGCTGCACGAGGGGGAGCTGATCGGCGGCGTCCCCGCGGAGCCGCACGACCAGGCGGTGTCGGTGGCGGCCCTGCCGTCGGGAATCGTCCCCATCCCGGGCTGACCCTTTCGCCCGGCGTAAGGCCTGGGTCGTGGGTCGTGGGTCGTGGGTCGTGGGGCGTCGGCCGTCGCTCGTGGTCGTGAGGCGCCGGTCGCCGGTCGTCAGGGGAGGATCGTGAGGTCGTTCAGGCCGCCGCTCTCCCTGAAGTACTCCCCCAGCGTGTCGTTCCTGATCGCCTCGTAGAACAGCGCCCCCGCCTGCCTGTTGAGGCGGACGACGCTCGCGCCCTTGACGGTGGCGGTGCCGAGCGTGGGCAGCGTGGTGGAGTCGACGGTGTCCGGCCGGATGTCCCTGAGCTCCAGCGCGAGGTCGCGCAGCGTGCCCAGCGTCACCCCGGAGTCGACGCTGACCGCCCGCGTGAGCGCCTCCAGGAACCCGTTCAGTTTGAACGGATCGGTCAGCAGCTCCCTGCTGATGATCTTGTGCCCCATCGCCCCGATGAACGCCTGCTGGCGCTTGATCCGGTCGAAGTCGCCACCCGGCAGGTTGTACCTCTGCCGGACGAACAGCAGGGCCTTCTCCCCCTCCAGATGCACGCGGCCCTGCGGCCAGGTGATCTTGCTCATCGGGTCGTACACCTTGCGGGCCACGTCCACGTCGACGCCGCCGATCACCTGCGTCATGGTGACGAACCCCTGGAAGTCCAGGGCCGCGAAATGGTCGACACGGACCTTCGTGAGGTTCTCCACCGTCTTGATCAGCAACTGCGGGCCACCGAACGCGTACGCCGCGTTGATCTTGTTGTTTCCGCGACCGGGGATCCGGACATAAGAGTCGCGGGGGATGCCGATGAGGGTGAGCCGGTCCCGGTCGGCCGGGATGTGGACGATCATGATCGTGTCGGCCCGCTGGTTGCCCGACTCGCCTGGACGCTTGTCAGAACCGATGAGCAGCCAGTTCTGCGCGTCGCCCGCCGCCTTGGCCGGGCGCCCGGCCTCCTCGGGGAACGCTCCAGGGATGCGCTCGATGTTGCCGTTCAGCGTGATCTGACGCTCCATCACCAGAGCGAACCCCGCGGCGAACACCATGGCGAAGATCAGGCCGGTCACGATCAGGAGCCGGCGGACCAGGCTTCGTTTCCTCTTGGGCGGCTTCGCCGGGGTGACGTCCTGGTCGGCGGCCGATTCGTCCTTCCTCGCGTTCTCCAGAACCGGGGAAGTCTCGTCGATCACGCCGTCACCTGATACCCGTCGCCATAGCACCGCATGTGTCGCGTGTGACGGTAGCCCATAGCCGTTCATCATGGTAGTGGCGTATACGAATACGACACAATGGACGGACGTGACGCGAGAGAGGAGGCAGGTGAACCTGAACGTCTGGCTACTCCTCGCGTCCGTCGTCGTCATCGCCGCCATCGCCTCTGTACGAGTAGCGCACCGCACAGGGCTGCCCAGCCTGCTGATCTACCTCGCCATCGGGCTGCTGGTCGGCGAGGCGGGACTGGGCATCCAGTTCGAGAACGCCCATCTCGCCCAGCAGATCGGCCTCGCCGCCCTGGCCGTGATCCTGGCCGAGGGCGGTCTCACCACCAACTGGCAGCACGTACGCCGGGCCGTACCGACCGCGCTGGTCCTCGCCACGGCGGGCGTCGCCGTGAGCGTGCTCGCGCTCGCGGGTGCCGTGTACTGGCTGCTGGACATGGACTGGCGCACGGCCCTGCTCATCGGCGCCATCCTCGCCTCGACCGACGCCGCGGCGGTGTTCTCCGTCCTGCGGCGGCTCCCCCTCCCGCAGCGCCTCGCGGGCATCCTGGAGGCCGAGTCCGGGTTCAACGACGCGCCCACCGTGATCGTCGTCGCGATGCTCAGCCAGGTGAACACCCCGATGCCCACCGTCGGGAACGTCGTGCTCGACGCCGCGTTCGAACTGGCCGTCGGCTGCGCGGTCGGCCTCGGCATCGGCCCGCTCGGCGGATACGCCCTGCGCCGGGTCGCCCTGCCCTCATCCGGCCTCTACCCCATCGCCGTGCTCGCCCTCGCGTTCGTCGCCTACAGCGGCGCCGCCCTCCTGCACGGCAGCGGGTTCCTCGCCGTGTACCTGTCGACGCTCGTCCTGGGCAACGTACGGCTGCCCCACAGGGCCGCCACCCGGGGCTTCGCCGAAGGGGCCGCGTGGCTCGCCCAGATCGGCCTGTTCGTCATGCTGGGCATGCTCGCCAGCCCGCACGAACTGCCCGCCGCGATCGTCCCCGGGCTGATCGCCGGGCTCGCCCTGCTCCTGCTGGCCAGGCCGCTGTCGGTCATGGTCTCGGCGCTGCTCGTACGGGTGGGACGGATCGACCGGCTCTCCTGGCAGGAACAGGCCTTCCTGTCATGGGCGGGACTGCGCGGCGCCGTGCCGATCGTCCTGGCCACCATCCCCTGGGCGACCGGGCTCATCGGCGCGAAAGGCGTGTTCAACGAGGTCTTCGTCATCGTGATCGTCTTCACGATGGTCCAGGGACCCACGCTGCCGTTCCTGGCCCGGGTGCTGGGGGTGAGCGCGCCCGACGAGGCCCGCGACCTCGGCGTCGAGGCCGCACCCCTCGAAGAGCTCAACGCCGACCTGCTCCAGATCACCATCCCGCCGGGGTCCGGGCTGCACGGCGTCGAGATCTTCGAACTGCGGCTGCCGTCGGACGCGGCGGTCACGATGGTCGTACGCGAGGGCCGTTCGTTCGTCCCCGAAGGCTCCACCCGCCTGCGCGCCGAGGACCAGCTCCTGATCGTCACCACCGCCGCGTACCGGCAAACGGTCGAACGCCGCATGCGAGCGGTCAGCCGCCGAGGCAAACTGGCCGGCTGGTACGGCGAACGCGGCGAATAAGGTCCTCGCCTTCGGCTCGGGCATATTCCCAGGCTTAGCGGCCCTGCCGTCCCCCCGATCCCGCGATCATCACCTCTCGCACCCTTTGGCCTGTACTGGGCACCGACGCGGCAGGACAGGGTACGGCGAGGCCGCCGCCCTGTACGGCGCCGAACCGGTGAAAAGGTCCTCGCCTTCGGCTCGGGCAGTATCCCCATGGCCTACCGGCCCTGCCGCCATTCCCCTGCCCCACCGACCCCCGCCCCCCGACTCCAGCCCTCCAACCCTCGGCCCAAAACTCCCACCCCCGACCCCCGACCCTCGAATCCCGGCCCCCGGCCCGACTCCCGGCTCCCGATCTCACGATCATCTCCTCGCACACACTGGCGTGTTTTGGGCGCCGATGCGGCGCGACGGGGTACGGCGATTCCGGCGCCTTGTGCGGCGATGGACCGGTGAACGGAGTGCCGGAGTGGCGATAGGCCGTCGGCCGTCAGGCTCAACGCCCGAGCCGCAGCGAGAACCGTCCCTGTCTGGATATTGCAGTGTTTGGCAGGGGACAGGCACTCATGAGGGCGTCCCAGCCCGGAAAGCCGTCGGCGCAAGACGGTGATCTCGGGCAGGGGTCTCCCCAACACCCGCCGCGAACCGCCCCAACCCGGACGCGATCAGCAGCCCCAGTCCGTAGAAGCGACGGGCCTCGTCCCGCTTCGCCGGACCTGGAGCCCGGAGGCGCCCTAGAATCCCACGGACCCCACTGTCAGGAGCGAACAGCGCCTCCTACAGGCCCCACGCCGCCCGATCACACCGAGCCTCCCAGGGAGTCTCAGGCGGCGGCAGGCCGAGTCCCTGCCGGGGATTAGAACCCGCCTGGGTGGCGTTTAGCCTAATCGGCTGCGTACCATTAGCAGTCGCACGGGTAGAGTGCCAGTCTGCGCGAGCCACACGAGGAGGAGTCCGTGCCCACCTACCAGTACGCCTGTACCGCTTGCGGTGAAGGGCTCGAGGTCGTCCAGCGATTCACCGACGACCCTCTGACCAAGTGCCCGAGCTGCGACGGCCAGCTGCGCAAGGTGTTCTCGGCCGTCGGCATCGTCTTCAAGGGCTCCGGCTTCTACCGGACCGACAACCGCTCGTCCAACTCCTCCGTGCCCGCGACGGCCTCCGGTGGCTCTTCTTCCTCGTCCTCCTCCGGCGGATCCGGCGACTCGGACTCCAAGAGCTCCAGCGGCTCGAAGGACTCCGACTCCAAGAGCTCCAGCACCACCAAGAAGGACTCCACCCCCGCCGCCAGCTCCGCCGCCTGACCCTCCGGGTTGTACGGCCCATTCGCCGTACAACCCACCCGCACATCCCTCGTACCTCATGCCACCCCGGTTCGCGGCACATTCTCGCGCGCCCAACCCAGCGCCATTCCACCTCGTTACGTCGGGCGCCCAACCCCGCGCGATTCCACCTCGTTACGTTCTCGCGCGCCCAACCCAGCGCCATTCCACCTCGTTACGTCGGGCGCCCAACCCCGCGCGATTCCACCTCGTTACGTTCTCGCGCGCCCAACCCAGCGCCATGCCACCTCGTTGCCACCACCACCCGGCGCCGAGGCGGCGGGAAGCTGTACGGCGAACTCGGCGCCGCCCAACGGCGGCCAGCCGGCAATCAGGTGACGTAGCAAATCGGGCGATCGAAATAGGATGCGCCCATGGCCAGCTGACCCCTGGCGCCAAAGGACAACCAACCCCTCTCCCTCCCCCTCCGGCGCGAGTTATCCACAGGTACCGCTTCCGGCTTCTTCGCCACGAGATCCGGACGCTAGTGTCTGCGCCATGGTCATGAGAGCGGACATCGGCGTCATCGGCGGCTCAGGGTTCTACTCCCTCCTCGACGACGCCGAGGAGATCGACGTCGTGACGCCGTACGGGCCCCCGAGCGACACCATCACGATCGGGCACATCGGCTCGCGTGCCGTGGCCTTCGTGCCCCGTCACGGCCGTGACCACCGATTTCCTCCCCATCGCATCCCCTATCGCGCCAACCTCTGGGCCCTCCGCTCCCTCGGCGTCCGCCAGGTGCTTGCCCCGAGCGCCGTGGGCTCCCTGCGCCTGGAGTACGGCCCGGGAACCCTGGTGATCCCCGACCAGCTCGTCGACCGCACCTCCGGCCGCGCGCAGACCTACTACGACGCGAGCGGCGCGGTCCACGTCCCCTTCGCCGATCCCTACTGCCCGAACGGCAGAGCCCTGGCCCTGGCGAAGGCCGAATCCGGCGGCTGGAACACCGCGGACGGCGGCACTCTCGTCGTCATCGAAGGACCCCGCTTCTCCACCAGGGCGGAGTCACGATGGTTCACCTCCAACGGCTGGTCGATCGTCGGCATGACCGGCTATCCCGAAGCCGTCCTCGCCCGCGAACTGGCCCTCTGCTACACCACGCTCGCCCTGGTCACCGACCACGACGCCGGCGTGGACACCGGCGAAGGCGTCACCCAAGACGAGGTCTTCGCATTCTTCGCGGCGAACAGCGAGCGCATGCGCGCCCTCGTGGGTGCAGTGGCCGCCGACCTCCCCACAGACCGCACCTGCCCCTGCGGCACCGCCCTCGACGGCATCGATCTCCCCTTCACCCTCCCCTGACCGCCCCTCCGCCCCTCCGCCCCT
>NZ_JANZYP010000081.1 GCF_025506355.1 Sphaerisporangium corydalis
GGCCCCGGTTGGGTTCGGTGGCGTCGATCTTCATCTCGTTCTCGGGCGTCACCATGTTGAACTCACGGTTCGCGATCGTGGTGTACGCCGAATCACCGAGCTTGCCGGCGGAGATCGCGGTGCCGAAATATCGCCCGCTCTGCGCCGCCGCGGCGCCGAGCGTGCTCTCCGCCGCACTGGCCGGACCCGGCAGCGTCAATGCCGTGATCGTGCCGAGAACGCCGAGAGCGCCGGCGAGCACGACCCGCAGGCCGCGGAGAGGTCGCCGGATTCGTGGCAGGTTTATGGCGTTTGCGCCCATGCCTGAGCCTCCATTGGACATTCGGGAAAGCGGAAAGGGAGAACGCGGAGAACACCCCGCAGCACCGACGCCGCATCCCACCACCGGGGACGCACATTCACACGTCGCGTTTTGACGGCTCCCGCCACACACCACCGAGCGGGCAGGAGAGGACCGTCTCGGGGACTCAGTGTGAGAACGCCCCCGAAATAAGTCAAGACGGGCGCCGAAAGTTTCGGCCGCCAATTGGAGTGCGGAGTGGCCGACGGCTCATTGCCCGCCTGCTCATACGCCGCTGAAGATTGCGACCTTCGCCGGAGGCCGGGGCGGAAGTGCTGAAAGTTTCATCGCCATTCGGTGTCCGATGGAGTACGAGGACGCCGATGAACACCAGATCGGCGCCCCTGGACCTCCGGGCGAACCGAGTCGCGCCGTACGCCCGGCCCTTGACGGCACCTCCCGGCCTCGCATTTGCTCCGGCCACACCACCCCCGAACGCTTGTTATCGCTAACAGCGTCGACCCAGCGGGGTCACCGATACGTGAAAGAGGTCGAGCATGCTCATGTGGAGACGATGGTGCGCCGGGGCGTTCCTGGCGATGGTCGCGGTGGCGATGGGCGCGGTGAGCGGGACGGGGGCCGCGAGCGCGGAGTCCAACGGCGGGGTGCGGGTCATGCCGCTGGGGGACTCCATCACCGAAGGCACGCAGGTGCCGGGCGGGTACCGCATCGGGCTGTGGCAGCGGCTGGCGGCCGGCCGGTACACGAACGACTTCGTCGGATCCCAGTTCAACGGGCCGGGCAACCTCGGTGACCACGACCACGAGGGACATCCCGGCTGGCGCATCGACCAGATCGACGCCAACATCGCGGGCTGGGCGCGGACCTACAACCCGCGTACGGTCCTGCTGCACATCGGCACCAACGACGTGCTGCAGAACTACAACGTGAGCGGCGCGCCCCAGCGGCTGTCCACGCTGGTCGACCACATCACCTCGGCCGTGCCGAGCGCGGACGTGTTCGTCGCGACCATCATCCCGCTGGCGAACTCCGGCCAGGAGAACGCCGCCCGCACGTTCAACGCGACCATCCCCGGCATCGTGCAGAGCAAGGTGAACGCCGGCAAGCACGTCCACCTGGTCGACATGCACGCCAAGCTGACCACCGCCGACCTGATCGACGGCATCCACCCCACGGCCACCGGCTACGACAAGATGGCCGCCGCCTGGTTCGCCGCGCTCCAGGCCGTCTCCGGGAGCATCGGCCAGCCGGGCGGCTCCGACCCCAGCCCGAGCCCGTCCCCCACGGAGGGCACGACCGCGATCCGCGGCGCCGGGTCCGCGCGGTGCCTGGACGTCACCGGCGCGTCGCAGGCCAGTGGTACGTTGGTGCAGATCTGGGACTGCAACGGGCAGGCCAACCAGCAGTGGACGCTGACCTCCGCGGGCGAGTTGCGGGTGTACGGCAGCAAGTGCCTGGACGTCTACCAGCAGAGCACCGCCGACGGCGCCCAGGTGCAGATCTGGGACTGTAACGGCCAGAGCAATCAGAAGTGGCGCTTCGCGAGCGACGGAAGCATCGTCGCGACCGGCGCGAACAAGTGTCTGGACGTGCCGAACCACTCCACCGCCAACGGCGTCAAACTGCAGATCTGGTCGTGTGGCGGCGCCGCCAACCAGCGCTGGACCCGCGTCTGATCATGATGAAACGTTCACGCAAGTACGGGTGTTCGCGGCGGACGGGACACCCGGCCGGCGACGTGCGGAATCCCGGCCCCACGAGGGCACGGGTGCGGACACGGCGCCGGGCGTACATCGAACCGATTCGCGGCCATCGTTGACATGTTTCGTGCGGGTTTCCACACTGAGTCCCCAAGGCGGCTTCCACCGGCCGGGTCGGTCGCGAGCGGCAGGAACCACCGACGCGCACGGGTCGGCCTGCTCACCGTGACCGGCTTCCCTTGCTGAGCGAAGTGCTCTCTCCCGGCCACCGCGGGAGGGAGGAATCCAATGGCGAATAGCAGGAATGGTGTGAAACGCATCGAGTCCCGGGTCGACGGCACCAGGCCGCGGACCCGGGCGCCGAAATGTTAACGCTCACAAAAGTTCGGTGACGATCGGAGTCGTGTGATGTCAAGACGCAGATCCCTTTTCGGAGCGGTCGCGGTCGCGGCACTCCTGGTCCTGGGCACCGGCCGTGCGGCGATGAGCAGCGACCTCGGCGCGCCCACGTCGTCCGCCGCCGCCGCCGCCCTCGCGCCGACCGCCGGATGCGGCAAGTCCCCGACGCTGCGGAGCGGCACGCAGTCGATCCAGACCAGCGGCAAGAACCGCACGTTCATCCTGCGGCTTCCCGACAACTACCAGAACACCACCCCCTACCGGCTGATCTTCGGATTCCACTGGCTGGGGGGCACCGCCACCGAGGTCGACTCGGGCGGGACCAGCGGTTACCCCTGGTCCTTCTACGGGCAGAGGCAGCTGTCGAACAACGGCGCGATCTTCGTCGCGCCCCAGGGTTTCAACAACGGCTGGGCCAACTCCAACGGTGAGGACGTCACCTTCGTCGACGACATGATCCGGCTCATCGAGGCGGATCTCTGTGTCGACACCTCGCGCCTGTTCGCCACCGGCTTCAGCTACGGCGGCGGCATGAGTTTCTCCCTCGCGTGCTCACGGGCGACCGTGTTCCGCGCGGTCGCGGTCTTCTCCGGCGCGCAGCTCAGCGGGTGCAGCGGCGGAACCCAGCCCATCGCGTACATGGGGCTGCACGGCATCGGGGACACCGTTCTGAACATCTCGCAGGGACGGACGCTGCGCGACAGGTTCGTCCGCAACAACGGCTGTACCGCCCAGAACCCGAGCGAACCGGCCTCGGGCAGCCGGACGCATGTCGTCACCGCCTACTCGGGGTGCCGGGCCGGGTACCCGGTGGTCTGGGCCGCGTTCGACAACGGTCACATGCCCGGTCCGGTGGACGGGACCTACGCGGAGAGCGGCGTCACGACCTGGACCAAGGCAGAGGTGTGGAAGTTCTTCTCCCAGTTCGCCGGCACCTCGCCGACCGACCCCACCCCGACGCCGACGCCGACCCCCACCCCGACGCCGGTCCCCGGCGGGTGCTCGGCCACGATGGAGACCGTGAACACCTGGTCCGGCGGATTCCAGTCGACCGTCACCGTCCGCGCCGGCTCCAGCGCCGTCAACGGCTGGACGGTCACGTGGACCTGGCCCGGCGGGCAGACCATCAGCAGCCTGTGGAACGGCGTCCGCTCCGGTTCCGGAGCCGGGGTCAGCGTCCGTAACGAGACCTACAACGGCTCGGTCGCGGCCGGCGCCAGCACCACGTTCGGCTTCACGGCCGGCGGCACGGCGGCCACACCCACCCTTTCCTGCGGCGTCTCATGACGCGATTGTTGACGTGAGACGTCATACGAGTTACGTTTCGCGAGCCGACATCGAGATCATCGTCCCTCGCGGACCGGGCGCGAAGCCGGTACGGGGCCCAGCCGCCCCACCCGATCGGCTACGGCAGGGCCTTCGCTGACCGGACTCCCCCCGCCCTCATCAGGAGGTCCCGTGTTTGAATCGTCGTACTTCGCGGTGCGGAGGCTGGTGACAGCCGGGGTCGCCGCGATGGGATTGGCCGCCGCCGTCGCCCTGGTGGCACCCGCCTCTCCCGCCTCGGCCGCCACCACCACCTTGTACGCCTCCCCGTCCGGCAGCGGCACGAGCTGCTCGGCGGACCAGCCGTGCTCGGTGACGGACGCGCAGACGGCGGTTCGGTCGCGGGTCGGCGGGATGTCCGGTGACATCGTCGTGGAGCTGGCCGACGGGGTGTACCGGTTGTCCTCGCCGCTCCGGCTGACCGCGGCGGACTCCGGCACCAACGGATACCAGGTGATCTGGCGGGCGGCCGCCTCGGCGCATCCCGTGATCAGCGGCGCCAGGGCGGTCACCGGCTGGACGCTCGCCGACTCCGGGAAGAACATCTGGCGGGCCGGCGTCGGTACCGGGATCGACACCCGGCAGCTCTACGTCAACGGCGCCATCGCCACGCGGGCGCGCACCAGCGTGAACCGGTCCGACTTCACCGCGAGCAGCACCGGGATGAGGTTCACCAACAGCGCCCTGAGCTACCTGAACAACCTCGCGGGCCAGAACCGGGTCGAGATGGAGAGCGTCGGCTCCTTCACCGACCGCTACGTGCCGGTGCAGTCCATCAGCGGGAACCTCATCACGATGCAGCAGCCCGCCTGGAACAACAACAACTTCGGGTACGACACCTTCGCCAGCCCGCACCGGGCGGGTCCGCTCTACCTGGAGAACGCCTACGAGTTCCTCGACTCGGCGGGCGAGTGGTACATCAACCCCGGGACCGGCGTCCTGTACTACATCCCGGCCTCCGGGCAGAACATGAGCAACGTGAGCGTGGAGCTGCCGGTACTGCAGTCCCTGGTGGACATCGGGGGCACCTACGACGCGCCCGCGCACCACATCACGTTCAGCGGAGTCACCTTCTCCGGCACGAGCTGGCTCGGGCCGAGCGGCAACCAGGGCTTCGCGGACCAGCAGACCGGCTCCTACATCGCCGGCAACTGGAGCTGGCCCGGGTTCGGCTCCTGCAACGAGGGCTGCCAGCAGTTCGAGGCCGCCCGGCCGAACTGGTTCCAGATGCCCGCCGCGGTCCAGGTCTCGGCCGCGAACACCATCACCTTCACCGACTCCCAGTTCGTCAACCTCGGCCAGACGGCCGTGGGGATCGGCAACGACGCCAACGGCCACGCCAGCGGTGTCGGCCTGGGCGCGAGCAACATCACGGTCACCCGGTCGGAGATCGCCCGCAGCTCGGCCGGCGGCATCGTGATCGGCGGCGTGCGCGCCGACGCGCACCACCCCAGCGACCAGCGGATGGTCAACCGGAACATCACCGTCAGCAACAACCGCATCCACGACCTCGGCGTGGACTACCGGGGCGTGGTCTCGGTCCTGCCCACCTACGTCACCACCGCCACGATCTCCCACAACGAGGTCTACAACATGCCCTACACCGGCATGTCGATCGGGTACGGCTGGGGCGCCAACGAGCCCGGCGGCAACACCTCGTACACCAACCGAGGCCTGTACAACTACCAGCCCCGCTACACCACGGCGACCACCGCGTCCGGCAACCAGCTCATCGGCAACTACGTGCACGACGTCATGCAGCAGATGACCGACGGCGGATGCATCTACACGCTGTCGTGGAACCCCAGCGCGGTGATCAGTGACAACTACTGCCTGCGCACCAACGGCTGGTTCGGGCTCTACTTCGACGAGGGCTCCAAGTACTACACCGCCCGGGGCAACGTCTTCAGCTCCATCGGCACCTGGGCCACCGCCAACTACTGGGGCGGTGAGAACATGGGCAACTTCACCGTGACCGGCAACTGGACGAGCAGCGGCAGCACCAACATCACCAACGGCGACCGAGGCAACGTGGTGAACAACAACGTGACGGTCACCAACGGCGCCTGGCCGTCCGGCGCCCAGGCCGTGATGGCGGCGGCCGGGCCGCAGAGCGGCGGCGGCGGTCAGCAGAACGTGCGGATCGTCGGGGCCGGCTCGGGCCGCTGCGTCGACATCACCGGTTCCAGCACCGCCAACGGCACCCAGGCGCAGATCTGGGACTGCGGGAGCGGTACCAACCAGCGGTTCACCGTCACCTCGGGCAGGCAGTTGCAGGTGTACGGCAACAAGTGCCTGGACGCGAACGCGCAGGGCACCACCAACGGCACCCAGGTGATCATCTGGGACTGCAACGGCCAGGCCAACCAGCAGTGGACCGTCAACTCCAACGGTTCCATCACCGGGGTGCAGTCCGGGCTGTGCCTGGACGTGCCCAGCAACGCCACCGCCAACGGCACCAAACTCAACCTGTGGGCCTGCAACGGCGGCGCCAACCAGCGCTGGAGCCTCAGCTGACCGATCCCCGCACCGCCGCCGTCAGGAGAGCGGGGAGTCGCGGTGACGCGCGGGCGCCGTGGTCCCGCGCAGGGAGATGGGCGGGGTGAGGAGGAGGTCGCGGTGCGGGGTGGCGGGATCGGCGATGCGCTCGATGAGCAGTTCGACGGCCCGCGCGCCGAGCTCGTCGGCGGGCACGTCGGCGACGGTGAGCGGAGGGTGCAGGTTCTCGGCCAGGTGCCGTGTGGCGACTCCGGTGATGGAGATGTCCCGCGGCACCGTCAGGCCCGCCTGCTCGATCCCGCGGTACAGGCCGGGTATGGCGGGCTCGTTGATGGTGACGATGGCGGTCAGCGAGGGGTGCTCCTTCAGGAGGTGCTGGGCGCAGGACACCCCGGACTGGGCGTCGTCGGCGCAGCAGATCTCCACGCCCCGCAGGCCGCGTTCGGCGATCGCGCGCGTGAAGCCGGCCTGCGACCTGTGGCTGGGGCCGTACCCGGTGGCCACCAGTTCGGGGGAGCGGTCGACCAGGGCGACGAGGCGGTGGCCCAGATCGGCCAGGTGGTGGACGCATCTGTAGATCACGATGTCGCTGTCGATGTCGACCCAGGTCATCTCCGCGGAATCGCGGGTGCGGCCGATGGTGACGAACGGCAGATCCGTCCGCTGGAGGCGGGTGACGCGGTCGTCCTCCATCCGGATCTCCATCAGGACGACACCGTCCACCCGCCTGCCACTGATCATCCGCTCGAACGAGCGGTCGTGCTCGCCGCCCGAGGGGGACAGCAGGACGTCCAGGTCGGCGCGGCTGGCGACGTCGACGACGCTGGCCACGAAGCCGAGCTGCACGTCGGTGAGGCGCTGGCTGGCCGGGGGGATCACCAGGGCGATGGTGCGGGTCCTGCCCTCCTTGAGCGCCTTGGCGGTCGCGTTCGGGTGGTAGCCGAGCTCGTGGATGACCGCCTGGATGCGCTGCCGGGTCCCCTCCGACACCGGGCGCTTGCCGCTCAGGGCGTAGGAGACGGTACTGCGGGACACGCCCGACCGTCTGGCGATCTCCCCAATGTTCACCCGGTGCTCCTCACGTGGCCGAACCGACACGCATCATCGTAGGTCGGATCGTCCGCGTGGCAGAGCCGCCCGACTCGTCGAGAACTCGGCTCGCCGGGTGGAGGACCGGGCTCGCCGGTCGCGGGCGGCGGCCGCTTTAACGGCCGCCGCCGCACGGGTCGCTCACCGAGGGTCAGCCGCGCAGGCTCCAGCGCTGGTTGGCGCCGCCGTTGCAGGCCCACAGGTTGAGTTTGGTGCCGTTGGCGGTGGCGTTGCTGGGCACGTCCAGGCACAGCCCGGACTGCACCCCGGTGATGGAACCGTTGGAGTTGACGGTCCACTGCTGGTTGGCCTGGCCGTTGCAGTCCCAGATGATCACCTGGGTGCCGTTGGTGGTGCCCTGCGCGTTCGCGTCCAGGCACTTGTTGCCGTACACCTGCAACTGCCTGCCCGAGGTGACGGTGAACCGCTGGTTGGTACCGCTGCCACAGTCCCAGATCTGGACCTGGGTGCCGTTGGCGGTGCCGCCGTTCGGCACGTCGACGCACCGGCCGGACTGGCCGCCCACGATCTGCTGTCCGCCTCCGCCGCCCGTCGATCCGTACCCGGCGGCGGTGATGCCGGCCTGGACGGCGTTCTCCGTCTCGGCCGTCGGATAGCCGGAGGTCAGCACGCCCTCGAAGAAGGTGCCGCGGCCGGAGACACTGTTGTCGCCGCCGATGCCGAGCAGGATGGCGCCCTCCTTCTTCATCGGGTTGTAGCCGTTGGGGCGCCGTCCGTCGAAGTAGTTCGTCAGGCCGCCCGACTGCGCGTCCCCGCCCCGGATCGCCCAGTGGTTCGGCTCGCCCTTGACCATGGCCGTGACGAAACGGTGGTTGATCGACGCGAGGTCGTTGTACCCCGCGTTCACCCCGGAGAACAGTCCCCACTCCAGGTCGGCCATGATCCAGGGACCGGCCCCGGACCCGTAGCCCCACTGTTTGTCGGCACCGAAGTAGACGGTCTCCATGATGGCGGGGGAGTCGGCCTGGCCGTCGGTCTGCGCGTTGCCGTAGTCGAAGCAGCACCACTGGTTGTAGTGCGTGCCGTCGACGACGGCGTAGATGCCCTCGGGCTGGTCGCCGGTCGCCACACCGTTGGTGTGGTTGTTGCGGTAGCCGGTGCCAGGTTCCACGCGGACCCCGTACGCCTTCTGGCCGCCGATGGTGATCGGGGCCGCGGTCGCGTTGGCGAGGTTGTCCGCACCGTTCGGACCGGGACCGGGCCAGTAGCCGCGCGGCGCCTGGGTGAGATGGTTGCCCCGGCCGGACTGGTCGTAGATGACGGTGATGAGGCAGGCCGTGCCGGAACAGAACGCGTCCTGCGTGGCGGCGTTGACGATCCCGCCGGCGCCCAGCACGCCGACGTCCCGGGTGGTGTTGTCCGAGGAGCGCCTGACCTGGTACAACGGGCCGTTGTAGGCGCCGTACAGCGCCCGGGTGGTGCTGTGCGCCGCCACGCACGGCGTGCCGCCCGCGGCGTAGATGTCACACGACAGTGATGCCGCGGCCTGGGCGGCACCGCCGCCGGCCACGCAGGCGGCGGTGGCGGCCACGGCGCTCGCGCCGACCGCGAGCGCCCTTCTCAGATTCCTCAGATTCGCGAGGGGCATGACTCCTCCTTCTGCCGGACCGTGTCCTTCGAGACCACGAGGTCACCGGTCACCGGTCAGCTCCTGGTCCACTTCTGGCTGGTCGTGCCGGTGCAGGACCAGAGCTGTACCTTGGTCCCGTTCCCGGTCCCGAAGTTGCTCGCCTCCACGCACAGGCCGGACTGCGCACCGGTGACGGTTCCGTCGCCGTTGAGGTTCCACTGCTGGTTGACCTGGCCGTTGCAGTCCCAGATGATCACCTGCGTGCCGTTGGCGGTGCCCTGCCCGCTGGCGTCCAGGCACTTGCCGCCGTACACCTGCAACTGCTTGGAGGAGGTCTGGGTCCACTGCTGGTTGGCACCGGAGCCGCAGTCCCAGAGCTGGAGCTGGGTGCCGTTGGTGGTGGTGGAGTTCGGGACGTCCAGGCACCGGCCGGCGTTCACGTTGCGCAGCACCGACGTCGATCCGTCGCCGGGGCCGGAGGACGGGGGCAGGAGCGTGATGGTGAAGGAGTCGTCGACGGCGGTGTGCGGCAGGTTGACCGTCGTGCCGTTGCCGGACAGGGTCACCACGGAGTTCTGCACGGTGACCGGGCCCCCTGGGACGGCACCGCCGCCACCTGAGGGGATGCGCTCGGTGAGGACTCTCACCTGGTTGTTCTGCACGATGCCGCTGGTGGTGTCCAGGCGTCGCAGGTTGACGGCGATGTTGCCGGTCGTGGTGCCGCCGCCGACCAGGATCTTGGCGTTCCCGCTCGCCTTGGTGGCGAAGGCGTCGTAGTTGGCGCTCGGGGTGACGGAGGCGATCTGGCCGGTCTGCGAGCCGTAGAAGCGGTAGGCCCACCACTCGCCCTTCGGCTGGTAGTTCCCGGCCGAGTCGTGGACGAGCAGGTTGCCGAGGTCGTTGTGCAGGTTGTTCCCGCCGGCCCAGTTGGCGCGCAGGCCGTCGGCGCCGGCCCGCTCCAGGCGGGCGATGTACCAGGATCCGTCGGCGGGGTTCTGCTCGTTGGACGCCCCGTACTCGTTGATCTGGTACGGGCGCGTGTGCGGGATGCCGCGCGAGTTCAGCGTGGTGTTCGCGGTCGCCACGTTCGACACCGGGTCACCGGGCAGGGAGTGCCAGCTGATGATGTCGGGCACCACGTTGCCGGCCTTGACGTAGTCGAGGTACTGGGTCCACCAGCCGCCCGTCGACGGCACGCCGGCCAGGCTCGGTCCCACGATCAGCTGCGCCGGGAAGGCGGCCCTGACGCGCTGGTAGGTGCGCCGCCACAGCTCGAGGTACTGGGACTGCGAGCGGTTCCAGAACGTCGTGATGTTGGGCTCGTTCCACAGGTCCCACTGCACGGGGGCGCCCGTCGCCCGCACGTCGCTGATCAGGCGGGTGAGGAAGTTGTCCCAGTCGGTCCAGTCGCCGTTGTCGCCGGGGAAACGCGAGATCGGGTAGCCGTCGGCGCCCCACAGGTCGTGGACGAGCAGGATGAACTCCCCGCCCAGCGACCGGGTGCGCAGCAACTGGGCGCGGGTGGCGTTCCACCGGCGGTCGTACTTCCCCGACACCCAGCCGCCCGGGCTGTCGAGCTGCGCCCCGCCGGCGCGCATGTACCGGAACTTCACGTCGGTGAAGAAGTGGTCGGGCGGGCCCGAGGCGTTCTCGGTCATCCCGTAGATCCAGCCGGAGGCACGGTAGGCCGGAGTGCCGCCCCCGGCGGAGAAGTCGACGGTGATGGACTGGTCCGCGGCCTGGGCCGGCGCGGCGGCCGTCACGAGGGAGGCGGCGGCCAGCGCGCAGACGGCGACGACGGCGGCGAGCCCGCGACGGCGTCCGCCGGCGGGTGACCCCTCGGCGACGGGGGAGCGGGGAGGGTGGACGGGAGGCGTGGGTGGCGGCGGTGCCGAGCGCCACAGGCGAGCTCGGCGGACGATGGCGCCGACGTTCATCTCGGACTCCTTCACTAGGGTGCCGTGCGCCCATGAGAGCGGCTCTGCTCTCGGGGGCGGGAGGCGTCTCATCCCAGGATGTCCTGCGTCGAATCGATTCGATCGCAGCGTAGGTCTCGGTGAGAAGTGCTGTCAATGGCGGGTCATGGACGTGCCGGGGCGGTGCCCGGCGCCCGTCCGCGCGCATGCCCGAAGGCCGGCCGATCGGTCCGTGACGAACCGGTCGGCCGGCGTTCGGGCCGGTGGGAGCGCTGTCGGTGACGTGGGGGAGTGGACCGGGGTCAGCGGTAGCCGGCGGCCACGATGTCGGCCTGCACCGCGTTCTCGGTGGCGTCGGACGGGTACCCCGAGACCATCGCCCCCTCGTAGAAGGTCCCCGCGCTGAGGTTGGCGCCGCCGTCGGGCTTGCAGCAGTCACCGCCGCTTCCCAGGATGATGGCCCCCTGCTTCTTCATGGGGTTGTATCCCGAGGGGAGCGAGCCATCGTAAAGGGTGTACAGGCTGCCCGACTGGGCGTTGCTCCCCTTCATCGCGAATCGCGACGTGCCGTTGTTCTTGAGCGTCGCGGTGACGAACTTGCTGGTGAACGCCCGCTGGTTGGAGTTCCAGGACTGGCTGCCGCCGGGGAACAGCCCCCACTCCAGGTCCGCCTGGACCCACGGACCGGTCCCCGAGCAGCCGCCGAACCAGCACTGCCTGCTGAAGTTGATCGCGTCCATCGCCCCCGCGGCGTCGGCCTTGCGCGTCGTCTCGCTGTTGCCGTAGTCGAAGCAGCAGCCGCTGTTGACGTGCGTGCCGCTGGTCACCATGTACATGCCCTCAGGCGCGCTGCCGGTGGGCACGCCCGTCAGGTGACCGTCCCTCCAGTAGCTGTTGCCGGGGTTGATGTACAGCGAGTACGCCTTGGTGCCGCCGGCCGTCAGCGACTCCGTCGTCGCGGTCGCGGGCCTGCTCTGGGGTGAGCCGGGGACCACGCTCGACCCCTGGTACCACAGGTCGTTCCCCCGCCCGGACTGGTCGTAGACGACGGTGACCACACAGGAGGCGCCGGAACAGAACGAGTCCTGGGCCGCGGCGTTGGCGTAGCCGCCCGAGGACAGCACGCCGATGTTCCTGGTCGTGTTGTCGGAGGAGCGTCTGACCTGGTACAGGTTGCCGTTGTAGGAGCCGAAGAGCGCCCGCACCATGCTGTGCGCGGCCACACACGGCGTCCCGCCCGAGGCGTAGATATCGCACGGGCGCGAACCCGGGGGCGGGGGCGTGGGCGTCGTGCTCGGGCCCGCGGTGGTGGTCCACCTCTGGTTGGCCTGCCCGTTGCAGGTCCACAGGATGACGGCGGTGCCGTTGGCGGTGCCGGCCTGGTTGACGTCCAGGCACAGGCCCGACTGGGTGCCGGTGACCGAGCCGTCGGAGTTCTGCCGCCACTTCTGGTTGGCCTGGCCGTTGCACGACCAGATGATCACCTGCGTGCCGGGCGCGGTCTGGTTGCCGTACGCGTCCACGCACCGCGTGCCGTTCATCGTCCGCAGCTCTCCTGAGGAGGTGAACTCGAACGCCTGCCCGGCCTGCCCGCCGCAGTCCCAGATGTCCAGCGCGGTGCCGGTCGTGTCGACATTGCCCTTCACGTCCAGACAGCGCCCGGACGCGGCGCTCACCAGCGGCGCCGCCGCGGCCGACGCCGGCAGGGTCCAGGTCAGCGTGGCCGCCAGCACCGTGGCCAGCACGGCGACCACGGACGCGGCGACGACCGCCGGTGGGCGCCGCCGGCGGGCGGCGGGGTCCGGCGGGGGAACGGATGAATGCTGCATCGTTTTACCTCTTCGGGGGGTGAACCGGCGTGACCTGCCCGCCGGGCCGGGGGCGGTGGCCCGCCCCCGGCGAAGACGACCTGTGCGTCAGGTTCGGGTCCAGCGTTGGTTGGCGCCGCCGTTGCAGGACCAGATGGCGAGTTTGGTGCCGTTGGCGGTGGCGTTGCCGGGCACGTCCAGGCACTTGTTCGCGCCGACGGCGGTGATGGTGCCGTCGGAGTTCAGCCGCCACTGCTGGTTGGCCTGCCCGTTGCAGTCCCAGATGATCACGCTGCTGCCGTCGGCGGTGGCCCCGTTGTTCACGTCCAGGCACTTGCCGCCATAGACGCGCAGCTCACCGCTCGTGGTCGGGGTCCATTGCTGGTTGGCCTGGCCGTTGCAGTCCCAGATCTGCGCCTGCGCGCCGTTGGCCTGCGAGGCGCCCGAGACGTCCAGGCACCGGCCCGACCCTGCACCCCTGATCGCACCCGACCCCGAGGGAGTGGACGTTGGGGTCACGGTGGGTGTGGGAGTCGCTGTCGGGCCGGGGCCGGCGGCGTTGAGGGCGTCGAGTACGGAGGTGTAGGCGGCCTTCTTGTTGAAGTTGCCGTCGAAGAGCAGGGGGGTGTCGCCGGACCGCCAGGAGTATTTGTCGGTGATGCCCCAGACGGTGATGCCGGCGCAGCGGGGGACGGCGGTGCAGGCCTGGGTGACGCGGCGGTAGGCGTCGGCCTGGGTGGAGCCCGAGCCGCCCACGTCGAGTTCGGTGATCTGCACGTCGACGCCCAGGGCGGCGAACTGGGCGATGTTGGCCTGGTAGTTGGAGGGCGGGTTGCCGAAGTGGGACTGCAGGCCGACGCAGTCGATGGGCACCCCGCGGGCCTTGAAGTCCTTGACCATGTTGTAGACGCCACGGGTCTTGTTGGCGTTGGCGTCGTCGATGTTGTAGTCGTTGTAGCAGAGCTTGGCGGCGGGATCGGCGGCGCGCGCGGCGCGGAAGGCCTCTTCGATGAAGCCGTTGCCGAGTTTCTGGGTCCAGACCGAGCTGCGCAGGGTGCCGACGGCGCCGCCGTCGTTGAAGGCCTCGTTGACCACGTCCCAGGCGTAGATCTTGCCCTTGTAGTGGCCCATGACGCCGTTGATGTGGTTGTTCATCGCGGTGCGCAGGTCACTGGCGGACAGGCCGGAGACCCAGCCGGGCAGCTGGCCGTGCCAGACCAGCGTGTGCCCGCGGATGCGCATGCCCTTGCTCTGGGCGTGGCTGACGATCTGGTCGGCGGCGCCGAATTGGAAGGAGCCGCGGGAGGGTTCGGTGGCGTCCCACTTCATCTCGTTCTCCGGGGTGACCGCGTTGTATTCGCGGTCCCAGGTCGCCACGTAGGTGGAGTCGTTCATGTGGCCGGCCGCGATCGCCGCACCGAAGTAACGGCCGCTCTGCGCCGCCGCCGCGCCCAGCGTGCTCGCCGCGGCCCCCGCGGTGGACGGCAGCGCCAGCGCCGCGGCCACACCGAGCACGCCCAACGCGCCGGCGACCAAGCCCCGGCGCAGGCCGCCGGGCATCCGCCCGGCGCCGGATGAGGGTATGGCGTTTTCGCCCATGCCCAAGCCTCCACAAGTGAGATCGATGACATTCGAGGGGAAGGGGACGCGCAGGGACGACCGGACCATCGGAGGCGCGGGGCCGTAGCCGCGCCCGGCGGTGCCACTGGCGTCACGGACAGGCGGCGCCTGCCCTCCACCACCGGACCGGACAGGAGAAAGCCGCCTTGTGACTCAGTGTGGAAACCTTCTCGTAACCTGTCAAGACCGTTAGCGAATCGATTCGACCCCGGGGTCGCGTGCCCGTACCCGCTCCTCGGCCGAAGGTGGCGGTTGAGCAGTCACGCGGCCGACGCGCGCCGGTTCCTGCCGGTCCGGCGACGCGATGAAAGTTGCATCGGCACCCGGTCCCGCTCACCGTCACCGTGTACCCGTGTTGTGTGGATCGCGTGAAAGGTTCACCGCCCGGCGTCGGTGTGCAGGGCACGCGCGCACAGGGTCAGCCCCTCCACCAGCGTCTTGCCGGTCGTGTCGTCGACGTCGGCGAGCATGGTCGCCTCGATGGCGTCGAGCGAGCGATCACAGCGCCTCAGCAGGGAGAGGCCCTCGCGGGTGAGGCGCGCGCACAGCACCCGGCCGCCGTCCGGGTGCGGGTCGCGACGGATCAGCTCACGCTGCTCCAGGTCGCGTATGACGAGGTTCATCGCCTGTGGCGTGACGAAGGCGATGCGGGCGAGCTCCGCCGAGGACAGCCCGTCGCGCATGCGCAGCTCGCTGAGCGCCATGTAGGCGGGTGTGGTGACGCCGTGCCGTGAGAGCGCCTCGTCCAGCCGGGCCCGGATGCGGCGTTCCAGCCGGAACACCAGGTAGCTGAGACGTGCCGCGGGTGGCTGGGAGGCCCGGGAGGGCCGGCGGACGGTCACCGCAAGACCATACCGTGCGGCCGCCGCGTGTAAGTTTCGCGACCGATATAAAGCGGCTTGATAACAAGTAGCTTGATAAGCAGCCCAAAGGCGCCGCCCCTCCGCCCGGCCCGCGCGCCGCCTCGGGCGGCACCTTGACCGCCGATCCCGGCCACGCCTACCTTGCGTCCGCCGAGCCCGGCCGCCCGCGGTCTCCGGCGTCGCGGCCCGGGGCCATCGAGCAGGAAGAGACCGCATACCCAGCTGAGGAGAGCGGATGAAACGGTTCACCGTCTTGCTGGCCGGCGCGAGCGCAGCACTGCTGTATCTCGCCGTCGCGCTGGTGTTCCCGCACTACGCCACCGCGGCCACCCTCACCGAGGTGACCGGCTTCGGCGCCAACCCCGGCAACCTGCGCATGTACGTGTACGTGCCGGGCAACGCGCAGCCGGCCCCCGCCATCGTGCTGGCCATGCACCCGTGCGGCGGCTCGGGGCCGGGTTTCCACTCCTCCAGCGAGTTCGCGTCGCTGGCCGACCGGTACGGCTTCATCGTGATCTACCCGTCGGCGTCGAAGAAGGGCAACTGCTTCGACAACTGGTCCGAGGCGTCCAAGGTGCGCGGCGGCCAGACCGACCCGGTGTCGCTCATGTCCATGGTGACCTACGCCGAGCAGGCCTACCACGGCGATCCGAACCGGGTGTTCGCCACCGGCAGTTCCTCAGGCGCCATGATGACCAACGCCATGCTCGCCCTGTACCCGGAGGTGTTCAAGGCGGGCGCGGCGTTCATGGGCGTGCCGTTCACCTGCTTCCCCAACGAGGCCGCCTACCAGCCGGGCGGCAACCCCGCTCCGTGCGTCAACAAGACGGCGCGGCAGTGGGGCGACCTGGCGCGTAGCGCGAACCCCTCCTACCGGGGGCCCTGGCCGCGGATGCAGCTGTGGCACGGCACCAGCGACACGGTCGTCTCCTACGCCGAGCTGGAGGAGGAGATCAAGCAGTGGACCGACGTGAACGGCCTGGGCCAGACGCCGACCGGCACCACCACCCCGCGCACCGGCTGGACCCTCCGCCGTTACGCCGACACGTCCGGCTCGGTGAAGGTCGAGGCCTACAGTATCCAGGGAGCCGGCCACAGCCTGCCGATGAGCGGCATGGCCGCCGTCGCCCTGGACTTCTTCGGCCTCACCGGCGCCTCCCCGTCGCCCACCCCCACTCCCACCCCCACCGTCTCGCCGTCTCCCACTCCGACCGTCTCGCCTTCTCCGTGCGGGGTCGTCTACACCGCTAACAGCTGGAACAACGGCTTCACCGCCGAGATCACGATCACCAACCGCGGCACGACCCCCGTCAACGGCTGGACCGTGACGTGGACCTGGCCGGGGAACCAGAAGGTGGCCAACGCCTGGAACGCCACCGTGACCCAGTCGGGCACGCAGGTGACGGCGCGCGACGCCGGTTACAACGCCACCATCGCCCCCGGAGCCGGCACCGGCTTCGGTTTCCAGGCGTCCTACAGCGGCACCAACACCGCGCCCGGCCAGTTCACCCTGAACGGCGCCGTCTGCGCCCTGGCCTGAAACCGGATCGCCCGCCGTCCGAACGGCTGTGGCACCTCCGCCGGGAGCGGTCGTCCGCTCCCGGCGGAGGTGTGTCCGGTGGTGTTCCTCAGGTGCGGGTCCAGCGTTGGTTGGTGCCGCCGTTGCAGGACCAGATGACGAGCTTGGTGCCGTTGGCGCCGGCATTGTTGGGCACGTCCAGGCACTTGTTCGCGCCTACGGCGGTGATCGTGCCGTCGGAGTTCAGCCGCCACTGCTGGTTGGTCTGCCCGTTACAGTCCCAGATGATCACGTTCGTGTTGTCGGCCGTGCCGTTGTTGTACACGTCCAGGCACTTGCCGCCGTACACCCGCAGCTCACCGCTCGCGGTCGGCGTCCATTGCTGGTTGGTCTGACCGTTGCAGTCCCAGATCTGGGCCTGCGCGCCGTTGGTGGTGGAAGCGCCGGTGACGTCCAGGCACTTGTTCGAGCCCACGCCCCTGATCGCGCTCGTGCCCGTCGGAGTGGGGGTCGGGGTCGGGGTGACGATGCCTCCTCCGGTCACGATGTACATGGCCGCGCCGTGCCCGGGCACCGACGCGCTGATCGTCCCGGTGGAGGAGGAGGTGGTGTGCGCCCACAGGTCGCGCACCGAGTAGGAGGACGCCGACCCCAGGCCCACGGCGGAGGCGCTGGTGGAGACGGTCGAGGTCGAGGTGCCCCGGTTGAGCAGCACGACCGCGACCGAGCCGTTGGACATCGGCTTGCGCCAGACCTCCAGGTTCCCGTTGTCGCTGATCTTGTTACCCTGCCTGCCGCCCCAGTCCTGGTTCACCGCGATGACCTCGGTGTTGGTGAGGATGGTGCGGGTGTCGGCGCTCATCGTGCGGATGTCGTTGCCGGCGATCAGCGGGGCGTTCAGCAGCGACCACAGGCTGAAGTGCGCCCTGCCCTCGGTCCCGGTCAGCGAGCCGACGCCGACCTCCAGCATGTCGGGGTCGTTCCAGCCGCCAGGACCGGAGTACGCCTCGAGCCCGACCTGCTGGTCCAGGATGCCGGTGATGGAGTTCCAGTTCGACGCGATGTCGCCGGTGGTGCGCCAGGAGTTGCCCACCGGCATGCCCCAGGTCCAGACGCTTTCCTGTCCCCAGTTGCACAGGCTGTAGACGATCGGGCGCCCGGTGGCGGCGAGCGCGTCGCGCATGGCGGTGTAGCGTTGCTGCCCGTTCTGGCCCAGATGGTCGCCGCAGTTGTCGTACTTGAGGTAGTCGATTCCCCAGGACGCCCACAGCGCCGCGTCCCGCCGTTCGTTGCCCAGGCTCGCCGGGTAGCCCGCGCAGGTGGTGGTCCCTGCCGAGGAGTAGATGCCGAGCTTGAGCCCCTTGCCGTGCACGTAGTCGGCCAGGGCCTTGATGCCGCTCGGGAACTTCTGCGGGTCGGCCACCAGGTCCCCGCTGGAGCTGCGGCTCTTGGTGGACCAGCAGTCGTCGATGTTGACATAACGGTAACCGGCCGCCGCCATGCCGCTGGAGACCATGGCATCGGCGCTCTGCCGGATGAGCGACTCGTTGACGTTGCAGAAGAAGCTGTTCCAGTCGTTCCACCCCATCTGGGGCGTACGGGCCAGCCCGTTCTCCAGGGCGGAGACCGGCGACGTCACGCCGGCGATCGCGACCAGGGAGCCGGCGGCCAGGACCGACGCCAGCGCCAAGCCAAGAATTCTGCGCATCTGTTTCCTCTACCTACGGGTGTCGTGATCGGGGGGTATCCGGATGAAAATGACTGCCTTTCCGGGATGCACGGCCACTCGGCGCCAGTTGTTAGCGCTAACATCGTCGGACGGTCGGGGGTGCTCCTCTCCACGCGGCGGAGCGAGGTGGTGGTGTGGCGGAGCAAACACGACGCCGGAAGATCCGTCAAGGGCCCGGCCGCTCCGCGTGAGCGACCCGCCGCGCGTCGAAGCCCCTTGATCCGCCCTGACGAGCACGTTCGCATCGTCGCGACGGGGCGGGGTGATGAAACGTTCATCCGGCGGTGACGTGGCGTGGCCGGGACGTCCCCGCCTAGCGCGGGATCGCACCAGCGCACCGGCCCGCTCGGGGGACCCGCCGGTCCGTCGAATCGGTTCGCCAAAGTCTTGACATGTTTCGTAATGGTTTCCACACTGAGTCCCCAAGGCGGCTACCTCCTGCCGGAGTCGGTGGTGAGCGGCAGGAGTCCCCGGCGGCGACGCGTCCGGCGACGGTCCGGTCGTGGATCGCGGGGGTCTCCCTCCCTGTCCTCTCATCGATCCAGCATTGGAGGCGCGAGCATGGGCGAAAACATCACGTCCCCGGCCGCCGCCCGGCGAACATTCGGCCGGACGGCCGTCATCGTGCGGCTGATCACGCTGGCCGTGGTGTGGGCGGCATGGGCCATCTCGGACGGCACCGCCGCCACGGCCACCGCCACCACCGCGACCACCGCCACCGCCGTCGCGGCGGTCACGACCCCTCCGATGGGCTGGGCGTCATGGAACACCTTCGCGGCCCAGATCGACCACAACGTGATCAAGGCCCAGACGGACGCGATGGTGTCCTCGGGGATGAAGGACGCCGGCTACCAGTACGTCAACATCGACGAGGGCTGGTGGCAGGGCACCCGGGACTCCGCCGGCGACATCACGGTGGACACGGCCGAGTGGCCGGGCGGGATGAAGGCGATCGCCGACTACATCCACAGCAAGGGGCTGAAAGCCGGCATCTACACCGACGCCGGCCGTAACGGATGCGGCTACTACTACCCGACCGGCCGTCCGGCCGCCCCGGGAAGCGGCAGCGAGGGCCACTACGACCAGGACTTCCTGCGGTTCTCCCAATGGGGCTTCGACTTCGTCAAGGTCGACTGGTGCGGCGGCAACGCCGAGGGGCTGAACTCCCGTGACACCTACCAGGCGATCAGCGACTCGATCGCCCGCGCGACCGCGCGGACCGGGCGGCCGATGGTCCTGTCGGTCTGCAACTGGGGGAACCAGAGCCCCTGGGACTGGGCGCCGGGCATGTCCACCATGTGGCGTACCAGCGGCGACATCATCTACTGGGGGCAGAGCGCGTCGATGGACCGCGTGCTGGCCAACTTCGACTCCGCCCAGCACCCCGCCGCGCAGACCCCCGGACACTACAACGACCCGGACATGCTCGTCGTCGGCATGACGGGCTTCTCGGCCGCGCAGAACCGCACCCACATGAGCCTGTGGGCCGTCTCCGGCGCGCCGTTGCTCGCCGGCAACAGGCTCACCGGCATGAGCGCCGAGACCACGGCGATCCTCACCAACCGCGAGGTGCTCGCCATCGACCAGGACTCCCTGGGACGGCAGGGCGTGAAGGTCGCCGAGGACCAGGCGGGACGCCAGGTGTACGGCAAGGTCCTGTCGGGCACCGGACGCCGGGCGGTGCTGCTGCTCAACCGGACCACCTCCGCCGCGTCCGTCACCGCCCGCTGGCCGGACCTCGGGCTCACCGGCCCGGCGACCGTACGCGACCCGTGGACGGGCACCGACGCCGGCACCTTCAGCGGCGGGTACACCACGACCGTGCCCGCCCGCGAAGCGGTCCTCCTCACCGTCACCTCCGGCGGGGACACCACCCCGAGCCCGTCGCCCTCGGCAGGCACGACCACGATCCGCGGGGTGGGCTCGGGCCGGTGCCTGGACGTCTCGGGCGCCTCGCAGGCCAACGGCGCGCAGGCGCAGATCTGGGACTGCAACGGCCAGGCCAACCAGCAATGGACCCCGACCGCGAGCGGTGAGCTGCGGGTGTACGGCGGCAAGTGCCTGGACGTGAACAACGCGGGCACCGCCGACAACACCAGCGTGATCATCTGGGACTGCAACGGCCAGACCAACCAGCGGTGGCGGCTGAACTCTGACGGCACCATCACCGCCGTCGGCGCGAACAAGTGCCTGGACGTGCCGAACAACGGCACCGCCAACGGCACCAAGCTCGCCATCTGGTCCTGCAACGGCGGCACCAACCAACGCTGGACCCGCACCTGACGCACGAAGAGACCCCCACGCACCCCGCACCATCGGCACCTGCCGACGCCCTTACCCCTCCCAGGGCACCCCTCGTCGAAAGGAACACTCCCATGAACCGGCGAAGAAGGGCCAGGACGCGCCTGGTCTCGGCTCTCGTGGCCGCACTCGTGACGGCCGCGATGACGCTGATCGGCATGGCGCCCGCGCAGGCGGCCGTCGGGATCACGATCAACGGTGGCTCGGCCGGCCGGACCTTCGACGGGGTCGGGGCCATCAGTGGCGGAGGCGGGAACAGCCGTCTGCTGATCGACTACCCCGAGCCGCAGCGCGGCCAGATCCTGGACTATCTGTTCAAGCCCGGTTACGGCGCGGCCATGCAGATCCTGAAGGTCGAGATCGGCGGCGACACCAACTCCACCGATGGCGCGGAGCCGAGCCACCGGCACACCTCCGGCGACCTGAACTGCGACCGAGGCTATGAGTGGTGGCTCATGGAGCAGGCCAAGGCCCGCAACCCCAACATCAAGCTGGTCGGCCTCTCCTGGGGCGCGCCCGGCTGGCTCGGCAACGGCAACTTCTGGTCCCAGGACACCATCAACTACCTGGTGGACTGGCTCGGCTGCGCCAAGAACAGCCACGGGCTGACCATCGACTACCTCGGCGGCTGGAACGAGAAGGGCCGCGATCTCAACTGGTACGTCAACCTCAACAGCGCGCTGGACTCCCGGGGGTTCGGCAACGTGAAGATCATCGCGTCCGACGACTGGGGCTTCGACGTGGCCGGCGACGCCGCGAACAACACCGCCTTCCGCAACGCCGTGGACGTGTTCGGCGGTCACTACGTCTGCGGCTACCGAGGCGCCCAGTCGAACTGCCCGAGCTCCACCACCGCGATCAACTCCGGCAAGGTGCTGTGGGCCAGCGAGAACGGCTCCGACGACTACAACGACGGCGCCAAGGCGCTGGCCCGGGGCATCAACCGGGACTACATCGACGGGAAGATGACCGCCTACATCAACTGGCCGGTCATCGCCGCGATCACACCGAACCTGCCCTTCTCCACGATGGGCGTGGCGGTGGCGCCCCAGCCGTGGTCCGGGTACTACGCCATCGGCAAGAACGCCTGGGTGATGGCGCAGACCACGCAGTTCACCGCGCCGGGATGGAAGTACCTGGACTCCTCCACCGGCTACATCGGCGGCAACCGCAACAACGGCAGCTACGTCTCGCTGAAGTCGGCGAGCACCTCCGACTACAGCACGATCGTCGAGACCATGGACGCCACCGCCGCCCAGACGCTGAACTTCAGCGTGACCGGAGGTCTGTCCACCGGCCAGGTGCACGTGTGGGCGACCAACCTCAACTCCGGCAACGCCTCCGACCACTTCGTCCACACCGCCGACATCACGCCCTCCGGCGGCGCGTTCTCGCTGACCGTCCAGCCCGGGTACGTGTACTCGATCACCACCACGACCGGCCAGGGCAAGGGCACCGCCACCAGCCCCGCCCGCGGCTCGCTTTCCCTTCCCCACTCCGACACCTTCGACTCCTACGCCACCGGCCGCGAGGCCAAGTACCTGGCGGACATGCAGGGCTCCTTCGAGATCGTCGGCTGCGGCGGCGGGCGCACCGGGCAGTGCGTGCGCCAGATGGCCCCCCGCCAGCCGATCCTGTGGACCGGCGGTTCCCACCCCTACGCCCTTCTGGGCGACCTCGGCTGGTCCAACTACACCGTCTCCACCGACGTGATGCTGGAGCAGAGCGGTTACGCCGAGGTGATCGGCAGGGCCGGCTCCCAGCACGCCTTCGGTCCCGAAGGGCTGAACGCCTACTACCTGCGCGTCAGCGACAACGGCGCCTGGCAGATCCTGCGCAACAACATCGACAACGCGATGACCACGCTGCGCAGCGGGACCGTCGCCTCCCTCGGCACCGGCCGCTGGCACACCCTCACCCTCGGCTTCTCGGGCGGTACCATCACCGCCGGCATCGACGGCGCCCAGGTGGGCTCGGTCACCGACGGCACCTGGGGCGCGGGCCAGATCGGCATCGGCACCGGCACGACCGAGACCGCCCAGTTCGACAACCTCACGATCACCCCGGGCTCGGGCGGCGGCACCGGAAACGGCAACGTGCTGCGCGGGCAGGCGTCCGGCCGTTGCGTCGACGTGCCGAACCAGTCGCAGGCCAACGGCACCCAGGTGGCGCTGTGGGACTGCAACGGCGGCGCCAACCAGCAGTGGACTCTCACCTCCGCCAAGCAGCTCCAGGTGTACGGCGGCAAGTGCCTGAGCGCCGAGAACGGTGGCACGAGCCCCGGCACCCGGGCCGTCATCTCGGACTGCGCCTCCGGAGCGAACCAGCAGTGGAACCTCAACGCCGACGGCTCGGTGACCTCCGCCCAGTCCGGCCTGTGCCTCGACGCCAACAGCGGCGGCACGGCCAACGGCACCACGGTGATCCTGTGGACCTGCAACGGCCAGCCCAACCAGAAGTGGTCCCGTAGCTGAGAAAAGCGACGGCGGACGACGGCCGATCCGGCTGATCATCGATCGGAAAACGTGAAAGGGGCACAATGTGAGACGAACCTTCCGGGCCCTGCTGGCGGCCGTCGCCCTGTCCGTGGCCGCCGCGAGCGTGCTGCTGGTGATGCGGCCGGCCGCGGCGGCGTCGCTGACGCGGGTGACCGGCTTCGGCGACAACCCGACCAACCTCAACATGTACGTCTACGTGCCGGACAACCTCCCCGCCCGGCCGGCCCTGCTGGTCATGGTGCACTACTGCCAGGGCTCGGCCTCGGGGGTGTTCAACGGCGTCGGGCACGACTACGTCACCGCGGCCGACCGGTACGGGTACCTCATCGTGGTCCCGGAGGCCACCCGCAGCGGTCAGTGCTTCGACGTGTCCACCCCGGCGGCGCTCAGGCGCGACGGCGGCGGCGACTCCACCGGCATCATGTCGATGGTCTCCTACGCCCGCCAGCGCTACGGCGTCGACCCGGCCCGCGTCGTGGTCAGCGGTTTCTCCTCCGGCGCGATGATGACCAACGTGCTGGCCGCGCAGTACCCCGACGTGTTCTCGGCCGCCGCGGCGTTCTCCGGTGTCCCGGCGGGGTGCTTCGCCACCACCGACGGATCGCTGTGGAACAGCCAGTGCTCCGGCGGCCGGCTCGTCAAGACCGCCCGGCAGTGGGGCGACCAGGCCCGCGCGATGTACCCCGGCTACACCGGCCGCTACCCGCGCATGCAGCTGTGGCACGGCACCACCGACACCACCCTCGCCTACGCCGACTTCGGCGAGGAGATCAAACAGTGGACCGACCTCACCGGTGTCGGCCAGACCCCCGCCCTCACCGACACCCCCAAATCGGGCGTCACCCGCACCCGCTACGGCGGCACCACGAATCAGCCCCCTGTCGAGGGGCTCAGCTTCGCCGGGTACGGCCACTCCCTGCCGCTGACCGGGATGTTCCCCTACGCGCTCACCTTCCTCGGCCTCGACGGCACCGGCGGGACGACCTCCCCGACGCCGACGCCGACGCCCACCGGAGGGGGTGCGATCAAGGGCGTGGGGTCGGGCCGGTGCCTGGACGTCTCCGGTTCCTCGCAGGCCAACGGCGCGCAGGCGCAGATCTGGGACTGCAACGGCCAGGCCAACCAGCAGTGGACGTCGACCACGAACGGTGAGCTGCGCGTCTATGGCGGCAAGTGCCTGGACGTGAACGCCCGGGGTACCGCCGACGGCAGCGGCGTGATCATCTGGGACTGCAACGGGCAGGCCAACCAGCAGTGGCGGTTCAACTCCGACGGCACCATCAGCGCCGTCGGGGCGAACAAGTGCCTGGACGTGCCGAACAACGGCACCGCCAACGGCACCAAGCTCGCCATCTGGTCCTGCAACGGCGGCGCCAACCAGCGCTGGAGCCGCACCTGACGGACGAAGGCCCGCCGGTACCGCTCACTGGGTCGGCGTGCGCCGCTGCGCGGCGGCCCCGTGGCGGGCCGCCGCCAGCAGTCTTCGGCCGGCGTGTTCGGGGCGCACGTGGGGGCCGTCGGCCGGCGCGGGGTCCGGCCGGCGGGTGTACGCCGCGATCGCGTGCTCGTCGATCGTGACGCCCAGGCCCGGGGAGTGCCCGAGGACGAACGCGCCGTCCTCGACGTGCAGGTCGAGGGACACCCCGAGCGGCGGCCGCAGGTCCTGCAGCTCGCTGACCAGGTGGTTGGGCACCGACGTCGCGGCGTGCAACAGGCCCGCGGGAGTGGTGCCGATCGGGCTGACCGGCAGGTCGTGGGCGTGGGCCAGGGCGGACACCCGCAGGAAGTGGGTGATCCCCCAGACGGCGGCCGTCTGGACGATGTCCAGGGCGCCCGCGGCCATGAGCGGGCGGAACTGTTCGAGCCCCGTGAGGTTCTCCCCGCCGGCGACCGAGGCGCGGACGCCGGCGCCGACCATGGCCAGGCCCTCGGCGTCCCACCGCCGGACGGGTTCCTCGATCCAGGTGAGATCCAGGGTGCGCTCGATCTCGCAGACGTGCCGGACCGCCTGCTTGCGCGTCCAGGCCTCGTTCACGTCGAGCATCAGGCTCGGCCGCGATCCGTGCCCCGCCTCGGTCAGCACGTCCCTGACCAGCGTCAGGCGGTGCCGGTCGCGCTCGACGTCCAGGCCGCCCTTGAGCTTGGCCGCCCGCAGGCCGTGGCGGGCGTACACCTCGTACGCCGAGACGAGTTCGTCGTCGCTCAGGCCGATGTCCAGGCCTGAGGCGTAGGCGGGGACCCGCCGGTCGCGGCCGCCGAGCAGACGCCAGAGCGGCTCGCCGGCGGCCTGCGCCTTGATGTCCCACAATGCGGTGTCGAGCGCGCCGATGGTGCCGAACACCGCGCCCGCGTGACCCGCCTTGAAGGTGTGCCGCAGCATGCGGTCGTAGAGCGCCGTCACCCCGCGCGGGTCCTCGCCGTCGATGGCGGCGAAGATGGCGTCGAGTTCCACGTGCGGCCCGAGCCCGACGCCGGTGATGCCCTCGTCGGTGTCCACCAAGATGATCGGCACCGAGACGGTCCCGTCGGCGTACACGCCGTTGGCGTCACCGACGGGACGGCCCCATTCGTGCACCGTCGTCAGAATGCGATACCCCGAAATCCGCATGTCAGCCCTTCGTGGAGCCGGCGGTGACACCGTCGGCGATCTGACGCTGAAGGAAGAGATAGATCAACAGGACGGGTATCGCGGCGATCAGGACTCCCGAGGCGAAGGTGGGGATGTCGTCGGAGTACTGGCCGCGCAACGAGGTGACCCCGACCATGAGGGTGCGATGCTCGGCCGACGGCATCATCACCAGGGAGATGAGCACGTCGTTCCAGCAGAACAGGGTGTCCAGGATGCCGACCGACAGCAGGGCCGGGACGCCCAGCGGGATCATGATCCGCCGGTAGACCCCGTAGGTCGTGTTCCCGTCGATCCTGGCCGCGTGGACGATCTCCGCGGGGATCGTCCGGTAGTGGCTGGTCATCAGGAAGATGGTGAAGGGGAGGAACTGGGCGACGTAGGCCAGGATCAGCCCCGGATAGGTGTCGATGAGGCCGGTGTCCGCCATGACGCGGGCGAGCGGCACCATGATCACCTGGAAGGGGACGAACAGCGCCGCCAGGCAGCCGAGGAAGACCACCCTGGACCCGCGGAACCGAAGCTGGCTCAGCGCGAAGCCGGCCATCGACCCGATGAGCAGCATCAGGAACACCGAGCACGTCACCACGACGACCGAGTTGGCGAAGTACCGCGCCATGCCGACGCTGTTCCACGCGCCGGAGACGTTCTCCAGGTGCGGGGAATCCGCGGGGGAGAACCGGTCGAGGATGTACTCCCGCCGGGTCTTCATGGCGACGTTGGTGGTGAACACCAGGGGGTAGATCGTCGCCAGGGCGAGGACCGCCATCGGCACGGAGGCCGCCCACCTGCCCAGGCGCCTGCCGGCCATCAGTCCTCACCCCCCGAGCGGCGCAGCACGCTGATCTGCGCGAGGCCCACCACCAGCATGATCAGGAACAGGACCGTGGAGGCGGCCGAGGCGAGCGCCGGGCGGTTCATCTGCCCCTGCTGGGTCCAGATGTAGAACTCCGGCAGGTAGGTCGATCCCTCCGGGCCGCCGGCGGTCATGACGTAGAGCAGGCCGAACATGGACGTCAGCATCCCGATCATGGTGGTCACGAAGACGAACTGGATGGTGCGGGACAGGCCGGGGATGATCACATGCCAGACGGTCTGGGGGAGCGACGCGCCGTCCACCCGTGCCGCGTCCAGGAGCGCGGGGTCCAGGGTGGAGAATCCGGCGAGGAACACCACCAGGGCCATGCCGAAGGTCGCCCAGATCTGCACGCCGACGACGGTGAAGATGGCCACGCCGGGATCGCCGAGCCAGTCGACCGGGCCGAGGCCGATCGTCCCGAGCACGGCGTTGAACGGGCCGTCGAAGGCGAGGATCAGGTTGAAGATGGCGCCGACGATCACCGGTGAGAGCACGGCCGGGAAGAAGTAGACGCTGCGGTAGAACCGGTGTCCCGGCACGCGCAGGTAGATGAAGGTCGCGAGCAGGCCCGGGATGGCCACCGCCACGGGCAGCAGCACGACCAGCAGCCCGACGTTCCCGAGCGCGGTGCGGAACAACGGGTCGTCGAGCAGCTCGAGGTAGTTGTCGAAGCCGACCGCCGTCCCGTTGCGTGCTCCGTCGCCGGTGAAGGAGAAGTTGACGCCCAGCAGCAGCGGCCACAACCGCAGGAACACGATGATCAGTACGGCCGGTGCCAGCAGGACCAGGGGGGCGAGGCGTTCGGCCGCCGTCCCCGCGCGGGAGGCGCGTCGTGAGTGCGTCCCGGTGCCACCGTGGCGTGCTCGCTGCTCGAATCCCGCGCCCTCGGCCCGCCCGGTGTCGGCCGGGCGGACCGAGGGTGACGAACGTCCGACCGGCACGCGATCAGCCCGCCCGGTCGGAAGCGGCCAGCTGCTTCACCGCCTCGTCGACGCTCGCCGATCCACTGAGGATCTTCTGGGACAGCCGTCCCATCAGGTCCAGGGTCTTGGAGGACAACGCGACATGCAGGGCGGGCTTGCCGGACTTGAGCTTCGAGACGATGGTGCCGACGGCCGGGGGGGCCTGCGACACGTCGATCGTCGTGTCGGAGGCGATCGCGCCGGCGTTGGAGTAGAAGGCGTTCAACGCCTCCGTCGAGGTCAGCGACCGCACCAGGTCGGCGGCCGACTTCGGGTCCTTGGCCCACTTCGCGACCGCGTAGCCGATGCCTCCGTCGTAGGGAAGGCTCGGCTGGGCTCCAGCGGTGACGAGCGGGGCCTGCATGACGCCGACCTTGTCGCCCAGGAACTCGCCGAAGTCCTTCCAGTGCCCGACGTCCGACATCAGGCCGATGATGTGGGCCGCCTTGCCCGCGTCGAAGACCGAGAAGGCGTCGTTGAACATCGCGGTCGAGTTGGCCCCGTCGTTGTTGTACCCCTTGTCGTTGACCTCCTTCCACAGCTTGAAGACCTGCTTCACGTCGGGGGAGGTCCAGTCGCGCTCGCCGGCGATCCAGTCGTCGTACTCCTTGGGCGTGAGGATGCCCGAGCCGAGACCCGAGAGCCAGAACTGGGGGCCGATGCCCTCCTTGTTACCGAGGGCGAAGCATTTGGCGCCGGCCTTCTTGATGGCGGCGCAGTCGGCCATCAGCTCGTCCCACGTCGCGGGCGGCTTCTCCGGGTCGAGCCCCGCCTTGGTGTAGAGCGTCTTGTTGTAGTAGATGGGGTGGCCCTGCAGGGTCACCGGCGCGGCGTAGGTCTTGCCGTCCTTGGTGAACGCCTCCCAGCCCGCCAGCCGCTGCCTGTCCTCGGCCACGTACTGGTCCAGCGGGAGGAGCGCGTCCACGCGGTCGCGGATCTGGCCGCCTCCGTTGAACATCATGACGTCGGGGCCCTTGCCCGACTGGATGGCCCCGCCGAGCAGGGTGTAGTACTGGTCGAACGGCTGGGCCACGAACTCGACGGTGACGTCAGGGTGCTTCTTGGCGAAGTCGGCCTTGGCCTTCTCGATGTAGGAGGCCGCCTTCTTGTCGCCGGACTTCCAGTCCCAGACCACGAGTTTGGTCTTCGAACCTCCGGAGGAGGGTGCCGTTCCCGTGGGGGCCGCGCTCCCGCAGCCGGCCAGGGTCAACCCCGCGATCAGGGCGACCGACCATAAGGTGTGCTGCTTCATGTCGTTTCACTCTCCAGAGGACGGCCGGCCTTCCCGGCTGCCTGTCGCGAAACGTAACTCGTATGACGTCTGACGTCAACACAGATGACATATACTGACGCGACAGCGCTGTCACCGGAGGGGGATATGACGGCATCGCAGGAATCGCCCGGCGGCGTCCCGGCGCCACCGGCTTGGGTGCGACGACCGGCCAGCCTGGCCAAGGCGGTGACCGCCGAGCTCGTGGAGCGCATCGTGCGGGGGGTGCACCCTTCGGGGACGCCGCTCCCTCCCGAGCCGGCGCTGTGCGAGGCGTTCGCGGTGAGCCGCACCGTCGTCCGCGAGGCCGTGAAGATCCTCCAGGAGAAGGGGCTCGTCCAGATCCGCCAGGGGGCCGGCACCATGGTCACCCCGCCGACGATGTGGGACATGCTCGACGAGCTCGTCCTGGCGGCGACCATCGCCGTGGACGAGAGCCTGGGCATCCTCGACGACCTCGTCGTCACCCGCCGCATCCTGGAGTCCGACATGGCGAACCTCGCCGCGCGGGTGGCGGACGAGCAGACCGTCGAGCGGATGCGCGCGCTGGTCGATCGCATGGACCAGCTCGTGGACGACCCCGCCACCTACGCCGACCACGACCGCGCCTTCCACGACACGATCATGCAGGCGTCCGGGAACCGCATCGCCCGGGGCGTGGTGCGGTCGCTGGAGAGCCAGGTGATCAATACCGCCCGGTACATGGGCAGGACCGAGCGGGCCCTGTGCGTGGCGTCGAACCTCGGCCACCGCCGCGTCTACGAACGCATCGCCGCCCACGACCCCGACGGCGCCGCGGAAGCGATGTTCACGCACATCACCGACGCCTGGCTCGTCCGCCGCAGCGCACCCGGCGCGCCCGTGCGCCTGCAACGCTAGACCCCGGCCGCACCGGATGCCCGCCGGCGCGGCGGGCACGTCAGGGGCGTGGTGGCGCGACGGACTCGCGGGTGCGGACCGGCATCGGGACGCGGTGGACCTCGGCCTCGCCGGCGGCCCCCGCGCGGTGGTGGCCGATCTCGGTGAAGAGCACGTCGACGGCCTTCCGGCCGAGCTCGTAGTGCGGCAGCGCGACCGTGGTGAGCGTGGGGCTCATCCACGAGGCGAGGGGGTGGTCGTCGAACGAGACCACCGACACGTCCACCGGGACCCGCAGGCCGTGCTCGCCGAGCGCCTGGTAGGCGCCGAAGGCGAGGCGGTCGTTGAAACAGATCAGCGCGCGCGGGCGCCCGGACGCGAGGATCGCGCGCGTGGCGTCCAGGCCCTCCTGCGGCTGCCAGTCGGCGCAGAGACACCCGCCCGCGATCGTCACGCCGGCCTCGCCCAGCACCTCGCGGATGCCGGCGAGCCGTTCCATGGCGGCGACGCCGCCCGGCGGGACGTCACGCGCCCTCGGGCCGGCGCCGACCAGGTGGATGCCGTCGCGGTGGCCGGCCTCCAGCAGCACCCGCGCGGCGGTGCGCCCGGCCTCGACCTCGTCGGGCAGGATCGACGGCAGCACCGACGGCTGCTTCGGCAGCGCGTTGAGCAGGACGGCGGGCGAGGCCGTGATCTCCTTGGGCACCTTGATCGTTCTTGTGTACATCGCGGCCAGGACGATGCCGTCGACCTGGCGGTCGTGCATGGCCTGCAAAAGATTGCGCTCCAGCTCGGGATCGCCCTCGGTCTCACCGATGAACAGCATCACGCCTCGGTCGCGCGCGGCCTCCAGCGCGCCCTTGATCATGTCCCCGGCCAGCCGTGAGGTCGCGACCGTGTCGGACACGAACCCGATCGTCCTGGTCGTGCCGGTGCGCAGTCCCACCGACACCGCGTTCGGGCGGTACTGTAGTTCTTCCGCCGCCTTCAGGACACGCTGCTCGACCTCCTGGGAGATGCGCATCTCCCGCCCTCGGCCCGACAGCACCAGGGACGCGGTGGTGGGGGAGACACCGGCGGCCTTGGCGACCTCGGCCAGCGTGACCCGGCGTGGGCTCACCGGCGGACCTCCAGTTATTACAGGGTCTTGACATCGGCGGAGACGTACGGTGAGACTATCGCACTGCTAATACGATTTAGCAAACAAAACCGGGACATCCGCCGCAGGTCGGCGGTCCCATTGCACGGAGGAGACGCAGATGTCGCGTCGAGCTCGCCCCCGCTGGCATACGGCCGCGCTCGTGGTCATCACGGGAGGGACGCTGGCCGCCGGCTGCGCCGCGCCAGGAAGTGACGCCCCCAAGGCCGAACCGGCCACCGGCACCTCCGCATCGACGGCCCCGGCCTGCGGCACGGCGCCGGTCACGCTCAAGGCCTACTTCGAGACCGGGTTCCCCCTTCCCAAGGCGCTCACCACCGAGTTCACCAAGCAGCACCCCAACGTCACCTGGAACATCCGCGAGGACCAGTTCGCGGTGATCACCCAGAACGCCCCGCGTGTGCTCGCGGACGACCCACCGGACCTGATGCGGCTCCCGCAGGTCTCCGAGCTGGTCAAGGACGACCTGCTGAAGAACATGGACGGCTACGCGAAGGCGTTCGGCTGGGACGCCTGGCCCGCCTCACAGCTTCAGCAGATGCGCCTCGCACCCGGAGGCAAGACCCGGGGCGAGGGCTCGCTGTACGCGATGGGCCTCAACTTCAGCATGACCGGCGTCTTCTACAACAAGAAGCTCGCCGCCCGGATCGGGATGTCGGCCCCGCCCACCACGCTGGCCGGGCTGGACGACCTGCTCGCGAAGGCCAAGGCGGCGGGCGTCGATCCGATCGCCCAGTTCAACGGCGGTGCCACCGGCGGCCTCGCGTTCCCGCTGCAGAACCTCATGGCCGCATACGGCCCGGCGGCCCCGATCAACGACTGGATCTTCCAGAAGCCGGGCGCCACGATCGACACGCCGTCCAACCTCCAGGCCGCCCGGCACCTGGAGAAGTGGATCAAGGCGGGGTACTTCTGGAAGGACGTCAACGCCGTCGACTACGCGACGATGATGAGCCGCTTCATCGGCGGCAAGGGCCTGTTCATGTTCGACGGCGACTGGGAGTCGGGCAACCTCGACAAGCAGATGGCGGGCGACGCGGGCTTCTTCCTCATGCCGTCCGCGCAGGACGGCGGCAAGCTGGCCGCGATGTCGGCCCCGCTCGTCTTCGGCGTCGGCGCGCGGGCGAAGAACGCCGACTGCGCGGCGTTCTTCCTCAACTGGGTGGCGACCGACTCCAAGGCGCGTGACATCACCGTGGAGGTCGGCGGCTCGCACCCGATGGGCCCGGCCGGCGCGCACATGCCGGCGGTGAAGCCGGGTACGGTCACCGAGAGCACGCTCGCCGCCGGAGCGAAGATCGTCGAGGACAACGGCGCGATGGACTTCATCGCCAACGCCACCGGTGCGATCTACGCCAAGAGCTGGACGCCGAACCTGCAGAAGATGGTCGCCGGGCAGCAGACCCCGGAGGGCCTGCTGACGGCCGTGCAGGGCGACTACACGAGCCAGGCCGGGGGGAACTGAGCCACCATGACAGGGCCGATTCCCGGGACAGGGGTCGATCTCGCCGAGAGTCGGCCGGCGGCGAGGACGCGGAGCCCTCTGCGGCGCCACGGCCTCCGCCGGGCCGGCCTCGTCGGCTGGCTGTTCATCCTGCCCGCGCTGGCGTTCTACGCGGTCTTCGTGCTGCGGCCGATCCTCGTGACGTTCCAGTACTCGCTGTACACGTGGGACGGCATCGGGCCGTCCACCTGGGCCGGGTTCGGCAACTACGTGAAGGTGTTCACCGATCCCGGCCTGTTCGCCTCCATCCTGAACGCCGTCAAGCTGATCGTGTTCTTCAGCGCGATCCCCGTCGTGCTGGGCCTCGCCATCGCCTCGACGATCCGGCGCATCGCCACCAGCCGGCTCGCGCTCGTGGCGCGGACCGTCATCTTCCTGCCGCAGGTCATCCCGCTCGTCGCGGCGGGCATCGCCTGGAGCTGGCTGCTGTCCTCCACCGGGGTGGTCAACCAGGTGCTCACCTACCTCGGGCTCGGCGGGATCACGCGGGCCTGGCTGGGCGACTTCTCGACCGCCCTGCCCGCGGTCGGCGTGATCGGCGCGTGGGTGCTGCTCGGCCTGTGCACGCTGCTCCTGCTGGCGGGCATGAGCAAGATCGATCCGGCGCTCTTCGAGGCCGCCCGGCTGGACGGCGCGGGGCCGATGCGCGAGTTCCTCTCGATCGTCCTGCCGAGTCTGCGGCAGGAGATCGCCGTCTGCGTCACGGTGACCGTCATCGCGGCTCTCGCGAGCTTCGACATCGTCTACATCTCCACGCAGGGCGGCCCCGGCAACGCGACCATGGTCCCCGGCCTGGAGATCTACTACCTGGCCTTCTCCGAACGGCGGGTGGGCGTCGCGTCGGCACTGGCCGTGGTGCTCATGCTGCTCGTCATCGCGGTCGCGCTTCCCATCCAACGGCTCACCAGGGACAGGTCGTCATGATCATCGCACGCCGGGAGGCGTGGACCGGAAGGCTGCTGCTCGTCCTGTTGATGGCGATCACCCTGCTGCCGTTCCTCAGCCTGTTCGTCACGGCCCTGCACCCGTCGGGCACCTACCCGCCCGGCCTGAGCTGGCCCGGCGAGCCGCACTGGGAGAACTTCGCCCACGCGTTCCAGGTGGCACGCATGGGCGAGCTGCTGAAGTCGAGCACGCTCATCGTGCTCGGCGTGGTGCCGCTCTCGCTGGTGATCGCCACGATGGCCGGTTTCGCGATCGGCCACCTCCGGACGGCCGGGCGGAACGTCGTGTTCATCGCGTTCGTGCTCGGCCTGACGCTGCCGTTCGAGGGCATCATCACGCCGCTGTACTACCAGGTGCGGGACATGGGGCTGCTGAACACCCGGTGGGCCATCATCCTGCCGCTGATCGGGCTGTTCATGCCGTTCTCGGTGTTCTGGATGCGGGCGCACTTCGTGAACATGCCCGAGGAGCTGTCGGAGAGCGCCCGGATCGACGGGGCGAACGTGTGGCAGCTCTTCTGGCGCGTCCATGTGCCACTGGCCATGCCGGCGATCTCCTCGCTGGCCATCCTGCTGTTCCTGTGGACCTGGAACCAGTTCCTCCTGGCGATCGTGCTGGTGGACGACCCGCTGAAACGGACGATGTCCGGTGCCCTCGGCGCCTTCCAGGGGCAGTGGGGCACCGACATCCCGCTGCTGTGCGCGGGATCGCTGCTCATCCTTGCCCCCACCCTCCTGATCTTCCTGATCTTCCAGCGCCGGTTCGTGACGGCCCTGCTGCAGGGCTCCCTGAAGGGCTGACGGACGACACCACCACACCGGCCGTCTCAGTCAGTAGGAGTACGTTGTGGCGCAGACGGTCCCGTTCAGGGTGAACGAGGCCGGCGGCGGATTGGCGCCGGTCTGGTCGCCGACGAAGCCGAAGCTGAGCGTGTTGCCGCCATGGGGGGCGAGGTAGGTGTTCGAGGCGGTCGGGGTGACGACCACGTGCCGGCCGTCCTCGGCGAAGCCGGCGTTCCACGTGCTGTCGGAGAGGGATTCGGTGGCGGCCGGGAAGCTGAAGGCCAGCGTCCATCCCGTGATGGGGGAGGGGCCGGTGTTGGTGAGGCTGATGTTCGCCACGAAACCGCTGCCCCAGCCCGTGGCGACGGTGTAGGTGACGGCGCAGGTGCTGTCCCGCGGCGTCCCCGTCACGAAGGAGACCGGCTTGGAGGGCGTCGAGGGATGACCCTTCTGGCCGACGGCGAGCACGTTGAGCGTGTACGCCGTGCCAGGGACCAGGTTCCGCGCGGTGAACGAGGTCGAGGTCGACTCGCCCAGCAGGACGCTGTTGGTGCCGAACTGCTGGTAGACGGCGTAACGGGTGACATCGCCGCCGGTGGACCGCTGCCATGAGATCGTCGCGGTGCTCGCGGTGACCTCGCCGGCGGCCGGATCGCCGGGCGCGGTCAGCGCGGTGTCGACCGGGTTGGCGGACGACGGCGTGAGCTTGACCGTCACGATCGAGTACGGCGGGATGACCTGCGTGCTCGCGGTGCCCTGCCTCGACGTAGTGATCGAGGTGTCCCCGGAGCCGAAGGTGTGCACGGTCGGCGTGGCGCCGCTCGGCGTCCAGCCGTCGTAGCCGAGACGCACGGTGTAGGCGGTGCCGGGATCCTGGTTGACCAGTTCGACGCTGAGGCCGCCGTCGGTGTTACGGGCCGCGTGCACGGAGACGAGCTCGTTGTCCGAGCCGGCCCTGACCAGCGTGTCGCCGGGCAGCGCCACCCTGCTGAGCATCTTCAGCGCGAAGTAGGGCGCGAACGGCGTGTTCAGCGGCGGTTCGCAGACGTTGTCGCCATTGCAGTTGCCGCTCGACAGCAGGCCCCCGTCGCCGTACGACGTCGTCCCGTCGGGCGCGGTGCTGATCTCGCCCATGCCGTTGCGGGTGTCCCAGTAGTCCACCGTGAAGACGCCGTTCTCCAGCGCGGCGAAGTAGACGTCCGCGGCGAACAGGCCACCGACCTGGGTGTCGGACTGGTAGTTGGACGCGGTCTCGGTCAGCGCGATGCCGATGCCGGGGCCCCTCGGGCCGGCGTACTGGTCGATCTGCCGCCGCACCTGGTCCAGCTCACCGGGAAGCAGCTTCACCTGCTGGAGGACGTCCGCGGCGGTGGTGTGGTTCGGGTAGTAGTGCATGATGACGAAGTCGATGTACGGTCCCGCGATCGACAGCACCGTCTGGTTCCACGCCGCCGAGTCCCCGGTCGCGACGACTCCGTCGGGCCAGTTGCCCGGATCGGTGACCACCGCCCCGATCTTGATCGTGGGGTCGGCCGCCTTCATCGCCCGGGCGTACTGCACCACGTTGTTCGCGTACGTGGCCGGATCCTTGCCGTCGTGGTAGTCGAGCTCCCATTCGGCGCCGTAGTGGCCGTTGCCGAAGACCTCGTTGCCGATCTCCCAGTACTTCACGCCGTAGCCCTTGGTGAGGTTCGCGTACCTCACCCAGTCGGCGGCCTCCTGCGGTGTGCCGGAGCCGTAGTTCGCGATGATCATCGCCTGCGCGCCGATGGCGCCGACCGTGCCCATGAAGGCGTCGAAGCCCGTCCCCGGCGCCACGTACCCGCCGCCCGAGACGGTGCCGGTCTGCCAGTGGAAGCCGTCCCCGTAGGAGCCGCCGGGATAGCGCATCATCCGCACCCCGGCCGCGCCGAGGAGGTCCGCCGACGCCTCGGTGTTCATGTTCCCGTCCCAAACGGCCTGGTTGAGGCCGTACGCGGTGTCCGGCACGGTGCCGAGTCCCGCACGGGCGTTGACGGTGACGTTGACGGCCGGGGCCGCCGCCCCCGCCGCCGTGGCGGGAGCCGTGAGGACGGCACCGGCGAGGGCCACGGCGACGCCTGCGGCGAGCCGGCGCCGCCGTCCGAGACCACGGAGAAACGACAGGTCCACGGGTTCTCGCTTCCTGGGTGGGGGAGTGCCCTGCGACGCCGGGCGGCCGGTCACCGGATCAGGGTCGTGTCCACTTCTGGTTGTTCTGGCCGGTGCACGACCAGATCTGCACCTTGGTGCCGTTGGCGGTGCCCAGTGCGCTGACGTCCAGGCACTTGTTCGCGGCGATGGCGGTGATGGTGCCGTCGGAGTTGAGGCGCCACTTCTGGTTGTTCTGGCCGTTGCAGTCCCAGATGATCACCGGCGTGCCGTCCGCGGTCCCGCCGCCGTTGACGTCCAGGCACTTGCCGCCGTACACCCGCAGCTCGCTCGCGCTGGTCGGCGACCACTGCTGGTTGGCGCCGCTGTTGCAGTCCCAGATGGCCAGCTGGGTGCCGTTGGTCTGGGAGGCATTGGGGACGTCCAGGCATCGGCCCGACGCCACGCCCCGGATCGTGGAGGCCGATGTGCCGCCGGAGGGCCGGCGGTACAGGCCGATCTCGGCGACGGAGGGAACGGCCCGGGATCCGGTGATGCGCAGCCTGACCCGGGTGGTGGTGGCCGGGGACGCCAGGCGGATCAGCTTCTTGTGGCCGATCGTGGTGTCGGTGGCGATCTGGGTCCAGGAGTTGCCGTTCCAGGAGTCGACGGCGAACGACCGGGTGCGCTGACCGATGTTCAGGTCCTCCTGCACCGAGATGACGTCGAAGGTCCGCGAGGAGGGCAGGGTCAGCACCAGCGCGCCGGTGGTGCCGGTCGGCTGCCAGGAGCTGTCGAGGTCGCCGTCCACGGTCAGGTCCGGGGTGTGGCCCGTACCGTTGGAGGTGCCGCTGTCGTTGGCGGCGGTGGCGCCGCTCGCCAGGTTGGTGGCGAACGTCTGTGACACCGTGGTGCCGAACTGGGAAAGGGTGTCGATCGCGGACTGGTCCAGCAGGCCCTGCCGGTTGGGGGAGATGTTCAGCAGGAAGTTGCAGTTGCGTCCCACCGACCCGTAGTAGATCTCCAGCAGTTCGGCCGGGCTCCGCCAGGTCTCACCGGTCTGCCAGAACCAGTTGTGGCGTGCCGACAGCGTCCCGTTGCACTCCGCGGGGGACCACCGCAGCACGTTCCACGCGCTGGTCCCGTCCGACTTGCGCTGGGACAGCACCGAGTCGCTCGCCACGTCGGCGGCGGTGTTGAAACCGGGCACCGGCAGCGCGGTGTCGGCGGCGGTGGCGGGATCGCCGTTGGTCGGCACGACCGACCACTCCGACTGGCGCGCGTAGCCGTTCTCGTTGCCGACCCAGCGCACGTCCGGCCCGCCGTCGCCCTCCATGACCGCGCCCGGCTGCAGCCTGCGGGCCATGGTGGTCCAGTCCTTGAAGTTGTAGGGCTGGTTGCGGCCGGTCGGGTTGGCGCCGTCCAGCCACAGCTCGTCGATGCCGCCGTAGCGGGTGAACAGCTCATACAGCGTGTTCTCGAAGTAGGTGTTGTAGTCATCGGAGGTGAAGGTGAACGTCACCCCGTTGACGATCTCGGAGGAGTCGGACGGGATCGTCACCTGCCTGGAGGCGCTGCCGTTGGCGAACTTCCCGCCGGGCTGGTTCTCGTGCAGGTCGGCGGGCGACACGTACAGGCCGGCCTTCAGCCCGTACTTGTGCATCGAGTCGGTGAAGCTCTTGACCACGTCACCCTGGCGGCTCATCCAGGAGGACGACGCCACGCCGAAGCTGCTGTACTTGGAGGGGAACAGCAGGAAGCCGTCGTGGTGCTTGGCGGTGAGGATCGCCCCCTTGAACCCGGCGTTCTTGATCGAGGCCGCCCACTGGTCGGTGTTCAGACCCGTGGGCTGGAAGGAGTTCGGGTCCTCGGTGCCGGTGCCCCATTCCCTGCCGGTGAAGGTGTTGATGCCGAAGTGGATGAAGTTGTACTGCTCCAGCCGCTGCCAGGCGAGCTGCCGGGGAGCCGGCACGATGTCCGCGGCCTTCGCGATGATCGTCGCGGGGGAGTCCGACGATGACACGGCCGCGACCTGGACCGTGGCGGCGAAGGCGGCGCCGCCCGGAGCAAGGGCGAGCGCGATCATGCCGAGAACCGACAGCGCGCTGAGCGCCCTTCTGAGGCGGGCGCGCGTCCTCGACGCTGAGCTACGCCGGCAAGCGGTCTGCATGTGCGGTCCCTTCTGAGACGGTGCGGCTGTTCGTGGCGGCCGCTCGGTGGACCGCGGAGACGACGGCGTGATCGGGCCAGGGGGCCGGTGCTTCGTGCGACGGACGACAGGGAAGCGAACCGATTCGATAAAGCGATGTCAGAATGACCCGGGGGGCGCACCTTGTCAACGCAGACATAGGTTGTCTGTTCCGGGAGCCGGACCAGGCGCGACGGCGTCCGACACCACCTCGGGCGTTCTCCCGGCGCCCTGGTTCATGTCGGGAGTCCTTCCACCCGCCTGTGAGCTCCGACTTCTTGGATTCCTTGGCCACTTTCCCCCTGCCGGCACCGCGACCGCCGACCAGGAGCCCTGGACAGATCGCCGCGATTGGCTTACAAAGACATCCAATGTCGCCGTGACGGCCCAGTCATGTCCCTGAAACATCCACGGGAGCCCATCCGTCGCTCCCCACCCACGTGGACGTACGCGAGACCCCCTGACACGCGGCCGGCCGGAGCCACCCGCAGAGCGGTGAGCCGGACCAGGTCCGCACGGAAAGGTTCCACCATGCCCTTTTCCTCGTCACGACTCAGCCGGCGTACGCTGATCGCCGGCGCCGGAGGCGCCGCGGCCGCCGGACTGCTGGGAATCCGCCCGGCGTGGGCCACCGACGGCCCGAGCAGCTACACCGCCAGCTGGTCGTCGGTCGACCAGCACCCGCCGGCGGCCGAATGGTTCCAGGACGCCAAGTTCGGCATCTACTACCACTGGGGGGCCTTCAGCGTCCCCGCGTTCGCCAACGAGTGGTACCCGCGCAACATGTACAACAACGGGTCGAACGAGAACAACCACCACAAGAGCGTCTACGGCGACCCTTCGGCATGGCCGTACCACAACTTCATCAACGGCGCCCGGGACAGGGCGGGGAATTTCGTGCAGTTCGCGCCCAAGCTCAAGTCCGCCGGCGGCAACTTCGACCCGGGCGAGTGGGCGCAGCTCTTCGCGGACGCCGGCGCCAGGTTCGCCGGGCCGGTGGCCGAGCACCACGACGGCTACTCGATGTGGAACAGTCAGGTCAACGAGTGGAACTCCGTGGCCACCGGACCCCGGCTGGACCTGCTGCGGCTGCACGCCGACGCCCTGCGCGCCAAGGGCCTGAAGCTCCTGGTGGCCATGCACCACGCGTACAACTTCACGGGCTTCTACCAGTGGGTGCCGACGCAGTCCACGACCTCGCTGAAGAAGCTGTACGGCCAGCTCGGCGCGTCCACCCACCAGCAACTGTGGTACGACAAGCTCCGGGAGGTGGTCGACGGCTACCAGCCCGACATCATCTGGCAGGACTTCAACCTGACCCAGCTGCCCGAGTCACGGCGCCTGGACTTCCTGTCGTACTACTACAACCGGGCGGTCGCCTGGAACAGTGACGTCGTCGCCACCTACAAGGACGGCTTCAACAACAGGGGCGAGGTCTTCGACTTCGAGCGCGGCGGGCCGGCCGGCATCCAGACCCCGTACTGGCTGACCGACGACAGCATCTCCAGTTCGAGCTGGTGCTACACGGTCGGGATCGGCTACTACTCGCTGGACGCGATGCTGCACTCCCTGATCGACCGGGTCAGCAAGAACGGCAACATGCTGCTGAACATCGCCCCGATGGCCGACGGCACCATTCCCTCAGGGCAGCGATCGGTCCTGCTGGGCATGGGCGACTATCTGAAGCGCTTCGGCGAATCCATCTACGCCACCCGCGCCTGGACCGTCTACGGCGAGGGGCCCACTCAGATGGGCGGAGGTTCCTTCACCACACCACGTCCCGGGACCAACCGCGACATCCGGTTCACCCGCAGCAAGGACAACCGCGTCCTGTACGCGACCGTGCTGGGCTGGCCGGGCGGCACGCTGGACATCACGACCCTGGGCTCCGGCCGGATCAACCTCAGTACCCTGACCTCGGTGCGATTGCTCGACTCCACCGCCGGTGCCTCCATCGACCTGCCGAACCGCACCCAGGACGGCACGGCCCTGCACATCTCGATGCCGTCGTCCACCCCGCCCTTCACGGCCCTGGCCTACGTGGTGAAACTGACCTTCTCCGGCCAGATCCCCACCCTGGGCGCGCCTTCCGTCCCGACCGGCTGGGTGCGGATCGCCAACGCGGCCACCGGCCTGGTGCTGGACAGCGGCGGGAACGTCGCCTCCGGGTCGGCGCTGAAGCAGTGGAACTACGATGGCAGCACCAACCTGCAATGGCAGCTCGCCGACCTGGGCAGCGGCTGGTACCGCATCGTCAACCGCACCAACGGCATGGTCGCCGACAGCTGGGGCAACGCCACCAACGGCGCGTCCTGCCTGCAGGGCCCCTGGAACGGCGGCAACAACCAGCAGTGGCGCCTGAACAACCTCGGCAACGGCCGCTACCAGATCATCAACCGCGGCACCGGCACCGCACTGGACGGCATGGGCAGCACCACTGCCGGCGCCACCGCCGCCATGTGGACCCCCAACACCAACGCCAACAACCTGTGGACCATCACCGCCATCTGACCTCCGATCCGGGTGCTCGCCAGGAGGCGGACCGGCAGGTCCGAGCGGAATCCCCCCGCACCCCCGTCCACCCGCGGCGTGGCAGCGCGACGACGCCATTGCATCGCCGACCCGGCGTCGTCGCCGAGGTGCCGCTCACCCGCCGCGGGTGGACGGGTCCGTTGGTCAGTGTTGCTGGGTGAGGAGTCCTGGGCGGTAGGGCAGGAGGCCGTAGTCGCCGCCGGAGCTGGGGTTGCGTCCTTGGTAGAGGAGTTGGAGGTTGCAGGGGTCGATGGTCATGGTCTGGTCGG
>NZ_JANZYP010000082.1 GCF_025506355.1 Sphaerisporangium corydalis
GGTTCTCGGGGGGCGGCGGAGGCGGAGGAGGGGGCGGAGGGTGAGGGCGAGGCCCACGAGCAGGAGGGCCGCGATGATCACCCACTCGTTGGAGCCGCCGGGGCCGTACACGTGGCCGAGACGGCCGGTGTCGAACGCCGGGGACGTGGCCCCCGGGGTGAACGTCGACCGCTCGCTGCCGTAGAACCCGATCCCCTCGCGGACGACCGCGGCGTCGTCGGAGCGGAAGTCCCCGACCCAGGAGCACTGCTCGTGCCCGGGGTGCTCGACGCAGTCGAGCCGCTGCGCCGTGAAGGTGCCCTGCACGCCGTCGGCGCGCAGGGCCGCGATGGCCGGCCCCGCGTTCTGCGCCGACAGGAAGATGAACAGCAGCCCGCCCAGGGCGAGCGCGATGTCGAACGCGCTGACCCGGCGTGACGGCGTGCCGGACGGCTGCACGCGTACCCCCTTCGCCTACAACTGCAGGGACTTGACCTCGAAGTACTCCTCCAGCCCGAACTCTCCGAGTTCGCGGCCGTTCCCGGACTGCTTGTAGCCGCCGAACGGCGCCGACGGGTTGAACCGGCCGCCGTTGATCGCGACCTGGCCGGTGCGCAGCCGGCGCGCGACCGCCACCGCCTTCTCCTCGCTGCCGGCCCAGACCGCGCCCGCCAGACCGTAGGGGGTGCCGTTGGCGATGTCCACCGCCTCGTCCTCAGAGGTGTAGGGGATGATCGACAGCACCGGGCCGAAGATCTCCTCCTGTTCGATCGCCATCCCGGGGGCGACGCCCGCGAAGACGGTCGGCTCGACGTAGAAGCCACGGTCGAGCGGCCGGTCGGCGCCGCCCGCGACCAGGCGGGCGCCCTCTTCCTGGCCCCGGTTGATGTAGCGGACGACGCGGTCGCGCTGGGCGGCCGACACCAGGGGGCCGAGCCGCGTGGCCTCGTCGAAGGGGTCGCCGACGGTGTAAGCGGAGGCGGCCGACACCGATCGCCTGACCGCTTCGTCGTACTGGTCGCGGTGGACGAGCATGCGCGTCCAAGCGGAGCAGGTCTGGCCCGAGTTGATGAACGCGTTCGCCACCCCGGACTTCACCGCCGCCGGCAGATCGGCGTCGGGCAGGATGATGTTGGCCGATTTGCCGCCGAGCTCCAGCGCCACGCGCTTGACCGACCCGGCGGCCAGCTCCGACACGCGCCTGCCCGCCTGGGTGGACCCGGTGAAGGACACCATGTCGACGTCCGGGTGGGCGGCGATCGCCTCCCCCACGACCGGCCCGTACCCGCTGACCATGTTGAAGACGCCGGCGGGCAGCCCCACCTCGTGCAGGATCTCGGCGAGCGCGTACGCGGCGAGCGGCGCGACCTCGCTCGGCTTGAGCACGACCGTGCAGCCGGCCGCGAGCGCGGGCGCGACCTTGCACACGACCTGGTGGAGCGGGTAGTTCCACGGGGTGATCGCGCCCACGACGCCGACGGGCTCGCGCAGGATCAGGGAGTTGCCGACGCGCCGCTCGGTCTCGCCGTGCTCGGCCGCGAGCCGGGCGTAGTCGGCGAGGACGCCGGCGGGCATGAGCGTCTGCACCCTCAGGGCCAGCGAATATGGGGCGCCCATGTCGAGCGCGATGGTGCGCGCGACCTCCTTGGCCCGGTCCTTCAGCAGGTCGGCGGCGGACTGGAGGATCTTGCCCCGTTCGGTGGCCGCCGTGCCCGCCCACGCGGGGAAGGCCGAACGCGCCGCCGACACCGCCCTGTCGACGTCCTCGGCCGACCCGGCGGGCACCCGGTCCAGCACCTCTTCGGTGGCGGGGTTGACGACGTCGATGCCCTCGGCGGAGGAGGACGGGAGCCAGGCTCCCTGCACGTAGAGGTGACGCATGCGCTCGGTCCTTCGCGCGGAGTGCCCGGCGGCGAGGCCGCGCCGCCGGGGGTGTCCGTGCACCGCCCGGCGCGCGTCCAGAGGATGTGGTCCCGCGCGGTCGCCAGCATCCTGTCGCCTTGTGGATCGACAGTACGGTCAAGCTAGGAACGGCTTGAGTTGACCATGACCGTCCGCAAGGTCGCAAGCTCCGGACGGCGACGGGTCCGTGACCGGGCGTTCCACCCTGGCCGGTCTCCGGACGAAGACGGAGGCCCGGGTGGCCCGGCGGTCAGTCGAAGATCGGGTCGCGGGTGCGGGAGCGCTTGAGCTCGAAGAACCCGTCGGTGCGCGCGACCAGCAGTACGCCGTCCCAGAGCTTGCCCGCGTCCTCGCCCTTGGGCGCCGGGGAGATCACCGGGCCGAAGAAGGCGACGCCGTCGATGGCGATGACGGGCGTGCCGACCTCCTGGCCGACCAGCTCGATGCCCTTGTTGTGCGAGCGGCGTACGGCGTCGTCGAACTCGGTGGAGTCGGCGGCGGCGGCGAGCTGCGGGTCGAGGCCGGCGGCCTCCAGGCCTTCGGTGAGCACCGCGCGGATGGCCGCGGCCTGGTCGAACTCCTGCTCGGGGTCGCTCGGCTGGAGGCGGCGCTGGTTGTGGATGCGCGTGCCCAGCTCGGTGTAGAGACCGCCCAGGACGTCATCGCCGTACTTCTCGGCGGCGGCCTGCAGCACGCGGACCGGCCCCATGGCGTTCTGGAGCATCTCCCGGTAGGCCTCAGGGATGTCCTTGTCCTCGTTGAGCACGGCGAGGCTCATGATGTGCCAGCGTGGCTCGACGGGCCGTACCTTCCGCACTTCCAGCACCCAGCGGGACGTCATCCACGCCCACGGGCAGAACGGGTCGAACCAGAAGTCCACCGGGGTTCGTTCAGTCATGGCCAGCTTCCCTGTTCATGGTCGCGACAAATGATTCCAATGCCACGCAGCCACAACCCGCGCCGGCGCGGGTTATATTCCGCATTCTCGAAGAAGGCCGGGCGGCCCCCGGTGGACGCGGCCGGGTGTGCGCAGCGGCCCCACGTGTCCCGCCCGCCCCGTTCCCCGCCTTGATCGGGAGGCCGGGGTACCCCCTTAGGGGTCTGGCAAGATTGCGGACTTTTGTCATGCTCATTCTGCCCGGGAATGCGGTGTGTCGCCGCCCTCGCCGCCTCGCGCGGCGAGCCTTTCGAGCCCGGGCACGGATCGGTTCCGGTGCGGCATTACAGCGCCCGACGTGGCAGGATTCAGGCATCCCTCTCGCGAAGGGGCGGGGGAGAGCCGTGATGAGGAGCGCATGTGGCAGGCAACCTGACCCGTGACGAAGCCCGGGAGCGGGCCCGACTGCTGAAGGTGGACGCATACTCGGTCGAGCTCGACCTCACAGAAGGCGACGAGCGGTTCGAAAGCATCACCACCGTCCGATTCTCCTGTGCCGAGCCCGGCGCGACCACCTTCATCGACCTGGCCGAGGCGAAGATCCGCAAGGCCGTCCTGAACGGTGCGGAGATCGACGTGAGCGCCTACGACCTGGAGACGGGCCGGCTGCCCCTTTCCGGTCTCGCGGGCACCAACGAGCTCCGCGTCGACGCCGACTGCGCCTACATGCGCAGCGGTGAGGGCCTCCACCGGTTCGTCGACCCGGTCGACCAGCACGTCTACCTGCACTCGCAGTTCGAGACCGCAGACGCGCACCGCATGTACGCCTGCTTCGACCAGCCCGACCTCAAGGCGGCCTTCGAGCTGACCGTGCTGGCGCCCTCCGACTGGGAGGTCATCTCCAACGCCGCCGCGGACGCGGCGGACGAGCTGGAGGAGCACCACGGGCGGCACGGCACGCTGCAGACCGCCAAGCGCTGGCACTTCCCGCCCACGCCGGTGCTCTCGACCTACATCACGGCCCTGATCGCCGGGCCGTACGCGGTGGTGCGCGACGAGCACGACGGCATCCCGCTGGGGGTCTTCTGCCGCGCCTCCTTGGCCGAGCACCTCGACGGCGACAACATCTTCGAGGTCACCAAGCAGGGCTTCGACTTCTTCCACCGGGTCTTCGGCATCCGGTACCCCTTCGGGAAGTACGACCAGATCTTCGTCCCGGAGTTCAACGCGGGCGCGATGGAGAACGCCGGCGCGGTGACGTTCCTGGAGGACTACATCTTCCGCTCCCGCGTCACCGACGCGGTGGTGGAGCGCAGGGCCGAGACGATCCTGCACGAGATGGCGCACATGTGGTTCGGCGACCTGGTCACCATGCGCTGGTGGGACGACCTGTGGCTGAACGAGTCGTTCGCCACCTACATGTCGATCCTGTGCCAGGCCGAGGCGACCCGCTGGGGCCAGACGGCGTGGACCACGTTCGCCAACGTGGAGAAGTCCTGGGCCTACCGGCAGGACCAGCTCCCCTCCACCCACCCCATCGCGGCCGACATCCCCGACATGCAGGCCGTCGAGGTCAACTTCGACGGCATCACCTACGCCAAGGGCGCCGCGGTGCTCAAGCAGCTCGTGGCCTACGTCGGGCTCGACAACTTCCTTGCCGGGGTCCGCGACTACTTCGGTGAGCACGCCTGGGGCAACACCGAGCTGAAGGACCTGCTGTCCGCCCTGGAGCGCACGTCGGGCCGCGACCTGTCGTCCTGGTCGAAGGAGTGGCTGGAGACCGCCTGGGTCAACACGCTGCGCCCGTCGTTCACGGTGGACCCCGAGGGCCGTTTCCTGCACTTCGAGGTCGTCCAGGAGGCCCCGGCCGACTATCCGACCCTGCGGTCCCACCGCATCGCCATCGGCCTGTACTCCCGGGTCGACGGCGCGCTGGTGCGGGTCAAGCGGGTCGAGATGGACATCGTCGGCGCCCGCACGGCGGTCACGGAGCTGACCGGCGAGGTCCAGCCCGACCTGATCCTGCTCAACGACGACGACCTGACGTACACCAAGATCCGCCTCGACGAGCGGTCGTTGCGCACCCTGGTGGACGGCGGCATCGCCGACTTCACCGACCCGCTGCCGCGCGCCCTGTGCTGGGCCGCCGCCTGGGACATGACGCGCGACGCCGAGATGACCACCCGCGACTACGTGCGCCTGGTCATCGCCGGGGTGCACTCCGTGACCGACATGACGGTGCTGCAGACGATGCTGCGCCAGGCGCGCGTCTCGGCGCAGCAGTACGGCGACCCCGCGTGGCGCGAGACCGGCCTGGCCGAGCTGTCGGCGGCCCTGCGCGGCCTGATCGCCTCGGCGGCGCCCGGGTCCGACCACCAGCTCGCCTTCGTCAACGCCTTCACCGCGGGCGCCACCTCCCCCGGCGACCTGGCCTTCGTCCAGGCGATCCTGGACGGCACCTCGGTCCCCGAGGGCCTGACGGTGGACGCCGACCTGCGCTGGACGCTGATCCACGCGCTGGTGTCGGGCGGCGTGCTGTCGGGCGAGGACATCGCGGCGGAGCTGCGCCGCGACGCGACCGCCACCGGCGAGCGGTCGGCGGCGCTGTGCCAGGCGACGATCCCCACGGCCGAGAGCAAGGCCGAGGCGTGGGCGGCGATCACCGGCGGCACGCTGAGCGGCGCGGTCCTGCGCTCGACGATCGTCGGGTTCATGGACCCCCACCACGTCGACCTGCTCCGCCCGTACGGCGAGCGGTTCTTCGACGAGGTCGGCCGCATCTACAAGAGCTGGACCTCCGACAGCGCCCAGCGCTTCGCGACGGGGTGCTACCCGGCGCTGCTGATCGACGCCGCCACGGTGGCGAGGACGCAGGACTACATCTCCTCCTCCGCGCCCCCGAACGCGCTGCGCCGCCTCCTGCTGGAGGGTGCCGACGGCATCAGCCGCGCGCTGCGTGCCCGGGCCAAGGACACCTCGGCCGTCTGAGGCCCCATCTCGTCCCATCCCGCAGGCCCGGCCGGGCCCCATGGCGCCCGTGCCGGCCTGCCCCGCCCGAGGTACACCCTCCTTGAGGCCCGGCCCGCCTGATGTTCAAGTCCGGTTGAACGTCAGGCGGGCCGGTCGGCTTTCCAGACCCGCCGCTATTCCGGGCCGGTTCGCTTCCCCGTTCTCCCGGCCGCGCGGTCATCAGCGCACTGTAAGCCCGTTGCAAGCAGTTCACGGTGGTATGTCCCCATGGCTCGACAGCGAGCGTTTACAGCGGGCCACCCCAGGTCTACTGTGCGCGCTGTCACCGCAAGTCCGGGAGGCCCCCTTGATCACCCTCGTCGTCGTCGGCGTACTCGCCCTGATCCTCATCCTCGTCGTCGTCTCGACCTACAACGGGCTGGTCCGCAGGCGGGGGGCGGTGGACAACGCCTGGGCCCAGATCGACGTGCAGCTCAAGCGCCGCCACGACCTCATCCCCAACCTCGTCGAGACCGTGAAGGGGTACGCCTCCCACGAGCGCCAGACCCTGGAGGCCGTCGTGGCGGCCCGAGGGCAGGCCGTCGCCGCCCAGGGCCCGCACGACCAGGCCGCGGCGGAGAACGCCCTCTCAGGCGCGCTGAAGAGCCTTTTCGCCCTCTCCGAGGCCTACCCCGACCTGAAGGCCAACCAGAACTTCGCGGCGCTCCAGGAGGAGCTGGCCTCCAGCGAGAACCGCATCGCCTACTCGCGCCAGTACTACAACGACGCCGTGCTGGCCTACAACAACGGCATCCAGACCGTCCCGTCGAACGTCGTGGCGGGGATGACCGGCTTCCGGCAGCGCGAGTACTTCCAGGCGCCCGGCGAGGAGCGCGGCCCGGTCCAGGTCCGGTTCTGACCCCCCAGTGCGATGATCTACCTTCTTGTCACGGCGGCCGCGCTCGGCCTGTGGCTGCTGCTGCTCACCATGCTGGCCTTCGCCACGCGCAACCCCGACGTCGACCCCGGCCCGCCCACCGGCGAGCTCCGTGAGGAGTCCCCCGCGCTGGTGGACCTGATCACCGGCAACTGGCGCCTCTGCGACGAGGCCGCCGCGGCCACTCTGCTCGACCTCGCGGCCAAGGGCGCGGTCCAGATCGAGGAGATCGGCCCGGAGCTGTCCCTGGTCCGCGTGCGCGAGCCCCGCACCCCCCTCTCGTCGTACGAGCGGATGGTCCACGAGCACGTACGGGCGCTGGCCACCGACGGTGTGGTGGCGACCGGCGCGCTCGCCGAGGGCGCGAGGAACCTCGGCCGCTGGTGGAAGAGCTTCAGGAAGAAGGTGATCGCCGAGGCGCGGGAGAAGGGCCTGTCACGGGCCCGCTGGAGCACGGCCCAGGCCACGCTGCTCACGGCCGCCGCCGCCGTGCCCGCGATCGCCGCCGGCATCTCCGTGGCCGCCACCGCGAAACCGGGCGACAGGGGCAGCGGATTCGGGGCGGCCATCTTCGGCTTCGCGGTGCTGGTCGGGCTGATGGGCCGGCTGAACGGCGAACGCGGTACGGCCGAGGGCGCCAGGGTGGCGGGCTACTGGATGGGCGTGCGCGCTCACCTGGGCGCCGGCCAGGGGTTCGCCGAGCAGCCGGCGGCGGGCGTCACGATCTGGGGCCGGCACCTCGCCTACGCGGCCGCCCTCGGGCTGGCCAGGCGGGCGGTGACCAGTCTGCCGATCAGCGTCCCCGCCGACGACAGGCGCGCCTGGTCGGACTACGGCGGTATGTGGCACGTGGTCAACGTGCGCTACCCCCGCCGGCTGATGTGGGGGCGCCCGCCCCTGACGATGATCCTGCGCGGCCTCGTCGCGGGCCTCTTCACCGGGTTCTGGCTCTGGTTGCTCGGGATCGTCGCCCACGCCGTGCTGGGCTGGCCCGAGGCGCTGGTCATGCCGGTCGCCTACCTGGGGGCGGCCACCGCGGCGGGCGTGCCGATCGCCTTCGCCATCGCGGACCTGACCACCAGGACGGAGGTGGAGGGCCAGATCGTCCGGCTGCGCGCCTTCCAGACCGGCAGCGACGGCAACGACAACCCGAAGTACGCCTACTGGGTGGCGCTGGACGACGGCCACACGCGTGACGTGAAAGCCCTCGGCATCGGGGAGGCACAGTGGGGCACCCTGGCCGAGGGCGACCGGGTCAGGGCGCGCGCCGGCCGCAGGCTCGGCTGGGTCGAGGAGATCGAGATCCTCGGCCGCTCACGGCACCGGGACGCCTCGACCTACAACGACACCGGCGAGCATCTGCTGAACGCCCCCGAGAACCTCGGCGAGGTGCCGATCCTCCCGGCACGCATCACGGCGGCGACGGCGGATGGCGGGCCGGCGGGGCTGGTCACGGCGGCCGATCTTCGGAGGGTGTTCGGCATCGAGGTGGGGCCCGCCGGGCCGTACCCGGACGCGCTGCCCACGCCCGCGTGGCTGTCGGTGCGGTCCTGCCGCTACCGCACCACCGCCGGGACCCCGGTGACCGTGGACGTGCACGCCGCGTCCGGGGCGCGGAGCGGCTACCTGGTGGTCCTCGGGCACCTGCTGACCCGCGTCGAGGGCCGTGAGGTCGCCGGGGTGGGCGGCGGCGCCATGCTCTACCCGGGGGTGGTGGCCGCGCGCACCGGCCAGGGGACGTTCGCGATCCACGTGCACTCCCCCGCGGGCCCGCCGCCGCCGGACACCCTCGTGGACCTGGCGCGTACGGCCGCCGCACGCATGGAAGGCCGTTCGCCGGTGGCGTGAGAGGGTGTCCAGGTGGAATCGCCCCTCGATCTTCTCACCGAGCTCGCCAGCCGGTACGCTTTCGCCGACCTGGGCGCCCTGGCGCCGATGGTCGTGCCCGAGGCCGTGCTCATCCCGGCGCTGTGCGAGTTCGGCCAGCGGTTGCTCACGCTCGACGCCGAGGACTTCGCCACCGAGGTCGACGCGAAGGCCGTCCCCAGTGCCCTGCGCCGCCGGGCACGCGACTGCCACATGCCGCAGACCCCCCGCGAGCAGCCGCGCGGCGCCCTCGCCTCGCTGCGGCCCGCCTACGGGCTGCTCCTTGAGGTGATCCGCATCCGCTGGGAGCGGCGCGAGCTCAGCTCGCTGATGGCCGCCGTGCACATCGCCGGGGAGTACCTCCCGCTGCTGGCATTCGAGAGCGTGCTCGGCCACGCGGGGGACCCGGCGCGCTGGCCTGCGGGGTTACGCGCCGAGGGCAGCAGGTTCGGGGCGATCGGCGACCGGGAGTGCGACCACACCAAGTCCGAGAAGTCGGCGGCCGAGCGCACGCTGCGGGTGGCCCAGGAGCCGCCCGAGGGGTGGCGGGCCTACTTCGACCGCCAGCACAGCCAGCTCGCCGGGGCGATGGCGACGTGCGTGGCCAAGTGCCGCCGGCCGTGCACGGCGATGGACTGGGTGCCGGCCGAGGCCCGCGAGAGCCTGGCGATGCGCTGCAAGGTCGCGCTGGCGTTCGCCGACACCCCGGTGATCCGGCTGCGGCACGCGGCGCCGGTGGGTCACGGGTTCGGCGTCCCGTCCCCCGAGGAGGTGCTGGACGCCTGGGCGCGCAGCCGGGCGCACCTCGACAAGAACGTCGTCGGGGCGAGCGCCTCCCGCGACGACGGGTTCCCGCTGCCGGGGCTGCCCAGCCTCTTCTCGGCCATCGCGGGCGCGCCGATCGAGCCCGCCACGCTGCTGGCCGACGTCGCCGGCCACCTGGTCGCGCTGCTCGGCAGGCCGGCGGTGCGCGCCGCCCAGGTGTGACCGGCGGTCACCCGCGCCCAAGGCGGAAGGTCACCGCCGACGAGGGTCGAAAGGTCACCAGATGGCGGGGCGGCGCTCACCCCAGAACCCGCCGACGGCCGCCTCGACCTGGGCCGACAGCGAGATGAGCGTGGACTCGTCACCGAACCGCCCGGCCAGCATGACGCCGATGGGCAGCCCCGCGTCCGTCCAGTGCAGGGGGAGGTTGACGGCGGGCTGGCCGCTGACGTTGTAGACGGCGGCGAAGGGGGCGAACCGCTCCATGCGCCGGAAGGTCTCCTCGGGGTCGTCCACGTCCTCGAACCAGCCGACGGGCACGGGCGGCAGGGTGACGGTCGGGGACAGGATCGCGTCGTACTCGTTCATCACCAGGAAGCCGAAGCGGGTGGCCGTCTGCAGCGTGGCCTGGGCCTGGAGGAAGGCGGGCGCGGTGGTGGCGAAGCCGCGCTCGCGCAGCCACCGCGTCAGGGGCCGCAGCCTCGGCTCCAGCGACGGGTCCACCGGGTGCATGCAGGCGAAGCAGAACCACAGCTTCTCGAACTCGCCGACGATGGAGGGGTCGAACGGCGCGGGCATGTCGACGATCTCGTGGCCGAGCGACTCCAGCAGCGCCGAGGCCTTCTCGTACGCCGCGAGGACGTCCGGGTGCACCTCCGCGCCGGGCACGACGGGGGTGACGTTCCTGCCGATGCGCAGCCGTCCCGGTTCGCGGGTGACCGCTTCGGTGAAGCCCACGGGGGTCGGCGGGGCGACGTACAGGTCGCCGGGCTGGTTGTGGGCCATCACTTCGAGGAGCGCGGCGGCGTCGGCGACCGTGCGGGCGATCGGGCCGTTGGTGGACAGGCCGGCCAGGTCGGGGATGATCGGCGCGAAGGAGATGCGGCCCCGGGTCGGCTTGATGCCGAACAGGCCGCAGACCGAGGCGGGGATCCGGATGGAGCCGGCCCCGTCGCTGCCCTGCGCGGCGGGCGCGAGCCCGGCCGCGACCGCCGCGGCGGCACCCCCACTCGAACCGCCGGCCGAGCGGGTCAGGTCCCAGGGGGTGCGTGAGGGGGGTGACACGGAGGTCTCGGTGTAGCAGGGCAGGCCGAACTCGGGGGTGGCGGTCTTGCCGAGCATGATGGTCCCGGCGTCGCTCAGCCGGTCGACCACGCTGTCGCTCACGGGCGCGACGAAGCCCTCGTAGGTGGCGGAGCCGAACATGATCGGGACGTCTTTGACGAGGTTGAGATCCTTGATCGGGATGGGCACCCCGAGCAGCGGCGGCGGATCCCCGCCCTGGAGGATCAGGGCCTCGGCCTGTCGTGCCTGGTCGAGGGCTCGGTCGGCGGTGATCGTGACGAAGGCCCCGACCTCGGGGTCGAGCCGTTCGATGCGTTCCAGGTAGTGCTTGGTGACCTCTACCGGGGACAGCTCCCGGGATCGCACGGCCTGCGCCTGCTCCAGGGCTGTAAGATCATGTATGTGCGCCACGCTTCCGCACAGTAGGGCCTGCGACCGTGAGTTATCTAGAGAGAAAAGGGTTAGATACCCGGCTTTTCACCCTACGAAGCGGGAATGCACGGCCACAAAAATGTGAACTAGCCAACACTAGGCACGCCCTTGGGCGTCAACTACCGTGAGTTACGTGGATTCCGGTCTAGACCCTGATGACGGTCACAATACGTCACCCATTTGGGTGAGTGAGCGCCCCTCGGAGCCGAAATCTCGGCCCCCGGCCCCTGAGGCGACTTACGCGCCAGTGGAACGCGCGTCCTTGCTCGGCCTGCTTCAGCAGCCCAGATACCGTCATCTACGGCTGCGTGCGCTCATCGCGGCCGGTGCGGGGCTGGTCGTCGGCATCCCCATGTGGAGCTGGCGGCTCGGCCTGGTCGCGGCGATCATCGCCGCCATCGCCGACACCGTCTACCGTGCCCGCACGGTCTCCTCGGTCGCTCCGTGGCGCCGCGCCTCGGCCGCCGAGCGGCGCACCGAGGCCCAGCTGAGGAAGCTGGAGCGCAACGGGTACCTCACGCTGCACGCCCGGGCCATCCCCGACAGCGACGCGCAGATCGACCATCTCGTGGTCGGCCCGACCGGGGTGTACGCCGTCGACTCGGAGAAATGGGACAAGAGGCTCCCGGTCCGCGTCCAGTCCCACCGCAAGCTGTTCCACGGCCCGTTCAACCAGAAGCCCCGTCTCGACGAGGCCCGGTGGGAGGCGTCCCAGGCCAGCGAGCTGATCACCAGAGAGCTCGGCCACGAGATCACCGTCGTGCCGTCGCTGGCGATCTACGGGCCGGCGATCCCCTGGAAGATCCTCAACATCCGCGAGGTCGACGTCTTCGACGGGAGCCGCGTGCGCAAGTGGATCACCAACAGGGAACGTTCCCTCACCGTCGAGGAGATCGAGGAGATCCACGCGGCGGCTGAGCAGGTCCTGCCGGCGCGCTATCCCGAGAACTGACCGTCGAGAAGGTCCTTCGGGGTTCTCGTCACCGTCCACCACTGCCCCCGGGAATCCCGAAGGATCCAGTCCGTCCCGGCGGGCGGGACGAACCCCAGAAGGCGGTCCGTGCGCCGCCGTCGCGGCTCCGGGCCCATGGTGACGCGGGGGCGGCGACGTCCACGCTGTGGACCGAGTGTCTCGCCAGGCGGGCGGGGGCCGTACCATTTGAAGACTCAGCGTCGTCGGATGGGAGAACGGTCATGCCGGCCCTCAGATCTCGTACGGTCACCCACGGCAGGAACATGGCCGGGGCCCGGGCCCTGCTCCGCGCCACCGGTGTGGCGGGCGAGGACTTCGGGAAGCCGATCATCGCGGTGGCCAACAGCTTCACCCAGTTCGTCCCCGGCCACGTCCACCTCCGCGAGGTGGCCGAGGTGGTCGCGGGCGGCGTCCGCGAGGCGGGCGGGATCCCGCGCGAGTTCAACACCATCGCCGTCGACGACGGCATCGCCATGGGCCACGGCGGCATGCTCTACTCCCTGCCCTCCCGCGAGCTGATCGCCGACGCGGTGGAGTACATGGTCAACGCCCACTGCGCCGACGCGCTGATCTGCGTCTCCAACTGCGACAAGATCACGCCCGGCATGCTACTGGCGGCGTTTCGGCTGAACATCCCGACCCTGTTCGTGTCCGGCGGTCCCATGGAGGCGGGCAAGACCCCGCAGGGCCGCAAGCTCGACCTGATCGACCCCATGATCGCCGCCGCGGACGAGAGCGTCTCCGACGCCGAGCTGCTGGAGATGGAGGAGAACGCCTGCCCGACCTGCGGATCGTGCAGCGGCATGTTCACCGCCAACTCCATGAACTGCCTGGCCGAGGCGATCGGCCTCGGGATGCCGGGCAACGGCACCACGCTCGCCACCCACAAGGCCCGCAAGGCGCTGTTCGAGCGGGCGGGCCGCCAGGTCGTCGAGATCACCAAGCGCTACTACGAGAACGACGACGAGTCGGTGCTCCCCCGCAACATCGCCACCCGGGACGCCTTCGAGAACGCCATGGCGCTCGACGTCGCCATGGGCGGCTCCACCAACACGATCCTCCACCTGCTGGCGGCGGCCAGGGAGGCCGGGGTCGACTTCGGCCTGAAGGAGATCAACGAGGTCTCCCTGCGGGTGCCGTGCCTGTGCAAGGTCGCCCCCGCCACGGCGAAGTACCACGTGGAGGACGTCCACCGCGCCGGCGGCATCCCGGCCATCCTCGGCGAGCTCGACCGCGCGGGGCTGCTCAACCGCGACACCCACAGCGTCCACGCGTCGTCCCTCACCGAGTTCCTCAACGCCTGGGACCCCATGTCCCCCGGCGTGACCGAGGAGGCGCTGGAGCTGTGGCACGCCGCGCCCGGCAACGTGCGCACGGTCAAGGCCTACTCCCAGAACGCCCAGTGGGAGTCCCTGGACCTCGACCGCGCCGAGGGCTGCATCCGCGACTTCGAGCACGCGTACACCCGGGACGGCGGCCTGGCCGTGCTCTACGGCAACATCGCCCCCGAGGGCTGCATCGTCAAGACGGCGGGCGTCGACGAGTCGGTGTGGAGGTTCAGCGGCCCGGCCGTGGTGTTCGAGTCGCAGGAGGACGCGGTCGAGGGCATCCTCGGCAACAAGGTCACCGCCGGCGACGTCGTGGTCATCCGCTACGAGGGGCCCAAGGGCGGGCCGGGGATGCAGGAGATGCTCTACCCCACGAGCTTCCTCAAGGGCAGAGGGCTCGGCAAGGCGTGCGCGCTGGTCACCGACGGCCGGTTCTCCGGCGGCACCTCCGGGCTGTCCATCGGGCACGCCTCACCGGAGGCGGCCGAGGGCGGCGTCATCGCCCTGGTCGAGAACGGCGACCTGATCGAGATCGACATCCCCGGGCGGGCCATCGAGCTGAAGGTCTCCGAGGGCGACCTGGCCGCGCGGCGCGAGCGGCTGCTGGCCGACCTCGGCAGCTACCGGCCGCGCGACCGCGAGCGCGCGGTCAGCGTGGCCCTGCAGGCCTATGCCGCCCTGACCACCTCCGCCTCCACCGGCGCCTCCCGCGACCTGTCCCAGCTCTCTCGCTGACCACGGCCCTCTCCGGGTCGGGCGGGCGACCGGCCCGACCCGGCGGGGTGGCGTGGAGGACAGGGAGACCTCACCTCACGGTCAAGGACAGTCGCCTTCCGGATGGGTCTTTCAAGATCTGGTGTTCGAAAAATGTCGGTGTCGAGACGTAGAATTCAGGTATGGCCAACGTCACCACGCCGCTCCTGACGACCGCCGAAATCGCCGCTCTCGCGCTGTCGCTCGCCCATCTCGGAGAAGGCCCGCAGGCGATCACCGCCCGCCGGGGCCTGCGCGCCGTGTTCGACAACCTCGACCTCGGTGACGACGTCGTCACCGCCACCCTCGACACCCTCACCACTCCGCTTCCGCCCGAGGTGGCCCGCCGCGCCCGCATGATCGCGGGCGCGGTGACCGGCCGTCAGGTCGTGCGGCTGCACTACCGCGACGCCGGCGGGCACGTCACCTCGCGTGACGTCGAGCCGGTCACCTGCCTGGTCCACCGTGATCACTGGTACCTGGTGGGGTGGTGCCGCACCAAGGCCGGTATCCGCGCGTTCCGTTTCGACCGCATCGTCGCGGTCGAGCCGACGCTGGTGCCCGCGCGCCCGCACCGCGCCGAGCGCTACCTGCCCTTCCAGCGCAGAAAGGCCCCCGAGCAGCACACCCAGACCCGCCTGCCCATCCCCGCCCGCCGCTCCGCATAGCTCCCGCGGGTCATCCCACCTCGGGAAGGGGGTACGGCGACGTCGTACCCCCGGCCGAGGGGCGGGTCAGGAGCAGCAGCCGCCGCCGCAGCAACCCCCGCCTCCGCCGCCGGAGGGGCGGGGGGCCGAGGCGCCGCCGGTGACGGCGACCGTGGACAGGAGCTTCACCGTGTCGTCGTGGCCGTCGGGGCAGACGGCCGCCTCGCCCGAGGCGGACATGGGCCGGGACAGCTCGAACGTGGACCCGCAGGAGCGGCAGCGGAAGTCATAACGAGGCATGCCATCAGGGTACGGCGTGCCGCGCCCCGAAACGGATCCGCGAGAAATCCGCGACCGGCCGGTAGCCGATCGCCTGGTACACCATGTTGCTCCGGGGGCCGGCGAGGTCGGCGAACAGGAGCACCTGCTCGGCCCCGTCCGCCAGGGCCTTGCGCGACACGGCCAGGGCGACCGCCGCCCCGTACCCGTGGCCACGATGGACCTCGGGAGTATAGACCGGGGCGACCCTGGACATCTTCTCGATGGGCGAGGAGGCGCCGGCGAGGGCGACCGGCCGGTCCCGGACCTGCCAGATCATCAGTTCCGCGTGGCCGAGCCGGTCCTCGACGAGCGGGGTCGGGTCACGGCCGTCGTCCACCCCGGCGTCGCGGCGGAACCGCCGGTACCACTCGACCACCAGGTCGAGGTCGGCGGCCCCGGCCACGCGGGGCTCGCCCGACGGCTGGGGATCGGGCCGCGCGTAGGCGCTCAGCCGGTAGAGACGCTCGTCGACCCGGCCGATCTCGGGCTGGCCCCACGCGGCGGCGAAGGTCTGCGCCAGCGTGCCGGGGCCGACCACCGAGGCCAGCGGCCTCCCCTGCGCGGCGAGATCGCGGGCGAGCCGCTCGATCGCGTGCGGCGGGGACTTCGCCAGCAGCAGAGGGTAGGGCGGCACCCGGCTCGCGGCGCCGCCCACCTCTCCGTCCTCGGTCCACCAGGCGAAGAACGCGCCATCGGCCACCGGCCCGCGCAGGGAGTGGTCGAGCACGGTGAGCGGCACCGTGTTCAGCGCCGGATCACGACGTAACCATGCCTCCACCGCGTCGGCGTAGGCTCCGATGTCCTCGGTGAAGGTCCAGGTCACGCCGCCGTCTCCGCCAGGTAGGGCGCCCACTGGGGGTCGCCGTCGAACTGGGCGCCGATGAGCCGCCAGTGGACGCCGTGCGGCACGACCGGGGCGACGCGCAGCGACCACCCGATCTCCTCCAGCAGCCGATCGGCCTTGCGGTGATTGCAGGGCATACAGGATGCGACGCAGTTCTCCCAGGTGTGCAGCCCCCCTCGGGAGCGGGGCAGCACGTGGTCGATGGTCTCTGCCCGCTGGCCGCAGTAGGCACAGCGGTAGTCGTCCCTGCGCATGAGGGCGGCCCGCGTCAGCGGGATCCGCGACCGATAGGGGATGCGGATGTACCGTCTCAGCCGGATGACCGAGGGCACGTCCACGGTGCGCGAGGCCGAGCGCAGCACGGCGCCCCTGCCATCGCGGTGTACGACGTCCGCCTTCTCCCTGATCACGAGCACCACGGCACGGTGCAGGTTGAGGGTGGTCAGCGGTTCGAAAGTTGCGTTCAGCAGCAGGACCTGGCGCATCAGCGGGCCTTTCCCGCCGTGCACGACATCGTAGTTAGGGATGTGCCGAGGCACATCCCGGCTTGCGGCCCGTCGTCTTGGGCCCCGGATGCTTCCGTCACGTGGACCTCCGCAGGACGGCCCAGCGGATGGGTTCCACGGCACCGCCCTCCAGCAAGTGTGGCCTCTCGGCCGACCCTCCCGCCACCCCAATTAACGGTCGTGTCGTCCAGACCCCGCCTTCCGGTTTATGTCCGGTTAACCCCGCTTAGCAAACCTATTGGGGAAAGATCACTCTTGGCGGGCGTGATCTGCCCCGTCCGCCACAAGCGAAGGGCTTGCCAAAACGATGTCCCTCGATCGGTAACGGTGGTGCCATAAGCTCGCTTACATGACGCGAGAGCCGTATCCGAACGCACGCCGTGACGACGTGGTGGACGACTACCACGGCACGCCGGTGCCCGATCCGTACCGCTGGCTGGAGGACGCCGACCAGCCCGAGTCCAAGGAATGGCTCGACGCCCAGAGTGATCTGTTCACCAAGGCGATGGGCGCGTCACCCATGCGCGAGGGCTTCCGCGACCGCGTCGCCGAGCTGGTGCGGTCGGGCTCGGTCGGCGCCCCGGCGTGGCGGGGCGACCGGCGCTTCTTCATGCGCCGCACCCCCGACCAGGAGCACGCCGTCCTGTACACCGCCGACCCCGACGGCACCGAGCACGCCCTGCTCGACCCCATGGCGATGGACCCCTCCGGCCTGACCACGGTGGACTCCTGGCAGCCCGACAAGGAGGGCCGGCGGCTCGCCTACCAGATCTCCGTCGGCGGGGACGAGGAGTCCCAGCTCCACGTCGTCGACGTCGAGACGGGCGAGCGGCGCGACGGGCCGATCGACCGGTGCCGCTACTCCCCCATCGCCTGGCTCCCCGGCGGCGAGGCGTTCTACTACGTGCGCAGGCTCCCGGCCGACCAGGTCCCGAAGGGCGAGGACCAGTATCACCGCCGCGTCTACCTCCACCGCCTCGGCACCCCCACCGACCAGGACGTGCTGATCTTCGGCGAGGGCCGGGAGAAGACCAACTACTACGGCGTCTCGGTCTCCAGGGACGGCCGGTGGCTGTCGATCTCGGCCTCCCGGGGCACCGCCCCCCGCAACGACCTGTGGACCGCCGACCTCCTCGCGTCCTCCCTGGAGGCGCCCGAGCTGGTCAGCGTCCAGCAGGACGTGGACGCGCAGACCGGCCTGCTGTTCGGGCGCGACGGCCTGCTGTACGTCTTCACCGACCGTGACGCCCCGCGCTGCCGTGTCTGCGTGACCTCCCCCGAGCTCCCGCAGCACGAGAACTGGCGCGATCTCATCCCCGAGGACCCCGAGGCGGTGCTGTCCGACTTCGCGATCCTGGACGACCTCGAACGCCCGGTGATGCTCGTCGGATGGACGCGGCACGCCATCAGCGAGATCTCCGTCCACGACCTGGCCACCGGCGAGAAGATCGGCGAGGTGCCCACCCCCGGCCTCGGCACGATCGGCGGCATCACCGAGCGGCCCGAGGGCGGCCACGAGGCCTGGTTCGGGTACACCGACAACGCCAGCCCGCCGAGCATCCAGAGGTACGACGCCCGCACCGGCGAGACCACTTTGTGGGCCGCGTCGCCCGGCGCCGTGGAAGTGCCCGAGATCACCACCGAGCAGGTCGTCTACCGCTCCGCCGACGGCACCGAAGTCCACATGATCGTGATCTCGCAGCCCGGCACCGGCCCCCGGCCGACGATCCTGTACGGCTACGGCGGCTTCGGCGTCTCCATGACCCCGGGCTTCTCCGCCGGCACCCTGTCGTGGGTGGAGGCGGGCGGCGTCTACGCGGTCGCGCAGCTGCGCGGCGGCGGCGAGCAGGGCGAGGAGTGGCATCGCGCGGGCATGCTCGGCGACAAGCAGAACGTCTTCGACGACCTGCACGCCGCGGCCGAGCATCTGATCGCCACCGGCGTGACCACACCCGGCCAGCTCGCGATCTCCGGGGGGTCGAACGGCGGCCTGCTGGTCGGCGCCGCGCTCGTCCAGCGGCCCGACCTGTACGCGGCGGTGGCCTGCGCGGCGCCGCTGCTCGACATGATCAGGTACGAGAAGTTCGGCCTCGGTGCCACGTGGAACGTCGAGTACGGCTCGGCGGACGACCCTGAGGGGTTCTCCTGGCTGTGGGAGTACTCCCCCTACCACCACGTGCGCGAGGGGGTCGCCTATCCGGCGACGCTGTTCCTGGTCTTCGGCTCCGACACCCGCGTGCACCCGCTGCACGCCTGGAAGATGGCCGCGGCGCTCCAGCACGCCCAGACGGCGGACGACCGGCCGATCCTGCTGCGCAACGAGAGCGAGGTCGGCCACGGGGCGCGGGCGGTCAGCCGCTCGGTCGAGCTCATGGCCGACCAGCTCGCGTTCCTCGCCCAGCACACCGGCCTCACCGGCTGACCCCGCCCCTCGCCCGCGCGTGGTGAGGGGCGCGCCCGTGCCGAAGGAGACGTGCTAGCGCGGGAAGACGATCGTCTTGTGGCCGTCGAGCAGGACGCGCTGCTCGGCGTGCCAGCGCACGGCCCGGGACAGCGCGAGGCGCTCGACGTCGCGGCCCATGGCGGCGAGGTCCTCGGGCGAGTGGGTGTGGTTGACCCGGGCGACCTCCTGCTCGATGATCGGCCCCTCGTCGAGGTCGGCCGTCACGTAGTGCGCGGTCGCCCCGATCAGCTTCACGCCGCGCGAGTGCGCCTGGTGGTACGGCTTGGCGCCCTTGAAGGACGGCAGGAAGGAGTGGTGAATGTTGATCACCTTGCCGGACAGCTTGGAGCACAGGTCCTCGGAGAGCACCTGCATGTAGCGGGCCAGCACGACCAGGTCGGCCCGGTAGTGCTCCACCAGCGTGAGCACCTCCGCCTCCTGGCGCGGCTTGGTCTCCGGGGTCACCGGCAGGTGGTGGTAGTCGATGCCGTACGACTGGGTGAGGGGCCGCAGGTCGGGGTGGTTGGAGACCACGCCGACGATCTCGATGTCCAGCAGCCCCGACCGCTCGCGGTAGAGCAGGTCGTTCAGGCAGTGGCCGAGCTTGCTCACCATCACCAGCACCCTCGGCCTGACCGCCAGGTCGTGCAGCCGGAACTCCATCGCGAACTCCGGGGCCAGCGCGGCGAAGCCCGCCCGCAGCTCGTCCTCCACGAGGCTCGCGGTGAACTGGACGCGCATGAAGAAGCGCCCGGCGACCGGGTCGCCGAACTGGTGGCTCTCGGTGATGTTGCACCCCCGCGCGGCCAGCAGCCCGGACACCGCCGCCACCACTCCGGGCCGGTCCGGGCAGGACAGGGTCAGCACATAGTCCGAGCTCATCGACTTCCCCTCTTCGCTCGCGTTGAGGCAGATTACCGCTCCGGACCGGCCGTCCGGCCCTTCCTTCCGCAGGTCGCGCCAACTACTTCGCGGCCGCCCCTGCGGCGTCGCCACGACGGCCGGGCGCCGATCGCCGGGTTCGCGGCGGTGCACTCACCGGGCGGACGAGAGGGGGAAGTACAGTGGCGCCCGGATGAGCGGAGAGGAGCCGGCGGGTGCTGAAGTGGGACACATTGTCACCGGGTGAGAAGCGGGCGGCCGTCGCGCTGGCGGCCATGCTCCCAGGCTACGTGAACGCCGTGTTCGTGGCGGAGCACCTGGCCGAGGCCATCGCCTGGCAGCGTGGCGAGCTGACCGACCAGGAACTGAGCGAGCAGACGGGCTGGACGCTCAACGCCACACCGGAGCAGTACGCGGACATGGCGCTCAAGTCGGCCGAGGAGGCCGGTGTCGACCCGGTGGAGTGGCTCGACGCGATGAAGGGCGCCTACGAGGAACAGCGTGCGATCGCGGCAGAGCTGCAGGAGCAGAGCATGCACCAGACGGCCCGCCGTCCCGACGAGTTCTGGCAGATCATCAACGCGAACTCCTGGCCGGAGGGCCTGGAGGACCAGGCCACCGAGCCGTCCAAGAAGCCCGAGGACCCTGAGGACCAGCGCCCTTGAGCATCGAGCCGCTGAGGAGCCCTGAGATGCCGGAAGGGCCTGCCCTGACGCCGCGGAGAAGATCATGACGGTGACCAGCGACCGGCCGGCGGCCCGGGTGGTCGGCCTGGACGGGCACGGGCGGGTGCTGCTCCTGCACTGGCGGGATCCGATCGCCGGCGTGGACTTCTGGGAGCCGCCGGGCGGCGGGATCGAGCCGGGAGAGACCCCGCTCGCGGCGGCGCGGCGCGAGCTGATGGAGGAGACCGGCCTCCCGGGGGACGCGGTGACCGACCGGTGGGTCCCGGTGCACCGCGACTTCCACTGGCTGGGCGTCCACTATGTGAAGGTCGAGCCGTTCTACCTCGCCCGCTTCGCCGGGACCCCCGGCGTCCTGCCCGTCGCGATGACCGGCGAGGAGGACGCCACCTACCTCGGCCACGGCTGGTTCTCCCCCGGCGAGCTGGCCTCCATCACGGTCGACCCCGCCACCATGGCCGAGGTGCTCACCCACCTTCTCGAAGCCGAGCGGTCGAACGGCCACAAGGCCGAGGGGCACGAGGGCTAGAGCGTCCGGCCACAGGGGCGTCAGGGCGTGATCATGGCTCGTCCGCCATGTCCTGCAGCGCCTGAACGACGTCGGGATCGCCGGGGTCCAGGGCGTGGGCGCGGCGGAGGTCGTCCCGGGCCTCGCCGAGCCTGCCGAGGTCCCTGAGGGCGATCGCCCGGTTGAAGTACAGGACCGCGCTCTCGTCCAGCTCGATCGCCCGCGTCAGGTCCGCGACGGCGCCGAGCGGATCCCCCGTCTCGTACAGCAGGCTCGCGCGGCTCGCCCAGGCCGGCACCAGGCTCGGAGCGCCGGAGATCGCCACGTCGAACGCCGCCCTGGCCTCCTCGGCATGCCCCGCGGCGGCCTCGAGCTGGCCGAGCACGCACGAAAGGTGCGGGTTCGCGGGGGCCAGGGCCAGCCCCGCGTCCACGTCCGCCCGCGCCCGATCGTCCAGCCCGAACTGGACGAGCAGGCCCGCGCGGTTGATGTAGGCGTCCAGGTAGCCCGGGTCGAGCTCCACCACGTGGTCCAGGTCGGCCATGGCGCCGTCGAGATCTCCCAAGGCGAGCAGGAGCTGGGCCCGGTTGTAGTAGCCCTCCGACAGCGGCGGGCTGAGGCGGATCGCGCTCTCGTAGTCGGCGAGCGCCTCCTCGGGCCGGCCCATCTGGAACAGCAGGTTGCCCCGGTCGAGGTAGTAGTCGGGGTAGGAGGGGTCCATCGCGATGGCGGCGTCCAGGTCGGCCCGCGCCTCCTCGGGCAGGCCGATCAGCCCGAGGAGCTGGGCGCGGTTGGCGCGAAGGATCATGCGGTGGATGAGGTGCCGTTCGGGGAGCAGGTCGGAGTCGGCGAGCTCGATGGCCGACTGGACCAGGGACAGCGCCTGGTCGACGTGGCCGCCGCGCATCTCGATGAGCGCCTTGCCGTTGAGGTCGAAGCCCAGCTTGAAGGCGCGTACGGCCCGGTCGGGCAGCAGGTCCGAGATGGCGATGGCCTCGTTGATCCACCCCAGGGCCCGGCCGAGGTCGCGCCGGGCGGGGTCGGGATGGCGCGCGTCGAGCATGGCGGTCCCGTACGCGGCGGCGGAGTGGACCTCGGCGTCCAGGCTGAGGCGGCGGGCGCGTTCGTACAGCTCACGCGCCTCGTCCCTGCGGCCGAGCCCGGCCAGGGCGGTCGCCGTGGCCTGGGTGAGGTTCCACCACCGGCCGGCCGAGGGGGCGGCCAGCCGCAGGCCGCGCAGCCCGAGGTCGACGGCCGCCTCCAGGAACCCCTCCCGCATGCAGTGGTCGAGCGCGGCCCAGAGGGCCTCGACGCCCTGGCCCGAGGGGTCGCTGCCGTGCTCCCGGTGGTAGGGGATCGCGCCGTAGGCGAAAGAGGTGCCGCACTCCAGCTCGCCGGCCCGCCGGTCGTGCAGGCGGGCGCGTCGCTCGGAGGGCAGCGCGCGGTACGCGGCGACCGCCAGGGGATCGTCCAGGGTGCCGTCGGAGTCGATATAGGCCTCCGCGAGGCCTTCCGGATCCGCCGGAGCCGCTGATTCGGACTTTATGTAGTGGCCGGCGAATAATTCACCGGGCGCGTCACTGGAGCAGGCCACAATGGTCAGCAGCCCGGGGTCCAATCGGCGGGCGAGTGTGGCGATGAGCTCACGATCGGTCCCGTCGGCCTCGTGCACGTTGTCGATCACCAGAGCCTGGGGGGCCACCCCGCAGTCGCGGATGAACTCGGTGATCCCGTTGGCGATCCGCAGGGTGCGTCCGGGAGCGGGCACGAGGATGCGTTCTTCCTCGGGAAGCCGCGCGGCGAGCTGCTCCCGCCGGGGCGGCACCCGCTCGCGAAGATCGGGTGCCGCCGCTCTGATCTCGATGTCGTGCTCCGCGACCACGTCAGGCAGGCGTTCCAGCGCCGCGGGCACCACCGCGCGCAGGAGGGACCCGCCGAAGGTGTACGGCCCCCGCAGGCGACGGTGGGCGTCGAAGACGGGGGCCGGCCACACGGGGAGACCCATGCCGGCGAGCGCGTTCAGGCGGTCCCCCGAACGCCCGCCCCAGAGCCAAAGGTGATCAGGGCACGGGGTCACCCCTTGTGGATCGCGCTGGCCGTCCCGGTCAGGTGCACCATGCCAGGCTTGCGGACGATGATCTTCTTCATCGCTTGCCCTCCTCGGGTCTTCAGCTACAAAGACCTAATTATTCGGACAAATCGACAATCCGCAAGCATGGCCCTGGATTACATCACCTTAAGTGGATATATTGCTTCTAACGGGTGAGTTGCGATGAAGGCTGGCCTATCAGCTGCTTCTCTCCGTAAACTACGACAAGTCCTCCTCTCTCCTCTCTCCGTACTTCGCGCCAGCCGTACTTCCGGTACAGCTCCAGTGCGGCGCCCTGTCCGAGCGTGGTGTCGCCACGGAGCGCGCGATATCCGAGTTTCGTCGCGGCCTCCTCAAGAGCGTCCAGGATCAGGGTGCCGAACCCCCTCCGCTGGAAGTCGGGATGAACACGCAGGCGGCACAGCTCCGCCGTGTCGTCGTCCATTCTCCGGAGCCCGCCCATGGCGATCACACCGGAATCGCCGACCTCGCCGACCAGGAACTCGCCCCGGTCGGCCAGATAGACCTGATTGATGCGCGGGATGTCGTCCTCGTAATAGACCCCGTCCCCTTCTGTGATTCCGACCTGTGCGAGGCACGTGCGGTGCAACTCCCAGACGGCTTTCTGATCTGACCACCGATACCGCCTGAGCAGCAGCGTCATGCATCGCCCTCCGGCGCCGAGTTCTCCGGAGCCGGCGTGGCGATGAGCTCCATGTATTCCGGAAGTCCGGATATCTCTCCGCATTTAGCCCGGATCGCCTTGCCGAGGTCGACCGCCCGGCGGGTGATGATGTCGGTCCGGAAACCCGGGCCGACCCGTTTCACCGCCGCGCTGCCCATTCTCAGCGCCTCGGAGCCGTCACCTTCGAGCAGCCTGCACTGCGCCTGGTCGAACCGGATGAGGGTCTGGTCGAGCAGGTCGCCGTCGTACTTCTCCAGCGCCTGCTCCAGGATCAGGTCGGCCTCGATCGTCTGGCCGAGCCGGGTGAGCGCGTCGCCCTGGTGGAAGTAGAGCTGGCGCTCGGTGTAGCCGAAGACCGTGTCCTCCTGCTGGGCGGGGCTCATCTGGGCGAACGCGGCCCGCGCCCGCGCCAGCGCCCGCTTGGCCTGGTCGACGACGTCCTTCTTTCCTCCTGAGTGGGCGAGCATGGACAACGCCCGCGCCTCCACCACCGGGGCCATGGCCTTGGCGGCGCACGGGGTCTGCCCGGCGAGGTCGCGGCTCTTCTTGGCGAGGTTCAGCGCTTCCCGGGGATCGCCGTAGAAGAGGGGGACGAGGGCCTCACGAGCCGTGACCCAGGCGCGCAGCGCCCGGTCCCCGGTCTCGTCGGCCGCCGTGCGTGACGTACGGAAGAACGCCCTGGCCATCCGCTGGTCACCGAGATCGATCATGATGATCCCGGCCAGGCCGGAGAGCCTGGCGGCCAGGGCGCAGAGCCGTTCCTGGAGATCGATGGGCTGGTGGTGCCCCATGGCCTGGCGGACCGTGCTGAACTCCAGGAGCACATCGCAGAGCTGCCGCATCGGCGGGGTGTTCATGTACTGCCGGCCGAAAGACGCCGCCGATTCCTCCCAGTGGTCCAGCATGGCCGGTGAAACGGTGGTCGACACGAGGGTCTCGTCCATGCGCCGGCGGATACTGTCGGCCGCGCCGAGCATCGACTCGTTCATCGGCACGGTCGTGCCGGCGATGAGTAGCAGCAGCGTTCTACGTAACACGTTCTCGTCCTCCTCACCCCCATCCGCAGAGGGGTCGCTGAGCGGCTTGATGAACAGCTCGCGCGAATCGGGGGGACTGTCGGGTTGGACCTCGCCGAGGCCGCCCCGGACGACGCCCGGCATCCGGTGGCCGTGGCCACAGATGCACGGGCCGTCGTATCCGAGGGCGACCGGCTCTACCCGGTAGACGGAACAGAGGTAGTGGAGATACTCCGGACCGGGGCGCTTCAGCCCGCTCTCGTAAGCGCTCAGAAGCGTTTCGCCGATTCCGGGCATCGGTTTACCGTCGCGTTCGAACAAGGCACGCACCTGTTCGATGACATCGGCAAGAGCGATGCCAAGCGCAAGGCGGTGGGATTTGATTCGTGTTGTCCCAAATTGGGGACCACACTCCTCAAAAACCTCCTCGGCGATTCGCGGCGCACTGCGCCCGACCGCCAGACCGCGCGCCCGGGTTCGCCGAGCCAACTCCGTTTCCTTGTGCTGTCTGCCGGACATACCGGCCCCTCTCTTGTGGCCAGCCGCTCGTCCTGGTCTGCTATCCGACCGGTCCCACCTGCGCTGACGCAACACTGTCCGGGATACGCTGCGTCTATTGAGAATGATGGACCAGTTATGACCAGGCGTGAAAGGACGATAGTCACTGCTGACATAGAATCGTCCCCCGCCGGGGACGTTCTTTCAACCCAGTTGAAATATCAGCCCACCTACGCTGCGTCGGACCTTCGTTGACCCCATCGGCACCGGTGGGTCAGATTTGGCCAACCAGCCCCGATTCACCGGCATCATCGCCGTCGGGTCGGTCTAGAGGAAGGCTCGAAGTGAACGACGGCTTCCAGCACTTGGAACGACTGGTCGACGAGCTCGACGCTCGGGGGCTGCTCGCCCGGGTGGTGCACACGCAGTCCGGACGGGCGTTCGTCCGGGTGATCAATCCGAACGCCACCAGCCTCGCCGAGAACGTCACGTGCCGGCCGCAGGCGACCCCCGCCTATTACTGGTGGTCGTGGGGAGAGCGCATGCACCAGGTCGATGATCCGGCGGGAGCCGCGACCAAGGTCGCCCGAGTACTGGCCGCGGTGAGCGAGTAAGACACAGAAGGGACGCGGTGCAGCGCAGTCACCGTGTCCATCCGTGTCCACCGCGGCTTTCCGGAGCCGGCGGGGTGTCCGGTGCGGAGCGTCCGGGCCTGTGGAGACACAGCGCCAGGGCGCTGGGCACCCCGTCGGCTCCGCACATGACAGCCATCGGGTCAGGATCGGTTTTCCGGTCCGATGGTGATCGGGGAGATTCCCCGATCGGGTACGGGGTGGGACACGCTTCCGGGTGCGTGTCCCACTCCGGGCGGTTCGTCACCGGGGTGCCTTGGGCCCGCCCTCCGCGGCCCCGGGCCAGGGCACTCCCGTCTTCCCCGGCGTGATGTGGCGGCGGCCGGGCAGGTCGGCGAAGTCAGTTCGGTCAAGTACCGTTCCGTCTAGGTCAAGCACCGATAATTGTCTTCGCCGACCGGCCCGATCCGAAGGGGATTCTTCCGCGTGTTCCTGTTCGTCCTAGGCCCCACCCCGACTCCGACCCCGACCCCCACTGGTCTCACCGACCTCGCGACCCAGGCCGCAGATGCCGTGATGACCACGTGCGGCGGCGACGGCGGCAGGGACGACGTGCTCTGCGTTCTCCTGTCGAACGCCCTGCCGCCGACCTGGGCGTCGCCGGTGGCCTGGGTCATCAGCCTGATCCTCATCGTGCTGGCCGCGCTCTTCGTGCGCGCGATCCTGCACCGGCTGATCGAACGGGTGATCCGGCGCGCGGCGGACGGCGTCATGCCCGAGCGCCTCCGCGTCAGGTCCCCCACGATGTTCGACGGCACCTCGGCCGTGCTGAGCGAGCGCCGGCGCCAGCGGGCCCAGACGCTGGGCTCGGTGCTCAGCAGCCTGCTCTCCATAGTGATCTTCGGCACGGCCGCGCTGATGATCCTCGGCCGCTTCGGGATGGACCTGGCCCCCGTCCTCACCAGCGTCGGCATCCTCGGAGTCGCCGTCGGCTTCGGCGCCCAGGAACTGGTCAAGGACTTCATCGCCGGCATGTTCATGCTGATGGAGGACCAGTACGGGGTGGGCGACCTGATCGACACCGGTGCGGCCGTCGGCACCGTCGAGGCCGTCACGCTGCGCATCACCCGCCTGCGCGACGCCGACGGCCGGGTCTGGTACGTACGCAACGGCACCATCACGCGCATCGGCAACGAGTCCCAGGGCTGGTCGCGCGCCCTGGTGGACATCCCGGTGGCCTACGACGCCGACATCTCCAGGATCCGCGCCCTGCTCAAGGAGATCGCGGCCGACATCTGGGACGACTCCGACTTCCGCGACGTCGCGATCGTCGAGGAACCCCAGGTCTACGGGCTGGAGCAGATCTCCGACAAGGCGATGATCTTCAGGATCACCGTCAAGACCGTCCCGGCCAAGCAGGCCGAGGTGGCGCGGGAGCTGCGCATGCGCGTCAAGTCCGCCCTCGACCTGGCCGGCATCGCGCTGGCCGGGGTCTGAGTAGGCTGAAGGACGTGTCCGCTACTCCTCCGGAATCCATGTCCTTCTACGACGCCGTGGGCGGCTCGGAGGCCTTCGAGCGCCTCGTGCACCGCTTCTACCAAGGCGTCGCGGAGGATCCGCTGCTGCGCCCGCTCTACCCCGAGGAGGACCTCACCGGGGCCGAGGAACGGCTGCGCATGTTCCTGATCCAGTACTGGGGCGGCCCGAACACCTACGGGCAGCGGCGCGGGCATCCCCGGCTGCGCATGCGGCACGCGCCGTTCGTCATCGGCGAGGCCGAGCGCGACGCGTGGCTGCGGCACATGAAGGACGCGGTGGAGTCCCTGGAGCTGCCCGAGGACCTCGAGGCCAAGCTCTGGAACTACCTCGTGTACGCGGCCCAAAGCCTCCTCAACGCATAACCCCCCCGCGCGAGGGGCAGCCAAGGACATGTGACTAGCTCCCCTTGGTGGCGTGACGCCGTCGTTTACGAGATCTACGTTCGCAGCTTCGCCGACGCCTCGGGAGACGGCGTCGGCGACCTCCAGGGGATCCGTTCCCGCCTGCCCTACCTCGCGGAGCTGGGCGTGGACGCGGTCTGGCTGACGCCCTTCCAACCCTCTCCCATGGCCGACGGCGGCTACGACGTCGCCGACTACCGCGACGTCGAACCACTGTTCGGCACCCTCGCCGACTTCGACGCCCTGGTCACCGACGCCCACGCCCACGGCCTGCGGCTGATCGTGGACATCGTGCCCAACCACAGCTCCTCGGCGCACGCCTGGTTCAAGGCGGCCCTGGCGGCGGCGCCGGGCAGCCCCGAGCGTGACCGCTACATCTTCAGGGACGGCGAGAAGCCGCCGAACAACTGGACGTCGGTGTTCAGCGGCCCGGCCTGGACCCGGCTCCCGGACGGCCAGTGGTACCTCCACCTTTTCGCCCCGGAGCAGCCGGACTTCAACTGGCGCAACCCCGAGGTTCATGAGGAGTTCCTGGACGTCCTGAGGTTCTGGCTCGACCGAGGGGTGGACGGGTTCCGCATCGACGTCGCGATGGGCCTGTACAAGGACGCCGGCCTCGCGGACGTCCCTCCCTCGGGCGAGGGGTTCATGTCCCGGTCGCCCATCTGGAGCCGGCCCGAGGTGCACGAGGTCTACCGCGAGTGGCGCAAGGTCCTGGACTCCTACCCCGGGGACCGCTCGGCCGTGGGCGAGGTGTGGACCGACACCCCCGAGGACCTGGCGCTCTACGTGCGGCCCGACGAGCTGCATCAGAGCTTCAACTTCGCCTGGCTGGAGGCGCCCTGGTCCGCGACGGCGTTCCGCAAGATCATCGATGACACGCTCGCCGCGGTCACGGCGCCGACCTGGGTGCTGTCCAACCACGACGTGATCCGGCACGTCACCCGGTACGGCGAAGGCTCCCTGGACCCGGACGCCGGGCTCGCGCGCGGGCGCGCCGCTCTCCTCGCGATGCTCGCCCTGCCCGGGTCGGCGTACCTCTACCAAGGGGAGGAACTGGGGCTTCCTGAGGTGAAGGACCTTCCCGCGGAGGCGCGGCAGGACCCGATCTTCATTAGGTCCCACGGCGAGCTCCCCGGACGGGACGGATGCCGGGTGCCGATTCCCTGGTCCGGCACGGCCGCGCCGTTCGGGTTCTCCCCCGAGGGCGGGCATCCGTGGCTGCCCCAGCCGGCCGGCTGGGCCGCGCTCACCGCCGAGCACCAGGAGGGCGACCCCGCCTCGACGCTGTCGTTCTACCGGCGGGCGCTGGCGCTGCGCCGGTCACTGCGGGCGTCCCTGCCCGGCACTGTCACCTGGCTCGACGCTCCCGGCGACGCGCTGGTGTTCTCCCGGGGCGAGCTGACGTGCGCGATCAACTGCGGTACGACGCCCGTGCCGCTGCCGCCCCACGCGGGGCTGCTCATCTCCAGCGGCGGGCCCGACGAGACCACCCTGGCCCCCGACACGGCCGTCTGGCTCCGCACCGCCCCCTGACCCTGGTCGCCTGGTTCCGCCGACCGGCGCGATCCCCGGGCCGTCGCCTGATCGCCGGGTCGTCTTCCGGCGTCTCCGCCGACCGGCGCCGTCCCCGGGTCATCACGCCGCCTAGTCCGGCGAAACGGCAGGGCGGGCACTCTTCGGCAGAGTGCCCGCCCTGGCGGTGTCATTGATCAGCCCGCTCGCCGATCACTCGCGGGTGAGCTTGCGGTACGTCACGCGGTGGGGGCGCGCCGCGTCGGCACCCAGCCGTTCGACCTTGTTCCGCTCGTAGTCCGCGAAGTTGCCCTCGAACCAGAACCAGTTGGAGGCGCCCTCCCAGGCGAGGATGTGCGTCGCGATGCGGTCGAGGAACCACCGGTCGTGGGACGTGATCACCGCGCAGCCCGGGAAGTCGAGCAGCGCGTTCTCCAAGCTGGACAACGTCTCGGTGTCGAGGTCGTTGGTGGGCTCGTCGAGCAGCAGCACGTTGCCGCCCTGCTTGAGGGTGAGCGCCAGGTTGAGCCGGTTGCGCTCGCCGCCGGACAGGACGCCCGCGGGCTTCTGCTGGTCGGGGCCCTTGAAGCCGAACGCCGCGATGTACGCGCGGGACGGCATCTCGACGTGTCCGACCTTGATGTGGTCGAGCCCGTCGGACACGACCTCCCAGACGTTCTTCTTGGGGTCGATGTTGCCCCGGCCCTGGTCGACGTAGGAGATCTTGACGGTCTCCCCGATCGTGATGTCGCCGGAGTCGGGCGCCTCGTCATTCATGATCATGCGGAAGAGCGTGGTCTTGCCCACGCCGTTGGGGCCGATGATGCCGACGATGCCGTTGCGGGGCAGGTCGAAGGAGAGATCCTCCATGAGCACGCGGTCCACGAAACCCTTGGAGAGGTCGTTGGACCGGATGACCGTGGTGCCGAGACGGGGGCCCGGCGGGATCTGGATCTCCTCGAAGTCGAGCTTGCGGAACTTGTCGGCCTCGGCGGCCATCTCCTCGTACCGCTGCAGGCGCGCGCGGCTCTTGGTCTGACGGGCGCGGGCGTTGGAGCGAACCCACTCCAGCTCGTCTTCCAGGCGCTTCTTGCGCTTGATGTCCTTTTGGCCCTCGACCTTGAGACGGGCCGCCTTCTGCTCGAGGTAGGTGGAGTAGTTGCCCTCGTAGGGGTAGCAGCGGCCCCGGTCGAGCTCCAGGATCCACGTCGCCACCCTGTCGAGGAAGTAGCGATCGTGGGTGACGGCGAGGACGGTGCCGGGGTACTTCTCCAGGTGCTGTTCCAGCCACTGGACGCTCTCCGCGTCGAGGTGGTTGGTGGGCTCGTCGAGCAGCAGCAGGTCGGGCTGCTCAAGAAGCAGCTTGCAGAGCGCGACCCGGCGGCGCTCGCCACCCGACAGCTTGGTCACGTCGGCGTCCGGCGGGGGGCAGCGGAGGGCGTCCATCGCCTGTTCGAGCTGGCTGTCGACGTCCCACCCGTTGCGGTGTTCGAGTGCGTCCTGCAGCTTGCCCATCTCGGTGAGGAGCTCTTCGCTGTAGTCGGTCGCCATCAGCTCGGCGATCTCTTCGTACCGGGCGCGCATCGCCAGGGTCTCGGCGACACCCTCCTGGACGTTGCCCAGCACGTTCTTGGACTCGTTGAGCGGGGGCTCCTGCTGCAGCATGCCGACGGTGAAGCCGGGCATCAGACGGGCGTCGCCGTTGGAGGGGTGCTCCAGGCCGGCCATCATCTTGAGCAGCGTGGACTTACCAGTGCCATTGGGGCCCAGCACACCGATTTTGGCTCCGGGCAGGAAATGCAGCGTGACATCGTCGAGGACGACCTTGTCGCCGTGCGCTTTGCGCACGCGCTGCATCGTATAGATGTACTCGGGCATGCTCCTAAGACTAGGGGATAGCGCCGTCGGAGTTGTCCGCTCGCGCCCGGGGCGGAGGCGCCGGGGCCACCGGCAGGCAGATGCGGTCGCGTCCCAGCTCCTTGGCCCGGTAGAGCGCCAGATCGGCCGCCGCGAGCAGCTCGATGAGGTCGTCACCGTGAACGGTCATGATGGCGACGCCGGCCGAGATCGTCACCGAGATCATCGCCTCGTCCACCGGGATGGCCATTCTGCCGACGCGGGTGCGCAGGCGCTCGGCGACCCTGCGGGCCTCGCCGACGTCGGCGCGTGGCAGCAGCACCACGAACTCCTCGCCGCCGAACCGGCCCACGACGTCGTAGTCACGGAGCTGGCTGCGCAGGGCGGTGGCGACGCCCGCGAGGACCTGGTCGCCGACCAGGTGGCCGTAGGTGTCGTTGACCCGCTTGAAATGGTCGATGTCCACGATCAGCAGGGCGAGCGTCTCGCCCGTGCGGCGGGCCCGGACGATCTCGGTGTCGGCCTCGCGCTGCCAGGCCGTCGCGTTGAGCAGACCGGTCTTGGCGTCCATGCGGGCGGCGGCCTTGAGCTGGGCGTGCAGCAGGCTGCGCTGCAGGAGCACCACCGGTGGAAGCGTCAGCACCAGCAGGACGGGGCTCAGGCCGCAGGTGATGGCCACCAGGACGCCGAGGCACAGCTCGACCACGTCGAGCAGGACCCGCTCGCGGTCCCACAGGACGTCGCGCCAGCGGGTGTCGGGGTCGGCCATGTGGAGCGCGATGGCGATCAGGGCGGTGTTGAGCACGGTGAAGGACACCGCGCACGCCACCGCCAGCGCCAGCGGGCCCCCCGACCCGAGCGCCTGGCCCGTCGGGTCCTTCACCCCGGCGTGGAAGACCACCGAGGCGACACCGGCCGCCAGCCCGATCGCGGCCGAGCTGAACACGCGCCGGTAGAGCACCGTCGCCCTGACCCGGATCTGCAGTAGGAACTGCAGCGGCAGGGGCGCCAGCAGCGCGTAGACCGGCGGGAGCAGTAAGGCGACGGGAAGCCACCAGGCCGAGAGCAGGTCGCGGGAGACCCCGGCCGGCATGCCGAGGCGACGGGTCGCCTCGATGCAGACCGCTCCGCAGGCCATCAGCGCCACGAACGTCAGCAGCTCCGACCAGCGGAACACGGTCGAGACGCCGAGGTACCCCACAGCGCCCACCGCGAGCCCCACGGTCGCGCACAGATAGAGGACCAGAGCGGTGGGCTGTGCCAGCAGCGGCCATCGGTCGGCTAGCGGAAGCATGCCGACGCGTGACTCGACCGCGATTTCACCGGACGCCGTCATCACATCCCCCAACGCTCACATCCGTGCGGACGGTTCGTTGTATCGACTCTACGTCTCACGATGTGTAACACAATAGTCGCAGAGTGTGCGGCACGCGACGGGAACCGCTACGTTGAGCACCCGGACCATCTCGGTCCGTTGACCCAACCATGACCGCCCCGCCCTGGGCGGCCCCTTTCCCAGAAAGGAGCGCCCCCGTGCGAGGCATCATCTGGACCTGATCACCCGCACACCCCACCACCCTCCCAACCCCTCACCCCAAAAACCACTCCCCACTCCCCACTCCTCGTTCGCCACTCCCCACTCACCACTCGCCACTCCCCACTCGCCACTCCTCGTTCGCCACTCCCCACTCGCCACTCCTCGTTCGCCACTCCCGCCTCCCCGCTCCCCGCCCGACCACCCTCAGCCCATCCCCACCCGACCCCCTCCAACCCGGCGGCAGCCAGGTCGGCCAGCGACGCTCATCGACCCCACCGCTCAACCCATCGCCCCCCACGTCTACCCACCCAGCTCATCACCCCGCGACGCCGAACCCCCAGAACCCATACGTCCCCCCGGGCAGTCGGTCGCCGGGTCGACAGCGTCGGGACGCCGAACCCCCAGAGCCCAAACGTCCCCACGTGGGAAAAGCCGTCTCAGGCGGCGACACGTTCGGCGGTCTCGGGTTTCGCGTCTGTCTTGGCCCCTGTCTTCGCTCTCGCGCCCGGCTTGGCGGTGGTCGTGGCTCCCGTTTTCGTCTTTCCCTTGGCCTTGGCCCGCGTTTGCGACTCCTCGGACGCCTGCTCCTGTGGTTCGGAGTTCGCGCCGACCGCACCATCCCCACGGCGCTCAGCGAGAAGACCCCCTCCGTCCTTGTCGACAAACATGGTCTTCGCTCGCCCTGATCTGCGGGAGGGAAGATCGGTCACGGTCCTTGATTCCTTGCGAATGGGAAGATCCCCCACCTCCCCCGCGCCGTCGACGGAGAGCACGGTTGCGTCCTCTCGTCCGTCAGGAAGCAGGCCCGGCGAGTGCTCGGCAGTGTCGGATGGAGGACTGGACGCGTGTTCTGGTCGGCGGGGAGAAAGAGGGGTGACGTCGCCCGAGGTCCTGGAGGAAGGAGACGGCAGGTCTGCCAGCGAGGGGTCGAGCATGGCGGTCGAATCCGCTGACGAGAGGGCTGAAGCACCGATCAGGCTCGTAGGTGGGAGGCCACTGCCAGATGGACCTGTCGATTCCGCAGGTGAGAAACCATCGCCGGAAGGAACGGTCGATTCCGGCGATGAGAGACCACCGCCAGAAGGAACGGTCGGATCCACAGGTGAGAGATCACTGCTTGAGGGACCGGTTGGATCCACAGGCGAGAATCCACCGCCGGAAGGAGCGGCCGGATCCGCGGGTGAGAAACCGCCGTGAGAAGGAGCGGCCGGATCCGCAGGCGAGAAACCACCGTGAGAAGGAGCGGCCGGATCCGCAAGTGTGCGGGCGCTTCCGGAAGGAGCGGTTGCGTGCGCGAATGATAGGCCGCCGGAAGGAGCGGTTGGTTGCGCAGGTGATAGGCCGCTGGAAAGGTTGGTCGGATCCGCAGGTGGGAGGCCTGGAAAGCCGGTCGGCTCGGACGGTGGGAAGGTTGAAAGGGACGGATATGTCGATGGCGGGGCGGGGAGGGCTGCTGCGGACGGGGCCAGGGGATCGGCGGGCTGGCCGGCCATTTCCCAGTCTTGGGTGCTCATGTCGAGCCGCCGGCGCGCGTCCTCGTCGGCGGCCGAGGCGGGCAGGCCTCGCTGGGCCCTTTCGAACCTGCTCAAGCCACGTCTCAGGTCGTGGCCGACTGCGATCGCCTCGACCTCGGCGAGGAAGCGGCGTTCGCCCTCGCGCTCGTAGGAACGGATTCGAAGCTTGCCATGGACCACGATCGGCTGGCCGAGCTTGATCGACTGGGCGACATTCTCGGCCAGGGCGCGGTAACAACGGACGGCGTAGAACGTCGTCTCACCGTCATGCCACGATTGAGATGACTTGTCGAACACGCGCCGCGTTGAGGCAAGGCGTAGCGACGTGACGCGCAAACCGTCGTTGAAGCTGTATTGCCGGGGCTCGGCGGAGACGTTTCCGATCAGCGTGATGTAGATGTCGTTCATCGTGTCTCCCATGGCGAGCCAGCGGACGGTCTCCGCCGACGTGGAGACCAGCTTGTCCGACCTCTTCTCCCTCGAAATTTGCCGAACTCGATTCTGTGGATATCTCGCCACCCGGGACGACCCGCTGTGGATAACCCGATAGCAGCCACTCCCCTGGAAGCCAATCTCATTGATGACCAAGAGCGAGTAGTCAAGGCCGGGTCGAGCTCGCTGGGCGTCGAACTTGCCGGGCGCGTTGTTGCCGAGAGGCGGAAGGGCCGGGAGGCTCCTGGAAATACTGCCCGAGCCGAAGGCGAGGACCTTTCCAGGTCGGCCCCCGTAGATCGGCGCCGGATTCGCCGTACCACGACCCGCCGCATCGGCGCCTACTGAAGAACCACGTGGGGACAGCGGAAGATGCGCGCCGGACGGCGCGCGGGCACGTGCGGGTGCGCCCAGGGCCGGTGCGTAGGGAATGGAGGCGCCAAGTGCGGGTGCGCCCGGGGGGTGCTGTGTTCGGGGGCGTCCGGAAGGAGGGCGGGCAGGTTCGAGTTGCTCGGAGGTGGTGCGTCCGAAAGGAGCGTGGCAGGGGCGGGCGGGGGCCGGGAGGCTTCTGGGAATACTGCCCGAGCCGAAGGCGAGGACCTTTTCAGGTCGGCCCCCGTAGATCGGCGCCGGATTCGCCGTACCACGACCCGCCGCGTCGGCGCCTACTAAAGGACCACGTGGGGGCAGGGGAAGACGCGCGCCGGACGGCGCGCGGGCACGTGCGGGTGCGCCCAGGGGCCGGTGCGTAGGAATGGAGGCGCCAAGTTCGGGTGCGCCCGGGGGTGGTGTGTCCGAGGGGTGCGTCCGGAAGGAGGGCGGGTAGGGCGGAAAAGGGCTGGGAGGCTTCTTAGGGGTGGGGGCGGGTTGTGGTCAGGGCGGCGAAGAAGTCGTTGTAGCGGCGGAGTTCTTGTTCGACCGGTTGGACGACCATGTCCTTGGAGACGGCGGAGATGCGGCGGCGCATCTCGCGTTCGAGCTGGTCGCGTTCCTTGCCCGCGCCGAGGACCACGAAGTTGCGGCTGGCGATGGCCGAGAGCAGTCCCAGCCCCAGCACGCTGATCATCATCAGCCCCAGCCAGGGCAGCGCCGACACGTCCCCGAGCAGGTCGGAGGGCTGCCGGCCGATCTTGAATACGCCGTACAGCAGTATCGCGCCGGCCCAGCCGACGCCGGCGACGAACAACACCACCAGGAAGTACTGCCAGATCTTCAGCAGCCACCACCATCCGGGCACCCGGTCCAGGCGGGGGGCGATCTCGCTCAGTTCCCCGGACAGGACCTGCGGCAACCGGCTGAGCTGGGAGCGTGCCGCGTCGCGGACACCGTTCTGCCAGGCCTCGGGCATCTGGGCGCTCAGGCCGTCGCCGAGGGCCTGCACGGCGTTCTCCACCTCGGCGGGCTGCGCGCTCACCGACGCCGCGGTGACCGCCTTGATCTCGTCGCGCAGGTTGCCGAGACGCAGGCTGTTCAGCGGGTCGGGCCGGAGCCGGGCCGCCCAGCGCGCGTACGGCCAGCCGACCCAGTCCATGGAGCGCACGCCGTAGACGTTCTCCATGGCCTCCCCCACGGCCGGGACGCCGACCGCGTCGCACAGCGCGTCGGTCAGCCCTTCCTGCCGGGCGAGGTCCACAGTGGGCTGGACGGTCAGGGCGTCGCGCGCGGGAAGGACCTTGGTGAGCTTGGCCATGATGCGGTCGAGGTCGGCCTCGAGGCGCTGGATGGCGGCCCGCCGGTAGGCGACCGACTCCGCGAGCACGCTCTTGAGGCTGTTGACCCCCCGGCCCGTGGTCGCCGACGTGGGCACGATGCGGGGGTGCTGTACGCCCTCCCGCTTGAGCAGGTCGGACAGGTCGACGACGCACTCGGCGAGTTCCTCGGGCGCCAGGCGGTCGGCCTGGTTGAGCGCGAACACGGTGACCGCCTCGTGCCCCGCCAGCTCGGCGACGTACTTGCGGTGCGTGGCCGCGTCGGCGTACTTCTGGGGGTCGAGCACCCAGACGATCAGGTCGGCCACCTGGATCAGCCGGTCGGCCTCGTGGTCGGTGAGGGCGCGGATCGAGTCGTGGTCGGGCAGGTCGAGCAGGATCAGGCCGTGGAGCTGGGTCTCCCCCCGGTCCAGGGCGCTCGCGCGGGCGAAGCGGTGCCGCCACTGGATCTGCAGCCAGTCGAGAAGCGGCCCGGCCCCGTCGAGACCCCACACGCACGCGTGGGTGCGCGCGGTGGTCGGCCGGCGGACGCCCGTCGGCGACAGTTCGAGCCCGGAGATGCGGTTGAACAGGGAGGATTTACCGCTGCCCGTGCCGCCGGCCAGGGCCACGACGGTGTGGTCGCCCGAGAGCTTGAGGCGGTCGCCCGCGCGGAGCAGGAGCTGCCCGGCCTCGGCGATCAGGGCGGGATCGACCCTCCCGGGGCCGAGTTCCACGATCTTGGCCAGGGCCGATAGACGGTAGCCCAGGTCGTTGCGCGTTTCCATCGTGCCGGCTCGCACGCCGCTGACACTCATCGGGCGACCTCAAGGTTGTACGTTGCCTGGTAGAGCCGCTTGGCGGCGGCCTCGTCGGGGATCCCGGCCTCGTCGAGCACCTGGACGTATCTGAGCGTCTCCTCGTCGAAGAGGACGCTGATGCGGGCCCGCAGGTCGCTGCGCGCCCGCGTGCCGATGTTGCGCAGCGAGTCGGCGCCGAGCACTCCGCGCAGCAGCCGCTCGGGCAGGGTTCCGGTGCCGGAGGACGCCGCGACGTCGGAACTTCCGTAGCCGAGCAGTCCGATCATGAAGACCAGGGCGAGCGACTCCTCGTCGAACGCGACCACCTTGGCCACCGAGCGCTTGGTCACCGCGCCCGAACGGATCAACGCGACGACGTGCTCCTGCCAGGCTCCGACCGTGCGGCCGACCCGGCGGACGAACTCGTCCGACGGGCGGCCGAGGCCCTGCCCGGTGGCCAGGCCGTCGCCGACGCCGTCACGCTGCCGCCATCGGGCGACGACCTCCTCGGCGGCCCGCTGGCCGGCGGAGACGATCACCGATTCGAGCCCGGAACGCAGGGCCGCCTTGAAGGCGCGCAACCGCGCGGGGGCCTGCTGGGTGGTCTTGGTGGCCAGGCGGCCGGGACGGCGCAGGTGCAGGGTCTTCATCAGGTCGCCCGAGCCCGCGAAGTCCTGCCAGCGGGCGAGTACCTCACCGCGCAGCAGTGACCCGTCGCTCGTCGCCTGGTCGATCTCGGCCATCGCGCCCATGTACGCGGCATCCACGTCGGTGCGCAACTCCGCCCGGAAGGCCACCTGGGCCTCGAGGTGCCGCGCGAGGGCGGGGATCCGGCCGCGGAAGCTGTTCAGGACCCCGTCCAGGGTCGCGTCCACCGCCTGCGAGCGACGCTGATCGTCCACGGACAGCTCGGTCAGCCACATGCGCAGGTCGGCGACGTCGCCTTCGGGGAGGCGTCCCGCGGTGACGGTGGACTCGTTGATGACGAACCGCTCGACGTCACCGAGGCCGTACTCCTGGAGCATCCGGTGGAAGTGCTTGTCGATCACCTCGCGCGACCTTTCGGGCACGCGGGAGAGCACGATCGCGAGACGGGCGCCGCGTTCCTTGGCCAGTCGCAGCAGGTTCCAGGCGGGCGCGTCGGCGTACCGGGTGGCGGTCGTGACGAACACCCACAGGTCGGCGGCGTCGAGCATCCGATGGGCGATCTCGTGGTGGGTCTCCACCACCGAGTCGATGTCGGGGGTGTCGAGCAGGGCCACGCCCGGGGGGAGCCGCTCGGAGGAGGCGAGGACGAGCTGGTCGAGGGTGCCGTCCGGGCCGGGACGGTCGACCCGGATCATGGCGCCCAGCACGTCGCCCTTGGCGAACCATTCGCGGTCGTCGGGGTGGCAGGCCAGGACGGGTGTGCCGGTCGTGGGGCGCCGTACGCCGGTGGCGCTGACCTTGGCGGCGGCGAGGGTGTTGACCAGCGTCGACTTGCCCGCTCCGGTGGAACCGACCACGACGACGAGCGCGGGCGCGGTGCTCATGTGCACGCGCGGGATCACGTAGTCCTCGAGCTGGGCGAGGATGTCGACCTGGGCCTTGCGTGCCTCCTGGACCCCGGGCACGTCCAGGCCGAGCCGCAGGCCGGTGACGCTGTCCTTGAGGTTCGACAGGGCGACGGTCAGCGCCCGCGAGACGGGCTTGGGCAACGGCACTTCGCGTACGCGCTCGTGGGTCCGGAAGAGGTCGTCTCCGGTTTCGGCGGAATCGTCTGCCGTCCGTGCCGGCCCGGCAGGGTCCCAGATGCTTCGCGGAGGCGGCGCACCCTGATCGCCCCGTTGGGGGGCCTCGGACGCTTCCGCTCTCGCCGAAGTCGGCTGAGGGGCCACCGGAGTCACCGGAGCGAAGGGGTTGAAGGACCCTTCTTCGGACACGGGCCCAGGGTCGCGAACGTCCGCGATGTCCGCCGCATCCGGTGCGCCCGCGAGGTCCTGCGCGTTCGTCAGGTCCTGCGCGTTCACGAAGTCCTGTGCGTTGGCGAGGTCTTGTGCGTCCAAGTGGTCCGGCTCGTCCGCGACGTCCGGCGCGTCCGAAGGGACGTCCTCCGAGACGTCCTGGGGATCGGGAAAGACGTCCTCGGACACGGGCTGGACGTCCTCAGGCACGGCCGGGACGTCCTCGGACCCCGCCGAGACGTCTTTCCGAACGTCCGAGACGTCCGGTGACGCGGGTGGGACGTCCTCGGGCGAGGACGAGACGTCCGCCTGGTCGACGGGGAAGTCCTGGGACTCTCGAAGGACGTCCTCGGACTCGGACGGAAGGTCTCGGGCCCAGGCAGGGAGAGGGGAGAAGTCGGTAATGCCCTCGGTGGTGCCGGAATCGTCCGGGGACTCGGACAGGTTGTCCTCAGACTCGGACGGAAGGTCCCGGGCCCAAGCAGGGAGGGGGGAAAAGTCGGTGATTCCCTCGGCGGTGCCGGAATCGTCCGGGGACTCGGACCGGGCGCCCTCGGGCACGGCCGAACCGTCCCGCAGATCCGCAGGGACGTCCGTGGACTCGGATGAGCCGTCCCGCAGATCCGCAGGGACGTCCGTGGACTCGGCAGAGACGTTCTCGGACGCGGACGGGACGTCTTCGGACGCGGGTGGGACGTCCGGCGTCTGAGCGGGGACGTCTCGCGATCCGGGAAAGCCACCTTCGGACGCTGCGGATTCCGGTGGTGGGGCGGACGGGGTCAGGCGGGGCTTGAAGGCGTCGAAGCCGGCGAGGTCGCCGTCGCTCTTCGGCCCGCCGAGGGGCCACGCGCCGGGGCGCCCCGCCACGACACGATCGGGGCCGACGGCACGCTTAGGCAGGGCACCCGGCGCGGCGCCACTACCCGGGGTGGTACGAGGCGTGGTGGGGTCGCCGCCTGGAGTGGTGCCGGCGGCGGGGGGCGTGGTGGGGGCGCTGCCTGGGGTGCCAGGCGTGGGTGTGGGAGGGGGCGG
>NZ_JANZYP010000083.1 GCF_025506355.1 Sphaerisporangium corydalis
AAGGTCCTCATCAAGGAGATGCAGTCGCTGTGCCTCAACGTCGAGGTGCTCTCCAGCGACGGCATGTCCATCGAGATGCGTGACACCGACGAGGATGTCTTCCGCGCGGCGGAGGAGCTCGGCATCGACCTGTCCCGGCGCGAGCCGAGCAGTGTCGAAGAGGTCTGATTTTCAAGCGAGGGGATAAGAAGTGCTCGACGTCAACTTCTTCGACGAGCTGCGAATCGGTCTCGCCACGGCCGACGATATCCGTCAGTGGTCGCACGGCGAGGTGAAGAAGCCCGAGACCATCAACTACCGGACCCTGAAGCCGGAAAAGGACGGGCTCTTCTGCGAGAAGATCTTCGGTCCTACCCGGGACTGGGAGTGCTACTGCGGCAAGTACAAGCGCGTCCGCTTCAAGGGCATCATCTGTGAGCGCTGTGGCGTCGAGGTGACTCGCGCCAAGGTGCGTCGTGAGCGGATGGGCCACATCGAGCTGGCCGCGCCGGTCACCCACATCTGGTACTTCAAGGGCGTCCCGTCACGCCTCGGGTACCTGCTCGACCTGGCTCCGAAGGACCTCGAGAAGGTCATCTACTTCGCGGCCTACATGATCACGTTCGTCGACACCGACATGCGTGCCCGTGACCTGCCCTCGCTCGAGGCGAAGATCTCCGTCGAGCGGCAGCACATCGAGCAGCGCCGCGACGCCGACATCGAGGCCCGGCAGAAGAAGCTCGAGTCCGACCTGGCCGAGCTGGAGGCCGCCGGCGCCAAGGGCGACCAGCGCCGCAAGGTGCGTGAGGGCGCAGACCGCGAGATGCGGCAGCTCCGCGACCGCACCCAGCGCGAGCTGGACCGTCTGGACGAGGTCTGGAGCCGCTTCAAGAACCTCAAGGTCCAGGACCTCGAGGGCGACGAGCTGCTCTACCGCGAGATGCGCGACCGTTTCGGCCGCTACTTCCGCGGCGGCATGGGCGCCCAGGCGATCCAGGAGCGCCTGAACAACTTCGACCTGGCCGCCGAGGCCGAGTCGCTGCGCGAGACCATCCGCAGCGGCAAGGGTCAGAAGAAGGCCCGCGCGCTCAAGCGGCTGAAGGTCGTGTCCGCGTTCCTCACGACGCGCAACTCGCCCAACGGCATGGTCCTCGACTGCATCCCGGTCATTCCGCCGGACCTGCGCCCGATGGTGCAGCTCGACGGTGGCCGGTTCGCGACCTCGGACCTGAACGACCTGTACCGCCGGGTCATCAACCGGAACAACCGCCTCAAGCGGCTTCTCGACCTCGGCGCCCCCGAGATCATCGTGAACAACGAGAAGCGGATGCTGCAGGAGGCCGTCGACGCGCTGTTCGACAACGGCCGCCGCGGCCGTCCGGTCACCGGGCCGGGCAACCGCCCGCTGAAGTCGCTGTCGGACATGCTCAAGGGCAAGCAGGGCCGGTTCCGCCAGAACCTGCTCGGCAAGCGCGTCGACTACTCCGGCCGTTCGGTCATCGTCGTCGGCCCGCAGCTCAAGCTGCACCAGTGCGGCCTGCCCAAGCAGATGGCGCTGGAGCTGTTCAAGCCGTTCGTGATGAAGCGCCTGGTGGACCTGAACCACGCGCAGAACATCAAGTCGGCCAAGCGCATGGTCGAGCGTGCCCGGCCGGTCGTGTGGGACGTCCTCGAAGAGGTCATCACCGAGCACCCCGTGCTGCTCAACCGCGCGCCGACCCTGCACCGCCTGGGCATCCAGGCCTTCGAGCCGCAGCTCGTCGAGGGCAAGGCCATCCAGATCCACCCGCTCGTCTGCACCGCGTTCAACGCGGACTTCGACGGCGACCAGATGGCGGTCCACCTGCCGCTGTCGGCGGAGGCCCAGGCCGAGGCGCGCATCCTGATGCTCTCGACCAACAACATCCTCAAGCCGGCCGACGGCAAGCCCGTGACCATGCCCACCCAGGACATGATCATCGGCCTCTACTGGCTGACCACCCAGCTCGACGGCGCCGAGGGCGAGGGCCGGGTCTTCGGCTCGGTCTCCGAGGCGCTCATGGCCTACGACCGGCGCGAGCTGAACATCCAGGCCAAGATCCAGGTCCGGGTCAAGGACGTCCCGCCGCCGAGGGGCTGGCAGGCGCCCGACGGCTGGGAGGCCGGCGAGGCCTACCGGCTGGAGTCCACGCTGGGCCGGTGCCTGTTCAACCAGACGCTGCCCGACAACTACCCGTTCGTGAACTCGCAGATCGGCAAGAAGCAGCTCTCGGTCATCGTCAACGAGCTGGCGGAGAAGTACCCGAAGGTCGAGGTCGCGGCCGCTCTGGACGCGCTCAAGGACGCGGGCTTCCACTGGGCGACCCGCTCCGGCGTCACGATCTCGATCGACGACGTCGTCGCGCCGCCGAACAAGGCCGCGATCATGGACACGTACGAGCGGCGGGCCGACAAGGTCCAGCGCGAGTACGAGCGCGGTCTGATCACCGACGAGGAGCGCCGTCAGGAGCTCATCGAGATCTGGACGCACGCCACGGCGGACGTCGAGACCGACATGGTGAACGCCTTCCCGGCGACCAACTCCGTCTGGATGATGGTCAACTCCGGCGCCCGAGGCAACAAGATGCAGGTCCGTCAGATCGCGGGCATCCGCGGCCTGGTGTCCAACACCAAGGGTGAGACGATCCCGCGGCCGATCAAGTCCTCGTTCCGCGAGGGCCTGTCGGTGCTGGAGTACTTCATCTCCACCCACGGACAGCGCAAGGGCCTCGCCGACACCGCGCTGCGCACCGCCGACTCGGGTTACCTGACCCGTCGTCTGGTGGACGTCGCGCAGGACGTCATCGTCCGCGAGATCGACTGCGCCACCGACCGCGGCGTCCCGCTGAACGTCGGCGAGCGTGACTCCTCGGGCAACCTCGTCAAGGCCGAGAACGCCGAGAGCAACGTGCACGGCCGCATCCTGGCCGAGGACGTCGAGGTGGACGGCAAGGTCATCGCGACCGCGGGCATCGACATCACCGACATCACGGTGACGGCGCTGGTCGAGGCCGGCATCGAGACCGTGCGGACGCGCAGCGCGCTCGTCTGCGAGGCCAAGATCGGCGTCTGCGCCACCTGCTACGGGCGGTCGCTGGCGACCGGCAAGCTGGTGGACGTCGGCGAGGCCGTCGGCATCATCGCGGCCCAGTCGATCGGCGAGCCGGGCACCCAGCTCACGATGCGTACGTTCCACACCGGCGGTGTGGCGGGCGCGGACATCACCCACGGTCTGCCCCGAGTCCAGGAGCTGTTCGAGGCGCGCGTCCCCAAGGGCGTCGCCCCGATCAGCGAGGCCGACGGCCGCGTGCGCGTCGACGAGACCGACAAGACCCGCAAGATCGTCGTCACTCCCGACGACGGTTCCGAGGAGATCGCCTACCCGGTCTCCATGCGGTCGCGTCTGCTGATCAGCGACGGCCAGCGTGTGACGGTGGGCCACCAGCTCATCGCCGGCGCGGTCAACCCCAACGAGGTGCTGCGCATCCTCGGCCCCCGGGCCGTGCAGCTCCACCTCGTGGCCGAGGTCCAGCAGGTGTACCGCTCGCAGGGTGTGTCGATCCACGACAAGCACATCGAGATCATCGTGCGGCAGATGCTCAAGCGGGTGAACGTGCTGGAGTCGGGTGACACCGACCTGCTGCCCGGCGAGCTCGTCGAGCGGCCGAGGTTCGAGATGGTCAACCGCGAGGTCGTCGCCGAGGGCGGCACCCCCGCCTCCGGCCGTCCGGTCCTCATGGGCATCACCAAGGCGTCGCTGGCCACCGAGTCGTGGCTGTCGGCGGCGTCCTTCCAGGAGACCACCCGGGTGCTCACCGACGCGGCGATCCATGCCAAGTCGGACTCCCTGCTCGGTCTCAAGGAGAACGTCATCATCGGCAAGCTCATCCCGGCCGGTACGGGCATGCCCCAGTACCGCAACATCCGGGTGGAGCCCACCGAGGAGGCCAAGGCGGCGATGTACACCGTCGGCGGCTACGACGGCTCCGCGACCGACTACACCTTCGGCACGGGCAGCGGCGAGGCCGTCCCGCTGGAGGAGTACGACTTCGGTCAGTACAACCGCTGACGGTCCGGCCGGCGCGAGCCGGCCGGCCGCCAAGGCGTACGAGGGGTGCCCGGTTTCCCGAGAGGGAGCGGGTGCCCCTCGTGGCGTTCCGGGGGATTCCCGGTACTCGGCGGGCCGCCGGGACCGGGTGCGGGCCGCTGGGCGTCCCGAGGCCGGTGCGCCGGCAGGGCGGGGCCGGTACGCCGGGCAGGCGGGGCCGGTGCGGCGGGAGGGCGGGCCCGGCGCGCCGGAAAGGGGGAGGCGGTGTGCCCGGAAAGGCGGGGGCGGTGCGGCTGGGAAGGCGGGGGGGCCGACACGGGTAAATCGTCGAGAGAAGTCCCTCGATGAAGGTAAACTTGCCAGGAGCCTGATAGCGGTCGGCGGGAAACCGGCCGCGGGACCATGACATGACCCGGAGCCGCCCGCTCGAAGCGGCCCGGCGCAGCCGTTTTGACGTGTTGCGATGGGCTAGGTAGTCTTGCCCTTCGTGCCCGTGGCTTCATGGGCTCACATGCGTGCGCTCCGAGGCCTCTACGGGGGCCGGCTGGACGCCGCATGATCTCCTCCACTGGTCTGGCCATCGCTGGGCGTAGTGCGGCAAAGATCGCGACACGCCCGAGCGCGTGGGTCGGAGCCGAGGGAAAAACAGCAGGTCATGACACCGGCAGAGCCTGCGAAACGCACGACTTTTCGAATTACCGGCCAAGCATGAACGGAGACGCGGTGCCCACGATTCAGCAGCTGGTCCGCAAGGGCCGCCAGGACAAGGTCAGTAAGACCAAGACACCGGCGCTCAAGGGGAGCCCCCAGCGGCGCGGCGTCTGCACGCGCGTGTACACGACGACCCCCAAGAAGCCGAACTCCGCCCTCCGCAAGGTGGCGCGCGTCCGGCTCACCAACGGCATCGAGGTCACGGCCTACATCCCGGGTGTCGGTCACAACCTTCAGGAGCACTCCATCGTGCTCGTGCGTGGCGGTCGTGTGAAGGACCTGCCGGGTGTTCGCTACAAGATCATCCGCGGTTCCCTGGACACCCAGGGCGTCCGCAACCGCAAGCAGGCCCGCAGCCGTTACGGCGCGAAGAAGGAGAAGAGCTGACATGCCGCGCAAGGGTCCCGCTGGGCGCCGACAGCTTGTCGCCGACCCGGTGTTCAACTCGCCGCTGGTCACCGCGCTCATCAACAAGGTGCTGCTGAACGGCAAGCGCTCGCTCGCCCAGTCGATCGTCTATGACGCTCTCGAAGGGGCCAAGGACAAGTCGGGCAACGACCCGGTCGTCACCCTGAAGCGCGCGCTCGACAACGTCAAGCCCACCCTGGAGGTGCGCAGCCGCCGGGTCGGTGGCGCCACCTACCAGGTGCCGGTGGAGGTGCGCGCCGCGCGCAGCACCACCCTGGCCCTTCGCTGGCTGGTGCAGTACTCCCGCGCCCGCCGCGAGAAGACCATGACCGAGCGGCTGATGAACGAGCTGCTCGACGCGAGCAACGGCCTCGGCGCCAGCGTGAAGCGGCGCGAGGACACGCACAAGATGGCCGAGTCCAACAAGGCCTTCGCCCACTACCGCTGGTAACCCCAGCGGCGACGACGAGACGACGAGGGACGCGAGAGAAGTGGCCACAGTGACCGCTCTTGACCTGGCCAAGGTCCGCAACATCGGGATCATGGCCCACATCGACGCGGGCAAGACCACCACGACCGAGCGCATCCTGTTCTACACCGGTATCAACTACAAGATCGGTGAAGTCCACGAGGGCGCTGCCACGATGGACTGGATGGAGCAGGAGCAGGAGCGCGGCATCACCATCACCTCCGCCGCGACCACCTGCATTTGGCTTGATCACACCATCAACATCATCGACACGCCCGGCCACGTCGACTTCACCGTCGAGGTGGAGCGCTCGCTTCGCGTCCTCGACGGTGCGGTCGCGGTGTTCGACGCCGTCGCCGGTGTCGAGCCCCAGTCGGAGACGGTCTGGCGGCAGGCGGACCGCTACGGCGTCCCCCGCATCTGCTTCGTCAACAAGATGGACCGGGTCGGCGCGGAGTTCCACCGCTGCGTCGACATGATGGTGTCGCGCCTCGGCGCGACCCCGCTGGTCATCCAGCTCCCCTGGGGCGTCGAGGCCGACTTCAAGGGCATCATCGACCTGGTGAAGATGAAGGGCCTCATCTGGAGCGCCGAGGCCGCCAAGGGCGAGATGTACGACGTCGTCGACATCCCGTCCGACCACGCCGACGTCGCTCGTGAGTGGCGCGACAAGCTCATCGAGACGGCCGCCGAGCACGACGACGAGCTGATGGAGCTGTACCTCGAGGGCGTCGAGCCCACCGAGGAGCAGCTGGTCGCCGGCATCCGCCGCGCGACGCTCGCCAGCGCCATCAACCCGGTCCTGTGCGGCACCGCCTTCAAGAACAAGGGCGTCCAGCCCCTGCTCGACGCGATCGTGGCCTACCTCCCGGCCCCGACCGACATCCCGGCTCTCAAGGGACACGCGGTCGGCCACGAGGACCAGGTCATCGAGCGTCACGCGGACCCGAACGAGCCGTTCTCCGCTCTGGCCTTCAAGATCATGAGCGACCAGCACCTGGGCAAGCTCACCTTCATTCGCATCTACTCGGGCACTCTCGACACCGGTACCTCGGTCGTGAACTCGGTGAAGGGCAAGAAGGAGCGCATCGGCAAGATCTACCAGATGCACGCCAACAAGCGCGAAGAGCGCCCGTCGGCGGTAGCCGGTCAGATCGTCGCCGTCATGGGCCTGAAGGACACCACCACCGGTGACACCCTCAGCGACCCGACGCACCAGGTCGTCCTGGAGTCGATGAACTTCCCGGCTCCGGTCATCAACGTCGCGATCGAGCCCAAGACCAAGGGCGACCAGGAGAAGCTGAGCACGGCGATCCAGCGCCTGGCCGAGGAGGACCCGTCCTTCCAGGTCCGGCGGGACGAGGAGACCGGGCAGACGGTCATCTGGGGAATGGGCGAGCTCCACCTGGAGATCCTCGTCGACCGGATGCGCCGCGAGTTCAAGGTCGAGGCCAACGTCGGCCGCCCGCAGGTCGCCTACCGCGAGACCATCCGCCGGAAGGTGGAGAAGGTCGAGTACACGCACAAGAAGCAGACCGGTGGTTCCGGCCAGTTCGCGCGCGTGATCATCGACCTGGAGCCGCTGGGCGAGGGCAACGACGGCTACGAGTTCTCCAACAAGGTCAGCGGTGGCCGCATCCCCCGGGAGTACATCCCGTCGGTGGACGCGGGCGCCCAGGAGGCCGCCGAGTTCGGCGTCCTGGCCGGCTACCCGATGGTGGGCGTGAAGGTCACCCTCCGGGACGGCGCCTACCACGAGGTCGACTCGTCCGAAATGGCTTTCAAGATCGCCGGTTCGATGGCCTTCAAGGAGGCCGCGCGCCGTGCGGACGCCGTAATCCTGGAGCCCATGATGGCCGTCGAGGTCATCACGCCCGAGGACTACATGGGTGATGTCATCGGTGACCTCAACGGTCGCCGCGGGCAGATCCAGGCGATGGAAGACAGGAGCGGGGCGAAGGTCATCAACGCCCTCGTTCCGCTGTCAGAGATGTTCGGTTACGTGGGTGACCTGCGCAGCAAGACCCAGGGCCGGGCTGTCTACAGCATGCAGTTCGACTCCTACTCGGAGGTGCCCCCGGGCATCGCCAAGGAGATCGTCGCGAAGGCTCGGGGCGAATAGCCTACGGAGTCCGATGGCCGGGAGCGGTGGGAGACCGTCGCTTCGCGGCTGGAGGGGATCGGGGATTTCCCCCCGGTCCCCGGTGCCTCGGGACGGCGAGCGATCGCCGGCCAGGGGCTGCGGGCTCCGAGCCCGAGTGAGACTACGCAAGTGAAGTCAGAATCTCTAAGGAGACAGAGCAGTGGCCAAGGCCAAGTTCGAGCGGACCAAGCCGCACGTGAACATCGGCACCATTGGGCACATCGACCACGGCAAGACCACTCTGACCGCGGCGATCACCAAGGTGCTCCACGACCGTTTCCCTCAGCTCAATGAGGCGACCCCGTTCGACAAGATCGACAAGGCGCCCGAGGAGAAGGCCCGCGGCATCACCATCTCCATCGCCCACGTCGAGTACCAGACCGAGAAGCGCCACTACGCCCACGTGGACTGCCCCGGTCACGCCGACTACGTGAAGAACATGATCACGGGTGCGGCGCAGATGGACGGCGCGATCCTCGTGGTCGCCGCCACCGACGGCCCGATGCCGCAGACCAAGGAGCACGTCCTCCTGGCCCGCCAGGTCGGCGTCCCCTACATCGTCGTCGCCCTGAACAAGGCCGACATGGTGGACGATGAGGAGATCCTGGAGCTCGTCGAGCTCGAGGTCCGCGAGCTGCTGTCGGCCCAGGAGTTCCCGGGCGACGACCTGCCGGTCATCCGCGTCTCCGCGCTCAAGGCGCTGGAGGGCGATGAGAAGTGGGGCGACTCGATCATCGAGCTCATGAACGCCGTGGACGAGAACGTCCCCGAGCCCGTTCGTGACACCGAGAAGCCTTTCCTCATGCCGATCGAGGACGTGTTCTCGATCACCGGCCGCGGCACCGTCGTGACCGGTCGTATCGAGCGCGGCATCGTCAAGGTCAACGAGACCGTCGACATCATCGGCATCAAGGAGAAGAGCACCACGACCACCGTCACCGGTGTCGAGATGTTCCGCAAGCTCCTCGATGAGGGCCGGGCCGGAGACAACGTCGGCCTGCTCCTGCGCGGCATCAAGCGCGAGGACGTCGAGCGCGGCCAGTGCATCATCAAGCCGGGCACGACCACCCCGCACACCGAGTTCGAGGCTCAGGTGTACATCCTGTCGAAGGACGAGGGTGGCCGCCACACGCCGTTCTTCAACAACTACCGCCCGCAGTTCTACTTCCGTACCACGGACGTGACGGGCGTCGTGACCCTGCCCGAGGGCACCGAGATGGTCATGCCCGGTGACAACACCGAGATGACCGTCCAGCTCATCCAGCCCATCGCGATGGAGGACGGACTCAAGTTCGCCATCCGCGAGGGTGGCCGCACCGTCGGTGCGGGTCGAGTCACGAAGATCATCAAGTAGCGCGACAAACGGGTCGGCGGTCGGCCTCGGGAATCCGGGGCCGACCGCCGCACCACGAAGGGGCCGGTCCGCCGGCCCCGGAGCCCACAGCGAGTTCCGAGCCCGATCCAGGCCCGTGATCTCGCAGCCGTCTCGGCCCTGAGAGACCGAGATGACTGCAAGATCACGGAAGAAATAGGCGGGTCGCGGGGCGACAGCCACGTGGGACACCGCACGGCGGCAAAAGGCCGCATGACACTCTTGCAGGACGACAGCGAAGGACACCGAGGCCACTATGGCGGGACAGAAGATCCGCATCCGGCTTAAGGCCTATGACCACGAGGTCATCGACAGCTCGGCCAAGAAGATCGTCGAGACGGTGACGCGGACTGGCGCGAAGGTCGCGGGCCCGGTGCCGTTGCCGACCGAGAAGAACGTGTACTGCGTCATCCGGTCGCCGCACAAGTACAAGGACAGCCGTGAGCACTTCGAAATGCGCACGCACAAGCGGCTGATTGACATCATCGATCCGACGCCGAAGACCGTCGACTCGCTCATGCGGCTCGACCTTCCGGCCGGCGTCGACATCTCGATCAAGCTCTGAGGGAACGCACTGACATGGCTAAGCAGATCAAGGGCGTCCTGGGCAAGAAGCTCGGCATGACCCAGGTCTTCGACGAAGGCAACCGGATCGTTCCGGTGACCGTCGTCGAGGCCGGTCCGTGCGTGGTGACCCGCGTCCGCACTGAGGACAAGGACGGCTACTCCGCTGTTCAGCTCGGCTACGGGCAGGTGGACCCGCGCAAGGTGAACAAGCCGCTGGGTGATTATCTGCGCAAGCACGACATCACCCCGCGCCGCTACTTCGTCGAGCTTCGGACCACGGACGCCACCGAGTACACGATCGGCCAGGAAGTGCTGGCCGACACCTTCGAGGCCGGGCAGTACGTCGACGTGACCGGCAAGAGCAAGGGCAAGGGCTTCGCGGGTGTCATGAAGCGTCACGGCTTCAAGGGCCTCAGCGCCTCGCACGGCACCCAGCGCAAGCACCGCTCGCCCGGCTCCATCGGTGGCTGCGCCACCCCGGGTCGCGTCTTCAAGGGCCTTCGGATGGCCGGCCGGATGGGCAACATCCGGACCACCGTCCAGAGCCTCAAGGTCCACGCCGTGGACGCCGAGAAGGGTCTCATCCTGATCAAGGGTGCGATTCCCGGCGCCAACGGCAGCCTGGTCCTCGTCCGCACCTCTGCCAAGAAGGGGGCTGCCAAGTGAGCACCATTGACGTCCTCGACGCGGCCGGCGCGAAGACCGGCAGCAGCGTCGAGCTGCCGGAGGACATCTTCGGCGCGAAGGTCAACATCCCGCTGATGCACCAGGTCGTCAACGCCCAGCTCGCCGCGCGCAGGCAGGGTACGCACAAGACGAAGACCCGTGGTGAGGTCAGCGGCGGTGGCAAGAAGCCGTACCGGCAGAAGGGCACCGGCCGCGCCCGTCAGGGCTCGACCCGCGCCCCGCAGTTCGCCGGCGGCGGCATCGTCCACGGCCCGCAGCCGAGGGACTACACCCAGAAGACGCCCAAGAAGATGAAGGCCGCCGCTCTTCGCGGCGCCCTCAGCGACCGGGCGTCCGGCGGTCGCGTGCACATCGTGGAGAGCCTGGTCAGCGGGGAGACCCCGAAGACCAAGGCCGCCCTCGACGCGCTGCGCAACATCTCCAAGGCTCGCAGCGTCCTCGTCGTCGTCGACGAGGGTGACGAGCTGACCTGGCTCAGCCTGCGCAACGCGCCGGAGGTCCACCTGCTGGACTCGGGCCAGCTCAACACCTACGACGTGCTCTGTCACGACGACGTGGTGTTCACGCGTGACGCGTACGACCAGGTCGTTGCGCGGCTGGGGAAGAGCGGGAAGGAAGACGCCTGATGCAGAAGATCGCCGACCCGCGCGACATCATCATCAAGCCGATCGTCTCCGAGAAGAGCTACGGCCTGATCGATGAGCACAACAAGTACACGTTCTTGGTGCGTAAGACCGCCAACAAGACCCAGGTGAAGATCGCGATCGAGCAGATCTTCGGCGTCAAGGTCACGAGCGTGAACACGATCAACCGGCAGGGCAAGCGCAAGCGGACCAAGTTCGGCTACGGCCAGCGCCCGAGCACCAAGCGGGCGATCGTGAGCCTGGTGGACGGCGACCGGATCGACATCTTCGGTCAGATCAGCTAGCCACCGCTGCGTTGCCACGCAATATCGACAAGGGATGAACGAAAAAGATGGGCATCCGTAAATACAAGCCGACGACTCCGGGTCGTCGCGGCGCGAGCGTCTCGGACTTCGCCGAGATCACGCGCAGCACGCCGGAGAAGTCGCTGCTTGCTCCCCTGCACAGCAAGGGTGGTCGAAACGTCCACGGCCGGGTGACCGCGCGTCACCAGGGTGGTGGGCACAAGCGCGCCTACCGGATCATCGACTTCCGGCGCCACGACAAGGACGGCGTCCCGGCCAAGGTCGCTCACATCGAGTACGACCCGAACCGGACGTCGCGCATCGCGCTCCTGCACTACGCGGACGGCGAAAAGCGCTACATCCTCGCTCCTACGGGCATCAAGCAGGGCGACCGCATCGAGAACGGCCCCGCGGCCGACATCAAGCCGGGCAACTGCCTGCCGCTGCGCAACATCCCGACCGGTACCTTCATCCACGCCGTGGAACTGAAGCCCGGTGGAGGTGCCAAGCTGGGCCGGTCGGCCGGCGCGCAGATCCAGCTCCTGGCCAAGGAGGGACAGTACGCCACGCTGCGTATGCCCTCCGGTGAGATGCGCCAGGTGGACGTTCGCTGTCGCGCCTCCGTGGGCCAGGTCGGCAACGCCGAGCAGGCCAACATCAACATCGGTAAGGCCGGCCGTAACCGCTGGAAGGGCAAGCGCCCCACCGTTCGTGGTGTGGCCATGAACCCCGTCGACCACCCGCACGGTGGCGGCGAGGGCAAGACGTCCGGCGGTCGCCACCCGGTGAACCCCAAGGGCAAGCCCGAGGGACGTACCCGTCAGGCCAACAAGGCCAGCGACCGACTGATCATCCGTCGGCGGAGCAAGAGGAAGAAGCGGTAGGAGCAGCCTAAATGCCACGTAGCCTTAAGAAGGGTCCTTTTGTGGATGGCCACCTCATGAAGAAGGTGGACACCCAGAACGAAAAGGGCACCAAAAACGTCATCAAGACGTGGTCGCGGCGCTCCATGATCGTGCCCGACATGCTCGGCCACACGATCGCCGTCCACGACGGGCGCAAGCACGTCCCGGTGTTCGTCACCGAGTCGATGATCGGTCACAAGCTCGGTGAGTTCGCGCCTACGCGGACCTTCCGCAGCCACGTCAAGGAAGACCGGCGTAGCCGGCGGTAAGCGCCTTAGAAACGAGGAGTAAGCGATGGAAGCCAGGGCTCAGGCGCGGTTCGTCCGCGTCACGCCCCAGAAGGCCCGCCGCGTGGTGGACCTTATTCGCGGGCTGCCCGCTTCGGAGGCGCAGGCCGTGCTGCAGTTCGCCCCCCAGGCGGCGAGCGAGCCGATCTACAAGGTGCTGTCGAGCGCGATGGCGAACGCCGAGCACAACTTCAAGCTCGACCGCGAGCTGCTGGTCGTGAGCCGGGCGTGGGTCGATGAGGGCCCGACGCTCAAGAGGTTCCGTCCCCGTGCCCAGGGCCGTGCCTATCGGATCAACAAGCGGACGAGTCACATCACTGTGATCGTCGAAGCCCGGCCGGAAGGTCAGGGCAGGCCGAAGGGAAGGACCCGCTAGTGGGCCAGAAGGTTAACCCGCACGGGTTCCGACTCGGCATCACGACCGACTTCAAGAGCCGGTGGTACGCCGACAAGCTGTACAAGGCTTACGTCGCCGAGGATGTGTCGATCCGCCGCATGCTGCAGAAGGGCATGGAGCGGGCGGGCATCTCCAAGGTCGAGATCGAGCGGACCACCGACCGAGTCCAGGTCGACATTCACACCGCCCGGCCGGGCATCGTCATCGGCCGCCGCGGCGCCGAGGCGGACCGTATCCGTGGCGATCTCGAGAAGCTGACCAAGAAGCAGGTCCAGCTCAACATCCTCGAGGTCAAGAACCCCGAGGTCGACGCCCAGCTCGTCGCCCAGGGCGTGGCCGAGCAGCTGTCCAGCCGGGTCTCCTTCCGGCGGGCGATGCGCAAGGCCATGCAGTCGGCGATGAAGAGCGGCGCCAAGGGCATCCGTGTCCAGTGCTCCGGTCGTCTCGGCGGCGCCGAGATGTCGCGGTCGGAGTTCTACCGCGAGGGCCGTGTGCCTCTGCACACCCTTCGCGCGGACATCGACTACGGCTTCTACGAGGCCCGCACCACCTTCGGCCGCATCGGCGTGAAGGTGTGGATCTACAAGGGTGAGGCTCCGACCAGCCGCGCCGAGCGCGAGGCGGCCGCGGCCGGCGCGCGCGCCGGCCAGCGTCGCGACCGTACCGACCGGCCGCAGCGCGGCCGTGGTGCGGGCGGCGGCGGTGGCGGCGGTGGCCGTGGCGGCAACCGTGACGGCGGCGCCCCTCGTGGCGGCGGTCGCGGACCCAAGACCGAATCCACCGCGCCCGCAGGGGCGCCCGAGACCGGCCCGGCGGAGCAGCCGGGTGCTGAGGGGAGCTGACCATGCTGATCCCGCGCAGGGTCAAGCACCGCAAACAGCACCGGCCCGACCGCAGCGGAGCCGCCAAGGGCGGCACCAGGGTCGTGTTCGGCGAGTTCGGCATTCAGGCGCTTGAGCACCACTACGTGACCAACCGCCAGATCGAGGCCGCTCGTATCGCCATGACCCGGCACATCCGCCGTGGCGGCAAGGTGTGGATCAACATCTACCCCGACCGTCCGCTGACGAAGAAGCCGGCCGAGACCCGCATGGGTTCCGGTAAGGGTTCGCCGGAGTGGTGGATCGCCAACGTCAAGCCCGGGCGCGTCATGTTCGAGCTCTCGGGTGTCACCGAGCCGGTGGCCCGCGAGGCCCTCCGGCGTGCGATGCACAAGCTCCCGATGAAGTGCCGGTTCGTTAAGCGTGAAGTGGGTGAGGCGTGATGGCTAAGAGCCTTACCGCCGGCGAGCTGCGAGTTTCCGACCAGGACGAACTGGTGCAGAAGCTCAAGGAAGCCAAGGAGGAGCTGTTCAACCTCCGCTTCCAGGCGGCGACCGGTCAGTTGGAAAGCCATGGGCGGCTTCGTGCCGTCCGCCGCGAGATCGCCCGTATCTACACCGTGATGCGTGAGCGGGAGCTCGGAATCATCACCGTAGAGAAGGAGCCGAGCGATGGCTGAGTCAACTGAGACCACCGACAAGAAGACGCGGAACTACCGCAAGACCCGCGAGGGTCTCGTCGTCAGCGACAAGATGGACAAGACCGTCGTCGTCGCCGTCGAGGACCGCGTGAAGCACCCGCTGTACGGCAAGGTCATCCGCCGTACGACCAAGTACAAGGCCCACGACGAGGCCAACTCGTGTGGCGTCGGCGACCGTGTCCTCCTGATGGAGACCCGGCCGCTGTCCGCCACCAAGAGGTGGCGGGTCGTGGAGATCCTCGAGCGGGCCAAGTAAGTCGCTCTGCGGGAGGCCCCCCGGAAGGGGGTCTCCCGTGCGGGCGTCCCCTCTCGGTGGTGGCAGGGCCGTCGCCGAGGGTGTAAAGACCGAATCTAGTTCCGCCAGGCTCACTGAATGAGAACCGGCGTGACACACGGGAGTTGACGTGATCCAGCAGGAGTCGCGGCTCAAGGTCGCCGACAACACGGGTGCCAAGGAGATCTTGTGCATCCGCGTGCTCGGCGGCTCGGGTCGGCGCTACGCGGGTATCGGCGACATCATCGTCGCGACGGTGAAGGACGCCCTTCCCGCCGCGGGCGTCAAAAAGGGTGATGTGGTCAAGGCTGTCGTGGTGCGCACCACCAAGGAGCGCCGCCGCCCGGACGGCTCCTACATCCGCTTCGACGAGAACGCCGCGGTCATCATCAAGGACAGCGGTGACCCTCGGGGCACGCGTATCTTCGGTCCGGTGGGTCGCGAGCTGCGCGAGAAGAAGTTCATGCGCATCATCTCGCTCGCGCCGGAGGTGTTGTAATGCCGAAGCTGCATGTGAAGAAGGGTGACCTCGTCCAGGTCATCGCCGGTAAGGACAAGGGTGCCAAGGGCCGAGTGATCCTTTCGATCCCGCGCGAGGACCGCGTGGTGGTCGAGGGCGTCAACATGGTCAAGAAGCACTCGAAGGTCACCCACCAGGGACCGCGCGGCGCCAAGGAAGGCGGCGTGCAGACCATGGAGGCCCCCATCCACGTGAGCAACGTCAAGAAGCTCAAGGATGAGGCGAAGAAGGACGACAAGCCCGCCAAGAAGGCCGCCAAGGCCGACGAATCGGGTGAGGACAACTGATGACCGCCACCACTACCGAGACCGAGCGCACCCTGCCGCGTCTCAAGCAGCGCTACCGCGAGGAGATCGCGGAGAAGCTGCGCGAGCAGTTCGGCATCGAGAACGCCATGCAGATCCCCAGGCTCACCAAGATCAAGGTGAACATGGGCGTCGGCGAGGCCGCTCGGGACTCCAAGCTCATCGAGGGCGCGGTGCGCGATCTCACCGCCATCACGGGCCAGAAGCCTGCCGTCGCCCACGCCCGCAAGTCCATCGCGCAGTTCAAGCTGCGTGAGGGCATGCCGATCGGCGCGCACGTGACGCTTCGCGGCGACCGCATGTGGGAGTTCCTCGACCGGCTGCTGTCCCTCGCGCTTCCGCGCATCAGGGACTTCCGCGGCCTGTCGCCGAAGCAGTTCGACGGCAACGGGAACTACACCTTCGGTCTCACCGAGCAGGTCATGTTCCACGAGGTGGACCCCGACCGGGTCGACCGTCAGCGTGGCATGGACATCACGGTCGTGACCACAGCCACGAACGACGACCAGGGCCGGGCGCTGCTCAAGCTTCTCGGCTTCCCCTTTAAGGAAGCGTGAGCAGCCCAGTGGCTGTGGATCGCAAGAAGGAGGCCTGATGGCCAAGAAGTCCTTGATCGCCAAGGCCGAGCGCAAGCCGAAGTTCGGCGTTCGTGCATACACTCGGTGCACGCGCTGCGGCCGGCCTCGCGCCGTTTACCGGAAGTTCGGGCTCTGCCGCGTGTGCTTCCGCGAGATGGCGCACCGGGGCGAGCTGCCCGGCATCACCAAGTCGAGCTGGTAGTCCACGTGCGGGCCTTCTCTGAAGGCGCGTCGCGGCCGTCACGGCCGCGGGGCGTCTCACGGAGGCCCGCGTGGACCGGCCGTACACATAAGTCATATCAACCGGGCGCTGATTCAAGCGCCCACGACCACACCGTAGGTCCCGTCACAGGGAAACCGCGGTGAGGAGGGCCACCGGCCATGACGATGACCGACCCGATCGCAGACATGTTGACACGTCTGCGTAACGCGAACTCGGCATACCACGACACCGTGGCCATGCCGTACTCGAAGATCAAGGCGCATATCGCCGAGATCCTCCAGCAGGAGGGTTACATCCAGGCCTGGGCCGTCGAAGACGCCAAGGTCGGGAAGAACCTCGTGGTGGAGCTCAAGTTCGGGCCTACGCGTGAACGGTCTATCGCGGGCCTGCGACGGGTTTCCAAGCCCGGTCTGCGGGTCTATGCAAAGAAGGACAACCTGCCTAGGGTCCTGGGCGGCCTGGGCGTCGCGATCATTTCGACGTCCGGTGGCCTCATGACCGACAGGCAGGCCGGCAAGCGTGGTGTGGGCGGGGAAGTCCTCGCCTACGTTTGGTAACGAGGGGAGGAATTACAGCATGTCGCGCATTGGACGGCTGCCCATCCCCGTACCGAATGGTGTTGACATCACCATCGACGGCCGGGATGTCACGGTCAAGGGCCCTAAGGGCACGCTTTCTCACACGGTCGCCGAGCCGATCGATGTGGCTCGGGGGGACGACGGCATCATCGCCGTCACGCGTCCCAACGACGAGCAAAAGGTCCGTGCACTGCACGGGCTCTCCCGCACGCTGATCGCCAACATGGTGGACGGCGTGACCAAGGGATACAGCAAGACGCTGGAGATCGTCGGAGTCGGCTACCGCGTCCAGGCCAAGGGCCCGACGCAGCTCGAGTTCGCGCTCGGCTTCAGCCACCCGGTGATCGTCGACGCCCCTGAGGGCGTCACCTTCCGCGTCGACCGCCCGACCGTGTTCCACGTGGACGGCATCGACAAGCAGAAGGTCGGCGAGGTCGCCGCGAACATCCGCAAGCTGCGCAAGCCTGATCCGTACAAGGGCAAGGGTGTGCGGTACCAAGGCGAAGTCATCCGCCGCAAGGTCGGAAAGGCTGGTAAGTAGTCATGGCCTTCACCAAGGTTGCCAAGCACACGGCCGCTCGCGAGCTCTCGCGTTCGCGCCGTCACCGCCGCGTCCGCAAGAAGGTCGTCGGCTCGTCCGCCCGCCCGCGTCTTGTCGTCAACCGCTCCGCGCGTCACCTGTTCGTGCAGGTCGTCGATGACACCGCCGGTCACACGCTGGTGAGCGCGTCCACTCTGGACGCCTCGCTCCGCACGGCCGAGGGCACCAAGACGGACAAGGCGAAGAAGGTCGGCGAGCTCCTCGCTCAGCGGGCCAAGGCCGCCGGGATCACCGCTGTCGTGTTCGACCGCGGTGGCAACCGCTACGCGGGCCGCATCGCGGCCCTCGCGGACAGCGCCCGAGAAGGCGGGCTGGAGTTCTGATGTCTCCGGCCAGGATCGCAATCATGAGCAACGAGGAGAGGAACCACTGATGGCTGCAGCTCCGCGTCGCGGTGCCGGCGGCGGTGGTGAGCGGCGGGACCGTCGCGACGATCGCCGCGGCGGCGCTGCCGAGAAGGGCGTCTCGTACATCGAGCGCGTCGTAAAGATCAATCGAGTGGCGAAGGTCGTCAAGGGCGGCCGTCGCTTCAGCTTCACCGCCCTGGTCGTCGTCGGTGACGGCAACGGCCTGGTCGGCGTCGGGTACGGCAAGGCCAAGGAGGTGCCCGCGGCGATCGCCAAGGGCGTCGAGGAGGCCAAGAAGCACTTCTTCAAGGTGCCGCGCATCCAGGGCACCATCCCACACACCGTGCAGGGTGAGGACGCCGCCGGCGTCGTTCTCCTGCGGCCGGCCTCGCCCGGTACCGGTGTGATCGCGGGTGGCCCCGTGCGCGCCGTCCTCGAGTGCGCCGGTATCCACGACGTGCTGTCGAAGTCGCTCGGCTCGGACAACCCGATCAACATCGTCCACGCCACCGTGGCGGCGCTGAAGGGCCTCAGCAGGCCCGAGGAGATCGCCGCGCGTCGTGGGCTGCCGATCGAGCACGTCGCCCCCGTGCGCATGCTCAAGGCCCGTGCCGAAGGCATCGCCGAGGCCGCCGCGGCGGCGAAGGCGGTGAGCTAGCCGATGGCTCGTCTCAAGATCACCCAAACCCGGTCGAAGATCGGTGGCAAGCAGAACCAGCGTGACTCGCTTCGATCGCTGGGCCTGAAGCGAATCGGCGATGTGGTCGTCAAGGAGGACCGCCCGGAGATCCGGGGCATGGTCTCCGTGGTGACGCACCTCGTCGAGGTGGAAGAGGTCGACTAGTCATGGCTAACGCGGATAACACGGGCGGCGGCACGCCGCTGCGCATCCACCACCTGCGGCCGGCTCCTGGCGCCAACAAGTCCAAGGTCCGCAAGGGCCGGGGCGAGGCGTCCAAGGGCAAGACCTCGGGTCGTGGCACCAAGGGCACCAAGGCGCGGAACAAGGTCCCTCTCGGTTTCGAGGGTGGCCAGGTCCCGCTCCAGCGGCGCCTGCCCAAGATGAAGGGCTTCTCCAACCACATGTTCAAGACGACCTATCAGGTCGTCAACCTGGACAGGCTGGGCGAGCTGTTCCCCGACGGCGGCGACGTCACGGTGGACACGCTGGTCGAGCGGGGAGCGGTCCGCAAGAACCAGCCGGTCAAGATTCTGGGAACCGGTGACATCTCGGTGGCGTTGAACGTGCAGGCGCACGCTTTCTCCGCCGCCGCGAAGGACAAGATCGCAGCAGCCGGTGGCGCCGCCACCGAGCTGTAGGCAGGCAATACGAGGCGCGGGGGCTCACAGAGGGCCGCCGCGCCCGTAGTGCGTTAGAGTGCGCTGGACAGAAGGCTGTCCAGGGCTCGTTGACCAGAGATGTGCCGATGGATCACTCCCAGACCTTCGCTGACCGATACCGCCTTTCAGGCGCGCAGGAGGGACCGTGCTGACCGCGATTACCCGGGCGTTCCGTACGCCCGACCTGCGCAACAAGTTGCTCTTCACTCTGAGCATCATCGTGTTGTTCCGGCTGGGCTCGGTGCTACCGACCCCAGGCGTCAACACGATCAATGTGCAGCAGTGTTTGAAAGAGGCGCAATCGAGCGACGCCGCCAACATCTACGGAATGGTGCAGCTCTTCAGCGGCGGTGCGCTGCTGAAGCTTTCAGTGTTCGCGCTGGGCATCATGCCGTACATCACCTCGAGCATCATTCTCCAGCTGCTCACAGTGGTCATTCCCCGTCTTGAAGCGCTCAAGAAGGAAGGCCAGGCCGGCAACGCGAAGATCACGCAGTACACGCGTTACTTGACCATCGGCCTCGCGATCCTGCAGTCGACCGCCTTCGTGGCGCTGGCGCGCACCGGGCAGCTCTTCCCGAACTGCCGTCAGCCGCTCCTGGTCAACAACGACCCGTTCACCATCGTGACCATGGTCATCGTCATGACGGCCGGCACCTCGGTGATCATGTGGCTCGGCGAGCTCGTCACCGACCGCGGTGTCGGCAACGGCATGTCGATCCTGATCTTCACCCAGGTCATCGCGGTCTTCCCGTCGGAGCTCCTGAACATCTTCCGGCAGAACGCCTTCACCTTCGTCGTGGTGATGGTGGTCGGTGTGTTCATGATCGCGGCGGTGGTGTTCGTGGAACAGGCGCAGCGCCGTATTCCCGTGCAGTACGCCAAACGTATGGTCGGCCGCCGGATGTACGGCGGCACCTCGACCTACATCCCGCTGAAGGTGAACCAGGCGGGCATCATCCCGGTCATCTTCGCCTCCTCGCTGCTCTACCTCCCGCAGCTCATCGTGTCGCTGTTCGGCAACAAGGAGAACCCGGGCGCCGTCGTCCAGTGGCTGGCGCAGAACTTCGTCCGTGGCGACCACCCGGTCTACATGGCCACGTTCTTCGTGCTGATCGTCTTCTTCACCTTCTTCTACGTGTCCATCACCTTCAACCCCGTTGAAGTCGCGGACAACATGAAGAAGTACGGTGGATTCATCCCGGGCATCCGCCCGGGGCGGCCGACCGCCGAGTACCTGAGTTACGTGCTCAACCGGTTGACCGCTCCCGGTTCGCTGTATCTGGGTCTGATCTCCATGGTGCCGATCATCGCGTTGGCGGTGGCAGGAGCGAGCCAGAACTTCCCGTTCGGAGGCACGAGCATTCTGATCATGGTTGGTGTTGGGCTGGACACCGTGAAGCAGATCGAGAGCCAGCTGCAGCAGCGGAACTACGAGGGCTTCCTCAAGTAGTGCGCGTCGTCCTGGTCGGGCCCCCCGGAGCGGGCAAGGGGACACAGGCCCAGTTCATCGCATCGAACCTGTCCATCCCGAAGATCTCGACAGGTGACATCTTCCGTGCCAACGTGTCGGGCGGCACGGAACTCGGCAAGCTTGCCAAGGAGTACATGGACCGTGGCGACCTCGTACCCGACGAGGTGACAGTCGCCATGGTCCGCGACCGCCTCGGGGAGCCGGACGCGCAGGAGGGATTCCTGCTCGACGGCTTCCCGCGTAACGTGCCGCAGGCGCAGATCTTGAACAAGATGCTGGCCGAGTTCGGCACGTCACTCGATGCAGTGCTGGAGCTCGTCGTCGACGACGAGGAGGTCGTGCGTCGCCTCGCCGGGCGCCGCACCTGCCGTTCCTGCGGCAAGGTGTGGCACGTGGTGTTCGACCCGTCCTCCACCGAGGGCGTCTGCGACGCCTGCGGCGGCGAGCTGTTCCAGCGGGACGATGACCGGGAAGACACCATCCGCCACCGCCTGGAGGTCTATCAGGAGCAGACCTCTCCGCTCATCTCGTTCTACGCGGAAGAGGGGATCCTCCAGGGCGTGGACGCCACCGGCCCGGTCGAGGAGATCACTCAGCGGGCGATGGCGGAGTTGCGCCGCTTCGCCGACTGACGTATTCAGCGCCAAACGCCACTTCTGGGGTCGTTCTCCAGGGGTGGCGTTCGGCTTGTTGGGGGACAATCGGGGGAATTGGGATGTCGCGCCGTCGGTTGATTCACCCCAGGGGGTGCCAGTAAGTGTTCAAGAAGAACAAGCACGGGATCCAGATCAAGACACCTGTGCAGCTAGAGAAGATGCGGGCCGCCGGCCTCGTGGTGGGGCGAACGCTCGAACTGCTGCGGAACTCCGTGCGACCGGGGATGACGCCGCTGGACCTGGACGCGATCGCCGAGAAGGCGATCCGCGACGAGGGCGCGATCCCCTCCTTCAAGGGGTACCAGGGCTTTCCCGCGACGATCTGCGCCTCCGTGAACGACGAGGTGGTCCACGGCATCCCGAGCGACCGGCGGCCGCTGGCCGACGGAGACGTCATCTCCATCGACTGCGGCGCCATCCTGGACGGCTGGCACGGCGACTCGGCGATCACCGTGGCGATCGGCGAGGTCGGCCCCGAGCTGGTCGAGCTGATGCGGGTGACCGAGGACGCCATGTGGCGCGGTATCGCGGCCCTTCAGGTGGGCGGGCACCTGTCCGACGTCGGCCACGAGGTAGAGCGTTACGTGCGCTCTCAGGGCCGTTACGGCATCCCTCAGGAGTACGGCGGCCACGGCATCGGGACCGAGATGCACATGGACCCGTGGGTGGCCAACCACGGCAGGCCCGGCAGGGGCCCGAAGTTCGAGGCCGGCATGTGCTTCGCCGTCGAGCCGATGGTCAACCTGGGGACCGACCGCACCAGGGTGCTGCCCGACGAATGGACCGTCGTGACGATCGACGGAAAGCCCTCGGCACACTTCGAACACAGCGTCGCCGTGACTGATAATGGGCCTTGGGTGCTTACCGCCCTTGACGGGGGGAAGGCACGGCTTACCGAACTGCTGGGTGGAAAGTTCGCTGCCGAGGTCAGGGACGAGCATTAGGCTCCCGTGACCCGCTCGCAGGGAGGTCCTCCTCGGCGGATGTCAGCACGGGAGTTGGGGACGATGGCGGCCACACCGGATATGAGGGCGTCCGACGGCGACAGGGACAGGTTCGCGGCCGCCCTCCGTGAGCACTGTGCCCAGGGCCGGCTCACGATGGACGAGTTCAACGACCGCCTTGAGCTGGTCTATCAGGGCAAGACCCTCGGTGACCTGCGGAAGCTGACCGCCGACCTGCCCGACATCGACCTGAACGCCCCGCCGGCCGCCGCCCGGCCGCCCGCGAAGGCCGCCGAGCCCTCCAACGCCCACAAGGGGCTCAAGGCCGCCTGGGGGTCGTACTTCTCGGTGGTGGCGGTGTGCACGGTCATCTGGGCCATGAGCGACTTCGGCGGGTACTTCTGGCCGATGTGGGTGGCGGGCCCCTGGGGGGCGATCCTGCTGGTCGGCAGCTTCTTCGGCACCGACCACAAGCCCCACGGCAAGCAGATCGAGCCTTAGATTTCTGTCCTGTTCTGTGCAGTAATGCACGCTCGGCCCTGAATGCGTATTCGTACGCAGAACACCGGGCCGGATCTCCATAGCGTGAGCGTTGTCCGGAAAGAGCAGCACCGAAAGCTCGGACCGGCACGGGGAACGCGTCCTCATCCGGGGGACGCTCGCTCACAGGAGGAACACCGTGCGAAAGATTCGCAACCTGCTCATCGGCACCGCCCTCGCCGGGTCGCTGGCCGCAGGACTGGCCGCAGTCCCCGCCCAGGCGGCGACGAAGTCCGACAACTCGTCCGCCAGCCAGACGCAGGCCTCGCGTCACCGCTTCGGCCCCTACTTCTCCAGCTTCGGCCGTGGTGAGGACCGTGGCGACCGCTCCTACGTCCAGGGCTACTGGTGGAGGGCGAACGGCGACTACTACTTCGACTTCGACCTGTTCGACCGCGACCGGGACCGTCAGTACGCGTGGCTCGACGTCTACTACCACGACGACCGCGGCTGGCACCGTTTCAACCGCTACAAGACCTTCGGTCACTCCTCCAGCCGGATCCGCTTCAACGACGACGACATCGACGGCTTCCGCTTCCGCGTCGGCGAGGGTTCGACCCGCGACTACGACTGGAGCGGCTGGCACCGCTACGGCAGCTTCTGATCGGCCGTTCCACACCTGATCTGACCATCCGGTCCCAGTGAGGGGGATCGGAGGCGGGGGAAAACCGGGCGGGCGCTCCTACGGGGCGCCCGCCTCTCTCGTGTCCCACCGGTCACCCCTCTCACTCCGCTCTCCCCTCCTCTCCGCCGGGCTCGTCCGCGCGTGTCAGGGTGTGCGGCGGGGCGTCCCGCGATGCCGGCGGACTGAGGTACGCTAGTGGTCGGTTGTGTCCAGACAAGCGCCAGGCGTTTCGCAATTCCTCGCCGGTTGTCGTACACTCCTTTGTCGGTTCACTATGACCATTGCGCGCGTCGGCGGTCCAGGATCGCCGCTCTCTACCCGCGCTCTGCGTCGCGGCTGCGTAGTGTGCCGATTACCTCAGACGACCGATCAGTGAAACGCGAGGGACATGGCCAAGAAGGACGGCGCCATCGAGATCGAGGGCACTGTGGTTGAGTCGCTCCCGAACGCGATGTTCCGGGTGCAACTCGACAACGGCCATAAGGTCCTGGCCCACATCAGCGGACGGATGCGGATGCACTACATCCGAATCCTCCCAGACGACAGGGTTGTCGTTGAACTGAGCCCCTACGACCTCAGTCGTGGGCGGATCGTCTACCGATACAAGTAAGCCCCCTTCCCGGCAGCGAGGAAGACCGGCCGCCCGTGCTCACGCATGGCGCGGCTGTTCGACCGGCAGGGCCGGCGGCGGGCCGTCTGAGGAAACGACAGGGACTATGAAGGTCAAGCCGAGCGTCAAGAAGATCTGCGACAAGTGCAAGGTGATCCGCCGGCACGGTCGCGTCATGGTGATCTGCGACAACCTGCGCCACAAGCAGCGCCAGGGCTGATCGCGGCCGGACAGGACAGCCAGGCCGGTGACGGCCGGGCGAGGTCGGTCCGGAGCAAAGTAATCGCGCGTCACACCCACGAAGGCGGCGTTCCACGCCGAACCACGTGGGCGACCCTCGGTCGGAGGCCGAGGCCCTCACCCCGGGCATGGGGAGGGGTAGTGAAGCGCAGGACCTCCGCCACAACGAAGGAGAATGCCCGACCATGGCTCGCCTGGTTGGCGTCGACCTCCCCCGCGACAAGCGGCTGGAGATCGCTCTCACCTACATCTACGGAATCGGCCGCAGCCGCGCTCAGGAAGTCCTGAGCGTCACGGGGATCAGCGGGGACCTTCGCGTCCACCAGCTGTCCGACACCGAGCTGGTGCCGCTGCGTGACTACATCGAGGCCACCTTCAAGATCGAGGGTGACCTCCGTCGCGAGGTCCAGGCCGACATCCGCCGCAAGATCGAAATCGGCTGCTACCAGGGCATCCGACACCGCCGGGGTCTTCCTGTGCACGGTCAGCGTACGCAGACCAACGCGCGCACCCGTAAGGGCAAGAAGAAGACCGTGGCCGGCAAGAAGAAGCCCGGCAAGAAGTAGTCCGCGACGGGGGGCCGAGCCGGCCCTGGCAGGGCCACGAGCACGCGCCCCCGTCCACGCAGCAGGACCGACCACCTCAGGAGATAGCGCTACATGCCTCCGAAGAGCCGCCAGGGCGCACCGAAAAAGGTGCGCCGCAAGGAAAAGAAGAACATCGCTCACGGGCACGCCCACATCAAGAGCACGTTCAACAACACCATCGTTTCGATCACCGACCCGACCGGCAACGTGATCGCCTGGGCCAGTGCCGGCCACGTCGGCTTCAAGGGCTCCCGCAAGTCCACGCCGTTCGCGGCGCAGATGGCCGCGGAGAACGCCGCGCGCCGCGCCATGGAGCACGGCATGCGCAAGGTCGACGTCTTCGTGAAGGGCCCCGGTTCCGGTCGCGAGACCGCCATCCGCTCCCTCCAGGCCACCGGCCTTGAGGTGGGCTCCATCCAGGATGTCACCCCGGTTCCCCACAACGGTTGCCGTCCGCCCAAGCGCCGCCGCGTCTGAGGCCCAGGAGATATAGAGAAATGGCTCGTTACACCGGAGCGGACTGCAAGCTCTGCCGCCGAGAGAAGACCAAGCTCTTCCTCAAGGGCGCCAAGTGTGAGTCCCCCAAGTGCCCCATCGAGATCCGTCCTTACCCCCCGGGTGAGCACGGTCGCGGCCGTCCCAAGGAGTCTGAGTACCAGCTCCAGCTTCGTGAGAAGCAGAAGACCCGCCGCATCTACGGCGTCCTCGAGAAGCAGTTCCACAACTACTACGAGGAAGCCAACCGCCGGACCGGCAAGACCGGTGAGAACCTTCTCCAGATCCTGGAGACCCGTCTGGACAACGTCGTCTTCCGCGCCGGCCTCGCCGTGTCGCGTGACGCGGCCCGCCAGCAGGTCCGCCACGGCCACTTCCTGGTCAACGGCAAGAAGGTCGACATCCCGTCCTACCGCGTCCGGGATCACGACATCATCGAGGTCCGTGAGAAGTCCCGGAACCTGATGCCGTACGAGGTGGCCCGCGCCACCACGGCCGACCGCACCATCCCGGCCTGGCTCGGCGTCGTCCCGGACAAGCTGCGCGTCCTCGTGCACCAGCTCCCGGTCCGCCAGCAGATCGACACGCAGGTCCAGGAGCAGCTGATCGTCGAGCTCTACTCCAAGTAGGCGCTCGCGCATACTCTGTCAGGGGGCTGTACGACTTTTCGGGGTCGTACGGCGCCCGGCAGTGCAGTACACCGTCGCGGTGGTCAAATAGCGGGCCCCGCGGAACCAGGGGAGATCCCACATGCTTATCGCACAGCGCCCGTCCCTCCTCGAGGAGTCGATCGAGGAGACCAGGTCCAGGTTCGTCATCGAGCCGCTGGAGCCGGGCTTCGGCTACACCATCGGCAACTCGCTCCGCCGTACGCTGCTGTCCTCCATCCCGGGGGCGGCCGTCACGAGCATCCGCATCGAGGGCGTGCTCCACGAGTTCTCGACCGTGCCCGGGGTCAAGGAAGACGTCACCGACATCATCCTCAACCTCAAGGCCCTGGTCGTCTCCTCCGAGCACGACGAGCCGGTGGTCATGTACCTGCGCAAGCAGGGTCCCGGCGAGGTCACGGCCGCCGACATCGCGCCGCCCGCGGGCGTCGAGGTGCACAACCCCGACCTGCACATCGCCACGCTGAACGGCAAGGCGAAGCTGGAGATGGAGCTGACCGTCGAGCGCGGTCGCGGCTACGTCTCCGCCGCCCAGAACAAGCAGCCGGGCCAGGAGATCGGTCGCGTTCCCGTCGACTCGATCTACAGCCCGGTCCTCAAGGTGACCTACAAGGTCGAGGCCACCCGAGTCGAGCAGCGCACCGACTTCGACCGTCTGATCCTGGACGTCGAGACCAAGCCGTCGATGAAGCCCCGCGACGCGGTGGCCTCCGCCGGCAAGACCCTGGTCGAGCTGTTCGGCCTGGCACGCGAGCTCAACGTCGAGGCCGAGGGCATCGACATCGGCCCGTCGCCGACGGACGCGGCGCTCGCCGCCGACCTGGCGCTGCCGATCGAGGAGCTGAACCTCACGGTCCGCTCCTACAACTGCCTCAAGCGCGAGGGCATCCACACTGTGGGCGAGCTCGTCGCGCGCAGCGAGCAGGACCTTCTCGATATAAGGAATTTCGGCGCCAAGTCGATCGAAGAGGTCAAGCAGAAGCTGCACGAGATGACGCTGGCGCTCAAGGACTCCCCGCCCGGGTTCGACCCGACGGCCGTCGCCGGCGGCGACTACGACGACGACGACGCCCGTTACGTGGAGACCGAGCAGTACTGATCGGTCCCGCCCGGTAGCGCGTCCGCATTTCTGTCAACGGGGGCCTCGCCCGAGGCCCCCGGCCCGACCCCGGTACCTGGCACGGCCGGAGCGGGTTATCCAAAAGGAGAACCACCATGCCCAAGCCTGCGAAGGGCGCACGCCTCGGCGGCAGCCCGGCCCACGAGCGGCTGATCCTGGCGAACCTCGCCACCCAGCTGTTCCAGCACGGCCGCATCCGCACCACCGTGACCAAGGCCAAGCGCCTTCGGCCGGTGGCCGAGCGCCTGATCACCAAGGCCAAGAAGGGCGACATCCACAACCGCCGCCTCGTCCTGGCCACGGTCAAGGACAAGGGCGTCGTCCACCACCTGTTCACCGAGATCGCTCCGAGCTTCGCCGAGCGTCCCGGTGGCTACACCCGTATCACCAAGCTCGGCCCCCGCAAGGGCGACAACGCCCCCATGGCGCTGATCGAACTGGTGTCTGAGCCGCTGAACGCGGTCAGCGTGTCGCGCAAGCCCGCCGCCGCCCCGGCTCCCGCCGAGGAGATCGTCGAGCTCCCTGAGAACGACGTCGCCGCCGAGGCCCCGGCCGACGCGACCCCGGCCGACGAGGCGCCCGCCGACGAGACCGCCGCCGCCGACGAGAAGACCGCCGCAGCGGACGAGAAGACCGAGTCCAAGAAGGACGAGGCCTGATCTCATAGTGCCGCCGGGATTTCTCTCCCGGCCCGCCAAGATCGTGGACAGGCCCAGCACACCGACCGGTGCGCTGGGCCTTTCGCTGTACAGGGTGTGCGTCGGACAGGTTCCGTGAGGCCCTTGCGCTGTACAGGGTGTGCGTCGGACAGGTCTCGTGAGGCCCATTCGCTGTACGGGGTGGGGGTCGCGGGTCCGTATGGACCTTTCTCATTGGGAGGGTGGAGTCGGTGGAGACAGAGACGAGGATGGCGCGGTTCCGGCTGGATCTGGCCTACGAGGGCACCGAGTTCTCCGGCTGGGCGCGGCAGCCCGGCCGGCGCACCGTCCAGGGCGAGCTGGAAGCCGCGCTCGGCCGTGTCCTCCGCCTCGACCCGCCGCCCACGCTGACCGTCGCCGGGCGTACGGACGCGGGGGTGCACGCCCGAGGACAGGTGTGCCATCTGGACCTGGATCCCGAGGCGCTCAGGGCCGTCGAGGGGCACAGGGGGTCCCCCACGGAGCCGATGGGCGTCGCTGAGCGCCTCTCAGCGCTCACGCGACGGCTCGTGGGCGTTCTCCCACCGGACATCCGGGTCCGGGCGGCCACAGAGGCCCCTGAGGGCTTCGACGCGCGTTTCTCCGCCCTGTTCCGGCGGTACGCGTACCGCGTCAGCGAGGCCCCCGGGGGAGGCGACCCGCTTCGCCGGCGCGAGGTTCTCTGGTACCCCCGTCCCCTCGACATGGACCGCATGAACGCCGCTGCCGCCCGGCTCCTCGGGGAACACGACTTCGCCGCTTTCTGCAAGAGGCGGGACGGCGCGACCACCATCCGGGAACTCCAGCGTCTGGAGTGGGAGCGGGACGAGGGCGGGCTGCTGGTGGCCACCGTGGTCGCCGACGCGTTCTGCCACTCCATGGTCCGCGCCCTGGTCGGCTCGCTCTTCGCGGTCGGCGAGGGGCAACGGCCCGTCGAATGGCCGGGCGAGGTCCTCGTGTCCGCCGTACGGGACCCGGGGGTGAACGTCGCACCGGCGCACGGCCTGTGCCTGGAAGAGGTCCGCTACCCCGACCCCGCCCACTTCACCCGCCGAGCCGAACTCACCCGCCGCGTCCGCACCCTCGGCGGCTGACCTTACGTTCGCCGGGGTGCGGGCCTTGGTGACTCTGAGTGTGGACCTTCGGCTTGCCACCGCCTATCAGGGGTGACCCTTCGGCCACTGACCATTCGCCTTCGGCCTGAAGCACGCGAGGGATCTCAGCAAGTTCGCCCGGGTCGCGCGGGTTCGCCCGGGCCGCGGATTCGCCCGGGCCGCCGAACATGAGCACCTTGGCCCGCCCCACCGCAGTGACGTCCGTCGGGCCCGCATCGTCCGCGTCCGCTGGTTCGGGCTCGCATCGTCCGCGTCCGCATCGTCTGCTCGTCCGGGCCCGCATCGTCCGGGCCCGGGGGGTGAGGATCACATGCTCGTCGCTCAGGCCAGGGGTGTCACGCGGGGGTGCCGGGGTCAGCCGGTGACGCGCTTCTCGATCACCTGGGAGGTGTGGTCGCGGAAGGCGCCGCTGACCGGGCCGAGATCCTTCTCCTGTGTGGTGGGAGTGTGGCCGTCGCTGTAGGTCGCGAAGCTGAAGACGATGTAGCGGCCCCAGACGAGCCCGGCGGCGTAACCACCGGAGATGTCGGCCTTGTCGGCTCCGGTCCCGCTGCCGCCTGCCAGCCCGCGGAACCAGACGGTCTTCGCGAGGTTCTTCTTCTTGTCCGCCGCGACGGCCGCGTCCTTGGTCGGGAAGACGGCGATGCCCGTCGTGACCGCGTACCGTCCCTTGCTGTCGACGTACGTCGCCCGCAGCACCCTGCTGCACTTCTCCCGCTTCAGGGCCGAGGCGAACGCCCCCACGGCGACCTTGTCGCACTGGGCGGTGATGTTGACCTTGGTCCGGGTGTACGTCCGGCCCCCGACGCTCACGCGCTGCCGGGCGAACGCCTCCTTGAGCGTGAGCTTCCGGGCATCGGTCTCCTCGGAGTCGAGGACGTTCGTCGCCGCCGGCGTCGGCTCGGCCGAGACCGCGTCGGTGGGCTCGGGCACCTGCGGGTCCACGGACGGGATCGGCGGCAGGGTCGGCGCCGCCTGGCTCGTGCCGTAGTTCTGGTAGCCGAAGTAGGCGGCCGTGCCGATGGCGGCGATGGCCACCGCCACGCCGGCGGCCAGCACCATCCTCTTGCCCGACCGGGCGGGAGGCGTGCCCGATCCGGGGCCCGAGGGCAGCTCAGGGGGCGTGGCCCCTGGCGGGACGAACGGCGGTCGTTCGGTCGTCGTGCCGGGGGAAGGGCGTTCGGCGGTCGCGGAGGAAGACCGTTCGGCCCCGAATGCCGCGGGGACACTTGATGTGGCGGAGCCGGGTGCCGTGGGCGTGGTCGCGGAGCCGTTCTGCGTCCCCGGAGCCTCACCCGCGGAGGTACCGGGCGTCGTGGTACCAGGCGCTGGATTGCCGGGCACCGAAGTGCCTGGTGCCGACGTACCGGGTGGTGATGTGCCGAGGCCGGAGATGCCGGAGGGCGGGGTCTTGGAGCCCGGGGCGCCGGGCGCCGAGGTGCCCGGGCCCGCGACGCCGGAGGCGTTGGGGCCCGCGATGCCGGAGGCGCCTGGGCCGAAGGTGCTGAGCTCCGAGGCGTTACCGGAGGCGCCGGGACCGAACGCTCTCAGGTTGGAATCGTTGGGGTTGGCCGTCCCGGGTCGTGACGATCCCAGGGTCGGGGCACCCTGCGGGGTGGCGCCCGGCGGGGAGGCGTTCGGGGGCGGGCCGAGGCCGGAGACGCCGGTGGACGGACGAGGGGGCGCCAGGGACGAGAGGTTGCGCGGTGCCGGCGGCAGGGGCGTACCGGGTGGCGGCGGAGGCGGCAGCGCACCGCTCGGCGTCGCCGGGAGCGCGCCGCCCGCCGGGCGATGCGGCCCCGGCGAAAGAGCGTCGCTGGTCAGCGGAGCCGGCGGGAGCGGGGTCCCCGGCGCGCGGCCGCCTAGGGAGGTACCCGGCGGCGTGGGGCCTCCCGGTGACGAGCCGGCGGCGGGCGATCCGGCCGCCAGCGGAGGCAGGGTGAGCGGGGCGGGAGGCAGCGGCGTACCGGGGGCGTGCGGCGGCCGCCGCGCACCGGAACCACCGGAAGGCGGCATGGTCGGCCCACCGGGAGTCCCGGGCACCGGCCCTGGCGGGAGGATGGCACCCGCCGACGTGGACCCCTGCCGATCGGCAGGACCGGTCACCCCGGAACCGGTCACCCCGGAACCGGTCACCCCGGAACCGGTTGCCCCAGGACCGGTCGCCCCGGAACTGGCCGTCCCGGAACCGATCGCGCCAGGACCGGCCGTCCCGGAACCGGCCATTCCAGGACCGGCCATTCCAGGACCGGCCGCCCCGGAACCGGGGGACCCGGAAGCGAAGGGTCCGGCCGTGGAGGACGCGGGCATCTCCAGGGCCGAGGGAGTGGTCGCGGGAGACGGCGGGCGCGGCGCCGGAATGGTCGGCGCGGGGACCGGAGGCGGAGAGGGCGCGGGGATCGTCGGAGTCGGACCCTGCCCAGGAGGCGGCGGCGAAGGCGGCGGCGTACCAGGGAAACGCCCGAGTTGATCGGATGCCTGATCGTCGGGGTGCCGCCCGTGCGGATCGCCGGTCGCGGGGCGTACGGCCTCGCCAGGGCGGGTCGCGGGGCGTACGGCCTCGCCAGGGCGGGCGCCGAACGAGGAACCGGCCAGGGGCCGGGTGCCCTCGTCGATCGGACCGAACGAGGACCCCTTCAGCGACTGTGTGGCGTCGTCCAGCGGACCACCGAACGAGGATCCGATCAGCGGACGTGAGGCCTCGTCCAGCAGGTCACCCGAAAGAGACCCGCCCGTGCCCGAGGCCCGATCCGCTGAACCCCCGCCCACCTGCCCAGGACGCTCCACCTGCCCGAGACTGTCGAACTGCTCGTTCAGTGCTTGCCCGGGAGCGTTGGGGCGGCCGGTCGGTGGTTGGCCGGGGGCGGTGGACTGCCCGGTCGGTGGTTGGCCGAGGTTGTTGGACTGCCCGGCCGGGGATTGTCCGAAGCTGTCGGGTCGGCCGGTCGGTGGTTGGCCTGGGGCGGTGGACTGCCCGGTTGGCGGTTGGCCGGGGGTGTTGGAGATGGACGGTTTCGTTGTGGGCTGGCGGCTGGGGGAGTGGTCCCGGAGGGGGAGCGGGGCTCCGCCTGAGATCAGCCCGCCGCTCGGCCGGCCCTCTGCCTGCCGGTACTGCTCCGCCTCGCCTGGGGCGGGAAAGGGAGGCCAGACCGGAACGTCACCAGGCTCGTAGATCTCGGCCGGCCGCATGGGCCCGCCACCCGGCCCCGTGGACGGCGCCGAGGCGGCCTCCTGAGCACCCTGCGGAGCCTGAGCCCCGCCCTGCGACGAGTCCGAGGTGGCCTGCGCGATCCAAGGGGCGCCTTGCGACGAGTCCGAGGTCGGCTGCGCGATCCAAGGGGCGCCTTGCGACGAGCCCGAGGTCGGCTGCGGGGTCCGGGGGGCGCCTTGCGACGAGCCCGAGGTCGCCTGCGGGGTCCGGGGGGCGCCTTGCGGGCTGTCTGAGGTCGTATGCGAAGTCCAGGAGGCGCCTTGTGGCGAGTTCGTGGTCGTCTGCGGGGTCCAGGGGGCGTCCTGTGGGGTGGCCGAGGTGCTCAGCGGATTCGCCGGGGCGTCCTGCGGGGCATCGGACGGCAGGCTGCCGCTTCCCTGCGGCGTCCACGGTGCGTCCACGGGGACGGGGCTGGTCTGCCACTGGGCGTCCTGCGGGGCGTTGCCCGGCGCGGAGGTCACCTGGCCCTGCGAAGGCCATGGCGTGTCACCCGGATGGGGCGGCGCGCCGTGCTGGGGCGGCCGAGACGCGTCTCCCGGCGCTGGGGGCTCCTGCCGAGCGGTCCAGGGCGCGTCCGATGGGGAGGACGCCGTCGCCTGCTGGAAGGCCGGGGGGACGGGCTGCGGGGTGGTGGGACGTGAGGTCCAGGGCTCGTCCGCCGTGATGGACGAGGTGTCCTGCGGGATGGACGGGGCGTCCTGAGGGCCGGTCGGCGCGCTCGCAGCGGGCGCGCCGTCCTGGGCGGAGAACCATGTTGCGTCCTGCGTCGGAGCCGGAGGCGCGTCGGCGAAGGTAGGGGCGGGGTGCAGAGGTGGGGGAAACCAGGTGCCCGAAGAGCCGGGCGTCCCGGAATCCGGCTGCCCGGACCGCGCGGAGTCGTACCCGGCGGTTCGCTCGGGGCCGTTGGCGCCCGCCCATTCGGGGCCTGCGGTCGGCGTCCCTTGGAAGTCGGTGGGTCGGCCCGTGGCGGCGGGTGGTTCGGGGATGCTGGGCGGCTGTGCCTGGAAGTCGGCGATCCGCCCGGTGGTGGCCTCGATGCCTGGGGGCGGGACCGGCGTCCCGGGAGGCGCTTCCGCCGGCGAGGCGACGGGTGCCGGCCAGACCTGGATCTCGATGGGTGTGTCGTACGAAGAAGGCCGTTGCCGGGGTGGGGTGCCAAGGGCGGGCGGACTGCCCTGTCCCGGCCGTGGGTTCACCATGGGGCCATCGTTCTGTGGCCGGTCCCCGACCGGAGCGGCCGGACTGCCCTGTCCCTGGAGTGGGTCCACGAGGGGGCCATCGTTCTGCGGCGGGCCTCCGACCGGAGTGGCCGTGCTACCGGATGGGTGCGAGGCACCGGTGGTAGGAGGCGCGACGTGGCTGTCCGTCCCCTGGGAGAAGGCTGGCCCGCCGGGCGTGTCCGATCCTCGGGGCGTGTCCGACCCTCCGGGCCGGTTCGTACCAGTCGGCGGGTTCTGGGCGGCGGCCGGGTTCTTACCGCTTGAGCCGCTGGGGAACACGGAGGACGGAGAGCCCGCTGCACTGGGCGGGTTCGATCCGGCTGAACCGCTGAAGGTCGTTGAACTGGGAAAATCCGGACTGCTGGGCAGACTATGTCCGCTGAGCGGATTCACACTCCCGGCATCACCGGCCCCGCCCGCGACGCCGGAGGCGGGGAAAGCCGAGGCACCGGGCGTGGCGGGCGGAGGGTCGCCCGGCTTCGGCAGTGGTGACCTGTGCTGGGCCTCGTTCGGCGAACTGTCCGAACGGCCGAACCAGTCGTACATGGTCGGGAAACGTTCGGAGGGATCCCACGGCTGGGCGTCCGCGCCGTTACCCCAGGGATCGGGGCGCCGTTGCTGGTCAGCCGACGCGTCTTGGAACCACGGCGTCTCCTTGGCGGAGGTGGTGTCCGTCACGCTCTGGTCGGTCCGAGGCACATGATCGTGCGCCTGCCCGAAGCTCGGGGGCGGCATCGCCGGAGCCCCCGAACTCTCGGTCTCGCGCTCGTGCTCGGATCCGGAGTCCTGGCCACGCATATGCGGAAGCGTATCCACAGTCGGAGATCGGCATACCGCTATGGGCGTTTCCCGGTCTAGTTCGACAGCCTATTTGTCTGGTTATGTGTGTGTTTGAGAGGTTTTAGGCTCCATCCGTGCGAGGTTGGCGAGCTTTACCGGGTGCGGCCGCCGTAAGGGGCGCTCGGTTCGCCGTACTACGTCCCGCCGCCTCGGCCGCCGCCTCTCGGTCGGCGCCTCGGCACGGGGGCATCAAGTCGCGGTGGGGTGATCTGTGGGCCTTCGCCGTCGATTCATGGTCCTCGCCTTCGGCTCGGGCGCTTTCTTGGGCCTGGCGGCTCGCCTTGGCATCGAGCGCATGTTCGGCGGTTCGGCGACCGGACGGAGCGCCAACGCCCGTACCACGTCCCGCCGGCGCCGGAAAAGTCCCCACGACAACTGCCGGTGTGGCCGCCGTACGAGGCGCCGAGTCCGCCGTACCCCCCCGCCGCGTCGGCGCCCAATGCATGGCAGCGGGTGCGAGGAGATAGCCGGGGGTCGGGACCGGGGGCGGGATCAGAGGCGGGATCGGGGGCGGGGGTTGGTAGCCGGTGGGGTCGGGGAAGGTCGGCAGGGCCGGCAGGCCATGGAAAAACGCCCGAGCCCAAGGCGAGGACCATTTCCGCTGGGCTCGGCGCCGTATGAGGCGCCGAGTTCGCCGTTCCACGTCCCGCCGCTTCGGCGCCGAAGAGAGGTCTCCTGATGGTGAGGCAGGGGGTAAGCACGAGTGCGAGGGGTCGGGGGTGGCTGGACCGATAGGCCCTTGGTGTGTCGGGCGGCCGGTAGGCCACCAGAGACACTGCCCGAGCCGTAGGCGAGGACCTTTGTGTGGGGTGGTTATTTGGTGCGGGAGCCGGTTAGGGCTCGGGTGTCCAGGGCGGTGAAGACGCTTTTTTCGGTGATGTCGACCGCTGCTCGGTTGAGGCTCTTCAGTTCTGTTTTGGAGGGCTTGTGGCCGTCCTTGTACTGGAACCAGAGGAGGACCAGGTAGTGGCCCTGGTACCAGGCGGTGGCGTAGGAGTCGCCGCCGCTGCCCAGGAGCTTGGTCGCGGCGTCCTTGCCCTGAAGTGGGTTGACGTAGTCCTCCAGCTCGCCGCCCGTGCCGGTCTTGGCGGCCTTCTTCGCCGCCGCCGTCGTCTTCAGGTTGGCCACGCCGATGGTGCCGATGAGCTTGCCCGGGCCGTCACGGAAGCTGGCCCGCAGGAATTGTGTGCACTGCCCCGCGCTGAGCGCCTTCTGCATGCCGGTGCCGTGGACGGCGTCCTTGCACTTTTTGTCGGAGCGCCGCACGGTCATGGCGTAGGAGCGCCCGTGCGTGGTCACCTTCTTCTTGCCGAACAGCTCGTTGAGGGTGAGCGGCTGGGGGTCGGTCTTGCGTGAGGCCGTGTAGCCGTACTTGTCGTTGGGACTTCCCACCAACGGGACCTGGGCCGGCGGCTGGGCGGCGCCCGTGGGGGACGCGGTCGTCCCGGCCGGGTCGTCGGCGTTGCTCATGATCACGACGCTGGTGACGACGGCGGCGATGAGGGCCAGGACGCCGCCCACGACGAAGATCGGGGCGCGGGACCGCCGTCCGCCAGGTTCGGGCTCCTGCCTGTGCCGTTCCATGGGCGGGCGGGACAGGGGCTTCTCCTTCCCCGGCCGGCGCTCGCTCCGCTGCTCCTCACGGCCCTGCTCCTCGTACTGCCCGCCGTACGCCCCGCCCTGGGGCCGTGACGACTCGGAAGAGCGGCTTTGCGGTGCCGGGCTCTCGAACGGGCGGCTCGGGGGGGAGGCGGGCTCGAACGGCCTGGGAGAGGACGACGCCGCCTCGAAGAGGCCCGGGGGCGTGGTGGCCTCGAACGGGCGGTTGGGAGAGGACGCGGCACCGAAGGGGTCCGGAGGCGACGCGGCTTCGAGCGAACGGCTCTGGGGTGTGGAGGCCTCGAAGGGGCGGCTCGGGGGGGAGGATGCCGCGCCGAATCGCCTGCTCGCCGAGGGCGAGGGGTCCAGCGGATGGCCTTGGCGGGAGCCGGTCTCGAAGGGGTTGCCTCGGGGGGTGGGTGAGGTGGTGTTGAGGGGGTCGCCTTGTTGGGAGGGGGTTTCGTGGGGTCGGTCGGTTCTTTGCGGCTCGCCGAAGGTGCTACCCGGTTGCCGCGTGTCGAAGGGGCGGTCCGGTCCCCGGCCGGCGAGCGGGTCGGCACGGTTTCCGAACGGGTCGGTGCGCGGGTCTAGGGGGTCGGGTCGCTTCACGGGGCGTTCGTGGCCGTAGACGCGGTCGGCGCCGTACGAGGCCGCGCTCCCGGAGGAACCGGTCGTACCCGAGTCGTAGGACAGGGGGTCGGGGTACGCGCCTGCGCCGGGGGACGAGGGGGCGCCGCCTGAGCCGTAAGGAGTGGATGCTCCTGAGGTATAGGGAGCGGATGCCGCGGAGCCTTGGGCGGTCGCGCCCAGGCCGTAGGGAGCGGATGTGCCTCGGTGTTGGGAGGGGGCGCCTGGGGTTTGGGGGG
>NZ_JANZYP010000084.1 GCF_025506355.1 Sphaerisporangium corydalis
ATCAATCTTCGTACCCGGACCGGTTCTGCCACCGCGCCTCCTCGCACCGATCGGACCTGTACACAACATCCAATCGGCACCGCGGGCTACACGCGAACCCGGTGATCGTTTCCGGTCGCAGCACTAGTCGAAGTCACCGACGAGGGCGCCCGAACCATGCCCGGCGTCCCCGCGAACTCGGACGGCGACCTCCCCACCTCCGGCCGTGGAGTCCACCTGATCCGAACCCTCTCCACCCGCTGGGGCTTCACCGAACAGAACCATCGCTGCACCGTATGGTTCGCCCTGCCCATGCCCGACGACGCGAATGCACCCGACACGCCCTCCACCACAGCGCCGTCACCGCCCACCCATCCAACCGGCGCACATGGTGGTCCGCACGAGCCAGGTCCGCTCCGGCCACACGAGAATGTGACCGTGGATCCGGCGATCCGTGGCGGAGTGCCGGTGATCACTGGAACCCGGATTCCTTATGCAGAGGTCGCGGCTCTGCTGCTGGACGGCGTGCTTCCTGAACGGATCCGCGACTACTACCCAAACGTAACGGCCGTGGCCGCGATGGACGCGGCCGAATTCATCGATCACATCGACGGTGGCGAACCTTGCGCCTGAAAGAACCGAGCACTGTTTCACTTGACCAGACCAGCGTCCTTCCTCGGCCTGGGGGCATGGATCTCCGCGACCGGCGCCACATGGGTCTCGTCTCTTCCTCATTCTGTAACTCCCAGCCTTGTCAGCTGGGCTCGGTAGGCTCTGTGATGGGGAGAGGGGACCAACATGACAGCGCAGCCACAGGACTTCACACCAGCCGGCCCGTCCATGCCGGAGAAGAACCTGCGAGCCATCCGCGCCGCCCTGGTCATACGCCAGGACCGCGAGGCGTTCGACGCTGGGCTCAAGGCGGTCCTCGATGAGGTGCGGGTGAGTCTGGATCTCGGAGCCCTGAACGATTTCGTTCACCGCTGGTGGATCTCCGCGTGCGACACGGTGAAAGACCCCGGAGGACGCCGCCAGATGCACGTAAGGGCCGAGCAGATCCTTACCGGCGAGCCGGTCCCCCAGGGAAGGCCATGGCGAGAGATCCTCGCCGCTCGCGGAGTCGAGCTGTAGGTGTACCTACTCGTACTCGACCCGGTCGCCGAGGACCAGATCGCCGCGGTTCCCGAAGAGGCCCTGCGTCCGCTCGCCGAACTGTTCACGCTGCTGGAGACCGCGCCGTGGAGTGGCCGACCGTATGACCCGGCCAACCCTAAAGCCAACAAGCTCACCCACACTTTTGGCGAGCGTGGTCTCGCGACCTACGTGGTGATGGAGGAACAACGCGAGGTGTATCTCATCCGCGTCGAGTGGCCATGATCCACGTCTCAAATGCGTGCCGGACAGGCGGGGCTTTGATGCGACCGGCATAGGACCGTACCGACGGCTGACCTTCGCCTCCGTCGCCTGGTCGGCCGTAATTCCGGGGGTCCACCTCGAATCAGCCGCCCGCACCGACCTGGCCGGGCCTTGCGAGCGGCTGTCCTCGTCGTTTGGCTAGTGGTATTTGTACAGTCTGGTGGCGGCGCGGTGGTTGTGGTCGAAGAGTGAGGCGCGGTATTTGCTCACGGGGAGGTCGCCGTGTTCGGCCTTTCCGCAGGTGTTGTAGCCGGCCAGTTGGTGGATCTCGTAGCGGGCCGTCGGGTCGCCGCCGACGAAGTATTCGGCGCGTGCCTGGTGGCCGTCGGCGCCGGTGTCGCAGGCGAAGACGACCGTGTCCTTGTCGGCGAAGCACATGGTGGCGGCGCCCTTGGTCGACGTGCAGACCTCGGACCGTGCCCGCGCCGCGGACGGGGTGACATGGGTTTCCCGTTTGACGGGGTACTTGGTGTCGCTGCGGACCGTCTTCCACCGGCCGAACTTGATCCGGTGGTTCCCCTTGTAGACCGCCGCCCTGAACGTCACGGTCGTACCGATTTCGCGGTCGCCCCGGATCCCGCCCTGGCCGCCGAGGTTGTGGATGACGTATTTCGTGCCCAGATAGCCGTTCAGGTAGAACTCGACCGTGGCGTGGAACCGGTCGGACTCGGTGTCCTCGATCGAGATCCCCGGCCGGTCGCTCCCGTCCGGGCCGACGCACGCAGCCGCGCCCCGGATGCGGGCGCACGTGGGCTTGTCTTCGGCGGTGGCGGTGACGGTGGGCGCCGCCGCTGTGGCGAGCGCGGCGGGGGAGGCGTCGCCGAAGGCGGGGGTCGACGCGGTCACGGCGAGGGCGGGTGTCGAGGTCAGGACCATCGTGGCAGCGGCTACCGCGGTCACGGAGATCAGGACCCATCCTGGGATTCTCTGCTCCATGTTCCTTAGATGCCGGTCGGCCCGAATATGTTGGCCCCGAAATCAACCTCGACGCACGCCCCGTCAGGCGCTTGGCGTGACGGCTTTGAGCCATCGGTCGGCGGCCTTGGGGGAGGGGAGGCGGATCAGGTGGAGGTGGGCGTGCGCGGGGTCGGCCAGGCGGCGGCGCATCTCGGCGCGGCGGGGGCGGTACTCGGCCCATGCCGACCACAGGGGGTGGTCCCGGCCGAACCACTCCCGGGCGGTCTCGACGTTGCCGTTGAAGATCTGCTCGCGGCGTGTGGTGCGGAGCAGTGAGCGCCAGAGGAGCCTGCGGGTCACCAATGTGAACGAGAAGTCCAGCCAGACCACGGTGTCGGCGCACGACCACAGGCGGTCGCGGACCCGGCGGTCGCCCCAGGAGTCGAAGATCCACGCCTCCGACTCGGAGAGACGGACGACGTCGGCCAGGTATTCGGGCCGTTCACGCCATCCGGACAGGAAGGCGAGTTCGTCCAGCTGGTGGAAGGGCAGCCCGGTCGCCTGGGCCAGCCGCCGGGCCATGGTGGTCTTCCCGGCGCCCGTGATGCCCGCCACCAGCACTCGCCTCATCGGCCGATGCTATCCGCCCTGCGCAGACCGTCCCTGTGCCGGCCTGCGCCATGGTGGGAGCGCTCTCCCGAGGTGGGGGTGAGGGTTGACGGGCTGGTGGCTTCCTGGGAACAATGTGGCGCAGTAGCTACTCGCGCGACACCGGTCGGCACACCGGCGAGCGTGGTGGTGTTCCCGCTCGTCCTTCTTTGGCTCTTTAGTTCACCTATATGACGTGGTCGGCGCACGTGTCCGGTACCTGAGAGGATCGACCCTGCGCTCGTCCCGACGCACCCCGTTCCGCCCCGTCCCCGCTCCGGCCGCGATGGTGAGTGGCGCCGTGCGATGGTCAAGCCGACTGCTCCTGCTGGTACTCCTCGGTGGTCTCGCGATGACCGCCGTCGCCACGCCCGCGTCGGCGCACGGGCAGCTCGCCCTGTCGACGCCCGCCGCGGGGAGCACGGTGAACGAGCCGATGGAGTCGCTCGCGCTCTACTTCACCGAGCAGCCCACCCCCAACGCGTACTTCACCGTCAGCACGCCCAGCGGCAAGCGGGTCGACCGGCACTGGTCGCCGGGTGAGCCGAAGCGCCTGGACAAACCGGTCCAGGAGTACCACCTGGTCGACGGCACGTGGGAACCCCGGCTGTACCACCTCGGGTACCCCGCGAAGGTCCCGGTCGCGTACTGGCCTGAGCAGGGCGTTTACGTCGCCCGGTACCAGACGATCGCCTCCGACGGCGAGCCGGTGCGGGGCGAGGTCCGGTTCACGTACAAGGGGAAGATGTCGGCGCCGCCCAAGGGATGGCACGCGCCGACCGACAAGCCGGACCCGGCGCTGGCGGCGGACCATGCCGCAGGTCCCGTGACCGCCCAGCCGTCGCCGGGGAGCACTCCTGGCGCGACCGGGCCGCAGGTCGCGGGCCCCACGGCCGCTCCCCTGCCGGGCGCCACGACCACGGCGCCGAACGGCACCGGCACTGTGCCTGAGACGGGTAGCGGCACGGTTCCTGAGACCGGTGGCGGTACCGTGCCCGAGACGGGGGGATCGGGCGGTGCTGGGCAGAGTCCGCCGGGTACGGCGGCGCCGGCCGGGTCCGAGAGTGGTGTGCTGGTGTGGGTGGTGCCGGCCGTCCTGGTCGCCGGGGTGGGCTTCATGGTGATCCGGGCCGCGCGCAGGCCGCCGGCCACTGACGCCCCTGGTAGCAAGCCCGCCGCCGCGCGGCCGGGCAAGCCGTCCGGCAGGTCGGGGAACCCATCGGCGCGAGCGGGGAAGCCGCCGGCGAAGGCCGCCCCGCGCAAGGAACCGCGCCCCAAACCGGCCAAGCGACGCTGACCCGCCCCCACGCCGCGCATTACTCCAAGTGACCCGCCCTCGCCGTCCCCACTCCAAATCACCCTCCCCTGCTTCCTCTCACCCACCCCCGCGCCGTCGCCCGCTCCAGGAGAACGCCCCATGACGTCCGCCCCCGCCCGCCGCCGTTCGTTTTTCGCGGCTCTCGTTTTCGGGGTGGTCCTGCTCATGGCCACCGCCTGTGGCACGTCGAGCGCGTCGGCGCCGGGCGCCGCGGGCGTCAAGGACATCGCGGTGACCATCACCGGCCGTGACGTGTCGCCGCCGCCGGGACGGGTGGAGGTCGCCAAGGGTCAGACGGTACGGATCACGGTGACCGGCGACGTCGCCGACGTCACGCACGTGCACGGGTACGACAAGAAGGTCAACCTGCTGCCGCACCTGCCGGTGAAGATCGAGTTCGTCGCCGACCAGACCGGCCTGTTCGAGGTCGAGACCCACGGCACGGGCCTGCAGCTCTGCCAGCTCCTGGTGCGCTGATGGGTTGGGGGGTCGGGGTGCTCGCGCATGGGATCGGGGGGCGGCAGGATTTGCCCATTCCGTTCGCGGGGGCGTTGGCGGGGGCGGTCGTGGCGTTGGTGGTGTCGTTCGGGGCGCTTGGAGCGTTGTGGACCGAGCCTCGGCTGGGGGGTGCGCTTCAGCGTGTTCGGCCGCTGTCCGTGGTGGTGCAGCAGGCGGTGTCGGCGTCGGCGTGGCGGTGGGTCTGGCGGGTCGCCGGGCTGGTCGCGGCGGCGTACTTCTGTCTGGGGCTGATTTTCGGGCCCGATCAGGTTGAGAACCCCACCGCGGGTGTGGTGTACGTCCTGTTCTGGGTGGGACTGCTGCCGCTCTCGCTGCTGTTCGGCCCGGTGTGGCGCACGCTCAACCCGCTGCGGACGGTTCACCTGCTGGCGTGCATGGCCCTGCGGCGCGACGCCGAGACCGGCCTCCGGCCGTTGCCGCCCGGCCTGGGGTACTGGCCCGCCGCCGCCGGCATCCTTTCCTTCGTCTGGCTGGAGCTCGTCGCCCCCGAACGGACCACCCTGCCCGTCATCACCGTCTGGCTCGTGGCCTATGTCGTGATCATGATGGCCGGGGCGGTGGTCTTCGGGTCGCGCTGGTTCGACAAGGGGGACGCGTTCGAGGCCTACAGCGATCTGGCCGGCCGGCTCTCTCCCCTGGTGCGGCGCCGGGACGGCGTCGTGGCCTGGCGCAATTCGCTGGACGGGATGGCGGGGCTGCGCCCGGCGCCGGGGCTGACGGTCCTGGTGGTGGTGCTGCTCGGGTCCACCATGTACGACAGCCTGTCCAACGCCCCGGTCTGGGTGCGGTTCGTGCAGGAGAGCCCGGTGCCGGCGCCCGTGATGGGGACGACGGGCCTGCTCACGGTCATCGGCGTGGTGCTCGCCGCCTACCTCGGCGCGACGACGCTGGCCGGGCGCTGGGGGGCGGCCGAACCGGGAACGACGCCGGGCGAGCTGGCCCACGCGGTCGTGCCGATCGCCGTCGGGTACATGGTCGCCCACTACTACACGCTGCTCCTGCTCGAAGGGCAGCGGACGGTCTCCCTGCTCTCCGACCCGCTCGTGATCGGTGCGAACTGGCTGGGCACCGCGGGCTGGAAGGTCAGCGCGGCCGGTACGACCCCCGCCGGGATCGCGATGCTGCAGGTGACGGTCATCGTCATCGGCCACCTGGTCGGCACGGTGCTCGCGCACGACCGCGCGCTGGTGTTGTTCCCCCGGCGTACCGCCGTGGTCGGGCAGATCCCTCTGCTCTTGCTGATGGTGGCCTATACCGTCGTGGGCTTGCTTCTCATGTTCGCCGCCTGAGCCCGCCTGAGCCCGCCTGAGCCCGCCTGAGCCCGCCTGAGCCCGCCTGAGCCGTACGAGCCGCCTGAGTCCCCGGCTCGCCGTGGGCCAGGGGGTCAGGAGGACCAGGTGTGGATGAGGGGCAGCAGGACGCGGTCGACGCTGTGGGTGGTGAAGGCGTCGTCGAGGGGGCGGCCGGTGAAGAAGACGCGCCGGTAGGCGAGGGCCTCGGCCACCGGGAGGATTTCGGCCGGATCCACGGGCGAGGGCAGGTCGCCTCGCTCGCGGGCCCGGTCGAGCAGGATGCTCACGCCGCTCAGGTCCTGGCTGGGCAGGTGCGCCCGCAGCGTGTTCGCGAGTTCGAGATCCGACAGCAAGGTGGGGAGCAGCCCGACGATCAGGTCGTGCTTGCGTTCGAGCGCCCGGCAGAACGCGGCGAAGACGGCCACCAGGTCACCGCGAAGCGTGCCGGTGTCGGGCGGTTCGGCGGTGTCGGGGTCGAAGCGCCTGCAGATGACGTCGACGACGAGCTCGGACTTGCCCGACCACCGGCGGTAGATCGTGGCCTTGCTCGCGCCGGCCCGCCGCGCGATCTCGTCGACGGACATCCGGTCGTACCCGAGCTCGGCGAGCAGCTCGAGGGTGGCGTCGATGATGGCCCGTTCGCGGTCCTGGCTGAGCCGCCGGGGCCTGAGCGCCTGGTCGTCCTCAGCGCCCATTCGTTCTGCCTCCTGTTACACGCGCTGCTTGAACTCCTCGAATCGTACGCCGGTGAGGTCGGCGGACAGTTCCCAGAGCCGCCGGGCGTCCGCCTCGTCGCGGGCACGGGCGGACATCTTCAGCTTCTTCAGCTTCGGTCCGATGAAGTCGCCCGGCTGGATGTCCGGCGAGGTCGCCGCGTACAGGGAGGGTTCCGCGCCCTGCTCGGCCGTGTACGCGAACAGGCCGGTGATCGCGCGCACCGGGCCGGTGAGCACTCCCATCTGGAGGAAGTTGGTGGCCGTCATGCCGGGATGCGACGCCACGCTGAGCAGGTCCGCCCCGGCGGCGCGGGCACGCCGTCCGAGCTCCAGGGTGAACAGCAGGTTGGCCAGCTTGGAGCGGGCGTAGGCGGACATCCGTCCGTAGCCCTTCTCCAGGGTCAGGTCATCGAAGTCGATCTTCCCCAGGTTGTGGGCGTCGCTGGAGACGGTGACGACGCGGGCCCCCGGCCTGGCCAGGAGCAGCGGGAGCAGCAGCCCGGTCAGCGCGAAGTGCCCGAAGTGGTTGGTGCCGAGCTGGGTCTCGAACCCGTCGGCCGTGAAGCCGCGCGGGATGAGGCCGATTCCGGCGTTGTTGACGAGCAGGTCGAGCCCGCCGAGGCGGCCGGTCAGGCCTGCGGCGAAGGCGCGGACGGACGACAGGTCGGCCAGGTCGAGCGAGGCGAGCTCGACCTGGGCGCCCGGGGCGCGTTCGAGGACCTGCCGCACGGCCGCCTCGCCTTTGGCCCGGTCGCGGCTGGTCAGGATGACGTGCGCTCCGTGGGCGGCCAGCCTGGCCGCGGTGGGCAGGCCGATTCCGCTGTTCCCTCCGGTGACCACGGCGGTGGACCCGGACAGGTCGGGGATCTTCATTTCAGTCTCCTAGTGTACGACACCGTTTCGTACACCACGATAACCCACACTCGCGGGCAATGCGCGGACATGAGGAACGGCCACCCCGGCGTGCGGGAGTGGCCGTTCCCCGGCGACTGAAGGCCGGGCCGATCAGGCGGATGTCGAGCCGGCCAGGCGGAGATCGGGCCGATCAGGCAGAGGCGGGGGCGGTCAGGCGGAGGCCGGGGCGGGGATGCGGCCGTCGATCGGCGTGTCGCCCAGGATGTCGATGGGGCTGACCGTGACCGGTACGCCGTTGAAGACGGCGTTGCCGGACGGGACGTCGATCACCGACTCGTCGGTCAGCGCGTTCGCGTTGACGCCCGCCTCCACCGACGCGAGCCGCTGCGGGGTGCCCGCGTGCCCCCACCCGTGGGGCAGGCTCACGACCCCCGGCATGATCATGTCGGTGGGTTCGACCGGCACGACCAGCTCGCCGTTGGCCGAGCGGACGACCACCTCGTCGCCGAGCCCGAGCCGGGTCACGTCGTCCGGGTGGATGTGCAGGGTGCACTGGTTGGACCCGCCGCGCAGGGTGGGCACGTTGTGCAGCCAGCTGTTCAGGGAGCGAAGCTGGCGGCGCCCGATCAGCACCATCTCCGGCGCCGGCGTGGCCAGCCGTTCGAGCATCCGGCCGGTCTCCTCGGCCATCCCCGGCGGGGCCAGCTCCACCTTGCCCGAGGCCGTGGACAGCAGCTCGGCCAGCCTGGGCCCGAGCGGGCCGAGGTCGATGCCGTGCGGGTTCTCCCGCAGCTTGGCCAGCGACAGGCCGTACGGGCCCATCCTGAGCATGGCGTCCAGCATGAGTTCGGGTCCGCTGTCGCCCTCGAGTGAGGCCCGCAGCTCGGCCACGTCCATGCCCTCGACCGGCGAGCCCGGCATGCTGGTGCCCCCGGCGAGCATGCCGCCGAGCATCATCTCGTCGACCGCGGAGGGGTCGGCGTCCGGCCCCTGCCCCTGGGCGATCAGCATGAGCCTGCCCATGATCGCGGCCTCGGACGGCTGCCCCGGCTCCAGCTCCCGGATGGCCGGGGAGTACCGGGTGTAGTTCCGCACCGTGACGGTCAGCAGCAGGAAGTCGTAGTGCGGCATCTGCAGGATCCGCGGCGGCGGCAGGATGACGTGGGCGTACTGCGTGGTCTCGTTGAGGTAGGGGTCGACGCAGACCATGAACTCCAGGTCGGCGAGGGCCCGCGCCAGCCGGGGCCCGCCCGGCGCCGACAGCACCGGGTTGCCCGCCACCGACACCAGCGCCCTGACCTGGCCCTCTCCGGGGGTCTCGATCTCGTCGGCGAGCGTGGCCACCGGGAACTCCCCGAGCGACTCCGGCAGCCCTCGTACGCGGCTGTGCCAGTGCCCGGTGGCGTACGGCTCGTGCCAGGGGCCGATCCCGCCCGCGGCGATCCGGGTGAACATGACCCCGCCGGGCCGGTCGAGGTTCCCGGTCAGGGTGTTGATCACGTCGACCAGCCACTGCGCGGCCGTACCGAACTCGACGGTGCAGGCGCCGATGCGGGAGTAGACGGCGGCGGTGGGGGCCGCGGCCAGCTCACGCGCCAGCCGGACGATCTTCTCGGCGGGCACCCCGCAGATCGGGGACACGGCTTCGGGGGCGAAGTCCTCGGCCAGCCGCCGCAGGTCCTCGACGCCCTCCACGTCGACGCCGATCGCGGTGAGGTTCTCCGCCAGCAGGGTGTGCACGATGCCGTACAGCAGGAAGGCGTCGGTGCCCGGCCTGATGAACAGGTGCTCGTCGGCGAGGTCGGCGGTGCGTGTGCGGCGCGGGTCGACGACCACGAGTCTGCCGCCGCGCTTGCGCAGGTCCTTGAGGCGGGCCGGGAAGTTCGGGGCGGCGCACAGCGAGCCGTTGGACTCCACGGGGTTGGCGCCGAGCACAAGCAGGTAGTCGGTGCGGTCCAGGTCGGGCACCGGGATGGCCATCGGGTTGCCGAACATCAGGCCGCAGGACACGTGCTTCGGCATCTGGTCGATGGTGCTGGCGGAGTAGATGTTGCGGGTGCCGAGCGCCTGGCCCAGCGGCCCCCGGTACAGGGGTCCGGCCATGGTGTGGAAGGTGGGGTTGCCGAAGTAGGCGGCGAGGCTCTCGCGCCCGTGGGTGTCGATGACCTTGTTCAGGCCCTCGTCGACGACCCGGAACGCCTCGTCCCAGGAGACCTCGTGCCACTCGCCGTCCCTGCGGACCATGGGGACGCGCAGCCGGTCAGGGTCGGCGTCGAGGTGGCCGAGGCTGGCGCCCTTGGGGCAGATGTACCCCTTGGAGAACGGGTCCTCCGGGTCGCCCTTGACCGACGTGACCTGCCCGGCGTCGTCGAGGGTGAGCCGCAGGCCGCAGACGGCGTCACAAAGGGGGCAGGTCCGGTGCACGGTTCTCATCGGCACTCCTGAGATCGTCGATTGGACTCATCATGAGCAGGTACCGGAGACAAGGGGAACCCCAGGAAATCCGGTTCTAGGGGTTGATCCGCGGCCGAAAACCCGTCTCGCCTTACGGGACCGGAAGCTCATACGTGACCAAATTTCGTTTTCGTCCCGTACCGTGGGAGACCGGGGGTTTCCGACGTGACATCGCGGGCAGTGCGGACTGGTTCGTGCCGGCCGATCAACCGTCCGAAAAGGGATGTGTTCGTCCGCCATAGGACGCCTGCTCGGGCGTCGTGGGGTGGGGGCGGCCGTCTCGGCCGATGACGATGCGTTTTGGACCACGGGAAGAAGGTCGTGATGACGTACGAGGTCAGCGAAGGCAAGGCCGCGGCACGGGAGCTGGCGGCGCGGCTGCCCGGATGGTCGGTCTGGTACGGCCAGCACACCGGGCGCTTCTGGGCCATGCCCCGGAGCGTGGCGCAGGGTGGCGGACGGCTCGTCGAGGGGGAGACGCCCGAGCAGCTTGAGGACGCGGTGCGACGCCTCGCGGGCGGGCCCCGGCAGGGCGAGCAGCCGCAGGACGCTCCGCGCGCCGACCAGACGCAGATGGACGCGCAGTACCGCCGCGAACCGGTGGGCACCAGGAACTGACCGACCTCGGCGGGCGCCTCAGGCAGCGCTCGGCGGGCGCCCCGGGTCACGCTCGGCGGGCGCCTCACGCCACGCCGCACCGGGGCGACTTTACGTGAGTTAGCTGTTCAACCGCTTGCATGGCTGAAATCGTCATAACTGTGTCATTGCAGCCATGACCAGCACTTCGAGAGCATGGACGCATGGCAGAGCGCCGCGTCGTGTTCGTCGTCTTCCCTGACTTCCAGATCCTCGACCTGACCGGACCTCACGAGGTCTTCACGCAGGTCGGACGGCTGACGCCCGGCTACCTGATCCAGACGGTGGCGGCGGCCCCCGGCACCGTCACGGCACGCGGGGGGCTCACCGTCACCCCCACGATGGTGATCGACGAGTGCGAGGGGCCCGTCGACACCCTCATCGCGGTCGGCGGGCGGGGGACGACCGCCGCCCGCGACGACGCCCGCCTGATGGACTGGCTGGCCTCGGCCGCGCGGCGCTCGCGGCGCGTCGCGTCGGTGTGCACCGGGGCGTTCCTGCTGGCCAGGGCCGGCCTGCTGGACGGGCGCCGGGCCGTGACGCACTGGTCAAGTTGCGACCTGCTGGCCCGCCTCCACCCGGAGGTCACCGTCGATCCCGACCCCATCTTCGTCCGTGACGGCCAGGTGTGGACGTCCGCGGGGGTCACCGCCGGCATGGACATGGCGCTGGCCATGGTCGAGGAGGACCACGGCGCCGACATGGCACGGCGGATCGCGCGGCAGCTCGTCATGTTCGTGCAGCGCCCGGGCGGGCAGGCCCAGTTCAGCACCCAGCTCGCCGCGCAACGGCCCGCGCGGGCGCCGCTGCGCGAGGTACAGGAGTGGATCGCCGAGCACCTGGCGGCGGACCTGACCGTCCCCGTGCTCGCGGCCCGCGCCGGGATGAGCGAACGCAACTTCGCGCGCGTCTTCACCGCGCAGGCCGGGCTGACGCCCGCCGCCTACGTGGAGTCCGCCCGCGTCGAGGCCGCGCAGCGGCTGCTGGAGACCACCGACACCACAGTGGACGCCATCGCGCGGGCCTGCGGGTTCGGCACGGTGCAGACCATGCACCGCTGTTTCAAACGGGCCCTCCGGGTCACCCCGGGGCAGTACCGGGGCCATTTCAGCGCGCACGGCCCCGGCTGACGCCGGCCGCGCGACACGGCCACACCCACTGGAAGGAACCCATCATGCGTATCGTCATCCCGCTGTACGAGGGATTCACCGCGCTGGACGTGGTCGGGCCGTACGAGGTGCTGCGGATGCTGCCCGGCGCCGAGGTGGTGCTGGCCGCGTCCGCCGAAGGGCCGGTGCGCGACGGCGTGGGCGCGCTTGCCCTCACGGCCGACGCGACGCTGGACGCCATCGAGTCCTGTGACATCCTGCTGGTCCCCGGCGGCCCGGGCTCCAGGAGGCTGGTGTCCGACGAGGGGTTCGCGGCCTGGATCCGGCGGATGGACGCGGGGACCACGTGGACGACGTCGGTCTGCACGGGTTCCCTGCTCCTCGGCGCCGCCGGGCTGCTCCGGGGGCTCCAGGCCACGTCCCACTGGAGTGCCACCGACCTGCTGGAGTCGTTCGGCGCCACCTACACCGCCGAACGCGTCGTGTTCCAGGGCAAGGTGGTGACGGCCGCCGGCGTCTCCTCGGGCATCGACATGGCGCTCGCGCTCGTCGCGCGGATCGCCGATCGGACCACCGCCGAGGCGATCCAGCTCGCCATCGAGTACGACCCGCAACCCCCGTTCGACTCCGGGTCGCTGGCCAAGGCCCCGGAGGCCGCCAGGGAACTCCTCATGTCCGGCCGCGTCTGACCTGCCGCGAGCCACGTCCTGCGGCCTCGGAACCGGCGGTCTCGGAATCCAGGGCCTCGGAACCGGGAGCCGCGCGGCCGGGCGTCGTCAGCGGCACTGGGCGAGCATCGATGCCTTGTCGGCCCTGGTGACGGGCAGGTCGTACTTGACCGCGACCTGCGCGAACCTGGCGACGTACGCGCAGCGGATCCGCCGTACCGGCGGGAGCCAGGACGCCGGCCCCGCGCCGCCCTTGGCCTCGTTGGCCGGGCCGTAGACCGGGATCAGGTTGAGCGGGTCGTTGGCGATGCGGACCCGCTTCGCCTTGGACCACCTCGACGCGCCCATCCGCCACTCGTAGGACAGCGGCACCACGTGGTCGACCTGGACACGGTCCGCGTCGCCCTTGACCCACCGGATCTTCCTGCCGGTGTACGGGTCCTTCAGCGTCATCGCGATGACGACGCATTTCGAGCCGACACGGTACCTCAGGTCCTCGCCGTCGCGGGCCAGCAGGTCGTCCCGGGTGCGGCACCCGTTGCGCGCGTACGGGACGCCTTTGGCGCTGTCGGCCCAGTTCACGCCGAATCGGGTGCGGGTGTAGCCCCGCTTGGAGCCCTGGGCGCCGACCCGGACCTTCCTGATGAGCTTGACCGCGGCGCCCCGGTCCGGGCGGGAGGTGAGCGGGACCAGCCCCGGCTTCGTCCCGTCCGGGTTCTCCAGCGGCTTGGCGCGGGCGACGACCGACGCGGGGGCGTGCGAGACGTCGCGGGCGGCCAGCGAGACGAGCAGCATGGCCCCTGCCACCACGGCGACGGTCCCCCGCGTGCTCAGCGCCGCCTCCCTGGCGAAAACGGGTGAAAGGTCACGATGATGATTTCCATGAACGGCCCATCTGACACCTTACCGGGCGATCACCTCGTGCAGGCGCTCGGCGAACTCCACCGGGTGACCGAGGTAGCCGACGTGGTCGCCGGGGAACTCCTCGACCGTGGCGCCGAGGCGTGCGGCCAGCTCGGTGACGGCCAGGTAGGGCATCTGCCCGCGCGACTCCCGCCCGCCCGCGGGCACGACCGGGGCCGCCCGCAGCGCGGCCACGTCGGGCAGATAGGTGGCGAAGGACCGGACGTCGTAGGCGAAGAAGGGCTCCATGTTGGCCATGACCCTGGCGATCAGAGCCCGCGCCTCCGGTGGCAGCTCCTGGCCCGAGTCGAACTGCGGCTTCTGGCCGAGTTCTTCGGCGAACTTCTTCAGCGCGGGCGTCAGGCCCTCCTGGCGGTAGGTGGCCTGCACGTCCGCGAGGAACGCGTCCCATCGTCCGGCGTCGGGCAGCAGCCGGATGGCGGGCGGCTCGTGCGCGACGAGGGTGCGCACGAGCCCGGGGTGGCGGGTCACCAGTTCGAGCCCGGTCTGCGCGCCGGAGCTGCTGCCGAAGACGTACGCGGGCTCGCCGCCGACCTCCTCCAGCAGCAGGCGCGCGTCCTGCGCGAGCGTCTCGATCGTCAGCACGCCGCGCGGGCCTTCGACCGTGCTGCGGGAGTTGCCCCTCGGGTCGTAGGTCACCACCGTGTAGCGGTCGGCGAGCACTCGTGCCACCTGGGTGTACGCGGTGGCGTCGCTGCCGCCGCCGGGGATGAGCAGCAGCGCCGGGCCCGAGCCCCACACCTCGTGGTAGATGGTCGCGCCGGGCACGTCCAGGGTCGATGTCCTCATGTGAGCCGCCTTCGATCGGGGGTCTTCGCCTGCTGATGTCAATGTAAGTTGACACCTTGGGCGGTGTCAACCAAATTTGACGGTTATGGACGAACGCCCAGCTCAGGAACCCGAGAGCGCTCAGAGGGAGACGAAGGTCAGGCCACGGTCCTTCAGCCGGGGAATCACCATGCGCAGCGCGTTGAGCGTCTCCGAACGGTCGCCGCCGCCGTCGTGGCACAGCAGGATCGCGCCCGGCCCGCACGCCAGCATGCTCTCGGCGATGTGCCGGCTCCCCGGCCGCGACCAGTCGCGCGGGTCGACGTCCCAGTCCACCGGGATCATGCCGTGGGCGTCCGCCGCGCGGACCACGCGGCCGGACCAGGAACCGCCGGGCGCGCGGAAGAACCGCGCGGCCACGCCGGTGGCGTCCTCGATGCGCCGCTGCGCCTCCACGATCTCGGAGGTGATCCGCCGCGCCGACAGCAGGTTGAACGGGATGGGATGGCGCATCGTGTGGTTGCAGAGCTGGTGCCCCGCCCTGACGATGCGCTCCGCCAGCCGGGGGAACCGCTCCACCTGCATGCCGATCAGGGAGAACGTCGCCCGTATCTCGTGCTCCGCGAGCAGGTCGAGCATCCTCGGCGTCCACTCCGGATGGGGGCCGTCGTCGATCGTGAGGGCGATGGCGTTCCCCGGCGCGGCGGGGGCGAGGTCCCGCAGGCTGTGCACGGGCTGGTGGCGGGCCCGGAGCGACGCCGGCGTCCACACGTCCTCGGCGGCACGCCGGACGGCCGCGTGCGGGCGGACCCGGCGTCTCGGACGCGCGACCGGCGCCATGACCGGCACGCGCAGGGTCGGGCGTACGGCGTCGCCCACCAGCAGGGACGCGAGGGTCAACGTGCCCAAAGCCCACAGCGCCCGGCGACGGCCGACCTCGCTCTCCTCCACAGGCTCACGGTATCGACCGGCCCCGCCGATTCGCCGGACCGACAGCAGCCATGACGGTAACCATGCGGTATAAGCGTCTGAAGGGGTCATGGCATGCATGCCCGTATACGTGCCCGCCCGGGATCGGGCGGTTCACGGCAGCCAGGCGACGTGGCCGCGCAGCAGCCCGTAGCCCACGAAGGCGACGGCGTCGATCAGCGTGTGCGCGACGATCAGCGGCATCGCCCGCCCCCACCGCTGGTACAGGCGCCCGAACAGCACGCCCATCGCCAGGTTGCCGACGAAGCCGCCGAAGCCCTGGTACAGGTGGTAGGACCCGCGCAGCAGCGCCGACACCGCGACGGCCGTCCACGGTCTCCAGCCCAGCCGGGCCAGGCGGTGCAGCAGGTAACCGCTGACGATCACCTCTTCGAGCACGGCGTTCTCCAGCGCGGCCAGCAGCAGGACGGGCACGCGCCACCACACGTCGGGAAGCTGGTCAGGGACGACGTTGAGGTTGACCCCGGCGCCGAACGCGAGCAGGTAGAAGGCCAGCCCGGTGCCCCCCACGACGGCCGCGAGGACCGCGCCCCGCAACGCGTCCCGCCCAGGCTCGCGCAGGTCGGCGCCGATCGTGCGCAGCGACTCGCCGGACCGGGCCAGCAGGTAGGCGACCAGCGCCACGGGCGCCACCGTCACCGCGATGCCGACGAGCTGGTAGGTGAGATCCAGCCAGGGGCGTCCTGGCGCCATCGTGCCGACGAGGACGGCGTGCTGGCCCTTCAGCGCCTGCGGCGCGGTCAGCGAGCCGACCAGCGACACCAGGGATCGCAGGGCGCTGGCGCCGAGCGACACCGCGAACACCACGATGATCTCGCTGCCGATGAGCCGCGGGGTGAACGGCCGCGTTTCGACGGATTCCTCCGGCCGGGAGTCACGCATGTGTCGCAGCGTAGACGCGTCCGGGGAACAGGGTGTCATGGAGGTTCGGCACGTCCTATGATCAAAAATGACATCGCAAGCGGGCGAACTCCACATGGAGCGCGGCGAATGACCGAGACAGTTTCCCTCGGCCGATCCGACCCAAGGGAAATCGGAGAGTACACACTTGTAGCGCGCCTCCACGAGGACGACCAGGTCTGCGTGTACCTCGCGGACGACCGGTCGGGCGAGCGGGTCGAGGTCGTGTGGCTGCGCGAGGGCGTCGGCGGCGACGAGGACTCCACCAGGATCACCGAGGCGACCACCAAACTGGCCTCGGTGTCGGTGTCCTCCATCGCGCAGACCATCGCCTCCGGCGTGCAGGACGGCCGGCCGTACGTCGTCGTCGAGCACGTCGAGGGCGTCAGCCTGCGCGCGGCCGTCGAGCGGAGCGGGCCGCAGTCCGGGGCGGCGCTGCACCGGCTGGCCATCTCGACGATGACCGCGCTAGTCGCCCTCCACCAGGCCGGGGTCGCGCACGGCGACCTGCACCCGGGGAACGTGCTGCTCGGACCCGACGGCGTGCGCGTCGCGGGGGCCGCGATGGCGCGGGTGGTGCCGTCAGGCGGCGACATGGCGACCCGCGCGCTGACCTCGCTCGCCTACCTTTCGCCCGAACGGCTCGGCGGGACCGGCGCGGAACCGCCGGGCGACATGTTCGCCTGGGCCGCCACGCTGGTCTTCGCGGCGACCGGGCACGACCCCTTCGAGGGCGGCTCGACGTCGGCCACGATCAACCGCGTGCTCCGGGACCAGCCCGACCTGACGGCGCTGGACGAGCATCTGCGCATGGTGGCGGCCGCCTGCCTGTCCAAGGATCCGGCCGACCGGCCCGAGGCGGCCGACGCCCTGCTCGGGCTGGTCGGGCACACCCTGCTGCCCGTCGGCGTGGACCTGCCCGTCTACACCGAGCCCTCGGCCGCGAACCCCGGGGTGTGGCGCAGGAGGCTGCTGACCGGGGCCGGCGCGGTGCTCATCGCCGTGGCTGGCACGCTCGGCGGCCATTTCGCCGCCGCCCGCTCGGGACAGGCCGCCGCGCCCCCCGCCCCCCGCGTGAGCCCCACCCCCTCGCTCAACCTGACCGCGACCGTGCCCCGGCCCGCCGCTCCCCCGCCGGCCACCACCAAGGTGGCCGCGCCCGGCCTGGACATGACGCTGCACGAGAACCCCGCCGACCCGTGGCGGTTCGCCGCCTACCGCACGTCCAAAGTGAGCTACATGCGGACCCCCGGGACCGCCGAGTTCACCTCCGCGGGGATGGTCTCGGACGACGTGGCGGCCTCGCCCGACGGAATGTGGGTGGCGCTCCTGACCACGACCAAGAAGACCGGCACGGTCACGTTCGTCCCCCGCACCGGAGGCGAGCGGTTCACCGTCGCCGTGCCGCCGTCCGCGTACCGCCCCACCTGGGACCCCCGCGGTACGCGCCTCATGTTCACCCTGCACAGCGGCGAGAAGAAGGTGCCCACGGGCTTCGTGCTCGTCGACGTGGCCGGCCGCTCGGCCGCCGAGGTCGACACCGACGACGAGAAGCGGCGCGGCGAGGGCTACTACGTGTGGCTGCCCGACGGCGCCCACGTCGCCGTGTCCTACCAGACCGAGGACGACGACTACGGCATGCGGTTCCGCGACCTGACCGGGAAGGAGATACGGACCATGGACTGGGTCGGGTACATCGCGGGCCGCCGGTCGTTCTCCCCGTCCGGCAAGCAGTTCACCACCCTGTGCCCGAGCGGTGGCACCCTGTGCGTCTGGGAGGCCGACACCGGCGTCCGCCGCGCCTCGATCGCGATCACCTACGTGGGCTCCGAGTTCTGGGGGTGGTACGACGAGAACCACGTCGTGGTGCTCGACCCCCGCAAGGACCCGTACAAGCTCGTCGTCGTGGACATGCTCGGGCGGCCTGGACGGGTGCTGGCGACGGTGGCCAAGAAGGACTACTCCGACCTGTACATGTCCGTGGCGAAGAGGTGAGCACGTTGCGTCCCGCGGATTCGCCCCCCGCCGACGGCCCCGCCGAGATCGGCCCCTACCGCGTCGTCCGCGTCCTGTCGTCGAGCTGCTGCTCGGTCACGACCTACCTCGCCGAGACCGCGTCCGGCGAACGGGTCGCGTTGCGCCACTACGCCGATCCTTCGCTGCGCCGACCGTCCGGCCTGTCCGAACTTGAACGGTTACGCGACGCCCCCGCCGCCGGCACGGTGCACGTGCTCGACGTCCAGGCCGGGTACATCGTCAGCGAGTACGTCGACGGGCCCGACCTGGCCGGGGAGATCGAGCGCCAGGGGCCGCTGGCGGGGGCGGCGCTGCAACGCCTGGCGATCAGCACCGTCACCGCGCTGGCCGCCCTGCACCGGTCCGGGGCCGCCCACGTCGGGATCCGTCCCGACCGCGTCCTGCTCGGCCCCGACGGCCCCCGGCTGATCTACCGGGGCCCGGAGCGGCACGACATGCTCGGGCCCGCCCACGAGACCAACCGCGTGGACGCCACCGTCCTCGCGTGGCACACGCCCGAGGAGCTGGCGGGCGACCGGCCAGGCCAGGCCGCCGACCTGTTCACCTGGGCGTCGGTGATCGCCTACGCGGCGACCGGCCGCGACCCCTTCGACGGCGAGTCGATCACCGAGTCGACGCGGCGGCTGTCGACCGCGGCGGCCAGCCTCGGCCGGCTGGAGGAGGGCCCGCTGCGCGACGCGCTGGCCGACTGCCTGGCCAGGGAGCCGGACGACCGGCCGACCGCCGAGGACACCCTGCTCAGGCTGCTCGGGCACTCCCAGGTCCTCGACACCGCCCTGCCCGACGCCCTCCCTCCCGGGACCGCGCCCCGGCGGCGATCCGCGCCGCGCCGTGTCCTGGTACTGGTCGCCGCGGGCGTCGCCATCGCGCTGGTCAGCAGCGGGATCTCCGCCGCCGTCACCCTCCGGGCCGCCGAGCGGCCCGCCGCCCCCGCTCCCGCGACCTCGGCTCCGGCCGTCGCGGGCTCCTGGACGCCGCGAGCGGTGCCGTCCGCCACCACCACGGCGCTCCCCCCAAAGGTGGACAAGGGCGTGGCCCTCCCCGGGAACCTGGGCACGCTGTACGAGCACCCGGCCGACCCGGTCCGCCTCAGCGCCATCCGGGTCAGCAAGACCCACGACAACGGCCGCACCGACATCTACGCCCGCGATCCGAGGAGCGGCACGTTCGAGCGGGCCGGCTCGACCAACACCGTGGCGGAGCTCTCCCCCGACGGCCGCTACCTGGCCACCATGGACACGCTCTACCTGGCCACCTCGCAGCAGTTGTCCGTGCAGTTCACCGACCACCTCACCGGCGCCAAGTTCGGCATCCCGACGCTGCGCAGCCCGTACGTGTCGTTCGGCATGGCCTGGTCGCGGCAGAGCGACAGCATCGTGGTCAGCGCGCTCCGCAGGGAGAAGGTCGGCAAGGACACCCACGTCTACACCGCGGGATTCGTGATCGTCGACGTGGCCGCGCGCAGCTCGGTGTTCGTGCCCACCACCGACGCCGAGGACGTCAAGGTCGCCGGCACGGCCGTCCAGCCGGAGAGCTTCATCTCCTTCTACCGCTGGGCGCCGGACGGCCGCTCGGTCGCCGCGCGCTACCTCACCGCCGAGTGGGGCAACGGCCTGCGCTTCCGCGACCTGGCGGGGCAGCCGCTGCGGCTGATGCACTGGGTGGGCTCCCCCACCGGCAACGGCGACTGGTTCTCCCCCTCCGGCGACACCTTCGTCACCAGCGGCTGCGAGAAGGTCATCTCGCTCTGCGTGTGGCGGACCACCACCGGGGAGCGGGTCGCCACCATCCCGGTGTCCCCGCAGGGGGGAGCGCTCATCGGCTGGTACGACGACCGGCACATCATCGAGGTCCATTCCGTGACGAAGGACCTGCAGCGGGTGGTGTTGCGCGACTTCGCCGGCCAGGAGGTCCGGGTGCTCGCGGACCTCAACGCCCCCGTAGGCGGACTGGTCGACATCCGCTACACGCGAGGCTGACCGGACATGCCAGGCACCACCCCGCTGCGTCCCAGCGACCCGGCCACCGTCGGCGACTACCGGATCGTCGGCCGACTCGGGTCGGGCGGCCAGGGCGTCGTCTACCTGGCCGAGCCGCCGGAGGGCGAACCCGTCGCGATCAAGATGCTGCACGCCTCGCCGGACACCCTGTCGGCGATGCGGTTCCGCCGCGAGTCCGAGGTGCTGCCCAAGGTCGCGTCGTTCTGCACCGCGCAGGTGCTGGAGACCGGCTTCGCCGGGACCGTGCCGTACATCGTCAGCGAGTACATCGACGGGCCGACCCTCCAGGAGGCGGTGGCCCAGCGCGGCCCGCTGCACGGCCGCGAGCTGCACCGGCTCGCGGTGGGCACGATCACCGCCCTGGCCGCGATCCACCGCGCCGGGGTGGTGCACCGCGACTTCAAGCCGGCCAACGTCCTGCTGAGCCGTGACGGACCCCGGGTCATCGACTTCGGCATCGCCCGCCAGGCCGGCGGGGACGTCACCGAGGGCGGCCCGATCGGCACCCCGTCGTACATGGCCCCCGAGCAGCTCGGGGACACCCCGGCGGGTCCCCCCGCCGACATGTTCGCCTGGGCCTGCACCATGGTCTTCGCCGCCACCGGGCGCCCGCCGTTCGGCGCCGACTCGCTGCCGGCGATCCTGAACAGGGTCCTGCACTCCGACCCCGACCTCGGCGGGCTCGAAGGCGAGCTGGGCGACCTGGCCACCGCCTGCCTGGCGAAGGATCCGAGGGCCCGGCCGATGAGCAGGCAGGTGCTGCTCCAGCTCCTCGGGCGGCCCGCGGCCGCGCCGACCGGGGCGGCGGGCCAGGAGGAGCTCGCTGCGGGCAGCTCGTACGCCGACCGGCCCACCGCGACCCGGCGGCCGCGCCGGCTCGCCGTCGTGCTGGTCGCCGCCTGCCTGCTGGTGGGCGCGGGGCTGGTGTACCGGGTCCTGCCCAAGGGCTCCACCACGGCCACGCCCAGGCCCACGCCCTCGGTCGCCGTCTCGACCGCCACCGCGGGGCCGCTTCCGACGACCGCACGCGAGGTCGCGATCCCCGACCTCGGGGCGAAGGTGTACGAGAACCCCGCCGACCCGCTGCGGCTCACCGCGTTCATCCACACCGACTCCAACCTGATCTTCACGGCCGCGTGGCGCTCGCCGGACGGCGCCTTCCACGACGTCGAGGAACGGATGATGTTCCAGGTCTCCCCCGACAGGACGGGCATGGCGGGCGTCCAGGAGTTCCCGCAGTACGCCCAGGGGGACGGCAACGAGGTGCACTTCGCCGGCCGCCTCCACGAAGACGAGTTCCGGGTCCCCACCGTCGCGCGCCCGCTCGCCGTGCGCGGCATGATCTGGTCGGAGGACAGCCGCCGGGTACTGCTGACCACGTACGACGCGACCGCCAGCACCGGCGACAGCGTGGGGTTCGCCATCGTGGACCGCGAGACCCGGAAGACCACCGTCGTCAAGGTCGACGGCGCGGGCACCGGGCGGTCGAACTTCGTGTGGGCGCCCGGCGACGCGGGAGTCGTGAGGGCGGTGGGCAAGAACGCCGAAGGCGTCCGGTTCTACGGTCTGGACGGCAGGCTCCAGCGCACGCTCAAGGGGCTCCGCGTCCCGGAGGACAGCGTTCCCGTGGTGTCCTCCAAGGGCCGGATGGCCGCGCTGTGCCCGGGGAAGCGGCACGCCGCCTGCGTCGTGGACCCGGCCACCGGCGCCCGTCAGGCGACGGTCCCGCTGCCCAAGGACTCCCTGCTCTGGTTCTGGTTCGGCCAGGACCATCTAGGCATCTACGACAAGTCAGCCAAACGCCCGCAGCTCCGGGCCCTGGACCTGACCGGGCGGACGGTCCGTGTGCTCGCCGACTTCACCCCGGGCACCACGTGGCTGGTCCACTGGAGCAGCGGCTGATCCCCGCCGGGCGCGGTCGTGCAAGGGTGCGTCAAGCCGCTTGCAGGTGGCATGCCCGATAATGCGCGCATGACGACGTACGGACTCGCCTCGACCCAGGGCAAGTACACCCGGGTCAGCGATGACCTGGCCATCGGGGCCACGGTCACCGTGGTGGTTCCCGCCATGAACGAGGCGGAGAACCTGCCGCATGTGTTCGCCACCCTGCCGCACTGGATCGACGAGGTCGTCCTGGTCGACGGCAACTCCACCGACGAGACCGTGGCCGTCGCGAAGGCCTTACGCCCTGGGCTGCGCGTCGTCACGCAGAGCGGCCGGGGCAAGGGGAACGCGCTCACCGAAGGCTTCGCCGCCGCGACCGGCGACATCATCGTCATGATCGACGCCGACGGCTCCACGGACGGCCGCGAGATCATCCGCTTCGTGTCCGCGCTGGTCGCCGGGGCCGACTTCGCCAAGGGCTCGCGCTACGCCTCCGGCGCGGGGTCGGACGACATCAGCTTCACCCGCTCGTTCGGCAACACGGTGCTGACCACGCTGACCAACATGCTGTACGGCACCCGCTACACCGACCTCTGCTACGGGTACAACGCGTTCTGGGCGCGCCACCTCGACGTCCTGGCGCTCGACTGCGACGGCTTCGAGATCGAGACGCTGATGAACGTGCGGGCCGCCCAGGCGGGGCTCTCCGTGCACGAGGTGCCGAGCCACGAGCACTGCCGCATCCACGGCACGAGCAACCTGCACGCCGTGCGCGACGGCTGGCGCGTCCTGAAGACCATCGTCCGCGAGCGCGCCCGCCGCACCGTCCTCGAACCGATCCAGCAGGTCACCCCGCTGTCCGAGCACGTCGCCGCCTGACGTCTTGCTTTCGTTCGCGTCCTTCGTGTCGCGCGGTCAAGGGTTGGCATGTCATTCGAACTCCTCTTCGAAGAGTAGCCCATGGTGTGCGGGTTCGGTTGCGGAGTCCACGAGAAGTTGATACTGCTTGCGCTAGCGAGCCCCCGATGATCTTTTGGTGGGGGGTGGGTCGCGTGGCCAGGTCCAGGCAGGCGCGGGTGGTGCGGAGGCTGGAGGACGCCTCCAAGGTCGTCAGGGCCACGTCCGGGCTGCTCAGGCACACCTCGGGGCTGCTTCGCCAACTCGTCATGATGGTCGGCTGGCTGGTCCTGCTGGCCGGTTCGGTCCGCCTGCTGCTCGACCCTCCCGCCGCGCTCTCCCTGGCCCACTTCCTCACGCCCGGCGCCGGGGCGGTGGCGGTCGTCCAGGGCCTTCTCCGGCCGCCGGCCCGCTGGTGGCCGCCGGAGCCGCCCGCCCCCGCCCTCACCCTGGCCGAGACCCGCCCGGACCACGACTCCGCCCGGCCGGGCGGCAGGTCATGAGGCGGTACCCCCGGTGGTGGTCGCCCACTCGCCGTTGGCCGGCGGGGCACCGACTTCGGCGGACGGCGTCCAGAGGCGGGGGTTCCAGGTCGGCCGTCGCGTTGCGCCTACTAACTCTATATAGGTAGCGTTATCGCGTGACCCGAGTCAGGCGCCCGTCTCCGCAGACCATCGCCGTCCTGTCCGCTCTCGCCGCCACCCCGGCCGAGTGGCGGTACGGCTACGAACTCGGCCGGGAGATCGGGCTCAAGGCCGGCTCGCTCTATCCGATCCTCATGCGGCTGGCCGACCGGGGGATGCTGGAAACCTCCTGGGAGACCGGCCCGCCGCCAGGACGCCCACCCCGGCACCTGTACCGGCTCAGCGGCGCGGGCCGCGCACTGGCCGCCGAAACCGCCACGCCCGCCACGGCCGCTCCGCGCACCAGCCGAGGCAAGCTGCGGGGTGCGTGGTGAACGGCCCATCCGTAGGGACCGGCGCGGCGGGCCGGCTCCTCGCCCTGGCGACCTGGCTGCTGCCCGCCGCCCGCCGCGAGTGGGGGCTGGCCATGCGGGCCGAGTTCCTCCAGGTCGAGGGCCGATCGGCACGCATGCGCTTCGCCCTCGGCTGCGTACGGGCGGCACTGCTGCAACCGGCGGTGCTACGCCCCATCGGCTTCCTCGCGGGCACCACCACCGCGGTCTGCCTGGTGCTGGCCGGTGGCATCGTCCACACCGGCGCCCGGATCGTGATCACCACCCTGGTCCTGGTCCTCGCGTCACTGGCCTGGCTGGGCGGCCGGCCCGGCCTGCTCGGTCCGGCGGGACCCTCCCGGACGGACCTCGCGGTGCGGGCCGGCGGCTTCGCCGCAGCGGGGGTCTACCTGCTGGTGGCCGTCCTGGACAACCGTGGCCCCCAGTACCTCCGCCCCGAACTCGGCGTACCGCTCGGCATGATCCTTCTCGTGCTGTACGTCGTCGTCATGCTGGCCATGACGGCCCGAGGATCGACCGTCGCGCCCGCCGCTCCGGCCTTCGGCATAGGCGCCGGCCTCCTCGCGGGTGCGGCCTGCTTCGCCGTCATGCCTTTCGAACGCGTCCTGCCGCCCCTGGCGGACGGCCTGCCGGGGCACGGCCTGTGGCTGGTGGCGATCGTCGCCGGCGCGCCGGCCCTGGCGATGGCCGAGGTGGGCCGGCGCACCGACAGCCCACGGCAGGCCCTCCTAGCCGCGCTGATCGGCGGCGCCGTCTGCGCCGCTGTGGTCGCCGTGCTCGGCGACGGGGCGTGGCTGGTCTTCCCCGACCGGATGCCGAGCATCGTCCCGCAGAACGCGGGGCCGGCCGCCGTCCGGCACGCGCTGAACCGGCTCGAAGCCGGGGACGCCTACGTGGAGGCCATGATCTGGGGCGCGCTGCTCGCCGGGGTGACGGCCGCCATGATCCGCCCGGCCGTCCGTTCCTGGACCGTCGTCCTGCGCGCGACGACCGTCGCCGGCGGCGTCCTCGCCTTCGCCTGCGCCGAGACCGGCAACGTGGACCTCGCCGTGCTGACCGTCCTCGCCGCCCTTGTTTGCGGCCTCCTCACCCTGGCCACCGCCCCCCGCCGTACCACCCCACCGCCGGTCACGGAACCCGCGACCGGCACACCGTGAGGCACCAACCGGCCTCCCTGAAACGTCCGTCACCGGCCACCGAGGCCCTCCGGCGGGCGCGGCCCGAGGCGCGCAGCGGCCTCCACCTCAAACGGCCCGGCGGACTTTCGCGAACGACCCGCCCCTCCCCGCGTCCGGCGGAAGCGTGGCCTGGTATGCGAAAGATCGCCATAATACGGGCGTGGCTGAGACGCGTCGGATCGGACCGTACACGCTCGTGCGCACGCTCGGCGAAGGCGGCATGGGCATCGTCCACCTCGCCCAGGCCCCGGACGGGAGCCTGGTCGCGCTCAAGGTGATGCGTCCCGAACTGGCCACCCGGGAGGACTTCCGGCGCAGGTTCCGCAAAGAAGCGCAGGCCGCGCAGCGGGTCGCCCGGTTCTGTACCGCTCCCGTGCTCGACGCCGACATGGACGGCGAGGTGGCCTACCTCGCCACCGAATTCGTCGACGGACCCGACCTCGGCTCGGTGATCGCCGCCCAGGGGCCGATGGACGGCGCCGACCTGGAGGCCCTGGCCGTCGGGGTCGCCGCGGCGCTGACCGCGATCCACCGCGCGAACGTGGTCCACCGCGACCTCAAGCCGTCCAACATCCTGCTCAGCCCGTTCGGCCCGCGAGTGATCGACTTCGGCATCGCCCAGCTCGCCGACACCCTCACCGCGCAGACCGCCACCCTGATCGGCACACCCCAGTACATGGCGCCCGAGCACGCGAACGGCACGACCGTGGGGCAGGCGGCCGACGTGTTCGCCTGGGGCTCGGTGATCACCTACGCGGGCACCGGCAGCCCGCCGTTCGGCTCGGGGGCCGTGCCGGAGGTGCTCTACCGCGTGGCCCACCACGCGCCCAAGCTCGACGGCCTAGACGAGAGCCTGCGTCCCCTGGTGGAACGTGCCCTGGACAAGGACCCCACCCGCCGCCCCACGGCCCAGCGCCTCCTGGACCACCTCGTCGGCGGAGAACAGGTAGAAATCGCCGCCGCCACCCGAATAGTCAGCGAAATCTGGTCCACAACCACCCCCCACAACCCCCCACCGCCGTCCTCCCCACCCACCCCGCCAGAGGTCTCGCCTCCCACCCCACCGGCGACCACGCCGTCCGCCGCCAGGCGCCTGCGGACGCCCGCCATCATGGTGTCGGCCGCCCTGGCCGTGACCGCGGGACTCACGCTCGTCGTCTGGCATCCATGGTCCGGCGGGACCTCCACGTCACAGCCCGCCCAGCCGAAACAGGAAGCCGGATGGCGACTCGTGAAGGCGAACGAGAGGATCGTCATCCGTCCCCCGGCCACCGAAGGCGACGCCACCGCCGACTGCGCGCTGGCCCGGTCGACCTTCCTCAACGCGGACGGCCTGACGATCACCTCCGAGGCCCTCCATGGCGGCTACATCGGCCCCGACGAGACCTTCGAGTACATGAACTGCGGCCAGGGCGGCACCGCGCTCGGCAGCGGCCTCAGACTTCTCGACAACAGGGGCCTCATGGGCTCGGTCGACCACCAGGACGTCACCCCCACGGAATGCCGCGACGCCGCACGCGAGTCCAACCTGCCCAACCCGATCACGATCCCGCAGATCCAGCACGACACGATCCTCAAACCCGGCACCGGCATCTGCATCGAAACCAGCAAAAAGAACGTAGACCTCCTCTGGATCCTCCGCGCCGACAAACACCCCGAAAACCACAACCTCCGCACTTACCTAATCTCCGCCACCCAGTGGATCCCGACGAGCACGGCCGGCAGTGCTCCTGGCCCGGCGGCGATCATGGTTCGAGAGGTCGTCGGCCGGTTCCTTGGGGGTGGGATCGGCCGACGGCGCTCAGGTTGGGATTAGTTGGGGTGGCGGGTTGGGGTCAGGGGGTGGGGAGCCAGCGGATTTTGAAGGGGAGGTTCGGGGGCTGGCCGGACTGGAGGCGGAGGACCTGGCCCTCGGTCACGTAGAGGCCCCGGGGCGTCTTCACCACGGAGGTGGGCTGGTCGAGGGTGCTGTTCGCCACCGTCACGGTGCCGGCGCGCGTGTCGACGACGTCCAGGCGGCCCGGGTTCTCGGCGACCAGCAGGTGGGTGCGGTCGAGCATCCGGATGCCGTCGGGGTTGACGAAGTGCTGGCCGAAGTCGAGCAGCTTGGCCGGCCGGGCCGATCCGTCGGCGGCGATGTCGACCTGGAGGAGGTCTCCGCTGGCGTAGTTGGTCGTGTAGAACGAGCGCACGCCGTCGAACGCGATGCCGTTGATCTGCAGCCCCGGTCCGTTCGTGAACAGCGGGTCGCTCGACCACACCGAGAGCGTGCCCCCGGTGGCGGTCACCGGGCTGGGCGTGGTCAGCCGGAGGATGCGTCCGGGCGCCTGCGGGCTGGCCGTCGGGTTGGTCGTGTCGGTGAGGTAGACGGCGCCACGGGCCAGCGTGAGGTCGGCGCAGACGCCGCCGTCCGGCAGGGTGTACCCGGCGACCAGTGCCCCGGTGGACAGGTTGAACGCCTTCAGGACGGTGGGCGTCTGGAACGAGAGGTCGATCGCGCACGCCCACAGGACGTTGCGTCCCGGGTCGGCGAGCACCCCGGCGGTGCCGATGTTCACCCCGGCCGGCACGAACGTCTGGGCCGTCGCGGAACCCGCGGGGACCCGGTCGATCTCGCCGGTCACGATGCTCGAGACGAACAGCGTGCCCCCGGGCGTCGCCGCGATGCTCTCCGGGTAGTAGTCATCGCCGGGAATGACGACGTCGGACGGCTGGTGCCGCGCGGCGGCCGCGTCCTGCTCGCCGGCCAGCGCCGCCGAGGCGGGACCGACGGCGGCCAGAACGCTCAGGCACAGCGCGAGGAAAAGGGTACGAGGCAGAGGCCTCATGCCACCTCCTGGAAACGACGACGGCTCCACCCTGGCGCCGTCCGAAGTTGATCATAGGAGGCGGAACCCATCCGTAAACGACCTTTCGGACAAGCCACATGGAACCCCTGTGCGGGCGATCAGCCCCGAAGGCTCTCGACCAGCCGCCAGACGCCGGTGGAGGGGTTCCTCAGCGGATCGCGGCCGTCCGGGTCGAGCTTTCGCGCCCTGCGGCAAGCGGCGTCCACACGGCCGGAGAAGTCGGCGAACCTGGTGTTGCCTTCGCTCCAGGTGGGGAGCACCTCCTTCAGCCTCCGCTTGGCGTCGTCGGCCGACTGGAAAGGCCTCGCGCAGTCGGCGTGATGGAGGATCAGCCATAATTCGAAACTCGGCGTCGACAGGCCGAGTTCGATCGGGCCGTTCTTCGCCTCCTTCACCAGGTCACACGTGAGCGATTCGTTCAACTCGGTGTCCACGACGCACCAGACGCCGTCGTATTCGTCCGATGCCCGGCTCACGGCTTCGCGGACCTTGGCGAGGTGGTCCCCTTTGGGAATGTCGACATCGAGTTGCGGACCACGCCGGGAGCGCATACCAACGAAGTAGTCTTTCTCGGTTTTTCCCTCACACAAAATCAAGAAGCTGCGACGTTCTTCTCGCGTGCCACCCTTGTTCCGCGCGAGGTTCGTTTCAGGGCCGACCTTCCTGGTCGTACGCTCCCGAGAAGCCATCGTCCCCCTCTTCACGCGTTGACAGAGCCGCGGCAAAGAGCTCGTCATTGACGATAGGGACAGCACCATAGCGCCCGGCCAGGTATCTCCGCTCCCGGTTCTCGTCTCGGCGCGGATTGAAATCCGACAAGGGGAATATTTCGGTCGCACCACATTCGTTCTTCTCGGTGAACCAGATGTGGTCCCGATGAAGAACCTCCGCGCCCTGGATCCGACCGAGCAATGTCGGATCGTGACTGGTGAAGATGAGCTGGGCTCCCAAGGGATTCGTCGCGGAATCCGTGAACAACCGGATGATTTGCGCTGACAGGTAGGGATGCAGGCTCGAATCTAGCTCGTCCACGATCAGTGAGCTTCCCTGGTCGAGCGAGATAAAGACCGGCAGGCCCATCTCGTAGAGGGCGCGCGTCCCGAGAGACTGGTCGCGCAGCCCCAGGGCGAAAGTTCCCGTCTCCCCTCGATGCCGGAATACGAGATGCTTGCGCCGTTTTCCCCGCCTGCTGATTTCCGCCAGGCGAACGGCCCGGCCGGTGGCCGTCCGAGATTCATCGAGCCCGTCGAGCCGGGCGGCACGCTCGGCGAACTCGGCATCCGTCTCCTCGATCAGCTCCGCTGATTCGATCCCGGTGTCGGCGGCCTGGAGCAGGGTCGTCAGCCGATCGAAATAGCCGAATCTCTCCAACGCCTCCGCCGTCATGACCGCAGGACGAAGGGAACCGGCAACCAGAGGCTTGCGGTCCTGGATATCAGCGAACCAGTCGTAGACCGGCCGGACGAGAACCTGCCTCGATCTGGCCGCGACGGACAGGAAGAGCACGTTCGACTCCGTGATCTCCTCCACCTGCCGCATGGAATCCGGAGAATCCCCGAAGGAGTATTCGTCCAGCGCCCTACGGAAGATCAGGCGTTTCCGCTTCTGCGGATAGCTGTACATCCACTCCTCGGTCACCTGCGCGTCGTCGACCGAGAAGCCGTAGGTGTACTGAACCCGCTCCAGCATCAGATCGACCACGAAAGTGGACGGCTCATCGCGAGCGGCGATGCCCAGGGCGAAGGGTTGACGCCGGACACCGGCACCCGGTTCGCTCTCACGCAGAGAGCCGAGCACCAGGTCCCGCATGTAGACCATCGCGTCGATGACGTTGGACTTACCCGAGGCGTTGGGACCGAACAACCCGACTACGGGAACGCCCTCCCAATCGACGTCGGACGGGCCGTCGGCGCGGTAACTGGGGGTGAGCAGAAGTTGTTGCTCGCTGCGAAGCGATCGATGGTTGGCCACGCGGAAACTCAGCAACATCGGCCTGCTGCCTCCTCGTCCACACGGTTTCTACCCCCGGCCGTGTGGAAGAACCGCACGGACGGGCGTCGGCAACATTACGCGACCATCCGTCCGGCGTACTGGAGGAACCCTGGTATTTTGCCGCCCAGCCAATCCAGTAAACCCGACATATTTCTCATCTATTACTAAACATCCGCGTGCGTTCGGCACAACGTCAGGGCTGTGGCGGATTGTCAGGGGAAAGGCCGCGGATCAGGGCGTTGAGGGCGTAGTGGAAGCGGGACTCGTGGTCTTCGGGGGTGCCCAGGCCGGCGTGGATGGCGGCCAGGGCGTTGGGGAAGTCGGACGGGTCCATGTCGGGGAGTTTCGGTGGGGGACTGCCGGGGGGGTCGACCTCGGCGAGGCACTGGCCGGTGGTGAACATGGCGACGGTGTTGACCACGTGGAAGGCCTCACGCAGGCCGAAGCCCGCCTCTCTGAGGATGACCACGATCGCCTCCAGCATGCGCATGGCGTCGGGGGTGGTCACCGGACGGGTGGCGACCAGTTGCACGACGCCCGGGTGTGCCAGGAGTTCGCGCCGGAAGGAGACGGCGAAGTCGCGGATCAGCCGGCGCCAGTCGGGGTGGGGGCTGACCACGAACGCCCGGGTCATGATCCGCTCGACGAGGCCGTCGAGGACCGCGTCCTTGTTGGGCACGTAGTAGTAGATCGTCATGGCCTCTACGCCGAGCGCGGCGCCGAGCCTGCGCATGGACAGGCCGCTGACGCCCACCTGGTCGACCAGGTCCAGCGCGGCGTCGAGCACACGCTCGCGGGACATCCTCGTCATCGCACCCCTTGACTTTCTTACGCCGTAAGATACATGATGACGCTCGTCTTACAGCGTAAGAGAGAGGCCGGAATGGACAACAAGCAGATCGTTCGAGGACTGTTCGACGCGACCAACGAGCGCAGGCTGGACGACCTGCCCACCTACGTGGCACTCGACGTCGTCGACCACAACAAGATCATTCACGGCGAGCCGGACGAGCCAGGGGCGGCGTTCGACGCCATCCGGATGCAGCTCGACGCGTTCGACCCGTTCCTCATGCACGTCGAGGAGCTCATCGCCGAGGGCGACAAGGTGGTCGCGCGGCTGACCATGTCCGGCACGCACAGCGGTGCCCACCCCCGCATGCCCGAACCGACGCGGCGGGACTTCCAGAACGAGGCGATCTTCGTGTTCACGCTGGCCGACGGGAAGATCAGCGAGATCCGCGCCGTCAGCGACCGCCTCGGGCTGTTCCTGCAGCTCGGCTGGGACTGGCCCACGACCGACTGACCGAAGCCCAAGGGGTGCCGGCGGCGTATGTGGTGGTGTGCCGCGCGTCCGTGGCGATTCGTCGCGGGGAAGACTGCGCGAAGTCTCTCGTTCGCCTTCGTGACACGCTCCCCTTTCGCGGGTTCGGCGGGGTCGCCTAGGGTCGGGAGGCAGCGGGTCGCCGGGAGGTGGGGAGTGCCGGGAAGCCGTCCGTTACGGCCGGGTGAGATCGAGTCGATCGGCGCGTACCACCTGGTCGGCCTGCTCGGGGAGGGCGGCCAGGGAACGGTCTACCTGGCGGAGTCCACGGACGGGACGCCCGTGGCGATCAAGGTGCTGCACGCCCGGCTGGTCGACGACGCGGACGCGCGGATGCGGTTCCTGCGCGAGATCGACCTGGCCAGGAGGGTCGCCGAGTTCTGCACGGCGCGGGTGCTGGACGCCGACGTGACCCATGACCGGCCGTACATCGTCAGCGAGTACGTCGAAGGCGAGTCGCTCGACCAGCTCGTGCGCCGGGAGGGTCCCCGCGACGGCGGGCCGCTCGACCGGCTGGCGGTGAGCACGGTGACCGCGCTGGCGGCGATCCACCGGGCGGGCATCGTGCACCGCGACTTCAAGCCGAGCAACGTGCTGCTGGGCACGGACGGCCCGCGCGTGATCGACTTCGGGATCGCTCGGATGATGGACGTCGCGGCGACCATGGCGAGCAAGGTCCAGGGCACGCCGTCGTACATGTCGCCCGAGCAGCTCCAGGGCTGGCAGCCGGGACCGGCGTCGGACGTCTTCAGCTGGGCGGTGCTGATGACGTTCGCCGCGACCGGCCACCCGGCGTTCGGCAGCGACAGCATCCCCGCGGTGATGAACCGCATCATGACCCGCGAACCCGACCTTACGGGCGTGCCGGAACGGCTGCGCGACCTGCTCGCGGCCTGCCTGACCAAGGACGCGCGTCGGCGGCCCAGCGCCGGGCAGGCGCTGTTCGCGCTCGTGGAGAGGGACGGGGAGGCGACCCAGCCGAGCGAGATCCCGGCCGCGGGGCGCGGGGGTGGTAAGCCGGATGGGACGTCCGCGTACGTACCGGAGCGGGAGGGGATGTCCGCTCATGTACCTCTCGCGTCTTCTCAGGGTGCCGAGCCGGGTGCTCGGCTTGTCGGGCCGGATGCACGGCTTGTCGGGCCGGGTGAACGGTCTGCCGATGCCGGGGTGGGCGGACGGCCCGTCGATGCTGAGCGGGGTGGAGGGCCTGGTGTTGCCGGAGCGGGCGGACGGCCTGACGGTGGCGGCGGGGCGGGCGGACGGCCGGGCGAACGGCCTGGCGGCGGTGAGGCGGGTGGGGGTTCGTCGGGTAGGACGGGGGTGAGCGGGAGGGGGTCACGTCAGGACCGGCGCGACGGGGCCGGATCCAGCGGGATCGAGGTCGTGCCGGACGGCGGGTCGCCGGGCTCACCGGTCGACGGCGGGGCGCCGGGCGCGACGGGTTCGGGTGAGACTGCGGCGGGTTCGGGTGAGACCGCGGCGAGTGCGGGCGAGGCCGCGCAGGGGTTGGGTGGGACCGGGCCGGGTTCAGGCGGGACCGGGCCAGGTTCAGGTGGGATCGCGTCAGAGTCGGGTGGGATCGGGCCGGGGTCGGGTGGGACCGCGTCCGGGTCGGGTGGGACCGCGCCGTCGGAGAGTGGGTCCGGCGGTGCTGGAGGGGTGACCCGGCCGACGCGCTCGAGACCGCCTCGCGGGGTGCTCGCCGTCGTGTCCTTCGGCGTGGCGGTGGCCGTGGCCGGGGGGTCGTTCGCGGTGTTCAGCAGGGAGCGGCAGCCGTCCGTGCCCCGGCCGGGGGCGTCGGGGACGACGGCGGCGGTGGTGGTGGTTCCTTCGGTCGGCCCTGGATTCGGCGCTCCGCTCGGCGGGCCGTTCACCGGGCGGACCACGGACGTGCTCGCGGTCGCGGCGGCCGAGGTGGACGGGCGGCCGGTGACGCTCTCCGCCGGTCGCGACAGTGTGATCCGGATGTCGGAGGCCGGCACCCGCGAGGCGTCCCGGCGGTCGTTCAAGGTGGGCACGCCGTACGTGTCGTCGCTCGCGGTAGGGCAGGTGAAGGGGCGGCCCGTGGTCGTCTGCGGCGGGTTCGGCGGCGGGGTGTGGGTGTGGGACCTCACGACGGGCGCCATGCTGGGCCGCCCGTTCCGCGGACATCGCGGGGACGTGCTGGCGGTCGCGCCGTTCGAGCTGGATGGGCGTGGTGTCGTGGTGTCGGGCGGGCATGACGGGCTGCGGGTCTCCGACGCGGCCACCGGACGTGAGGTCGCCTCGCCGCTGCGTGGCAAGGGCGGCGAGATCACGTCGGTGACCGTCGCCGCGCTGGACGGGCGGCCGGTCGTGGTCTCCGGCGGCGTGGACGGCACCGTCCGGGTGTGGGACCCGGCCGGCGGGCGGCTGCTCGCCGGGCCGTACCGCGACGGCGGCACGGCGGTCGCCACGCTGGCCGTGGGCGAGTCGGCCGGGCGTCCGGTGATCGTCTCCGGCGGGGACAGGACGGTGCGGGTGCGCGACCTGCGCACCGGCCGGGCGGTCGGGCAACCGTGGAAGGGGCACACCGACCGCGTGGTGACGCTGGCGGTCACGAAGGTCGACGGCCGTCCGGTGGTCGTCTCGGGGAGCTGGGACCGGACCGTCCGGGTATGGGACCTTGCCACGGGCACGCCACTCGGCCATCCGCTCACGGGACCTGCGGGCTGGATCAGCTCGGTGGCGGTGACCAGGGTGAACGACACCCCTGCGGTGGTCGCGGGCACCAACGACGGCGAGATCTGGACCTGGAGCCTGGACCCCCGCTGATCCGCCGGGTCAGTGAGTGAGGGAAGCGAAGACGATCACGTTGTCGACGTAGTGGCCGGTGTGGGTGTCGAACGCGCCGCCGCAGGTGATGAGCCTGAGTTGGGGGTCGGGGGTCGCGCCGTAGACGTCCCTGGTGGGGAAGGCCGCCTTGGTGGTGACGCGTACCGAGTCGACCTGGAAACGGACGCTGGTGCCGTCGGCGCGGCCGATGGCGATCTGGTCCCCCGCGCGGAGCCGCTGCAGTTCGGCGAAGACCGCTGGTCCGGTCCTGCTGTCCACATGACCTGCGATGACGGCCGGCCCGGTGTCGCCCGGCCGGACCCCCGCCGCGTACCAACCGGCCCGGCCGGGGTCGCGTGGCGGGGTGAGCTCCCCTGCCGGGCCGATCGCGAGCCTTTCCAGGCCGCCGCTGATCCTGAGGGCAGGCACGGCGAGCGTGACGGGCTCCGCGTGCCGCGCGGGCGCGGTCGCCGTGGGCGGCACGGCCACCTGCCCGGGCACCGCGGACCATACGGGCCGGGGTCCGGGCGTACTGGGGGTACCTGATGTACCAGGCGTGTCCGATCTGATGGGCGTACCGGGTGCGCCAGGGCTGCTACCGGAAACCGCCGCGCATCCCGTGAGTAGGCACGCGCATATGAGGCTCGCGCCGAGGAGCGGGATTCCGCGCAGGGTGGTGCGCACCGAGGAGACCGGCCTGTCAGCCGGCGCCATTACCGCGCCTGGCGCGCCTCACCAGGACAAGGGTCATGACCATCCCAGCGACGAGCACTCCCGCCGCGACGGGGCCGATGCCGGACGAGCCACTCGCGATCGGCTCGTCAGCCGTGGAGGCCAGGCCGCCGAGGCCGGTGTTGATGCCGCCTTTGGGGGTGATGCCGGGGCCGGCGGCGTCGCGGGTGTCGAGCAGGGTCAGGCCGTTCTTGCCGTCCAGGACGATGATCGTGTGCAGGGCGCCGGAGGTCAGGGCGACGCGCGCTCTGGCCGACTCGCCGCCCTGGCCCTTGGCCGTGACGACGAGCGGGCCGGCCGGGTGGGCGCGGTAGGCGGACGCCGTGCCGAAGCGAAGCCGGGGTTCCAGGACGACGCCGCCCGCCCCCAGGCGCAGCGCCCGGCTCTTGAGGGAGGCCGCGACGAACCTGATGCCCCCCTTGCCTGCGGGCATACGCGCGGTGTCGGGCAGCACCGACAGCCGGATGCTCTTGAACGGCCCCGTGCCCGCGACGGTGTACGCCTCGCCGGCGGTGACGCGCACGTTGGTGGAGAGCACGGGCGGGGTCGACGCCTTGGCGCCCGCCGCGCGCATCGCCACGGTGTACTGCCCCGCGGACAGCTTCTGGTACGGCGACAGCGCGCCGTACGGGACGTGCTTGAGCACCAGCTTCGGCGTCTCGCCACCGAAGTCGTACAGGTAGACGTCCACGGCGGGCGTGTCCGGGGAGAAGTGCGCGAGCCTGACATATCCGGCGGCTGATCGGGAGACGGCCAGGGCCGGAGCGGCAAGGGCGGGCACGGCGACGGCGGGCACGGCGACGGCTGAAGCGGTGAGCGCCGGGGCAGCGGCGGCCGGGGCGGCGTGAAGCGTGGCCGGGCTTGTCAGTAGTAACGCCAGCAGGGCTACCAGCGGACGAGGCGTCTTCATGTGAGGTCGTCTCCAGGGGGTGGGTGAGCGCGGAGGAGAGGGAGGACGTTGGGCGCCGGGGAGGAGATGGGCTCGGCGTCCAGCAGGGGTGAGTACTCGTGGAGGAGCTGGGTGACGTTGTGCGCGACAAAGGAGATCGGCGCGCCCGTCCAGCGGGGGCTGGTGGTTGTGGAGGAGAGGGGGTGGTGGTGTGG
>NZ_JANZYP010000085.1 GCF_025506355.1 Sphaerisporangium corydalis
GGGGTGGTGTCGCGGGTGCGGAGGGCGAAGAGGCTGACCGGGATGCCGATGGCCATGATGAGGCCGGCGACGACGAGCGCGAGCTGGTAGCCGTCGAGGAACGCGGACAGCGGGGCCGCCCCGGCCTTCAGGGCCGAACCCTGGCGGGCGCTGAGGATGGCGCCCAGCAGGGTCACGCCGAGGAGGCCGAACACCTCGCGGGACACGTTCAGCACTCCCGACGCCACGCCCCCGCGGCCCGCCGGGAGTGCCCCGAGGATGGCGTTGGTGAGGGGGACCAGCATGCCCGCCCCGACGCCGTACACCATCAGCCACGGGAACAACTGGCCGTAGGTGCCCTGCCGGCCGATGAAGGAGATGCCGATCACCGAGACCGCCATCAGGCCGAGGCCCGTGGCGACGGTCGGCCCGGTGCCGAAACGGTTGGCGATCCTCGGCGCGACGGTCGCGAGCACGGCCATCAGCAGGGCCATGGGGACGAACGCCGCGCCCGCCTGCGTCGGGGTGAAGCCGAGCACGTTCTGCAGCCACAGCGCGGTGAAGAAGTAGATCCCGAAGACCCCGAAGGCCCACAGGCCCATGGAGACGATGCCGCCGCTGAAGACCCGCTCACGGAACAGCGACAGGTCGATCATCGGTTCCCGGACGCGGCTCTCGATCAACACGAACGCCGAGGCGGCCACGACGGCCAGGGCGAACGACCCGAGGATGACCGCTGAGGTCCAGCCGCGTCCCTCGCCCTCGATGAGCCCGTACGTCAGGGCGAAGAGCGCGAGCGAGGAGGTGACCAGGCCGGGCACGTCGAGGCTGCGCCGCACGGGTGCCTCGGAACCGGCGATGGCCCAGGCCCCGAGGGCGAAGGTGACGGCGCCGATCGGGACGTTGATCAGGTAGATCCACCCCCAGTGCCAGTTCTCACTGATGAACCCGCCGGTCAGCGGCCCGAGGGCGAGGGCGAGCGCGCCGATCGCACTCCACACACCCACCGCGACCCCTCGTTCCCTCGGGTCGGGGAAGGTCTTGGGGATCAAGGCGAGCGCTGTGGGCGTCAGCAGGGCGGCGCCGACGCCTTGGAGCCCCCGGCTCAGGATCAGCGTCGTGCCGTCTCCGGACAGGCCGGCCGCCGCGGAGGCGAGGGAGAAGGCGGCCAGGCCGATCAGAAAGAGGCGCCGCTGGCCGAACACGTCGGCCAGCCGCCCGCCGGCCAGCAGCAGCCCGGCGAACACCAGCATGTAGCCGCTGACGATCCATTCCAGGCCCGAGATGGAAAGTCCCAGGTCACGCTGGATGGTCGGCAGGGCCACATTGACCACATTGTTATCAAGGTACGTCATGAACGTGGCCAGGGACACCGCCACCAGGACCCACCATCGACGATTCACAGTACTCTCCTCTACGGTGTACTTGTACGGCGTACATGTACACCGTAGAGGAGACCTTGTACGGCGTATAGTTGTCAAGTGGCCGGAGAGAAGCTGACCCGTGAGACGGTGATCGAGCAGGCATTGGCGCTCGCCGACGCCGAGGGCGTCGAGGGGGTCACCATCCGGCGTCTGGCGAGCCGGCTGGGCGTCACCCCCATGGCGCTGTACTGGCACTTCAAGCACAAGGACGAGCTGCTGGGGGGGCTCGCCGAGTTCGTGCTGGCGGGCGTCACCGCCGCCGTGTCCCCTGGAGACTCCTGGCAGAAGCGCCTGCGCGCGATGGTGGAGGCCATCGTCCGCGTCATGCGCATGCACCCGTGCCTGCCCGACCTGCTGGCCGTGGTCGAGGTCAAGAACGACATCGAGAGCTTCAAGCGCGCGACGGAGTTGTCCCTCGAACTGCTGACCACCGCGGGGTTCACGCTCAACGAGAGCTACGACGTCGCGGGCTACCTGCTGAACGGCGCCGTCGCCCTGGTCAAGAGCCAGCCGTACTGTCCACCGAACCGTTCCGCGGCCGAGGAGGCGGAGTCACGGCGCCAGCACAAGCTGAGGCTGGAGTCCCTGCCCCCCGACCGCTACCCGCACATGATCGCCTACGGGGCGACGCTCGGCGAGCCGCCCGACAGGGAGCGCTACTTCGCGTTCGGCGTCGACCTGCTGCTCGCCGGCATCGAGGCGATGGCGGCGGACAAGACCCGCGTACCCGCCGGCCGCGAGCGCTGCGCGTCCCCCGACGGCGAGGCGACCGCACCCGCCGGCGGCGAGCCGCGCGCACCCGCCGGAGGGGCCGTGTAGCGGGCGGGCGGCCGTCCACGATAGGCCAGTGTGGTGGCGGACGGCGAAGGATCGGGCGGGCGGCTGCGGGCGCGCATCGCCGGCGCTGGCGGCGGCCTGCTGCGGATGTCGCCGTACGCGCTGCTGGCCGCGCTGTCCGCGAGCGCGCTCGCGCCCCTGGTCCCGCTCGACGCCGCCGGGGTGGGGATCATCGCGGGCGTGGGCACGAACGTCCTCAGCGAGGTCATCACCCGCTCGATCGACGCGCTGCGCAAGCGCAACGGCAGGCGGCCCACCGAGGACGAGCTGGAGGCCGAGCTGGCCGAGCGGCTCACCCTCGCCCTCACCGCCTCGACCGCCGAGTCCGCGCTGCTCAAGGAGGAACTGGCCGGCGTGCTCGGCCGACTCGACACCGCCGGCATCGCCCTGGAGGCGGCGGTGGACACCGGTGACGAGCGGTTGCAGCGGCACCTCACCGAGGCGTTCGCGGAGCTGGGCGCCGACTTCACGGGCTTCGGCTTCCTCCTGGCGGAGGTGAACGACCGGGCGGCCCTGATCCAGGAGGCGCTGCACCGGCAGGACATCGAGCGCCGCGACGACCGGGAGCGGCTGCGCGGCCAGTCCGTCCAGCTCCGGCTGATCCGCGACGACCTGGCCCGGCGGGGCGACCTGACCCGGCGGGACGGCCCGCGCCGGGGCCCGTCCGCTCCCGAGATGTGGACCGACGGGTGCCCCTACCGAGGCCTGTGGCCGTTCCAGCAGGAGCACGCGACCATCTTCTATGGCCGCGAGCGCATGACGATGGCGCTCGCCGGCCGGCTGGCCGAACGCGTGCCCGGCGTGGCGCTGCTGGCCGTGACGGGGGCCTCGGGCGCGGGCAAGTCGTCGCTGCTGCGCGCCGGCCTGCTGCCCGCGATCAGCAGGGGGCTGCTGCCCATCCCCGGGTCGCACGAATGGCCGCAGATGGTGCTGACCCCCACCCGCACCCCGCTGGACGAGATCGCCGTCCACCTGGCGCTGCTCGGCGGGACCGAGCCCGCCGCCATCAGGAAGTCCCTCCAGTACGCCCCCCATCTCGCCCACCTGATCTTCCGCCAGGCGCTGCTCGCCCACCAGCGGGACGCGGGGCTGCCGCCCGGCTCGCGGCTGCTGGTGGTCGTCGACCAGTTCGAGGAGGTGTTCACCGGCGACCCCGAGCAGAGCAGGGCGTTCGTCAACGCCCTGCTGGCGGCGGTCCGGGAGCCCGAACCGCGCGTGCTGGTCGTCCTCGGCGTACGCGGCGACTACTGGGGGCACTGCGCCGCCTACCCCGACCTGGCCGAGGTCCTGCAGGACGCCCAGTTCATGGTCGGCCCCATGCGCGAGTCCGAGCTCCGCCGGGCCGTCACCGCCCCTGCCGTGGCCGCCGGCCTGGACATCGAGCCCGGCCTGGTGGACCTCCTGCTCGGCGATCTCGGCGCCCCATCGCCGACCGGCGCCTACGAGGTCGGCACGCTGCCGCTGCTGTCGCAGTCGATGCTCCTGGCGTGGGAGGCCAGGGAGGGCGACCGGCTGACGATCCGAGGCTACGGCGCGAGCGGCGGGGTGCTGAGGGCGGTCGAGTCGAGCGCGGAGGCGGCGTACGGCATGCTGACGCCCCCGCAGCGGGACATCGCGCGCGACCTGGTCCGCAGGCTGGTCGCCGTCGAGGACGACGGCAGGCTGCTGCGCGTCAGGTCGCGCCGCGACGATCTCGGTGCGGACGGCGACGCGGACGTGGAGCGCGTGCTCGCCGTGTTCACCGGCAAACGGCTGCTGGTGCGCGGTGAGCACGAGATCGAGCTGTCGCACGACGTGCTGCTGCACGCCTGGCCCCGGTTGCGCTCGTGGCTGGAGGACGACGTGGCCGGCCGCGTGCTGCTGGGCGAGCTGCTCAAGGACGCCGGCGAGTGGGAGGCCATCGGGCACGACCGCTCGGTGCTGTACCGGGGGGTCAAGCTGGCCGCCGTACGGGAGGCCAGGGTCCGCTGGGAGGCCGAGCCGGACCGCCACCCTCCCCTCACCGGCACGGCGCGCGCGTTCCTGGCGGCCGGGCTGGCGTCCGAACGCCGGGGCGCGCGGCTGCGGCGCCTGGTCGTCACGGCGATGGCCCTGCTGCTGGTGACCGCACTCGCCGCCGCGGGCATCGCCGTTCGGGCGGCCGGTTCGGCGGGGCGCGAGCGCGACCGTGCGCTGTCGAAGCAGTACGCGGCCGAGAGCCTGAACATCGGGGACGCCGATCCGGTGCGGTCCCGCCTGCTGGCGGTGGCGGCCGCCCGCGTCGAGCCCACCGCCGAGGCGCTGCACGCCATGAGCGCGGCCGTCGCGCGGCCGGGCAGGGCCGTGGTGCCGATCGAGTCCGGTTCAGAAGCGGTGGCCTACTCCTCGGACGGCGAGCGGCTGTTCGTCGGCACGGGCGGAGGCGTGCAGATCCGGGACTCCTCGCGCGGGACCCTGCTCGCCACGATCCCCACCAGGACCGGCACGATCACCGATCTCGCGGTCAGCGACGGCGGTGACCTGCTGGCCGTCGCCGGGCAGGGCATCACCGAGGTGTGGAGCACCAAGGACGGCAAGACGGCGCTCACGGCGTCGGCCCGGTACGGCGCCACCGTGAACGCCGTCGCGATCAGTCCCGACGGCACCACCGTGCTGAGCGCCGGCGACGACGGCCGCGCCCACTTGCTGGACGTCGCGACGGGCAAGCCGGCCCGCGGCCCGCTCAGAACGGGAGACCAGAAGCTCCTCTCCGCCGCCTTCGCCCCCGACGGGAAGACGGTCGCCACGGGTGCCTACGAGGGCACCATCCGGTTGTGGGACGCCCGCACCGGGCGACGGATCGGTGAAGACGTCCAGGTCCCCGGTGGGACGCCGCTGGCCGGGGTGCGCGCCCTGGCGTTCAGCCCGGACGGCCGCTCACTGGTCTCGGGTTCGGCCAACGGATACCTGCGGTACTGGGACGCCGCGACCCTGAGGCCGGGCTGGGGCCCGTTCGGCGAGCAGGAGTCGGGCGTGCAGGACCTGGCTTTCAGCAAGGACGGCGGGACCCTCGTCGTCGGCGACATCGTCGGCGGGATCCGGCTGCGCGACGGCATCACCGGCGAACTCGTCGGCCAGCCGCTCGACGGGCACAGCACCGCCGTCCGGTCGCTCGCGCTCGCCCCCGACGGGCGGTCCCTCGCCAGCGTCGCCCAGGAGGGGACCGTCCGGCTGTGGGACATCACGGTCCGCCAGCGAGCGGCCCCCTCGGCGCGCGACGACGAAGACTCCTACACCGGGGCCGGCCTCAGCCCGTCCGGTGGGCTGCTGGTCACGGCGGCGGGCGCCGGCCGGCCCCGGCTGTGGGACACCGCGACCGGCGACCGCCTGGACGCCCGGCTCGGCGCCGGGCCAGGCGCGGGCGTGCACGCGTGGTTCCTGCCGGACGGCAGGCGCCTGGTCACCTTGGGCGAGGACGGGACGGTCCGCGTGTGGGACACGGTCACCGGCGGACGCGTCGCGGAGTTCGCGACCGCCTACCGCCCGCTGGCCAACCCCGTCGCCCTGAGCGCGGAGAGCGGCGTCCTGGCCTTCGGCATGCCGGTCGGCGTCGGGCTGGTGAACGTCCGCGACGGACGGGCGATCACTTCGCCCGACGGGACGCCGGGCGCCGGCGTCCAGGCGCTGGCCGTCTCCCCGGACGGCAGGACCCTGGCGGTGGGCGGCTTCGGGGCCGTCACGCTCTGGAACGTGGGGTCGCGGTCGCCCCTGTCCACCCGGCTCCAGGGGGTGATGGGGAGGATCCGCGCGCTCGCGTTCAGCCCTGACGGACGGCTGCTGGCCGCCGGCGGCGCGGACGGCATGATTCGGCTGTGGAACCTGCCGTCCGGAACCCCCGCCGCCCCGGCGAGGCTCGGCCGCACGCGAAGCGTCACCGGGCTCGCGTTCAGCCCTGACGGCGCGACACTCGCCGCCGGCAGCGAGGACCAGGCCGTTCGCTTGTGGGACGTGCGGACCGGCCGGCAGATCGGTGACCCGATACGGGTGCGCACGGCCGATGTGAGCAGCCTGTCGTTCAGTGCCGACGGCACCCTGCTGGCCACCGCGTCCGGGTACGGCGTGGTCGCCGACGTCTGGGCCACCGGGCTGGTGCCCGACCCGCTGGCCCGGATCTGCCGCGAGTCCGGCGCCGACCTGCGCGACCCGCCCGCGGACCTCCCCGGCGCCCCGGCGCCATGCCCGGGCTCACCCTAGTGTCACCTGCGGCCCAGGAGGTTCATCCTGGTCACACCTTCGGAGGTTCACGCTGATCTCGCCCGCGCGGCCGAGGAGGGCCGGGCGCACGCGGCGGTGACGACGCCCGCGAGCGCGACGGCCGCCAGCACGAGGTAGGTCCGGTGGAAGCCCGACATGAGGTGCTCGACCGCCACGGGCGACAGGCGCGAGAGCGTCCCCGCGTACACCAGGTTCCGCAGCCCGGGGGAGAGCGCGCTGGTCAGGACGCTGAGGGTGGTCGCGACGCTCAGCACGATCCCGATGTTCATGATCATCAGCCGGAAGCCGTTGACCACGCCCAGGCTCCCCGGGGGCAGCGCGCTCATGACCTGCGTCGTGTTGCCCGTGAGGAACATGCCGTTGCCGCACCCGGCGAGGAACAGCCCCACGCCGATGATCCAGTACGGCGTGGTCGTGCCGATCGAGAGCATCAGGCTGAGCAATCCGGCGAAGTTGAGCAGGCAGCCCCCGATGGAGAGCGCGTAGGGGGAGATCCGGCGGCCGAGCGCGCCCGCGACCGGCGAGGCCAGCGCCATGCCGATGGGCACCGGCAGCACGCCGAGCGCCGCCGAGAACGCGTCGACGCCCCGGGCCGCCTGGAAGTAGAGCGCGACCAGCAGGACCAGCGCCGACCGGGACAGCGCCGTGCAGAACGACGCGAGGTTGGCGAACGTCAGCATCCGCTCGCCGAACAGGCGCAGGTCCAGCACCGGATGGGAGGCCCGTCTCTCGACCATGATGAGGACGGGGACCAGGACCACGAAGATGAGGCCCCCGGTGATCACGACGGGGCTGGACAGGCCGCGCGACCCCGCCTCGGACAGGGCGATGAGCACGGCGGTCAGCGCCGCGAAGACGATCAGGTTGCCGGCCGCGTCGACGGAGGTGCGCGGCCCGGCCGGTACCCGGCGCAGCGTCGTCCAGCCCCAGATCAGCGCGATGATCCCGGCGGGCACGTTCCCCCAGAAGACCCACTGCCAGCCCGCGGTGTCGGCGATGAGCCCGCCGAGGGTCGGCCCGGCGAGCTGGGCCACCGACAGCGTGCCGATGTACACGCCCATGCCCTGGCTCAGCCGGTCGGCGGGGAAGGCGTCGGTGATGATGACGGTGCCGTTGGCCAGGATCATCGCGGCGCCCAGCGCCTGCAGCGCCCGCATGACGATCAGGAACGCGACATTGGGCGACATCCCGGCCAGCAGCGAGCAGACGGTGAAGATCGCGAAGCCGACGAGGTAGACCTCGCGCCGCCCGAGCAGGTCGGCCACCCGTCCGAAGAAGACCAGCGTCGCGGTGTTGATCAGGAGATACGACAGCAGGATCCAGGAGGAGGCGAACGCGTCCGCCCGGAAGTGCCGCACCACCGTCGGCAGCGCCACGTTCAACGTGCTCGCGTTGATGCCGATGAGGATGAGACCGAGGCTGGTGACCGAGCAGACGCGCCACGCGTAGCGCAGCTTGCTCGCGTACTCAGGGGTGCCGGGGAGCAGGGCGGCGGTGGTCTCGTGGGGGATGGCGACCATGCCCCTAGTCTGATGTACGCCCTAGATCCGCTTTCATGGCGACATGACGTGATTAGGGCCACACGCCAGGCCTGTATGGGTATGCCGGGGTCAGCGGGCGCGCTTGCGCAGGCCCTCCAGGTCGTAGATGATCACGCGGCGCCGGCCGGTCTCGATCAGCCCGCGGTCGCGCAGCGAGCGCAGCGCCTTGCTGACCGCCTCGCGGGAGGCCCCCGTCCACCCCGCCAGCTCGTCCTGGGAGAGCGGCAGCGCGACCCTGACCCCGCCGTTGGTCGGCTCGCCGAACCGCTCGGCCAGCTCGACGAGGCGGGTGGCCACCCGGCCGGTGGTGTCGAACGCCCCGTACTCGACGCGCTTGCGGTCGGAGTCGCGCAGCCGGCCGACGACCAGTTGCAGCAGCAGCACGGCGACGCGGCCGTGGGAGTGCAGGAAGCCGGAGAAGTCGCGGACCACGAGGCCCTCGATGGCCTCCAGCGCGGTCACCGTGCCCGAGCGGGGCTCCCCGCTGATGAACGACATCTCGCCGAGCAGCGCGCCGGGCCCTCGGATGGCCAGCACGACCTCGGTGCCACTGGCGGTGTTGGAGGAGACCTTCACCCGGCCGGCGGTGAGCAGGAGGACCCAGTCGGAGGTGTCACCCTCCGTCATCACGGTCGCGCCGCGCTCCCACCGCCGTGTCCGGCCGCTGTCGCACAGGTCGGTGGCCTCTTCTTTGGTCAGCAGGGCAAGGAACTCGCCCGGCTCGGAGAGTGAGGGGGACGTCATCGTTCCTCCAGTAAGGCCGGCAACGGTCCGATTATGTCCGTACGCCTCGCGTACGGTCACGGCCGTTTTTCCCGTTGGGTAAAAAGCCCCAATCGGTATATTTACGGATTCGAACACCGATAGGTCAGTCCAGGGCCGTCAGGACGAACGCCTCCACGCTCTGCTCCTTGCCCTTGAGGTTGAGATCGCCGAGGGGCCGCACCTTGGCGGCCTTGCCGATCTGCTCGCGGGTGGTGCCCCCGATGACGACCGTGCCGGGCTCCGCCAGCCCCTCCAGGCGCGCCGCCACGTTGACGGCGTCCCCCATGGCGTTGAACCCGCGTAACTCCGGGCTCCCGATGTTGCCCACCAGCGCCAGCCCGGTGTTGATCCCGATGCGGAACCTCGGGTACCCGGGGTTGCCGGCGGCGATCTCCTCGGCCGCCTCCTGCATCTCCAGCGCCGCCCGCGCCGCCTGGGCCGCGTGCCGATCCTGCGCCGCCGGGGCGTTGAACAGCGCCAGCAGCGCGTCGCCGACGAACTGCACGATCGTCCCGCCGTTGCGCAGGACGCACGGCACCGCCACCGTGTGGTAGCGGTTCAGCATCTCCACGATCTCGCCGGGCGGCACCCGCTCGGAGAAGGAGGTGAACCCCTTGAGGTCGGCGAACAGCGCCGTCAGCTCCACCAGCGAGCCACCGAGCGCGGCCTGGTCGGGGTCGGCCAGCAGCGAGGCCGCCACGTCCGGCGACATGTACTGCCGGAACAGCGTCTCCAGCTCGCGGTACAGGCGGGCGTTCTCCAGCGCGATCGAAAGCTGGCTGGCCAGGGTGGCGGCGAGCGCCTCGTCCTGGCGGGTCGTGCCGACGGGCACCTCCAGCGCGCCGGCCAGCACCCCCTTGACCGTCAGCGGGTGGACCACCACGCCGCCGCCGGCGATGGACTCGACCTCCTTGAAGTCGTCCACCCCGAAGGCGCGCGCGCCGATCAGCACCTGCCCGTTGGACACCAGCCCGATGCGCACGTCGCCGTAGGCCTGCCTGGCCCGCTCGAGAGCGCCGGCCAGCAGCGCCTCCTCGCCGAGGCCCACCCGGGCCTGCCGCCCGACGTCGACCAGCGCCCCGAGCCGGGCGGACAGCTCGCGCTCGGCGGCCAGGGCCTGGCCGGCCCGGTCGAGCACGGCCGCCTGCCCCTCGTTCAGCCGGAACTTGCCGGCCAGCCGGATCGCGACGGGCGCGCGGGAGACCGCGCCGAGCTCGGCCATGCGGCGCAGATGGGAGACCAGCTCCTCCAGCGCCTCGTCGTACTGGCCCTGGATGCGGCGGACGGTGGCGGCCAGCGCGACGGAGTCGAACAGGCCCTGGCTGGAGCCCTCGCGCCGGAACTGGATGTAGGCGCTGTAGCCGACGAACACGAAGGCCAGCGTCAGCAGGATGTGCCACTCCCACCAGGACATCAGCCAGTTGGGCCGGAAGTACGAGGCGGCGGTGGCCTCGCCCAGCAGGGCGTAGGCCGTCATCAGGCTCACGATCATCGCCGAGGGCCGCCGGCGGTGGATCCGGAACATCAGGGCCGCCGAGACGGCGTACATGGCGGCGCCGATCCAGGAGACGAAGCCGATGGTGGCCCCGCCGGGCGGGGGCGGCGAGCTGAGCGGCGTCAGGCCCTCGACCAGGGAGGCCCAGCCCCACGCCACCAGCACGATCACCAGGCCCGCGCGCATCAGGTCGGCGCGCGCCAGCACCGCGGCGGCGGCCCGGTCGCTGAGAGGCAGCGAGGAGACCAGGGCCAGCACGGCCGCCACCATCAGCCCGACCGGCTGGCCGATGTCGAAACCGTAGCTGCCCTTGTCGAGGATGACCGTCGGGGTCGCGAGGCCGTGCAGCAGGAAGAAGCCCGCGCTGCTGAGGAAGACCAGCGACACCAGGAACAGCCGCGCGTCCCTGCGCCGGGCGGCCGCCTGGCTGATCATGAGGCCCAGAACGACGTTGACGCCGGCGACGCTGACGATCAGCCAGAAGTGGCTCGGCGGGTGCTCCCAGCGCACGTTGAGGCGGTCGGGATAGGCCAGCAGGAGCCACAGCCCGATGAGGGGGACCGCGAGGTGGATCGCCCACACGAGACCCCGGACCGGCTGCGTGGCCGGCGGGAGATACGGCTCGCGCCCGAGTTCCGAGCCTGCGGCGGCGTCGGCCCCGGACACGGATTCGGGGACGGATCCCGCTGCCGTCCCCGAAGAGGTGCCAGGTAGTGCGCCCTCATGATCGTTCGACGGCACGGTCTCCTCCGCATCAGCCAGTCGAGTTCCCGCGAACGTGCCGATTATCCCGCCCTTCCGGGCGCTCGGGGAACGAAGCCGGACACTGGCGGTATATCGAGATCGAACCGAGCCGGGTTCCGACGCGGGAATGACCGAAACTTCCGTTACTTTGTCGATGCCTGGTCTATAAGCCCCGTTACCGGGTGGCCGGTTCAGGCCACAGGGGCGGTGGACCTGTGGGGGGGTCCACCGCCTTCACGGAAACGGCCGATCGGGGACGGCTCATCGGGAGCCGGTGGCTCAGGAGTCGAACACCGCGGGGAGCGTCGTGCGGTGGGCGGCGCGCAGCTCGTCCACCGGGATCTCCAGAACGCCCTCGACCCGCAGCGAAGCCCCGCCGGTCATGCCGAGGCCGTAGCACGGCACCTCGTACCGGGCGCAGAGCTCGGCGAAGGCGTCGAACCACTCGGGTCGCACGGTCACCACGGCACGCGCCGCCGACTCGCTGAACAGGTCGACGAACGCGTCGGTACCGGGAAGCTGCACCTCGCCGCCGACGCCGCAGGCCAGGGCGGCCTCGGCCAGGGCGATGGCCAGGCCGCCGTCGGACACGTCGTGCGAGCCCTCGATCAGGCCGCGCTCGGCGGCCTCCACCAGCGCGCCGGCCAGGGACCGCTCCGCCTCGAGATCAGCGTGCGGCGGCAGGCCGCCGAGGTGGCCGTGGGCGACGTGCGCCCACTCGGAACCGCCGAACTCGTCGCCGGTGTCACCCAGCAGGACGATCTTCAGGCCGGGCGCCGTGAAACCGTGGCGCACCCGCCTGCCGACGTCGTCCAGCACGCCGAGCACGCCCACGACCGGGGTCGGGTGGATCGGCGTCGACCCGGTCTGGTTGTAGAACGACACGTTTCCGCCGGTCACCGGAACGCCGAGGACGCGGCACGCGTCCGCGAGGCCGCGCACGGCCTCGGCGAACTGCCACATGACCTCGGGGTCCTCAGGCGAGCCGAAGTTGAGGCAGTTGGTCACGGCCAGCGGGCGCGCGCCGGTGACGGCCACGTTGCGGTAGGCCTCGGCAAGGGCGAGCTGCGCCCCGGCATAAGGGTCGAGCCGGGCGTAACGCCCGTTGCCGTCGGTGGCCAGGGCGATGCCCCGGTCGGTCTCCTCGGCGCCGGGCATCACCTCGCCGATGCGCAGCACCCCGGCGTCGGCCGGCATGGCCAGCACGGTGTTGCCACGGACGTACCGGTCGTACTGGGAGGTGACCCACTCCTTGGAGGCGAGGTTCGGCGACGCCAGCAGGTCCAGGAGGGTCGAGCGCAGGTCGGTGGGACGCGTGAGCCGCACGGGGTCGTCGGCGTTCAGCGCGGCCTGGCCGGCGGGCTCGTGGAACGGGCGCTCGTACACCGGGCCGTCGTCGGCGGCGGTGCCCGGCGGGATGTCGACGATGATCTCGTCGTGCCAGGTCATCACCAGCCGCCCGGTGTCGGTGACCTCGCCGATCACGGTCGCGGGGACGTCCCACCGGGTGCAGATCGCCATGAAGGCGTCGATGTCCTCGGGGGTGACGACGGCCATCATGCGTTCCTGCGACTCGCTCATCAAGATCTCCTCGGGGAGGAGCGAGGGGTCGCGGAGCGGGACCAGGCCGAGGTCCACGCGCATGCCGCCCGTGCCCTTGGCCGCGAGCTCGGTCGTCGCGCAGGATACCCCGGCGGCGCCGAGGTCCTGGATGCCGACGACCACGTCGGCCTCGAACAGCTCAAGGCAGCACTCGATCAGGAGCTTCTCCATGAACGGGTCGCCGACCTGCACCGCCGGGCGCTTGGCGTGCGACTCGTCCTCGAAGGTCGCCGAGGCGAGCACCGAGGCGCCGCCGATGCCGTCCGGGCCGGTGCGCGCGCCGAACAGCACGACCTTGTTCCCCGGGCCGGGGGCGGTGGCCAGCTTGATCTGGTCCTTGCGCAGCAGGCCGACGCACAGGGCGTTGACCAGCGGGTTCCCGATGTAGCAGGGGTCGAAGACCAGCTCGCCGCCGATGTTGGGCAGGCCCAGGCAGTTGCCGTAGGAGCTGATGCCCTCGACGACGCCCGGGAGCACCCGCCGGGTGTCGGGGGCGTCCAGCGCGCCGAACCGCAGGGCGTCCATGACCGCGACCGGGCGGGCGCCCATCGACATGATGTCGCGGACGATGCCGCCGACGCCGGTGGCCGCGCCCTGGTGGGGCTCCACGTACGACGGGTGGTTGTGCGACTCGATCTTGAAGGTGGCGGCCCAGCCGTCGCCGATGTCGACGACCCCGGCGTTCTCCCCCATGCCGACCAGCAGCGCCTCGGAGTGCGGGGCCTTGGTGCCGAACTGGCGCAGGTGGACCTTGGAGGACTTGTACGAGCAGTGCTCGCTCCACATGACCGAGTAGATGGCCAGCTCCGACGACGTGGGCCTGCGGCCCAGGATCGCGCGCACCCGATCGTACTCGTCGGACTTCATGCCCAGCTCGGCGTACGGCTGGGGCTCGTCCGGCGTCTCGGACGCTCGCTTGACTGAGTCGGTCATGTGCGCGCCTCGCGCCCCTTCCACGGCTTCGGTCACAGGTTCACGAACCTCTTCAGGATCGAGGAGAAGAACCCCCGGCCGTCCACGCCGGGGGCGCCGGTCAGGTCCTCGACGGCGTGCTCGGGGTGGGGCATCAGGCCGACGATGTTGCCGGCCTCGTTGCTGACGCCCGCGATGTCGTTCACCGAGCCGTTGGGGTTGCCGCCGAGGTACCGGAAGACGATCTGGCCGCCGTCCTCCAGCGCGGTGATCGTCGCGGCGTCGGCCACGTAGCGGCCCTCGCCGTGCTTCACCGGCAGCAGGATCTCCTGGCCGGGTGCGTAGTCGCCGGTCCAGGCGGTGGTGGCGTTCTCGACCAGGATCCGCTGGTCGCGGCAGACGTAGTGGAGGTTCTCGTTGCGGGTCAGCGCGCCCGGCAGCAGGTGGGCCTCGCAGAGGATCTGGAAGCCGTTGCACGTGCCGAGGACGGGCAGTCCCGCGCGCGCCGAGGGGATCAGCTCCTCCATCAGCGGGGCGAACCGGGAGATCGCCCCGCAGCGGAGGTAGTCGCCGTAGGAGAACCCGCCGGGCAGGAAGACCGCGTCGACCCCCTTCAGGTCGCGGTCGGCGTGCCAGAGCGGGACGGCTTCGCCGCCCGCGTGCCTGACGGCGCGAGCCGCGTCCTGGTCGTCAAGAGTTCCGGGAAAAGTGACCACGCCCACCCGGGCAGCACCCATGCTCTCGTACCCCTCCACACGCGAGCGCCGCGCCGACGTCTCACTCATCGGACGGCGGTCTGCGGCGGTCCAACCAGGCTACCTGCTGGGCGGGCGCGACCGGGACCAGGGCCGGATCCTCCTGGGAGTGGCCCGGGGCGGCTCGCGCGCGCCCCGGGACGAAGCGGGTCAGACGGCGGCCAGGACGCGCTCGTGGTGGGCGAGGAACTCCTCGTCCCAGTCGAGCTCCTTGCGCAGGAACACCGTGGTGCCGCTGCCGGGCGTGATGTCGAAGGAGATCTCGTCGACGACCGACTGCATGATCAGGATGCCGCGCCCGTGCTCGGAGTCGCCGGCGGGGTACTGCTTGGGGATGGCGCCGAGCCCGAGGCCGTTGTCGACCACGCGCAGCTCGCAGCGGCCGTCGCCGATCGCCGCCGTCACCTCGTAGCGCTTGGCGGGCCCGCCGTGCCGTACCGCGTTGGCGCAGGCCTCCGAGGTCGCCAGGAGCACGTCGGAGACGCAGTCCTCGGTGACGCCGATGCAGCGGAGGGTGTCACCGAGCACGCGCCGGACCATCGGGATGCCCAGGGCATCCCGCGGCAAGGCCAACGAGAACTCAATATCCACCGGACCCCTCCGTGGTGCCGAAAGTCACGTTGGGGAGGTTCCCCGAAGAATCAGGGCTAACCGCAAAATCACGCTGCTGTTATTTAGGGTTGGTCAGACGCTTGCTTTCTGGTGCGTCCAGAGTCCCGTTTGCAGCGGTTCGCGAGGTTCCGGCTGGTCAGGTCCCGCGCCGTCACTGCTCGACGCGAACAGAGTAGTCCTCGATGACGGTGTTGGCCAAGAGGGTTTCGGCCATCTTCCGTACGTCCGCGAGCGCGGCCTCGTCGGCCGGGCCGTCGATCTCGACCTCGAACCTCTTGCCCTGGCGCACCTCGGTGACGCCGGCGAAGCCGAGCCGGGGCAGCGCCCGGGCGATCGCCTGGCCCTGCGGATCGAGGATCTCCGGCTTGAGCATGACGTCGACGATGACGCGTGCCACGTGTCCCTCCCTGTTCGTGCCACCTGACCTGCCTGGTCGGCGGCACCAGCCTAGTGGTGGAGACCGGGCCGGCCGTTCCCGGGGCGTCCGGCGGACCTGGAGGGGCGGATGGGTGTGCGTCAGAGTTCCCCGGGAACGGGAGAAGTGTGGACAAGACGGTGTTCGGCCTTGCGCATAGGCCTGTGACTTCTGCCACGATGTCCCCAAACGCTGACGTACCACCACCAGACGGTATGAATGCGTATGACCGGCCAAAGTGGATGGCGATCCCATCAGCACGGCCATGAACGCACAGGAGCGGCACGTGACATTCGACGCCTCTCGCGGTGCCGAGGCACCCCCAGAGCTCGTACAGTTGCTGACCCCCGAGGGTGAGCGGGTGGAACATCCCGCCTACGACATCGACCTCACGCCGGAGGAGATCCGCGGGCTCTACCGCGATCTGGTCCTGGTGCGGCGCGTCGACATGGAGGCGGTGGCCCTCCAGAGACAGGGTGAACTGGGCATCTGGGCCTCCCTGCTCGGCCAGGAGGCCGCCCAGATCGGGTCAGGGCGCGCCCTGACCGACGCCGACATGGCCTTCCCGACCTACCGCGAGCACGGCGTGGCCTGGTGCCGCGACGTCGACCCGGTCAACCTGCTCGGGCTCTTCCGCGGCGTCAACCACGGAGGCTGGGACCCCGCCGAGCACAACTTCCACCTCTACACGATCGTCATCGGCAGCCAGACCCTGCACGCGGTCGGCTACGCCATGGGCATCCAGCGCGACGGCGCCGACGCCGCGACCATCGTCTACTTCGGCGACGGCGCCACCTCCCAGGGCGACGTCAACGAGGCCTTCATCTGGGCCTCGGTCTTCAACGCGCCCGTGGTGTTCTTCTGCCAGAACAACCAGTGGGCCATCTCCGAGCCCCTGGAGAAGCAGTCCAAGATCCCGCTGTACCGGCGGGCCAGCGGGTTCGGCTTCCCCGGCATCCGCGTCGACGGCAACGACGTGTTCGCCTGCCTCGCGGTGACCCGCCAGGCGCTAAAGAACGCCCGCGAGGGACAGGGCCCGACGCTGATCGAGGCCTTCACCTACCGCATGGGCGCCCACACCACCTCCGACGACCCGACGCGCTACCGCGTGGCCGGCGAGCTGGAGGCCTGGAAGCTCAAGGACCCCATCGAGCGGGTCAAGGCGTACATGTTCAAGACCCAGATCGCCGACCAGGACTACTTCGACGCGATCGACGCCGAGGCGGCCGACCTCGGCAGGGACGTGCGCAAACGCTGCCTGGAGATGCCCGACCCGCATCCCCTTGAGATCTTCGACAACGTGTACACCGAGCCGCACGCCCTCCTGGTCGAGGAGCGGGAGCAGTACGCCGCCTACCTGGCGACCTTCGAGGGAGGCGACCGATGACCACCCTCACCCTCGCGAAGGCCATCAACGAAGGCCTGCGCACCGCGATGGAGGCCGACGCGAAGGTCCTGGTCATGGGAGAGGACGTCGGCAAGCTCGGCGGCGTCTTCCGGGTCACCGACGGGCTGCAGAAGGACTTCGGCGAGAGCCGCGTCATCGACACCCCGCTCGCCGAGTCCGGCATCATCGGCACCGCCATCGGCCTGGCCCTGCGCGGCTACCGCCCGGTGTGCGAGATCCAGTTCGACGGGTTCGTGTTCCCCGCGGCGGACCAGATCATCACCCAGCTCGCCAAGATGCCGCTGCGTTCCCTCGGCAAGCTCCGGCTGCCCGTCGTGGTCCGCATCCCCTGCGGCGGCGGCATCGGCGCGGTCGAGCACCACAGCGAGTCCCCCGAGGCGTACTTCACCCACACCGGCGGGCTGCGGGTGGTGGCGTGCTCGAACCCGGCCGACGGGTTCCACATGATCCAGCAGGCGATCCGCTGCGACGACCCGGTGATCTTCTTCGAGCCCAAGCGGCGCTACTGGGAGAAGGGCGAGGTCGAACGGGGCGCCCCCCCGCTGCCGTTCGACCGGGGCGAGGTCGTGCGCCCGGGCACCGACGTGACCGTGGTCGCGTACGGGCCGATGGTGCGCACCTGCCTGGAGGCCGCCGCCGCCGTCGCGGAGGAGGGCCGGTCGCTGGAGGTCCTGGACCTGCGCTCCCTCAACCCGCTGGACACCGAGCTGATCTACGAGTCGGTCAGGAAGACCGGCCGGTGCGTGATCGCCCACGAGGCCCCCGTGTACTCGGGGCTCGGCGCCGAGATCGCCACCCGGGTCACCGAAGCGTGCTTCTACCACCTTGAGGCGCCGGTCCTGCGGGTCGGCGGCTTCTCCACGCCCTACCCGCCGTCCCGGCTGGAGGACCACTACCTTCCCGACCTCGACCGCGTCCTCGACGCCGTCGACCGTACGTTCGCCTTCTAGGAGGGGCTGTGCTTCGAGAGTTCAAGCTCCCCGACGTCGGCGAGGGCCTGACCGAGGCCGAGATCATCAAGTGGCACGTCGCGGCGGGCGACCACGTCGAGGTCAACCAGACGATCGTGGAGATCGAGACCGCCAAGGCCGTCGTCGAGCTGCCCTGCCCGTTCGAGGGCGTGGTCGCCGCGCTCATGGCGGCCGAGGGGGAGACGGTCGACGTCGGCCTGCCGATCATCTCTGTCGAGACCGGCGACGCCGACACGGGCCCCGCCGAGCCGGCCGCGCGGCGGGGGACCGGCCGGGCCGCGCGTCCCGGCCGGCAGCAGGCGACCCCCGGGCCCGCCACCCGGGAGTCGGCGCTGGCCGACGACATGGTCCCGACGCTGCCACCCGAGGGCGAGGCGGCCAAGAAGCCCGAACGCCAGCCGGTGCTGGTGGGGTACGGCGTCAAGGCCAGCGCCACGACCCGCCGCGCGCGCAAGCCCCAGGTCGACTCGGCCGCCGCTTCCTCGGCCACCGAGGTCCAGCGGCCCGGGGCGGTCACCCCGCCGCCCCGGCCCGCAGGTGCGGGCTCGCGGGTGTCGGTGCTGGCCAAGCCGCCGGTGCGCAAGCTGGCGCGCGACCTCGGCGTGGACCTCGCCCAGGTGCCCGGGACCGGTCCGAGCGGTTCCATCACCCGGGACGACGTGCACGCCGCCGCCGAGGTGGCGACCGCCGCCCCGGAGGAGTACGCGGCCCCCGCCGCGTACGCCGCACCGGCCGGGCTCGCCGGCGCGGAGCGTGAGGAGCGCCTCCCGGTCAAGGGGGTGCGCAGGGCGACGGCCAACGCCATGGTCGCCTCCGCCTTCACCGCGCCGCACGTGACGGAGTTCCTCCAGGTCGACGTGACCGCGACGATGGACGCGGTGCGACGGCTGCGGGAACTGCCCGACTTCGCCGAGGTCAAGGTGTCGCCGCTGCTGCTGGTGGCCAAGGCCCTGCTCACGGCCGTCCGGCGGTACCCGCTGATCAACTCCACCTGGAACGGCGACGAGATCGTCATCAAGCGGTACGTGAACCTCGGCATCGCCGCGGCCACGCAACGCGGTCTCATCGTGCCGAACGTCAAGGAGGCGCAGTCCCTGTCGCTTCCCGACCTCGCCAGGGCGCTCGCCGAGCTGACCGAGAAGGCGCGTTCCGGCCGCTCCCAGCCCGCCGACATGTCCAGCGGCACGATCACGATCACCAACGTGGGCGTGTTCGGCATCGACGCGGGGACGCCCATCCTCAACCCGGGCGAGACCGCGATCCTGGCGTTCGGCCAGGTCCGTGACCTCCCCTGGGTCGTGGACGGCCAGATCGTGCCGCGCAAGGTGACCACCCTCGCCCTGTCGTTCGACCACCGGGTCGTCGACGGCGAGATCGGCTCCTACTTCCTGCGCGACGTCGGCGCCATGCTCCACGACCCGCTCCGCACCCTCGCCTGGAGCTGACCTCACTCCCGGCCCGCCGGCCCAGGCCGGCGGGTCACGGCGGGGCGCCGCAGCGGCCGACGTGTCGCGGTGCCGACGCGGGCGGGGTCCCTACCGGACGCGTCACCGGGCGGCCGTACGCTGGCGGCTCGGGCTAGTGAAGGAGAGATCATGTTCCGGCACATCGTGCTGTTGGCGTGGGTCGCGGAGGCCACCGAAGAGCAGAAGGCCGCGGTGGAGGCGGGCCTGAAGGAGCTGCCCGGGGTGATCCCCGAGCTGCTCCGATACGAGATCGGCCCGGACGCGGGCGTGAGCCCCGGCAACTTCGACTTCGCGGTCGTCGCCGACTTCGCGTCCGTGGAGGACTACATGGTCTACCGCGACCACCCCACGCACCTGGGGGTGATCGCCGACGTCATCCGCCCGATCCTCGCCAACCGGGTCGCCGCGCAGTACTCCTTCTAGCGCCGCCTTCCAGGAGGTCAGACCGAAGGAGGGTTCTCGCGGTGCTGGAGCTCGTTGTCGGAGGTCTGGCCGCGCCGGGAGATGAGGATGAAGCTGAGCAGCAGGCCCACGGCGCCGACGATCATGAAGATCACCCCGATGACGTCGATGTGAACGCTGGTGCCCAGCACATCGGGTTCGATCGCGAACTTCAGAATCGCCCCGATGGTCAGGAAGAAGATGCTGACCCCGATCCCCATCATGACCTCCGGGCTCGATGTTCAGGTAAAGAGCGTCTCGCGGCAGGGTAATACCCAGCCGCGAGCGCTCACACTACCGATTGAGCCCGCGGGCGCGCGGTATCGGCGCACCGAGATGGGCGGGAGGAGGCCGGCCGGCGGGGCCGGCCGACCCGGCGCGGTCGCCCCCGCCCGTGCGTCCGGCTCAGAAGGCGTCTTCCGGCAGGTCCATCAGGCTCTGGTCGGTGGCCGCCAGTGAGCGGCGCTCGGCGGACAGACGCGGGAGCACGGTCTGCGCGAAGAAGGAGGCTGCGGCCACCTTGCCCGTGTAGAACGCGGTGTCGCGATCGGACCCTCCGAGGGCCTTGAGCGCCACCTCGGCCTGGCGGAGCAGCAGCCAGGAGATCACCAGGTCGCCCAGGCCCAGCAGGAACCGGGTCGTGTTGAGCCCGACCTTGTAGACCTCCTTGGGGTTCTCCATGGAGCCGAGCGCCCACCCGGCCATCGTGTCGGCCATGGCCCTGATGTCGCCGGCCGCCTCGCCGAGCAGCTTGCGCTCCTCCTTGAGCCTGCCGTTCCCGGCCTCGGAGGAGGCGAACTCGGTGACGTTCGCCAGCAGCGCGCCGAGCGCGGCCCCCTGGTTGCGCAGGACCTTGCGGAAGAACAGGTCCTGGCCCTGGATCGCCGTCGTGCCCTCGTACAGCGAGTCGATCTTCGCGTCCCGGATGTACTGCTCGATCGGGTAGTCCTGGAGGTACCCCGAGCCGCCCAGCGTCTGCAGGGAGCGGGAGAGCATCTCGTACGACCGCTCGGAGCCGACGCCCTTGACCAGCGGGAGCAGCAGGTCGTTCATGGCCACGGCCGCCGGGTCGGCGGCGCCCTCGTACTCGGAGATCTGCACGGCGTCCTGGAAGGTCGCGGTGTACAGGACCAGCGCCCGCATGCCTTCGGCGTAGGACTTCTGGAGCATGAGCTCCCGGCGCACGTCCGGGTGGTGGGTGATCGTCACGCGCGGGGCGGACTTGTCGGCCATCTGGGTCAGGTCGGCGCCCTGCTTGCGCTCCTTGGCGTACGCCAGCGCGTTGAGGTAGCCGGTGGACAGGGTGGCGATCGCCTTGGTGCCGACCATCATGCGGGCGTGCTCGATGATCATGAACATCTGCTTGATGCCCTCGTGCACCCCGCCGATCAGCGTGCCGACCGCCGGGTGCTTCTCGCCGAAGGTGAGCTCGCAGGTCGTGGACGCCTTGAGGCCCATCTTGTGCTCGACGTTGGTCACGTAGACCCCGTTGCGCTCGCCCGGGTCGCCGGTCGCGAGGTCGACCTGGTACTTGGGCACGAGGAACATCGACAGGCCCTTGGTGCCAGGCCCCGCGCCCTCGGGGCGGGCCAGCACCAGGTGGAAGATGTTCTCGGCCAGGTCGTGCTCGGCACTGGTGATGAAGCGCTTGACGCCCTCGATGTGCCAGGTCCCGTCGGGCTGCTCGATCGCCCGGGTGCGCCCGGCGCCCACGTCCGAGCCCGCGTCCGGCTCGGTCAGCACCATGGTGGCGCCCCACTGCCGCTCGACGGCCAGCTCGGCGAACCGCTTCTGCTCGTCGGTGCCGATGACGTTCAGCACATGGGAGAAAGCGGGGCCGCTCGCGTACATCCAGATGGCGGGGTTGGCGCCGAGGACCATCTCGGCCAGCGCCCAGGTCACACTGCGCGGGAGGCCGGGGCCGCCCATCTCCTCCGGCAGGTCGAGGTTGGTCCAGCCCGCGTCGCGGAAGGTCTCGAAGGACTTCTTGAACTTCGGCGGCATCGTCACCGTGCCGGTGGCGGGGTCGAAGATCGGCGGGGTCCGGTCCCCTTCTTCGAAAGAGTCGGCGAGCACACCGGTGGCGAGGCGGTTGACCTCGTCGATGACGCTTCGCACGGTGTCCTCGTCCACCTCGGCGTACCGGCCGGTGCCGAGGATCTCCCGGCGGCCGAACACCTCGAAGAGATTGAACTCAAGGTCTCGGACATTGCTCTTGTAGTGGCCCATGGGTGTGCGTCTCCTTGAACCGGCCATGCGGCGTCAGATCGTACTCGTCAGTAACCTTACCTCCAATGCTACCCGTGAGTAACCCCTAAAAACCGGGCGCGGGGGCGGTTCGACCCACAAGTCACCCCTGCGTAAGGTCCCGGCCACGAGGAGGTGGGATCGGCCACCGGCGGCGCGCGACCGAGGCCCCGTCCGCCGCCCCGAGCGCCGCCGCCAGGCACGCCACCGGGATCACCGGCAGGACGTAGCGGTGGTCGAAGTCGAGCACGGCCACCGGGCCCACGAGCAGGACCATCGCCGCCGCCCAGGGCAGCGAGGCCCGCCGCCGCCGAAACAGGGCGCCCGCCCCGCCGAGCAGCAGGATCGCGGCGATCAGCGGCCCGCGAAGATAGGCCGGGTACTGGTACGCCACGAGGAATCCGGCGTACGGCTCGACCGGCGCGAGCGCGCGCACGCCCGGGTCGTACTCCTCGCGCACCTTCCGGACCAGGGGGAGGTCCGGCAGGGGCCAGCGTCCCCTCGCGAAGCCGAAGGCGGGGGTGACCCGCGCGGGATGCCGGACGGGCGTCCAGGCGAAGGTCAGCGCCGTGTCGCGGGCGACGTCGGCCAGATAGTCGAACGGCTGGGCCATGATCGCGCGGACCGCGAACGACCGGGCCAGGTCGTTGTAGCGGTCCCGGCCGCCGGGCAGCAGGTTCAGCGAGGCGCGCGCGTCCCAGACGTACTCCGAGGCGGCGTCCTGGCGGGCGCCGTTGGGGCACAGCCGGGCCTCGGCGCGCGGCGGCCGGATCACCGCGCAGTCGGCGAACGTCATCGTGCGCGCCCACAGCACGACCCCGTCACCGCCGCCGAGGCCGAACCTGCCGTTCACCTGCGCGTTCCAGCCCGCGTACGCCACGAGCGGCAGCGCGCCCGCGAGCGCCGAGGCCACCAGGCGGCGGGCGCCGGCACGGCGTACCGCCAGGTGGACCAGCAGGAGCAGCAGGATGGGCAGCGCGATCGTCCTGGTCAGCGTCGCGAGGGCGAGCAGGGCCGCCGCGGCGGCACAGGCCCGCGCCGGCGGGCGGGGCGACCACAGCGCGATCGTCAGCGCGGCCACGACGAGGAAGACGAACATGGTGTCGGAAAGGACGCTGTGTTCGAGTCGCAGGAACGACGCGTCGAAGAGTACGGGCCCGGCCGCGAGCGACGCGCCCCACGCGGGCAGCGACCGGCGGCGCAGCACCGCGTAGATCATCACTCCGACGCCGAGGCCCATGGCGTGCTGGACGGCCGCCACCAGGGCGACGCTGTGGAACGGCCGCAGCAGCCAGAGCAGCAGGGGGTACCCGCTGGGGTGGAAGCCCAGGGAGGGTCGTACGTGCGAGGCCACGTCCAGGTACGAGAAGGAGTCGTACCAGTAGAGCTGCGCGGGCCGGTACCCGAGCATCGTCACCACCCGCAGCGCCGCCGCGAGGGCCGCGACCACGAGGAAGAGGCGGTGGGCACCGAGGCCTCGCCGGGGTCGGCACGGGTCGGTCAGGTCCGCGGGGGGTGACTCGATGAGCATGCTCAAGCCCTTCGTGGCATTATGTGGTCGACTGGTCGCTTTGAGTGACTGAGGGAGGCAATGGGGGACCGCGCCGGGACCCGGAGCGTCCTCAGGGTCCAGGCGGGCGGGATGGTCTACGCGACGGCGTGCTTATCGGGCTCGGCGGCCTCGGCGCTCGGTGCCGAGGCCGGCGGTCATCGGCAGGCGCCCGGCACGTCGACGGGACGCGGATGCGGGTGAGGGGCCGGATCGACCATGAGGAACGCCTGGTCCGGCCCGCTCATCACACCGTCGTGGACGTACCAGGACGGCGGGACCGACGGCGGGTCGCCGCCGTGGTAGGTGGTGAAGCCGATCTCGCGCACGCCGTGGTCCCGCAGCAGCCGCACCACCTGCGGGACCCTGAGGTTGACGAAGCCGACACAGTGGAGCGGCTCGCCAGGGGCCCCGAGAGAGGGCGGGGCCTCGTATGCCTCACCGGGCAGGGCCCGGCGGCCCAGAATGATCTCTCCCGGGCCGGTGTAGCCGATCCGGATCCGCACCCCGACCGGGCAGCCGGTCAGGCTCGCGCAGGGCCGCGTTCCTTCGAGCGCGGAGATGTCGTCGCTGGGCGGGATGACCCGGGACCCTTTGACCCTCGTCGCGGTCAGGTACTCGGCGACCACGAAGATCAGGCGGCCCTCCATGCTGCGGCTGGTCGGCACGAGCTTGATCGAGACCCGCAGGCCGCGCGACTTGAGCTCGGCCCGGTAGCGCTTCGGGTCGGCGTACAGGTCCTTGACCGTGACGACGTAGAAGCCCCCCGCCTGCCTGATGTCGAGGGTGGCCGACGCCGGGCGCGCCCCTATGCCGCCCGGCACGATCCAGCTCAGCAGCATGGCCACGGCGGCGAGCGGCAGGAGCAGCCGCCAGCGCGAGAGCGGCGCACGCAGCCCGGCCCCCGGCCGGAAGCGTGCGGCCGGCGGGGTGGGTGAGATCGGTGACGCGGCGGAGACGATCTCGTTCAGCAGTTCGCGGGCGCCGGGGGTCAGCCCCGGGCCGGGGGCGGGGGCGATGGAGGAGACCAGGCGGTCGATGTCGTGCTTCACTGCTGCCCCTTCACCAGCGCGGCGGCGCGCGAATAGCGTGAGAGATCGAGATCGGCGGAGTCCAGCTCTCTGGCGAGGCGTTTGCGCGCCCGGTGCAGCCGCAGGCGGACGGCCCCCCGCGAGCAGCCGAGGACCGTCGCGACCTCGGCGTGGTCCAGGCCCTCCCAGCTCACCAGCGACAGCAGCTCCCTGTCGTCGGGGCTGAGCCGCTGGAACGCCCTCCGGATCGCGCCGGTGTCCTGGCGGGGCGACGTCTCCTCCCAGGCGGCCAGCTCCGCGCGGAGCCGGACGGCGAGCGCGGTCCTGCGTGACTCACCCCGGCGCTGGTTGGCCAGGACCCTGCGCGCCACGCCGAACAGCCAGAGCCGGGCCTGCCGCCCCTCAGGGACGTCCTCCATCCGGCGCCAGGCCGTCGTGAACGTCTCGGAGATCGCGTCAGCCGCGTCGTCGGGCGACTCCGTGCGCCGCCGGACGTAGCCGAGGAGGTCGGCGTAGTGGGCCGTGTAGATCTCCTCGAAGCGTTGCCGGGCGTCTGGAGGTCCCACGCCGCCGTCCTTCCGAGAGGGGCTGTTCCCGCGGCCCGCCGGGACGGGCCGCTCGCTTCCACACATGTCCACTCATCGAGCAGCGTTTCACTGCTTCAGGGGAAATTTCTTAATGTGGGTACGCGAAAGGCCGCCCCGCCCGGATGCGGGCGAGACGGCCTTCGTGGAAGCGGATCTGACTCCCCGGGGGGTCAGCGGACCGGCTTGCCCTTCCCCTTGAGGGACATGGTGGCGATGGCCGCGATGAGGTAGACCAGCGCGCCACCCCACGCCGCGCCCCAGGCGGCGCCGAACACGCCTTCCTGGTCGAAGACGAGCTGTACGGGATACATCACGACGGCCGCCGCGATGCCGGGGTAGAGCGCGAACCTCCATGGGTGACGCAGCGACCAGAGCCGGGCGTTCCGGGTCACGCGGTCGCCCACGTCCGGCTTGCTGACGGCCCCGATCGCGGCCACGAGGCTGAAGAGGCTGATGCCAAGACAAAGGGCCCAGGTCAGGTCGGCGGGGCCGGGGAGGACGACTCCCATGCCGTAGCTGATCGCCGCGCCCGCCCCACCGGAGATCGCCGCGGCCTTCCAGGGCGCGCCCCGCAGAGCGGCGCCGGCGAGCGACATCTCGTCGCGTCGAGTCAGTTCGTTCATGCTCATAGGTTGCCCTCCGTCACGGCGCTGGCACATCGGGGAAGAACCCTGATCCTCCCCTGAACCCGGCCACGGGCTTCGAATGAGAATCATCCGGAGACGCGAAATATGCCCTGACCGGCAAACCGTATGTCATTCGGGGCGCCGATACCCTGTGAACATGTCTGTGATCTTTCGTCCCGCCCGCCGGGAAGACGTGCCCCTGATCGTGGCCATGCTCGCCGACGACCCGATCGCCGCGGCCAGGGAGGGCGACCCCTCCGACCAGGTCTACCTGGTCGCCTTCGAGGCCATCGACGCCGACCCGAGGCAGGAACTGGTCGTCGCCGAGGCGGACGGCGAGGTCGTCGGCACGATGCAGCTCACCTTCGTCCCCGGCCTGTCCCGTAAGGGTGGCGAGCGCGCTCTGATCGAGGCGGTACGGGTGAGCGCGTCCATGCGCGGCAGGGGCGTCGGGCGCGCGATGATGGAGTGGGCGGTGGACCGGGCCCGTGAGCGGGGCTGCCGGATGGTTCAGCTCACCACCGACAAGGCCCGCGCCGACGCCCACCGCTTCTACGCCTCGCTCGGCTTCGTCGACTCCCACGTGGGCTTCAAACTCGCCCTCTGACGCCTGGGCGGCTCTGGGCCGGGGTCGCGCCCCGCTGACCCCCGCGCGTGGCTCTGGGGGCGGTTCAGGAGGGTTCGCGTAGGGGAGCGACCTCCACGAGGTTGTCGTGGTAGGTGGGCCCCCTGCCCATGTCCGCGTCGCGCTCGCCGACCAGGGCGTTGGCGTTGGCCCCTCCGGGGCTGAACTTGGGCCAGTTTCCCTTGGTCGTCACCACGACCCCGGCCGCGACCCGGTCGCTGACCTGCAACTCCGCGGTGATCTCGCCGTTGTCGTTGAACACGCGGACCCGCTGCCCGTCGTGCAGCCCACGGTCGGCGGCGTCCTTCTCGCTGACCAGGATCTTCGGCCCTCCCGCGCGGCGCATGAGCTCGGGGTTGTTGCCGAACACCGTGTTGAGGAACGTGTGGGACGCCGGGGTGATCATCGCCAGCTTGTACGGGCCGTCCGCGCGCGCCGAGAAGGGCGGGACGTACCCCTGACCCTCGGGGACGAACTCCAGCCGGCCGGAGGGCGTCGGGAAGCCCTCGGTGAAGGGGACGAACGGGTCGGAAACGCTGAGCCGCGCCCACCCCTCGGCGCGCAGGCGCTCCACCGTGATCCCTTCCAGGGCCGGGTGGCCGCCCGACAGGAGCTGTGCGGCGATCTCCAGATCGGAGTCGTGCAGCCCTGGATCGGTCAGCCCCAGCCGCCGGGCCACCCGGCGGAAGGTCTCCGTCGTGGACAGGCACTCGCCCGGCGGGGCCACGGCGGGCTCGTTCCAGATCAGGTACATGTGGCCGTACCCGGCGTGCAGGTCGGTGTGCTCGATCTGCATGGTGGCCGGCAGGACGATGTCGGCGTAGTCGACGGTGTCGGTGGGGAACTGCTCCATCACGACCGTGAACAGGTCCTCCCGCAGGAGCCCCTCCCGGATGCGGTTCTGGTCCGACGTGCTGCCCATCGGGTTGGCGGCGTAGACCCACAGGCACTTCACGGGGTCGGCGGTGTCGGCCAGGCCCTCGGCGAGGCGGGTCATGCTCAGCGTGCGTACGGGCTTGTCCAGCAGGTCGGGGCGGACGTCGGCCTGGATGGGGATGTGGGCGCTGGTGGAGTACGCGATGCCTCCGCCGGGGTGGCGCCAGTCGCCGGTCACGCCGGGGATGCAGGCGATGGTCCGCATGGCCGTGCCGCCGCCGCGGTGGCGCTGGAGGCCCATCGTCGCGCGGATGCCGGTCGGCCGGGTGTGCGCGAGCCGCAGGCCGAGGGCCCGGATGTCCTGCTCGGGGATCCCGGTGATCTCCGCCGCCACGCTCGGGGGATATTTCCGGATTTCTCGCTCGAAACTCTCCCAGCCTTTGGTGTGGTTCTCCAGGTAGTCCCGGTCCTCGGCGCCCTCGTCGAGCACCACGTGCATCAGCGCCAGGGCGAGCGCGGCGTCGGTGCCCGGCCGGATGGCCAGATGCTCGTCGGCCTGGTCGGCGGTACGGGTCCTGACCGGGTCGATCGCCACCACGTGCGCCCCGGCGGCCCGCCCGTCCTGGATGAACTTCCACAGGTGGTGCCCGCTGGTCAGGGTGTTGGTGCCCCACAGGATGATCAGCTTCGACAGCGCGAACGTCTCGGGGTCCATGCCCGCCGGCGTGCCGTTCGTGTGCCTCAGCCCGACGTTGCCGGCCTTCGCGCAGATGTTCAGATCGTGGTACGAAGCGCCCAGCGCGTTCCACAGCCGCCGCCCGGCCTGACCGGACTCGCCCTGGATGTAGCCCAGCGTCCCGGTGCCCTGGTACGGCCAGATGGCCTCGCCGCCGAACTCGCCGACGATCGCGGTCAGCCGCTCGGCGATCTCGTCGAGCGCCTCGTCCCAGCTGATCCGCTCGAACCGCCCCGAGCCCTTCGGGCCGACCCGGCGCATCGGGTGGAGGATCCGGTCCGCCGCCCTGCTGTGTTCCAGATAACGGTTGACCTTCACGCAAAGCGCGCCGCGGGTGTAGGGGTGGTCACGGTTCCCGCGAAGGCCCACGGCCTCGCCGTTCTCGACGGTCACCACCCACGAGCAGGTGTCCGGGCAGTCCAGCGGGCAGGCGCCCAGAACCTTCAGCTCACGGGTCATGTACCAACGCTACCTGGGCCCTCCTTGACCTGGGCATGGCACCCGGCGCGTCTCATCCCCGGGGAGGTACCGTGACGGACCAGGCCTCCACCTGGGAGGACGCCACCAGTCCATACTTGCGGACGATGTGCGCCGCCGGAGGTACCGGCAACATGGAGGACGTCGCATCCGGCTGATCCCTCAGCGCGGGCGCGCCGTAGAGTGTCAGCGAATGGCCGGGGTGCACGAGTTCACCGGCGACCCCCCGAACGGGTGTGCGGACATGGGGTCGCCAGGGTTCGGTCGCCCCGCGCCCCTGGTGAACAGAGGTTAGGGAAGATCATATGACCCGAGACGTGCGCAGACGCCGGCGGTGACCGACATAAGGGAGCGCGACGAGGCCGACGAGGCCGCGGGGGGAGACATCTCCGTGGCCGGCCCTCCCGCGACCGGCGAGCTCCAGGAGAACGGCCAGGGCCAGGAGAACGGCGAGAGCCAGGAGACCGGCCAGGCCCCCGCGGCCGGCGACCCGGCCGTGATCGTCGTCGAGCCCCTGCTGCCCGCGCGCATCCGGCGGCCGTCGGACGCCCTCCGCTTCCTCGCAACGCTCCTCGCGCTGACCGCCGTCGTCCTGCTCGCCCTCGTCGCCAAGCAGACGCTCAACGGCCTGGAAGCCGACGTCACCGACGGCACGAGCCGGGCCCCCGACCTGCTGATCGGGGTGGCGAGCTTCCTCGCCGGCACGGCCGTGCTCGCCGTCCCCGCCGCGTTCGCCGTGGAACGGGTGTTCCACCGCGACGGGCTGCGGGTCGCCGAGGGCCTCATCGCCGCGATCATCGGCATGCTCGTCTCGTTCGTGCTCGGTGAGTGGCTGGCCGCCGCCGGCCCGGAGGACCTCCGCCTGCTGCTCACCGGAGGGCGCAGGGTCGAGCCGCTCAACACGCTGCTCACCTCCGTCGTCGCCTACGTCACGGCCGTGCGCATCTCCCGCCGCCCGACCTGGCGCACCCTCATGTGGATGGCCATCGCCCTCGACGTGTTCGCCCTGTTCACCGGCGCGGAGGCCACCGCCCTCGGCGTCTTCGTCACCTACCTCGTCGGCCTGGCCGTCGGGTACGCCACCCTCTACGCCGTCGGGAGCCCCAACACCCGTCCCCCCGGCGGCACCGTCATCGCCGCGCTCCGCCGCATGGGCTTCACCCCCGCCAAGGCACACCGCATCGGCGACGACGCCCAGGGCAGCCGCCGGTACGCCGTGACGATGTCCGACGGCCGCCGCTTCGACATCACCGTGCTCGACCGCGATCGGCAGGTCGCCGGGGTTCTCTACCGGATCTGGCGGCGGATCCGGCTCAACTCCGAGACCCGCCGCCGGGCCATCCGCTCGCTCCGCGCCGAACTGGAGCGCGAGGCCCTGATGGCGTACGCCGCCCAGGCCGCCGGGGTGAACACCCCCTCCCTGGTCGGCACCAGCGAGATCGGCACCGACGCCGCGCTCCTCGCGTACGAGCACCTGGAGACCAGGGCGCTCGAGGACGTCCCCCTCGAAGAGCTGGACGACGAGCTGCTGATCAAGATCTGGAGGCAGGTGGAGCTGCTCCAGGCCCAGCGCCTCGCGCACCGCCGCCTCACCGGCGACAGCATCCACATCGGCAACGACGGCGAAGTGGTGCTGATGGACGCCCGCAGCGGCGAGATCGCCGCCGGCGACCTGCTCCTGCGCCTGGACGTCGCCCAGCTCATCACCTACCTCGCGCTCCGGGTCGGCCCTGAGCGGTCGGTCATGTGCGCGTCGGAGGTGGTCCCCAAGCAGGCGCTCGCCGGGGCGCTGCCCCTGCTCCAGCGCATCGCCCTCACCAGGGGCACCCGCGCCGAGGTCACCAAGGACAAGGAACTGCTCCCCGCGCTGCGTGAGCGCATCCTCGCCCTCACCCCGCAGGTGGAGGTCGAGGAGGTGCGGCTCGAACGGTTCCAGCCCCGCACCCTCGTCACGATCATCGCCAGCGCGCTCGCCGCGTACTTCCTGCTCTCCCAGCTCAGCAGGGTCAACCTGGCCGAGGTCGTCACCTCGGCCCGCTGGGGCTGGGGCGGCGTCGCCCTGGTCGCCGCCGGCCTGAGCTACGTCGCGGCGGCGCTCATGCTGCGGGGCTTCGTCCCGGAGAAACTGCCGTTAGGACGCACGGTGCTGGCCCAGTTCGCCGGCTCCTTCGTCAAGCTGGTCGCGCCCGCGGCCGTCAGCGGGGTGGCCATCAACTCCCGCTACCTGCAGAAGCGCGGCATCTCGCCCGGTCTCGCGGTCGCCAGCGTGGGCGCCTCGCAACTCGTCGGGCTGAGCGCGCACATCCTGATGCTCCTGTTCTTCGGGTACGTCACCGGCACCAAGGCCGCCCCCTCGGTCAGCCCTTCCCGGGGCCTGGTCATCGCCCTGCTGTCGGGCGCCGTGATCGTCCTGCTCGTGCTCGCCGTGCCGCAACTGCGACGCATGATCACCAAGCGGATCCGGCCGCTGTTCTCCGGGGTGATCCCGAGGCTGCTCGACGTGCTGCAGTCCCCACGCAAGATCCTCGAAGGCCTCAGCGGGACCCTGCTGCTGACGCTGGCGTTCGTGGTCTGCCTGGACGCCTGCGTCCGCGCCTTCGGCGGTTCGCTGAGCTTCACCGCCGTGGCCGTGGTCTTCCTGGCGGGCAACGCCATCGGCTCGGCCGCGCCCACCCCCGGCGGGCTGGGCGCGGTCGAGGCGTCCCTGTCCCTCGGACTGACCCTCTCAGGCCTCCCCGGCACGGTCGCCACCTCGGCGGTCCTGCTCTTCCGCCTGCTGACCTTCTGGCTCCCCGTCCTCCCCGGCTGGGCCTCCTTCACCTGGCTCCAACGCCACAACGCCCTCTGACCCACCCCACCGGCGAGACTCCCGCATCCCCACAGCCAGAAGCTCCGGCAGGGACTCGGAACCGGGCCCCGCAGGCGGTGCCACAGGGCCAAGGTCCGGCCACGACACAACCCGCAGAGCGATGCCGCGAACCCCGGCTCCCTTTTGAACATGGCCCTCGGGCAGGGCTGAACATGGTCCTCGGGCAGGGCTGAACATGGTCCTCGGGCAGGGCTGAACATGGTCCTCGGGCAGGGCGGTGTCGCCGGAACCTCCGGGTCTCCCCCGAACCGGACGCTCCGGCAGGGACACCCGGAAGCCGGTTCCTACGAGGACATGCTCCGGCGGGCGGTGCCGCGGGAGCCTGCTCTGGACGGGTCAGACGATCGGCGAGCCCGTTGGCGGGAGTTCCTTCTCGATCGCGGCGAGTTCCTCGGAGGAGAAGGACAGGTTGTCCACCGCCGCGACGTTGTCCTCAAGCTGCTTGACGCTGCTCGCGCCGATCAGCACGGAGGTGACCCGCGAGTCGCGCAGCGCCCAGGCGAGTGCCATCTGGGCGAGTGACTGGCCTCGGGCGCCGGCGATCTCGTTCAGCGAGCGGACCCGCTGGAGCACGTCGTCGGTGAGCTGGCTCGGCCGCAGGAACCGCTCCTTCGCGGCGCGCGAGTCCTCGGGAACACCCTTGAGATACCTGTTCGTCAGGATGCCCTGCGCCAGCGGCGAGAACGGGATGCACCCGGCACCCTCGGCCTCCAGGGCGTCGAGCAGGCCGTCCTCGATCCACCGGTCGAACATCGAGTAACGCGGCTGGTGGATGAGCAGCGGCGTGCCCATCTCCCGCAGGATCCTGGCCGCCTCCCTGGTCTGCTCCGGCGTGTAGCTGGAGATGCCCGCGTACAGCGCGCGCCCCGACCGCACGGCCGTGTCGAGCGCGCCCATCGTCTCTTCGAGCGGGGTCTCCGGGTCGGGCCGGTGGCTGTAGAAGATGTCCACATAGTCCAGGCCCATGCGCGAGAGAGACTGGTCGAGGCTGGCCAGGACGTACTTCCGCGACCCCCACTCGCCGTACGGCCCGGGCCACATGTCGTACCCGGCCTTGGTCGAGATGATCAGCTCGTCGCGGTACGGCCGGAAGTCCTGGGCGAAGATCTGCCCGAAGTTCACCTCCGCCGAGCCGTACGGAGGACCGTAGTTGTTGGCAAGGTCGAAGTGGGTCACTCCCAGGTCGAAGGCCCGGCGCAGCGTGGCCCGCTGGGTGTCGATGGGCTTGTCGTCCCCGAAGTTGTGCCAGAGCCCGAGCGACACGGCGGGCAGCTTGAGGCCGCTCCTGCCGGACCGGTTGTACGGCTGCCTCTCGTAGCGGTCGTCTGATGCCGAATAGGTCACTTCGTCTCCTCCGTTACTGCGGTCTTGCCTGCCGCGGCCCGGTCGAGGATCCACGACAAGGTGAAAGCCTCTTCGTGCCACGCGTCGTACCGGCCGCTCCTACCCCCGTGACCGGCGCCCATCTCCGTCTTCAACAGGAACGGGCCGCCACCGGCGGTGGCGCGGAGCCGGGCGATCCACTTCGCGGGCTCGTGGTAGAGCACGCGGGTGTCGTTGAGACTGGTGATCGCGAGAATCGGGGGGTACGTCCGGCCGTCGACGTTCTCGTACGGCGTGTACGACTTCATGTACGCGTAGACGTCGGCGTTGTGCAGCGGATCGCCCCACTCGTCCCACTCGATGACCGTCAGCGGGAGCGACGGGTCGAGGATCGTGTTCAGGGCGTCCACGAACGGCACCTCGGCGACCACGCCCGCGAACTCCTCGGGCGCCAGGTTGGCCACCGCGCCCATCAGCAGGCCACCGGCCGAACCGCCCCTCGCCACGATCGAGCTGGACCAGCCCCCCTGGTCGAGATGGCGGGCGGCGGCCACGAAGTCGCTGAAGGTGTTCTTCTTACGGTCCAGTTTGCCCTCTTCGTACCACCGGCGGCCCATCTCGCCACCGCCCCTGACATGCGCGACCGCGAAGACGAGGCCACGGTCGAGCAGGCTGAGCCGGGCCACCGAGAACGACGGGTCGATGGAGGTCTCGTAGCTGCCGTACCCGTACAGGACCGTGGGCGCGGGCCGCTGAGTGCCCTTCTTCATGACGACGGAGATCGGGATCCGGGTGCCGTCGTCGGCGACCGCCCACTCACGGAACTGCTCGTAGTCACCGGGCTCGAACCCGCCGAGGACCGGCCGTCGCTTCAGCAGGATCAATTCACGCTTGCTGATGTCGTAGTCGTACACCGACGGCGGCGTGACCATCGACGCGTACGCCAGGCGGAGCCGGCCGGTGTGGTACTCGGGGTTCCCCGCGGGCTCGGCCGCGTGGATGGTCTCGGGGAAGGAGATCTCGTGCGGCTCGTCGCCCGCGGGCAGCACGCGGATGCCGGTGAGCCCGTCGCGCCGGAAGTGCACCACCACGTGGTCGGAGAACGCGTCCACGTCCAGCAGCCGGGTGTCCTCGCTGTGCGGGATCAGCGGCGTCCAGGTGCCGGGGTCCTCCAGCGGGGCGGTGGCGAGCTCGAAGTTCTCCGCGCCCTCGTTGTGCAGGACCAGGAACCGGTCGCCCGCGTGGTCGAGGGCGTACTCCACACCGGTCCGGCGCGGCCGGACGACGGCGAACTCCCCGGTCGGGTAGTCGGCGTCGAGGATGCGGACCTCGCTGGTGATCTTGCTTCCCGCGCCGAGCACGAGGTAGCGCTCGCTTCGCGTGAGGCCGATGCCGACCCAGAACCGCTCGTCGCTCTCCTCGTAGACCACCACGTCGTCGGCCGAGGGGGTCCCGATGATGTGCCGGTGGACGCGGTACGGGCGCCAGGCGTCGTCGATGGTCGTGTAGAAGAAGGCGGACCCGTCGGCGGACCACGCGCCGCCGTAGAAGATGTCCGGGATCTCGTCGGCCAGGATCTCACCGGAGTCGAGGTTCTTGAACCGCAGGGTGAAGCGCTCGTTGCCGCTGAAGTCGGTCGAGTAGGCGAGCGTGGTGCCGTCCGGGGTGATGCTGGAGGTGCCGATCGCGAAGAACGGGCTGTCGCCGGCCAGCTCGTTGCCGTCGAGCAGGACCCGCTCACCGTCGAGCGGCTCCCCGGCCTTGAGCTCGGGAGGCGTGTCCCCTGAGGCCCGCAGCCGGCACTGGATGCCGTACTGCTTTCCCTCCTCGGTGCGGGAGTAGTACCACCAGCCGCCCTTGCGCGTGGGGACGGAGAGGTCGGTCTCCAGCGTGCGGCCCTTGATCTCCTGGAAGATCGATTCCCGGAGGCCGTCGAGGTGCTCGGTCTGGCCCTCCGTGAAGGCGTTCTCCGCTTCCAGGTAGAGGACCGTGTCCGGGTCGTCCTTGTCGGCCAGCCAGGCGTACTCGTCGATCACGGTGTCACCGTGATGAGTGCGTTCGGCCGGGACCTTCTTCGCCACGGGAGGCGTGTCGCTGCTCACCTGGCGAGTCTATGGCGCGGCCCCGGCCGTCAAACTGATGTGACGCGGCCTGTGGATAACCGGACTTGGCGCCGGCGTCCGCGAAGGCTGGTAATCTTCTGTTGTCGGCATCGCCCGGCACAACCCCACTTCTTCGCCTCGGCGATCTGACGTGGGCGCGTGCGTGCGAAGGCCGGACCCCCGCTCTCTTCGAAGGCCTGACCTTGGGACTTGCTTAACCCAAGCAGACCGGGTAAGTTAGAGGGGTTGCCCTGGAAACGGGGTGGTCTGAATTCTAGATGGTTTGCCGGGTTGGAAGTCAAGTGCCTGCAAAGGCGCGGTTTGCTCCTGGTCAAGCGGACCTTGTAGGATGAGGGCATACGAGATGGAAGCCCCGGAGTCTTGGACCCTTGCGGGTTCGGGTGATGGTGTACGCGTCCGTTTCTTGAGAACTCAACAGTGTGTTAAAAGCCAGTGCATGATTATGCATTTTCTCCGTCTTTCGCACGCCTTTTGTGGTGTGCGGGGATGGTTCCTTTGGTTGACACCTCATGCTTGATAGCGGGTGTGGTGGTGTTCGCCGGGATTTCTTCAGGCATTGTTTGGAGAGTTTGATCCTGGCTCAGGACGAACGCTGGCGGCGTGCTTAACACATGCAAGTCGAGCGGAAAGGCCCTTCGGGGTACTCGAGCGGCGA